>CAZWAY010000077.1:0-24929 GCA_964631945.1 uncultured Planctomycetaceae bacterium
GTTAAGGACCCGAGATCCAGCCCGCTTTTCCCGATCCGTGGCGCAGACTCCTAGCCGTCGGTCGCCGGGCGACCACGGAACGGTGCGCGAGGGGCCGACACTCCTCGCGTCGCGGAGTGAGCACTGCCGCGCGTGCCTACCGACGAGTCGGAGCTCGACGCGCTCGAAGATACCGGCGCGCGCGCGCGGCGGCGGACTATAGGGCCGGTGGTGCGGCGGCCACGCAGCGGAAGAGCTTTCGCTGCGGCCCATCACCCGGCGGGATCAAGTCGCCGATGGCCTGAACCCGAAGGGGGGAAGGCGAAACGGTGTCCCCCAGGCCGCTCGCTCCGACGCGGAGCCACTCCATGGATCATCCCCAGTCGTTGCTGGACGCCGTCCAGCGGCACATCAGTCCCGAGCACTACGCCGCTCTCCACTGGGAGGGCTCGTTCCGCGAGTACCTCGCGCTGGCCGAGCGCAACCCGGCCGTGGCGCGCAACGCCTGGCAGCGGCTGCTCGACATGATCGAGTTCCACGGCTACGAGCAGGCCACCAAGCGCGGCGCGCCGCCGCGCTGGAAGCTGTTCGACGATCCCTTCGACCGCGGCCGCGATGCGGTCTTCGGGCTGGACGAGCCGCTCAACCAGCTGGTGCAGGTGTTCCGGGCCGGGGCCCAGGCCCTGGGGCCGGAGAAGCGCGTGATCCTGCTGCACGGCCCGGTGGGCTCGGCCAAGAGCACGATCGCCCGGCTGCTGAAGCGCGGGCTCGAGGCCTACAGCGCCAGCGACGCAGGCGCGCTGTACACGTTCTCCTGGCACCTCGACGGCGAGGTCGTGCCCTCGCCCATGAACCAGGATCCGCTGCTGCTGATCCCGGTCGAGGCGCGGCCCGAGGTCGAGCGGCGCCTGAACAAGAGCCTCAAGCGCAGCTATCGCATCGAGCTGGCGGGTGAGCTGGACCCCGTCAGTCGCTTCCACTTCCGCGCGTTGCTCGAGCGCTATCGTGGCGACTGGATGCGCGTGATCGAGCACGTGCGCGTGCGGCGCCTGCTGCTCTCGGAGAAGGACCGCATCGGCATCGGCACCTTCCAGCCCAAGGACGAGAAGAACCAGGACTCGACCGAGCTGACGGGCGACGTCAACTACCGGCGCATCGCCGAGTACGGCAGCGACTCGGATCCGCGCGCCTTCAACTTCGACGGCGAGTTCAACATCGCCAACCGCGGTCTGCTCGAGTTCGTCGAGGTCCTGAAGCTCGACGTGGCCTTCCTCTACGACCTGCTGGGGGCGAGCCAGGAGCACGCCGTCAAGCCCAAGAAGTTCGCGCAGACGCACATCGACGAGGTCATCATCGGGCACACCAACGAGCCCGAGTACCGCAAGCTCCAGAACAACGAGCTGATGGAGGCCTTCCGCGACCGCACCATCAAGATCGACGTGCCCTACAACATGTCGGTCACGAACGAGGTGCGTATCTACAAGCGCCAGTTCAATCCCGAGCTCATCAAGAGCCCCTTCGTCGCGCCGCACACGCTCGAGATCGCCGCGCTGTGGTCGGTGCTCTCGCGCCTGGAGGAGCCGACCCACCCCAACCTCTCGGTGCTGCAGAAGGCCAAGCTCTACGGCGGCGAGGAGGTGCAGGGTTTCACGGCCGAGAACGTGCGCGAGATGAAGGACTCGGCCGTGCGCGAGGGCATGTTCGGGATCTCGCCGCGCTACGTGCAGGACCGCATCGCCGCGGCGATGGTGATGGGCAAGGAGTGCATCGGTCCGCTGGACGTGCTGCGCATGCTGGAGACCGGCCTGCGGCACCACAGCCTGATCACCAACGAGGACGTGCGCAAGCGCTACGGCCAGCTCATCTCCCACGCGCGCGAGGAGTACGAGGAGATCATCAAGCACGAGGTGCAGGTGGCCGTGGCCGCCGACCGTGAGGCCGTGGACCGCCTGTGCGCCAAGTACGTCGACAACGTCAAGGCCTACACCACGCGTGAGAAGGTCATCGACGCGGCCGGACGCGAGCGCGATCCGGATGAGCGCCTGATGCGCTCGATCGAGAGCAAGATCGACATCCCCGACTCGCGCAAGGACGACTTCCGGCACGAGCTGATGAACTACATCGCGGCCCTGCACATCGAGGGCCGGACCTTCGACTACCGCCAGAACAAGCGCCTGACGCGCGCGCTCGAGCTCAAGCTGTTCGAGGACCGGCGCGACACGATCCAGCTCACCAGCCTGGTCTCGAGCGTGGTCGATCCGGCCACGCGCGAGAAGATCGACGTGATCCGCCAGCGGCTCTCCGAGCGCTTCGGCTACGACGAGAAGAGCGCCGAGGAGGTGCTGCAGTACGTGGCCGCCCTGTTCGCGCGCGGCGATGCCAAGCGCTCGACGCCCGAGGCCGCCTGAAGGCGGAGCCACCATGTTCCGCATCGAGGCCGATCGCGCGCGCTTCCGCGAGATCGTGCGCGGGCGCATTCGTGCCGACCTGCGCCGCTATCTCTCGACCGGCGAGCTGATCGGGCGCGCCGGCGAGCACGCCGTCTCGATCCCCTTGCCGCAGATCGAGCTGCCGCGCTTCGTGTTCGGCGAGAACCCGCGCGGCAAGGGCGGCAAGGGTGAGGGCGAGGGCGAGGGTGGCGAGGGCGAGGTCGGCGAGGGCGAGGGTGGTGGCTCGGCCGGCAGCCAGCCGGGTGCGCACATCCTGGAGGTCGAGGTCGAGCTCGACGAGCTGGCCGAGATGCTGGGCCAGGAGCTGGAACTGCCCAACATCGAGCCGCGCGGGGTCAAGGAGCTGGCCAGCGAGGGCGGACGCTACAACGGCGTGCGCGCGACCGGCCCGGATTCCCTGCGGCAGTTCCGGCGCAGCTTCAAGAACGCGCTCAAGCGCACGCTGGCCTCCGGCGTCTACGACCCGAGCGCGCCGCGCGTCGTGCCGATCCGCGCCGACTTCCGCTTCCGCATGCGCAAGGCCTGTCCGGCGCCCGAGTCCTCGGCCGTGGTCTTCCACATGATGGACGTGTCCGGCTCGATGGGGCGCGAGCAGAAGGAGATCGTGCGCATCAAGGCCTTCTGGATCGATACCTGGCTGCGCAGCCAGTACAAGAACCTCGAGGTCGTCTACATCGTGCACGACGCCGTGGCGCGGGTGGTGGACCAGCACACCTTCTTCCACCTGCGCGAGTCGGGTGGCACCAAGATCTCCTCGGCCTACGAGCTGTGCCTGAAGCAGGTGGCCGAGCGCTTCCGACCCGAGGACTGGAACATCTACCCGTTCCACTACTCCGACGGCGACAACTGGTCGGCGCGGGACACCGAGCTGTGCATCTCCATGCTGCGCGACGAGCTGCTGCCGCGCGTGAACCAGTTCTGCTACGGGCAGGTGAAGAGCGCCCACGGCTCGGGCCAGTTCAAGAAGGACCTGGACGGGGCGCTGGGGGACGAGGAGATCCTGGTGACCGCCAGCGTCAACGACCGCGGCGACGTGCCCGAGGCGATCAAGGCCTTCCTGGGGAAGGGACGATGAGGGCGGGCTCGACAGGCTCCGTGTTCTGCGCGTCCGAGCGCGGTTGCCGGGCCGACCGCGGCGGCGCGGAGGGCGCGGGGCCTGGCAGAGGCAGGACCCGATGAGGCTGCGCAGCGACCTGCCGCCGGCGCTGAAGTACCAGGCCGTCATCATCGAGGACGCCGCGCGCAAGGCCGGGCTCGATTTCTTCGACGTGGTCTTCGAGCTGCTCGACGCCAAGGACGTGAACGGCGTCGCGGCCTACGGCGGCTTCCCCGTGCGCCATCCGTCGTGGCGCTTCGGCATGGAGTACGAGCGCCTCGAGAAGGGCCGCCAGTGGGGCCTCTCGAAGATCTACGAGCTGGTCATCAACAACGATCCGACCTACGCCTACCTGGTGCGCTCCAATTCGCTGATGGAGCAGAAGCTGGTCATGGCTCACGTCTACGGCCACGCCGACTTCTTCAAGCACAACCTGTGGTTCGCGCCGACCGAGCGCAAGATGCTCGACGCGATGGCCAACCACTCGACGCGCGTGCGGCGCTACGTCGATGCCATCGGGCTCGAGGCGGTGGAGCAGTTCCTGGACAAGGTGCTGTCGCTGGACACGCTGATCGATCCCTTCCTGCCGCGCCGCGAGCACGGCCACGCGCCCGAGGCGCTGCGGGCCCAGCCGCCGGCCTCGGAGCGCGCCCTGCGCGCGCTGGACGCGCTCTCGAGCCCGCCGCTCGGCGACGTGCCCGTGCCGGCCAGCGAACTCGCGGTCGAGCCCCGCAACCGACGCCTCCCGAGCTACGACGTGCTCGGCTTCCTGGAGCAGCACGCGCCGCTCGAGGCCTGGCAGCGCGACCTCGTGCGCCTGGTGCGCGCCGAGGCCTACTACTTCGCGCCCCAGCGCATGACCAAGATCATGAACGAGGGCTGGGCCTCCTACTGGCACTCGCGTCTCCTGACGGGCGGCATCCTGGACGCGTCGGAGGTGCTGGACTTCGCCGACTGCCACTCGGCCGCGACCTCGAGCGCACCCGGACAGCTCAACCCCTACAAGCTCGGGCTCGAGCTCTTCCGGCACGCCGAGCTGCGCGGCGAGGACATCTTCCGCCTGCGCTGCGTGCACAACGACGTGAGCCTGGTGCACAAGCTGGTGGACGAGGAATTCGCCGAGCGCTTCCTGCGCCCGCTGCTGCGGCGCCCGGGCCAGGAACCGGGCGCGCCGACGCCCGACTGGAAGGCCGTCAAGTCCTGGTGCCTGCAGCAGCTGGCCTGGGGCGGGCTGCCGCAGATCGAGCTGGTCGAGGTCGATGCCGGGGGACACGGCGAGCTGCTCTTCGTGCACCACCACGACGGGCGTGACCTCTCGCTCGGACGCGCGCAGGCCTCGCTGTTGAACCTGGCGGCCCTGTGGGGCCGTCCGGTGCAGCTCCTGACGGTGCTCGAGAAGCAGGGCAAGAAGCTGACCGCCAAGGGGCAAGAGCTCAGCGTGGTGGACACGGCCGAGGCCGAGGTGCGCTGCCGTTCGGGCGAGGCCGAGGGCGAGGGCAAGGGCAAGGCGCCCACGCAGCGGGAAGCCGGCTAGCGGCCCCCGGACGGTTCGAACGGGCCGCGTGCTTGCGGCGCGGTGCGGGGCCGGAGAGACTCTCGCGCCTATGCGCTCTTCGTCTCGGTCGCGCCGTCTCGTGGCCTGCCTCCCGCTCGCGCTGCTCGCGGCCGCCTGCCGCCAGGGCTCGTCGAACTCGGGCGCGGGCTTCGTCCCGGTCGTGCCCTCGCCCTTCGGCACCCAGGGCTGCGCGCCCACCACGCCCGTGCCCGGCACCCTCGTTCCGGTCTTCGCCAGCGCCGCGATCGGTCCCGCGAGCCAGATCGCGGCCGTGGCGGGAAGCGAGACGCTGTACCTGACGGGTGCCGACGGCAGCATCCACGAACTGGCCTTCCCCGGCGGGGGCGGCCCGCCGACCGACACCGTGCTGGTCGCGCCGGGGGTGATCGAATCCAGCTACCTGGTGCCGGCCGGGATCCTCGCGCCGGCCGCGCTGTCCGGGATCGCCGTGCTCGACGCGCAGTTCCTGATCGTGGCCGAGCACGCTTCGAACACCTTGCTCGGGGTGCGTCGCGACCTCCCCGACAGCGTCCAGGGCGTGGCCGGCCTGCCGCTCGCCCTGGGCGGCTACTCGGACGGTCTGGCGGGTTCGATCCGCTTCCACTTCAGCGCGCCGGCCACGCTGCTCGCCGCGGCGGGCGGCACGGTGTACGTGTGCGACACGGAGAACCACGCCCTGCGCCTGGTCGCGCTGGGGGCGCTGCCGCAGTCGGCCACGATCGCGGGCAACGGCGCTCCCGGCAGCGGCGCGGGGGCGTTGACCGTCACGTCCTTCGACACGCCGAGCGGGCTCGCTTCGACCTGCCCGGGCGAGCTCCTGATGGTCGAGTCGGGCGGCGCCGGTTTCGGGGGCCAGCGCCTCGTGAGTCTCGCCATCGGCGCGTCCAACCCCTTCTTCGGCGGCTTCGACGGGAGCGCGCTGGTGCTGGCGGGCGACGGCACCGAGGCCACGCTGCAGGGCATCGACACGAGCGCGCAGCTCGCGCGGCCAATGGGGCTCGCGGCCACCCAGGACGGGCTCGTGTTCTGGGTCGACGCGCTGCAGGGGATCCTGCGCCGCTACGACGTCACGAGCGGGCTCTCCGACTGTCCGCTGTTCGCGGACTGCGCCGCGGCGGTCCTGGCCGGCGGGAGCTTCTCGGGCGACCACTTCGCGCTGGCGGTCGGCGCTTCGGGGACGCTGTACGTGCTGGAAGCCGACGCGGGCGTGCTGCACCGGGTCGATCCTTGAGCCGTGGCGCGCGCGACGGCGGGTAGGCGGCTCGCATGAAACTCTCGGTCGTCATCCCGGTCTTCAACGAGGAGCGCACGCTGGGCGAGCTCGTGCGGCGCGTGCTGGCGACGCCCTATCAGAAGGAGCTGATCGTGGTCGACGACTGCTCCACGGATGGCTCGCCGCGCATCCTGGCCGAACTCGCCGCGCAGCACGCGGAGGTGCGCGTCGTGCGTCACACCCAGAACCAGGGTAAGGGCGCCGCGCTGGCGACCGGGCTGGCGAACGTCACGGGCGACGTGGTCCTGATCCAGGACGCCGACCTCGAGTACGACCCGGCCGACTATCCAGCCCTGCTCAAGCCGTTCGAGGACGGCAACGCCGACGTGGTCTACGGCAGCCGCTTCCTGGGTGGCCCGTTCGGACGCGTGCACCTCTACCACCACTACCTCGGCAATCGCCTGCTGACGACGCTCTCGAACCTGTTCACCAACCTCAACCTGACCGACATGGAGACCTGCTACAAGGTCTTCCGCATCGAGGTGGCGCGCCGGCTCGATCTGCGCAGCCGCAGCTTCGCGGTCGAGCCCGAGATCACGGCCAAGATCGCGCGCATGGGCGTGCGCGTCTACGAGGTGCCGATCCGCTACGCCGGACGCGACTACGCCGCGGGCAAGAAGATCCGTCCGCGCGACGGCCTGGCGGCGGTGTGGGCCATCGTGCGCTGGAGCCTGTTCCGCTGAGGCGTGCGCCGGCTCCCGCTCAGCCGGTCTCCGGATCCTGCGCGCGGCCGAGCAACACGAGGCTCGCCAGAACGAGCAGCAGGCACAGCACGAAGCCCGGCCAGGCCGGGCCGCCCAGGCGCTGGCGCAGGTCGACCCAGGCGAATTGGTTGAAGCCGCGCCAGCGCTCGAAGCTCGGCTCGAGGATCTCCTCGCGCTCGAGGTAGTAGAGCTCGCGCACCGGGAAGCGCTCGCCCAGACCGGAAACGCGATGCCGGAAGATGCGCCAGTGCGCCCAGGGCGCGGCGAAGCGCAGGTCGAACTTGGTGCGCACGAAGTTGAGCTCGTCGTGCAGCGCATCCGTGCCCGCGGGCGGTGGCCACTCCAGCCCGGCGGCCTGCAGGCTGAGGTCGAGGTTGGTGTTGTATTCGACCAGCACGCCGCCCAGGGCCGTGACGCCGCCGAGCGCGAACAGGCCGCACGCGAGCGCGCGCGGGAGGACCTGGTCCCACACGAAACCCAGCGAGACGCCCAGCGGGAACCACAGGAACGGGATCAGCGGCAAGAGGTAGCGCGGCCCGTAGCTCCAGGCTCCGTGCCAGCTCGGGATCAGTGCCTGCGGCAGGCCGATCGCGAGCACCAACCCGAGCAGCAGTCCAGGCAACGCGAACTCGCGGCGGCGCAGGCTGTGCACGAGCCACGGCACGATCAGCAGCAGGCCGGGCGCGAACCACAAGAGGCCCGAGCCGGCCGAGACCGTGACGCCCAGCAGGCCCTCCGGATTCCAGCGCAGGAACCACCGCTTGTCGACCACGCCGCCGTAGCCGAACTCGAGCGGATCGCCGAAGCGCTGCTGGTTGATCCACAGGGCCGCGACCAGGCAGGCCAGCGCGGGCGCGAGTCCGGCGAGCAGTACGCGCAGCGGGAACGGACGTGCCAGGGCGCGTGTCTCCTGCAGCACCCGCAGCACGAAGTAGAGCGCCAGCACCGCCACCCCGGGCGCCAGCACGGGGCGCGTCAGGAAGGCGAAGCCCAGCGCGAGCCCGAAGCCGCACAGGCTGGACAGCCGTGGCTTCTTGGCGCGCTCCAGGCGCTCGAGCACGCCCTGCGCCAGCACGAAGGCCAGGAACAGCGCGGCCGTGGCCTGCACGTCGCTGAGCGTGCCGCGCGCCTGCGGCCAGGCGTAGCTGCACAGCCCGTAGCTCAGGCCGCACAGCGCCGCGTGCAGACGGCGCGCGCCCGCGCGTCGCGCGGCCAGCACCAGCAGCGCGCCGGTCAGGGCCCCGAGCAGCGGGTTGCGCAGCCCGACCAGCAGGTGCTCGAAGTACTCGCTGCGCGCCACGCCCATGTGCTGGGAACCGTGGTGGCGCTCCTCCAGCGCGGGGAACAGGCTCGCCGCCAGGGCCCCGGCGAGGTACAGCGGGAAGGCCACCAGCGGCTGGCCGACGCCCGACCAGCTGAAGGCTTGGTGCTCGCGCCCCGGACCCCCGTGGCGCACGTTGTAGCCCTGCCGTCCCTGGTGCACGAGTCCGACGATCGCCTCCGCCTCGGGCGTCCCGCCCAGGGCCAGGCTCTGCGTGCGCACCAGCGCGCTGGTGCTCTGGAACTCGACCTCCGCGTCGGGGTTCTCCGGCAGCCCGGCGAAGGTGGCCAGGTAGACCGCCAGCAGGCAGCAGAAGACCGCGCCCGCCAGGGTGCGATCGGCCGACTGCACGGCCTGGGCGCGGACGAAGGGACTCAACCTGGGCCCTATTGACCGGCGCGCGCGGGCCGAAAGCAACCCCGAGCCGCGCCGCGGGTGCTCCTCAGACCTCGAGCGAGGGCCCCGGCCGGTCCTGCTCGGCCACGAGCACGCGCACGCGCTCGAGCCCGAGCTCCTGCAGCACGCCGTGCGCGCTGGCCAGGGCCAGCTCGGGCCGGTTGTTGGTGGCCGACAGGTGCGCGAGCACCAGGGTGTGCAGGGCCGGGGCGCGGCCCGGCGCGCGCGCCGCCCAGCGCAGGACCTGGGCCGCCTGGGCGTTCGAGAGGTGGCCGCGCGGACCGCCCACGCGGCGCTTGAGCGCGTCCGAGTAGGGGCCCCGCGCGAGCAGCTCGGCGTCGTGGTTGAACTCGAGCACGAGCAGCTCCACGTCCGCGAGCGCCAGGGCCGCGGCGTGCTCGGGCGCGCCCATGTCGGTGCAGATCGCCGCGCGCCGCCCGGCGTGCTCGAGTCGAAAGGCCAGGGTCGGCTCGGCGTCGTGCGGCAGCGGGATCGAGTGCAGCGCGAGCTCGTCCCGGCCCTGGCGCGCGCGGATCGTGACCGTGCCGCCCACGGCCAGCGCGTGGAAGGCGCGCGCGCCGCGCACCGAGGCGTTGGACATCACGTTCTCGCTGCAGTAGAGGCGCGCGCCGCACTTCCTGGCGAGCTGTCCGGCCGCGCGTGCGTGGTCCAGGTGCCCGTGCGTGAGCGCGATCGCGTCCAGGCGCTGCGGCGCCAGGCGCACCGCCGCCAGGCGCTGTTCGAGCTCGTCCAGCGCCAACCCGGCGTCCACCAGCAGCGCGATCTCGCCGGCACGCACCAGCACGGCGTTGCCGCCGCTCCCGCTCGCCAGCATCTGCAGGTGCACGGTGCGCCTACTCCCGGTTGAGGAGCTCCCACGCGAACACGCCCAGCAACGCCACCAGCGAGAGCACCGCGCCCCACTCGAGCGAGCGCGGACGGTAGACGAACTCGACCACCTCGGTGCCCGGCGGGAGCGGCACCGCGCGGCAGTAGTGGTCGGCGCGCAGCAGCGGGACCTCGACCCCGTCGGCCGCGGCGCGCCAGCCGCGCGCCCACTGCTCGTGCAGCACGAGCCAGCCTCCGCGGCAGTCCGCCAGGCGCACGCGCACGCGGTTCTTGGCCGGGTGCTCGACGGCCGTGACCGTGGCCGCACGCCAGTCGGGCGCGGGCTCGGAGGGCGGGACGAGGGCTGCGAACTCGGGCGCGACCAGGGTGGTCGCGGCGTAGTCGCTCCCGGCC
This sequence comes from uncultured Planctomycetaceae bacterium, assembly GCA_964631945.1. Taxonomy (GTDB): domain Bacteria; phylum Planctomycetota; class UBA1135; order UBA1135; genus JABFRZ01. Next base: position 10,017 of record CAZWAY010000077.1, read on the forward strand.
GTGAGTCGCGCCAGCGCCTCCTCGTCGCTGCCGACGGGCGTGGCCGTGGGCACGACGCGCGCCGCCGGCAATGCGCCCAGGCGCCGGTAGACGCAGAAGCCCGGCCGTTCCAGCAGCGGCGCCAGGCGCGGGTGCTGCAGGGGCCGCAGGCTGAGCACGCAGGTCGCGCGCAGCAGGTCGAGCAGCGGATGGTCGAGCAGCTCGGGCGCCGGCAGCGGCGCCACGTGGTTGCGGCGCACCATGCGCGCGTCGATGCGCGCGGCCAGCTCGGGCGCCTGGCGCGGGGTGAAGGTCGGGTAGGGGGTGAGCTCGGCGATCCCGTAGGGCACCAGCATGTTCGGGCGCGCCAGCTGCTGGGCCTCGACCAGCGCCGGCGTCCCGTCCACGCGCAGCACGCGCCCATCGCCGGCGGCCTCGCGGATCACCTCGATCGTGGGCGAGGGCGGGAACAGGCCCTCGCTCAGCACCGCGCGGCCCTCCACGTGCAGGTGCGAGCCCAGGAAACCCTCCAGCAGGAGCAGGGCCGCGAAGGGCAGCCACAGCGTGAGGTCGGTGCGCTCGACGCGCGCGGCCAGCGCACCGGTGGCCAGCGCGGCCGAGATCCCGAGCAGCGCCGCCGGGCCGCGCACGCCGAAGGACTCGAGCAGCACGAAGGGCAGCAGCGCGACGAGGAGCGGCAACGCGAGGCCGAGCGCCAGCGCCGTGCGTGGCGGTCCGAGTTCGAAGCGTGGCCGGCGTCGATCGAGCAGCAGCGCCGCCGCTCCGGCCGCCGCCAGGGCCAGGGCCGCGCAGCCCGCGCGCGCGAAGGACTCCGCCAGGTGGCGTGCGGCGGCCGCGGCGGAGGCGAGCGGCAGGCGCGCCTCGATCTCGGCCATCGTCGTCAGGCCCTCATAGCGCGCCAGCAGCGTGCGCTGCAGCTCGGCGGCCCAGGCCGCCGGCTCGAGCGCGTGCCAGGCGTTCAGCAGGGCGAGCGCCGCCGCCAGCGCGGCCACGAGCAGGGTCGGCAACGCGCGCGGCGCGCGCGCGAGCAGGCTGGCGACGCCGAGCGCGGCCAGCCACGGCCACAGGAACCAGGCCAGCGCCAGCACGCGCGGCGGCGCGCCCAGACCGAGGCCGGGCAGGGCGTAGAGCCAGCGCACCACCGGCCAGCCCTGCGCGAAGGCGAAGGCCGCGAGCAACAGCAACCCGGGAAAGGCCGCGCGGCCCGGATCCGCGACCAGCCCGACCAGCGCCAGCAGCACGAGCGCGACCAGCGCGTAGTTGTTCCACTCCAGCGTGTTCGCGTTCTCGGCGCGCATCGACATCGAGGCTGGCGTCAACCACCAGGCCACCGGCAGGTCGGCGGAGGGCGTGAGATCACCGGGCGGGCCCAGCAGGTCCGGCACCAGCACGCCCAGCGCGACCGCGGGCGGCTCGGCGTTCGCGGTGGCCACCTCGACCGAAGTGGCGCGCCGCAGCGAGGCGCGCGAGGCCTCGCCCACCGGCAGGATCCAGTAGGCCGCGCCCAGGAAGCCCAGCACCAGCAGCGCGCCCGCGCGCAGGAGCTGGCGCGCTCCGGCGCGCTCGCCCTTCGACCACGGTCCGAGGCGGAAGAGCGCGTACAGCGCGCTCGCGCCGAACACGAAGATCGAGATCGTCACCATCCCGCCCAGGAACGAGAGCGCGAGCGCGAGCACCAGCGCCGTGGCACTCCAGCGCTTGCCGCGCGCCAGGCCCTCGAGCGCCCACAGCGCCCACGGCAGCCACAGCGCCGAGTCGACCTTCATGTAGTAGGGCAGGTTGGCGAGGCCCCAGCCGCCGAGCTGCATCCCCAGCGCTCCGCACAGCGCCGCGCGCGGATCGAGCTCGAGGCGCCGCAGGAAGAGCCACGCCCCCAGGCCCGCCAGGAACAGCGAGAAGAGCGCCAGCGGTGCGGCCGCGCGCTCGGGCGGGAGCAGGAAGGCCAGCCAGTTGGGCGGATAGCCTAGGCCCGCGATGCCGCCGCCGAAGAGCGGCATGCCGAGCGTCTGCAGCGGCTCCCAGGTCGGCAGGTGGCCCGCGCGCAGCTCGGCGCGGGCCGAGAGCTGGTCCACCAGGAAGGGGTAGACGCGGTCGCCCATCGTGATGTTGCGCGCGCGCCCCGCCTCCACCGCCGCCAGCGGGTTCTCGCGCGCGAGCGGCTGGTCGACGGCCGGCAGGAAGGGCAGGTACACCTGCCCGGCCGCGATCAGCGGGCCGAACAGGAGCACCGGCACGACCAAGAGCGAGAGCACGAGCGGGAGGCGGCTCCAGGCCCGCGTGGAACGGCCGGGGAACGGGGCGGACGGCACGGCCACGCAGCGTACCGGTCGGACTCCGCGGTTCATACGGTGGGCGCAGGGTGCGTCCCGACGCGATCCGCCGACGAACGGCCCGTGCGGGCGGCTCCGCAAGGCCCAGCCCGGCCGTCAGCCGGAGGCCGATCCGGGCAAGCCCTCGAGCGGGCACAGGAGCTCACGCGCGTCGCCGCTCGCGAGTCCGCGCATCCAGGGCCAGGCCCGGGCCGCATCGATCGTCAGCGTGCCGTCCTCGTGGATGCGGCCGATGTCGTTGTTCGGGTGCGCGAGCGCCACCGTGCACTTGCCGATGCGTCCGTCGGCGCGCACGACGAATGAGTTCCCGCGCGCGGCATAGCACACGGCGTCCGCGGCGCCCGGCGTGGTGCTCCTTCCGCCGCGCCGCTCGAGGTGCCGGTGCAGCCTTGCGAGCGCGTCCTGCTCTTCTTCGTCGCTGGTGAAGACCGGCAGCGCGGCGTCGTTGGGCCCCCCGAAGCGCGAGAGCGGACGCAGGAAGAGCAGGAAGCGTCGGTCCGCGCCGAAGGCAGCGCAGCACTGATCGAGGAAGGGCGGAAGGAGCTCGCAGTTCTCGCGGTCGACGTGGATGCGCACACGGACCTCGAACTCGCCCGCCACGGCGCGCAGGGCGAGGACGTTGCGCCACACGCGCTCGAAGCTCGGCTGGCCGCCGGCGCGCACGCGCTTCAGGTCGTGGAGCTCGCGCGGTCCGTCGAAGCTGATCTGATAGCGGTTCACCCCGAGCGCGAGCAGCCGCTCGAACAGCTCGCGCTCGAGGAACCAGGCGTTGGTGGTGATGTCGGAACCGATCGACATGCGCGGATGGACGCGCGCGAGGGCTTGCGCGTGTTCCAGCACGTCGAGCACGAGGTCGCGCGCGAGCAGGGGCTCGCCCCCGAACCACGAGAGTTCCAGGCGCTCCAGCCCGCTCGCGCGCACCTCCAGCAAGCGCTTCACCCCGCGCAAGACCCACGGCTGCATGCGCCCCAGGCGGAAGTCCTCGTAGCAGTAGGTGCAACGGAAGTTGCACGCCTCGGTGGGCAGCAGGATGAGATGGAGGAGGCTCGACGTCAGCGAGTCCTGCAACACCTGCGGGGCCGCGCGTAGGGACAGCGACATCGCTCACCGCCCCAGTCCGCGCCCGACACGCGCGAGACGCTCCACCAGCGAGAGCCGGACGCCGCGGCAGGCGCACAGCCCGTTGGGTTCGGGCGGCGGACGCGGGATCGGGATCGGGAGCGTCGGCTCGAAGCGGATGATCAGTTCCTTGCTGTCCAGGATCTTGGCCAGCCGCTTGGCCAGGGCGCGATCCATGACCACGATCTCGCCGCGGCGATTGAAGTGCATGCCGGCCGCAGGAAGGGCGGCCGCCTGCCGAGGTCGGGCCCGCGCGCGCGCGGCGGCGGCCCGCTTCGTCTGGGGAACCAGGATCGTGTCGGCTGCCCGTGTCTTCGAACGCTTCGTGGCCATGATCTCCTTCTCCGATTTCCTCTTCCGTGGCTGGTTGCTCCGATCCGCGACGGTGCGCATCGGTGTTTGCTCGACCTCGCTCGACCCCGCTCGACCTGGGCGCATGGTGCGCGCCTCAGCGCGGGGCGCGGGTTCGGCGCGGGATGCGTTCCAGCACCCGGATCCGGAATCCCGCGCAGCCGCACAGGGCGTTGGGCGGAGGAGGAGGGGGCTTGATGATCGGGCCGATCATGGAGCGGATGGTCATCTCGCCGTCAGCCAGCTTCTCCGCCAGTTTCGCGGCCAAGTTCGGATCGACCACGACGAGCTCCCCGCGCCGGTTGAACAGGACGCCGAGCGTCGGGAAGACGTTTTCACCCGCGCGCCGCCGGCGAACCCGCTCGCCTCCGCTCGCGGTGGCGCGTCTGGGCACGGGGACCACGCTCTTCTTCGGTTCGGAACCGCTCTTCTTGCTCTTGCTTGCCATTGGCTTCCTCTCCGCTTCTCGGACCCGGGGTCTGCGTGGGTCCGGATTCGTCCGTCACTTCCACCCCCCCGAGGCGGTGAATCCAGCCCAGGTGCGGGGATGCGTGCTCGCACCCTCACGCCGACGCCGCGCGAGGATCTCCAGATCCGCGCGCCGCACGGCGCTGGCCGTGTCGCAGCCGGTCTCGAGGCGCGCCCGGTAGAGCTCCTCCATCCACTCGCGCGCGCTCCTGTCCTCCACGGGCCACAGGCTCGCGATCACCGTCTGCGCGCCGGCCAGCCGAAAGGCACGTCGCAGGCCGAGCAGGCCCTCCTTCGAACCCCGCGAACGCAGGACTCCCAGCCCCGATTCGCAGGCCGAGACCACGACCCACTCGACACCCGAGAGGTCCATGCCGCTGATCTCCTCGGCCGTCAGGAACCCGTCCTCGGAACGCTCGCTCTGCGCGCGGCCGTTCGCGCCAGCCAGGGCCAGGCCGAAGGAGAGCAGGGCGTCGCGCGGCGCGCTCGTCCGGGCGAGCCGTCGGCCAGCGTTGGCGGGCACCGTGATCCCGCGCGCGAGGGTCGGGCTCGAAGCGCACGAATCGAGCGCGAAGCCGTGCGTGGCGACGTGCAGCACGCGATGCCCGGGTGCGAGCGCGGTGAAGGCGCCCTCCCGTGCTTCCGAACCACGCAGCACGGTCGCGGGCTCACCGGGAAGGGCCGCTTCGAAGCGCTCGGCGATGCGGGACACCTCCGCGCGCGACTCGCGCAGCTCGGCGAAGTGCGGGAGCGCGTTGCCCTCCGTCTCGCCGAAGTCCGCGCCCCCGATGGCCAGGAGGCCCGAACCGAGCGGGCGCGGGTCGCGCTCGTCCAGGAGCTCGCGCTCACTGGACAGGTAGTGGAGGGTCGGACCGTTCTCCACCACGTAGTCGCGTTCTCCGACCGGCAGGGCCGCGAAGTCGAGGGTGTGCAGCGGACCGGCCGGAACGATGAAGACGCGCTGGGCCTCGCGGAGCAGGGGCACGAGCGGATCCCAGACGGCCGCGCGCAGCGCCAGGCCGAAGCGGCGGTACTCCTGCTCGTCCACCGAGGCTCGCGCGCGCGCCACGAGTTCCTCGATCGGCTCGGCTTTGCCGAGCGGGACGATGCGCGCGCTGGTCGCGCCAGCGGGCAGCACGAAGGCCACGCCCTGCCACGACTGCTGCAGGGTGTCGAGCCTGGTCGAGGCGGCCGTCGCGTCCTCGCCCTCGCCGAGGACGAAGGCATACGCCACGAGCGCGCTGTGCTCCGGAAGAGCGCGCACGATCTCGGCCAGGCCCGGCCCCTCGTCCAGGGTGCGCTCGGCGCGCGCTGCCAGGACGAAGGCGTGTTCGGCGCTCCTCCGCTCCTGGCGCGCCCGCTCGAGCGCGCCTCCCTGCTCACCGTCCAGCTCGTCGTCCCGGGTCTCGATCCCGGCCGTTCGGGCGTGGACGAAGAGGTCGGAGAGCGTCTTCTGGGTGCCGGCCAAGGCCCGGACGCGCGCGAGGATCTCGGCATCACGGGTCGTGCGGGCGAGTCTGCGACGAGCGGCGAGTTCCTCGAACCCTCGCGTGCGGGAGGCGAGCAGCGCGTCCCAGACCTCGCCCGCGAGCGCTGGGTCGTCGGCCGTGGCCGCGGCGTAGACCGCCAGGCCCAGGGAGTTCGAGTACCGCTCGTCCAGGGCGAGCAGCGTCTCCTCCTCGAGGCCCGACGCCGTGCGTCGCCACTCGGCCCGGATCAGGTCATCGGCGCGCAGGGCCTCGCGTGCGCCGGCCGCGCGTTCGCCGCTTCGCAGGAGCGCGCAGGCGTGCCAGTACAGGACGTCCACCAGGTCGGCGTGCTCCGTTCCGATGAATTCCGTCTGCACGTCCCGGGCTTGCTCCAGCAGCGAACGCGCTCCGGGCAGGTCGCCCTCGCGGGCCAGCAGACGCGCCTCGCTCATCAGCAGGGTCGGGAAGGTCGCGCCATCGCGCAGGGCCAGGCGGTCCACGCTCTCCCGCGCGCGCGTGAGCTCCAGTTGCGCGCGTTGGAGGTCCTGCTGCTCCTCGGCCAGCCCGGCGCGCTGGACCCGGGCATGCACCAGCCGCAGGGCCTGGGACTCGCCCAGGGCGAGCAGGATGGCGATGGAATCGTCCACCAAGGCGCACCCGCGCTCGAGCGCGTCTGGAGTGGCCCGTTCCACGAGCACGGCCGCGAGGTCGAGTTGCCCGATGGCCGTCTGGAGGTCGCGCGCGCCCACGCGCCGCTGGATCTCCAGCGCTTCCTCCAGACGCCCTTGCGCGCCCTCGAAGTCCCCCAGACCGAGCTCCAGGTCGCCCAGCACGCACAGCGACCAGACGACGTTGGGATGGTCGCGCCCCAGGGTCGATCTCCGCACCTCGAGGGCGCGTTCGTTGTAGCTGCGCGCGGCGATCCAGTCGCGCTGTTGCAGAGCCAGCGCGCCCAGGTTGTAGAGCGTGACGCCCACCAGCGGATGAGCGGGTCGCAGCGCGCGTTCACGGATCGCCAGGGCGCGCTCGAGCAGCGGCCGCGCGCGCTCGAAGCGCGCGCAACCCTGGTGCACGATCGCCTCGCGCTCCAGGCGCCAGGCCACGTCCGGATGCGCGTCCCCCAGCACGAGTGCCTGGATCTCGCTCGCCCGCTGGAAGAGCTCGAAGGCGTGCGCCTCGTCACGCCCGTCATCCCAGGCCAGGCTGCCGAGGAACACGAGCGTCATCGCCACATCCGGAGAGTCCGGACCGAGGGCGGTCTCGAACAGTGCGAGCGCGCGCTCCAGCGCGCTGCGCGCCTGGTCCAGCTCCGCGCGCGTGTAGAGCAGCGTTCCGAGCTGGAACAGGCACTCGCCTGTGCGCGCATCCCCGTCGCCGACGAGCTCTCGCGCGCGCCGGTAGGCGTGCTCGGCGTACGCCAGGGTCGCGGCCTGGTCTTGCTTTCCATTGCGGCGCATGGCCTCGCCCAGGCGCGTCTCGAGCAGGGCCACTTCGAGCGTGTCATGGCCCGCGAGTCGCTCGCATTCCGCCCGCGCCAGGGCCTCGGCGGCTGCATAGCGTCCGTCGTCGAGCAGGTCGTCCAGCTCGCCGAGCGCGGGCGGCCCGATTTCGCGCGCGTCGCTGCCCACGAACTCGTCCGAGCGCAGCTGGAGCTCCGCACACAACAGTGCGAGCAGTTCGACGAGCATCACGTCTCCCCCTGTGTGGGACGATCCCTGCGGGACGTTCCCGGCGGCCGACCGCCTACGGTCCTAGGGTAGCGTCGCCGGGGAAGCGCACGTGCCCGGCAGGGTTTTTCCCCGGAGGGCGCAGCCCACGGCCCATGGCCGCCCATCCGACCCGCGACTGGCGCGCGCCCGCGCGCTACAAGTAGGCCCCATCCATGAACCCTCCGTCCGCGCGCCGCCCGCTCGTTCCCGTCCTTCCCGTGCTGTTCGTGCTGGCCTGCATCGGCCGCACGGGGGGCGAGCGCGCCGAGCGCGCGCGCACGCCGGTGCCCGAGGCCCTGCGTCTGGCGCAGGACGTGCGCTGGCTGGCGGACGACGCGCGCGAGGGCCGCCGCGCGGGCAGCGTGCAGGAGGCCCAGGCGGCGCGCTGGCTGGCGCAGCGGCTCGCGGCCCTCGGGCTCGAGCCGGCCGGGACCGAGGGCTTCCTGCAGCCGTTCGAGGTCCCGCTGCCCGTGCGCGACGGCGGCGGCTCGTCGATCGAGGTGCGGGCGGGCGACATGCGCATCGCCAGCGCGGCTCCCGAGGGCGAGGCGTCGGGGCTGGTGCCGCTGTTCTGCTCCGCGCGCGGCGAGGTCGAGGGACCGCTCGTCTTCGCCGGCTACGGCATCGCCGATCCCGAGCTGCAACGCGACGACTACGCTGGGCTCGAGTGCGCGGGTGCGGTGGTGTTGCTGGTGCGCGGCACGCCGCCGGCGAGCCTGCTGTCGACGCCCGAGTCACGCGCCGAGTCTGGCGCCGAGTCGGGAGTCGAGTCGGGAGTCGAGTCGGGCCCCGCGACGCCCGCCAATCCGCACGGCGCCGCGCAGCCGGCCACGCGCAGCTGGGGCGGCGCGGGCGCGATCTTCTACAAGGTCATGGAGGCCAAGCGCCGCGGCGCGAAGGCCGTGCTCGTGGCCCAGCACCCGACCCGTGCGGAGGCGATGCTGGCCTTCGGCGAGGGGGGCGGGGCCGAGGCCAAGCTGCCGGCCCTGCACGTGGACGCCGCCCTGGCCGAACGCCTGCTGCCGGGCTACGCCGAAGAGGTCGCGCGCCTCGACGCTGGCGCCGCGCCGGGCGCGCCGGGGGAGGCGCGCCGCGCGCGCGTGCTGGCCGACGTGGTGCGCGAGAAGGGCACGGCCCACAACGTGCTCGGCCGTCTGCGCGGGGCGAGCTCGGGGCGCACGCTCGTGATCGGCGCGCACTACGACCACCTCGGACGCGGCGGGGCGGGCTCGCTGGCGCCGGACCAGCAGGGCGAGATCCACAACGGCGCCGACGACAACGCCAGCGGCACGGCGGTCGTGCTCGAGCTCGGGCTCTGCCTCGCGGCCGGGCCGCGCCCGGCCGAGGACCTGGTATTCGCGCTGTGGTCGGGCGAGGAGCTGGGCCTGCTCGGCTCGGAGCACTGGGCCCGCAACCCGACCGTGGCGCTGGGAACGGTGGTCGCGAACCTGAACCTCGACATGGTCGGACGGGCCGAGAGCGGCAAGCTGGCCGTGCTCGGGGCGGGCTCGGCCGGGGCCTTCGCGCTGATCCTGGCGCAGGCCGGCGCGCGCACCGGGATGGCGCTCGACGTCTCGCTCTCGGGTCAGGGCGTGGGCGGCAGCGACCACCAGACCTTCCTGAAGCGCGAGATCCCGGCGCTGCACTTCTTCACCGGCCTGCACCCCGACTACCACCGACCCTCGGACGACTACGAGCGCTTCGAGGCCAGCGGTGCCGCGCGCGTGGCGGCCCTGGCGCTCGAGCTGGTGGCGGAGTTGCAGCAGGACGGGCTCGCGCTGGCCTTCGTGCCGCCGAGCCAGGAGGCGCCCTCGGCCACGCCCGGCGGCTTCCGCACGCGCTTCGGCTCGATCCCCGACTACGCCTACGAGGGAACGGGACTGCGCCTCGACGGGACCTCGCCCGGCGGTCCGGCCGAGAAGGCCGGCCTCCTGCGCGGGGACGTGATCGTGGGCTTCGGCGCGATCGAGATCGGTGGGATGGGCGACTACATGTACGCCCTCAACGCGCACAAGCCGGGCGACGTGGTGACGGTGCGCTTCCTGCGCGAGGGAGCCCTGGAAACGGCGCAGGTCACGTTGGAGTCCAACCAGGTGGAATGAGCGCCCGCGCGCCGCGCCGTCCGGCGGGAACGCGGGCCGGCTCGCCTACTTCACGATGCGCCCATCGCGCATCGACACGACTCGCCCGCAGCGCGCCGCGATGCGCTCGTCGTGCGTCACCAGGATCATCGAGAGCCCGCGGCGGCGCTGCTCCTCGAGCAGGAGCTCCAGCACCGCCGCGCCCGTGGCGCTGTCCAGGTTGCCGGTGGGCTCGTCCGCCAGGAGCAGCGGCGGATCCAGGTACAGGGCGCGCGCCATGGCCACGCGCTGGCGCTCGCCGCCCGAGAGCTGCGCGGGGCGGTGCGTGAGCCGTTCGGCCAGTCCGAAGCGCTGCAGGAGGTCGCTGGCGCGCTCGCGGTGCTCGCCCTTCCTGGCCGCGAAGGCCAGGCGCGAGTGCGCGATCATCGCCGGCAAGAGCACGTTCTCGAGCGCGGTGAGCTCGGGCAAGAGGTGATAGAACTGGAACACGAAGCCGATCTTCTGGTTGCGCAGGCGGGCGCGCTCGGTCAGCGGCAGGTCCCAGGCCGCCAGGTTCTGCAGCCGCACCGTGCCCGTGTCGGGGCGCTCGAGCAGCCCGAGGCAGTGCAGCAGCGTCGACTTGCCCGCGCCCGACGAGCCCACCAGGGCCAGCAGCTCGCCGGCCCGGAGCTCCAGGTCGATGCCGTGCAGGATCTCGAGCCGGCGCGCGCCCAGCGTGAAGGCCTTGGTCACGCCGCGCGCCTCGAGCGCGAGCTTGGCCTCGGGGTCCGGATGCTGCGGCGGGCGCGCGGCGGGGTGGACGCGGGGTTCCATCGCTACTCGTAGCGCAGGGCCTGCAGCGGGTCGAGGCGTGCCGCGCGCCAGGCCGGGATGGCCGCGAACAGGAGCGCGCACACGAAGGCGCCCAGCACGATCGTGCCGACCCACAGCGGCTGGACCACCGAGGGGATGAAGTCGAACAGGTACACGTCGCGGTTGAAGATCTGCACGCCGAAAGTGCGCGAGAGCCAGCGCTCGATCGAGTCGATCTCGAGCGCGCCCCAGGTGCCGAGCACCGCTCCCAGCACGCCGCCCACCAGCGCGTCCCAGAAGGCGATCATCAGGAACAGCTGCTGGATCCCGCGCGGGGTCGCGCCCAGTGCCGCCAGGATCCCGATGTCGCGGCGCTTCTCGGTCACCATCATCGAGAGGATCGCGAAGATCGTGAAGCCGGCCACCACCAGCACGAGACTCAGCATGATGCCCATCAGCACGCGCTCGTTCTCGATCGCGCCCAGGAGGAAGCCGCGGAACTCCTCCCAGGTCTTGAGCTCGTAGCGCCCGTGGTCGAAGCGCTCGCCGCCCGCGATCAGGCCGCGCTCCGCGAGACGCGTGCGCAGCTCGGGCGCCAGCGCCTCGGCATCGCGCTCGTAGTCCACCAGGCGCACCAGCACCTGGGTGTAGCTCGAGGTGTCGCCCAGGAAGTCCGCCAGCTCGCGCCGATCGAGGTAGATGCGCCCGCTGTCGGTCTCGTTGTCGCGCGTCTTGAAGGTGCCCGCGACCGCGAACTGGCGGTTGTTCGGGCGCCAATCGTCGAGCGCCGGGTCGTACACGGCCGTGAGCAGCTCGAGCACGTCGCCCACCCGCAGGCCGAGGTCGGAGTACAGCTGCTCGCCCAGCAGCACGCCGGCCTTCGCGCGTCCGGGCCGTCGCCCGGGCGGCGGCGTGAACGGGAACAGCGGGTTGGGCGCGGCCAGGGTCCAGGGCTGGCCGGGGGTGTCACCGAGCAGGCTGTGGGCGAAGGCGGTGGCGTCGAGCTCGTCCTGGATCGTGGGTGGCGGCAGAACGCCTCCGAGCGCGCGCACCGCCAGCGCCTGGCCGGGCCAGGCCAGGCGCGCAACCCCATCGACGTCGATGCCGACCAGCTGGATCGCGAGCAGCCCCGAGTGGCTCTGGCTCGCCAGCAGGCGCTCGAAGTTCTTGGCCGAATCGCCGCGCTGCGTGATGATCCCGCCCCACAGGAGCTGCGGCGCGGCCGCGGCCACGCGCGGCTCGGCCCGCAGCGCGGCCAGCAGCTCGGCCGGGGAATCCGAGACCAACCCCTTCGCGCTGCGCTCGCCCTGGCGCGGCGTCACGACCAGGTCCGCCAGCGTGCCGCGCACCGTGTTGCGCGTCATGTCGAGGAAGCCGGTCATGATCGAGAGGATCAGGATCAGCGCCCCGACGCCCACCAGGATCCCCACGATCCCGATCAGGTTGGTCGGGCGGGAGACGAGGTAGCGCCAGCTCAGGAAGGAGCGGTACACGCGCGTAGTCTGCGAAGTCGCGGGGCGCCGTGCACCTCGGACGGCTAGTCCTTGGCGAGCGGCCGCAGCGTCGGGAACAGCAAGACGTCGCGGATCGAGTTCTGGTTGGCGAGGACCATCGCCAGGCGGTCGAGCCCGATACCCAGGCCCCCGGTGGGGGGCATGCCGTACTCGAGCGCCTGCACGTAGTCGAGGTCGACCTCGCCCGGGGCCTCGGGGTCCTTGCTGGCGACCTGCTCCTCGAAGCGGCGCTGCTGCTCCTCGGGGTCGTTGAGCTCGCTGAAGGCGTTGGCGAGCTCCATGCCCCCGAGATACAGCTCGAAGCGCTCGGTGAAGCGTGCATCCTCCGGGTCGCACTTGGCCAGGGGCGAGATCGGGGTCGGGAAGTGCGTCACGAAGATCGGGCCGGCCAGCTCCTGCTCGACCGTGCGGTCGAAGAGCTCGGTCGCCAGCGCCCAGTGCCGGCCGCCGATGGTCGGACCCGCCACCGTGACGCCGAGCTCGCGTGCGCGCCGCTCCACGGCCTTCTCGTCGAGGATGTCGCAGCCGTTGGCGCGCGCGAACAGCTCGGCGTAGCGCTCGCGCTTGAAGGGCGCGCGGAGGTCGTAGGTCGCGCCGCGGAACTCGAGCTGCGTCGTGCCCTTGAGCTCGCGCGCCAGGTGCTCGAGCAGCTCCTCGGTGTGCGCCATCATGTGCCGGAAGTCGGCCTGGGCCTGGTACAGCTCCAGCATGGTGAACTCCGGGTTGTGGCGCGTGGAGATGCCCTCGTTCCGGAAGTTGCGCGAGACCTCGAACACGCGCTCGAGCCCGCCCACGATCAGGCGCTTCAGGTGCAGCTCGGGCGCGATGCGCAGGTAGAGATCCGCGTCGAGCGCGTTGTGGTGCGTGACGAAGGGCCGCGCCGTGGCGCCGCCCGAGATCGGGTGCAGCGTCGGCGTCTCGACCTCCAGGAAGCCGCGCGCCTCGAGGAAGCGCCGCACGGCCGAGACCATGCGGCTACGCAGCACGAAGACCTCGCGCACGCCCTCCGAGGCCCACAGATCGACGTAGCGCCGGCGGTAGCGCTGCTCGACGTCCACCAGGCCGTGCCACTTCTCGGGCGGCGGCGCCAGCGACTTCGCCAGCAGCCGAACCTCGTCGGCCCACAGCGTGAGCTCGCCCTTCTGGGTGTGCCCGAGCTCGCCGTGGATCGCCACCAGGTCGCCGGCGTCGAGCCACTTGCGCTGCTCCCAGAGCAGCGCGCCCGGGCCGTGGCTGGTCTCCAGGCGCGCCTTCTGGAAGCCGACCTGCAGCCGTCCGCTGCGGTCGAGCACCGGCGCGAACATCAGCTTGCCGAAGTCGCGCAGCGCGAGCAGGCGGCCCGCGATGCAGGCGCGCGTGCCCACGCGCGGCCCGGGCTCGGCCGGCGTGCCGCCGGCGGCGATCAGGCTCGCGATCGGCTCGTTCTCGACGCCGCGCGCCGGGAACGGATCGAACCCGGCCTCGCGCAACGCGGCCAGCTTCTGCAGACGATCGGGGTGGACGAGCTCGGTCGTCATGGGTCGGCCTCGGGAAGCTCCGAGCCGGGCCCGGCGTCGTGCGCCGCGCGCACGCCCACCACCCGCGCGAGCGAGGTGGTGGAGGATAGGGGAGTCGAACCCCTGACCTCTACAATGCCATTGTAGCGCTCTACCAGCTGAGCTAATCCCCCAGGACGGGCCGCGCGCGAGCGTCGTCGCCGTGCACGCGGTGGGCGAAGGAGGGCGAGAAGGATGCCCGCCGCGCCGCGGGAGGTCAAGGCCGCGGGGCTGCGCGTGGCCCGCTGCGGCGAGCGCCCCTATGCTAGCCCGCTCGTTTCTCCCCCCTGCAGCCCGTTGAAGAACGCCTACGACCCCGCCGAGCTGGAGCCGCGCTGGCAGCGCGCGTGGCAGGAGCGCGCCCTGTTCCGTGCGCGCAACCCCGGCGAGCCGGGCTTCGACCCCGCGCGGCCCAAGTTCTACGTGCTGGACATGTTCCCGTACCCCTCGGGGTCGGGCCTGCACGTGGGCCACGCGGTCGGCTACATCGGCACGGACGTGGTCGCGCGCAGGAAGTGGATGGAGGGCGCCAACGTGCTGCACCCGATGGGCTGGGACGCCTTCGGCCTGCCGGCCGAGCAGTACGCGATCCAGACCGGCCGGCATCCGCGCGAGACGACCGTGCTCAACACGGCCAACTTCCGGCGCCAGCTGGAGAAGATCGGCCTCAGCTACGACTGGTCGCGCGAGCTCGACACCTCCGATCCGGGCTACTACCGCTGGACGCAGTTCCTGTTCCAGAAGCTGTTCGAGCAGGGGCTCGCCTACCAGGCCGAGGTCCCGGTGTGGTGGTGCGAGGAGCTGAAGACCGTGCTCGCCAACGAGGAGGTCATCAACGGTCGCTCGGAGCGGGGCAACCATCCGTGCGTGAAGCGGCCGCTGCGGCAGTGGATGCTGCGCATCACGGCCTACGCCGAGCGCCTGCTGGCCGACCTGGCGCTCCTGGACTGGCCCGAGTCGATCAAGGCCCAGCAGCGCGAATGGATCGGCCGCTCGGAGGGGGCCGAGGTCGAGTTCGCGCTGGAGGGCCTGAAGGAGAAGCTGACCGTCTTCACCACGCGGCCCGACACGCTCTTCGGCGCGACCTTCATGGTGGTGGCGCCCGAGCACCCGCTGCTCGAGAAGCTCGCCAGCGCCGCCGACCGCGCCGCGGTACGGGCCTACGTCAAGAAGGCCGCGGGCAAGAGCGATCTCGAGCGCACCGACCTGGCGCAGTCGAAGAGCGGGGTCTTCACCGGGCGCTACGCGCTCAACCCGTTGCTCGATCCGAAGAGCGAGGAGGCGCGCCTGCCGGTCTTCGTGGCCGATTACGTGCTGGCCAGCTACGGCACCGGCGCGATCATGGCCGTGCCCGGGCACGACGAGCGCGACTTCGAGTTCGCGCGCCAGCACAACCTGGCGATCCGCGAGGTCGTGCGCCCGCCGCGCGGGACGAAGGGGCTGGGCGAGGGCGCGTGCTTCAGCGGCGAGGGCACCAGCGTGCATTCGGGCCCGCTGGACGGCCTGAAGACGGCGCAGGCGAAGAAGCGCGCGCTCGAGCTCCTG
>CAZWAY010000078.1:0-24247 GCA_964631945.1 uncultured Planctomycetaceae bacterium
ACTGACGACACCGCCAGGGCCATCTCTGACCGCCAACCCTTCAAGTTGGGCTAGCGGGATCCCTGCCGGCCCCTCAGCCGCGCCAGAAGCGCGGCATGAACAGCACCACCACGGCCGCGAACTCGAGGCGTCCGAGCAGCATCAGGAAGGCGAGCAGGAGCTTCGAGGCCGCCGGCAGGAAGCCGTAGTCGCAGGCGGGACCGACCGCCGCCAGACCCGGGCCGCAGTTGCTGAGCGAGGCGATCACCCCGGTGGTCGCGCTCAGGATGTGCTGCTGCTCGAAGCCGCGCGCCTCGAAGCCCAGGGCCACGACTGCCACGGTGCTGGCGGCCACGACCAGGAGCCACAACCCCACGTAGGCCAGCACGGCCTGCACCGTGCCGTCCTCGAGCGAGGCGCCGTCCACGCGCACGGGCTCGATCGCGCGCGGGCGCGCGAAGCGCGCGATGCTCTGGCGCGTGGCCTTCCACAGGATCACCAGGCGCACCACCTTGAGCCCGCCCCCGGTCGAGCCGGCGCAGGCCCCCACCGCCGTCAGGACCACCAGCAGGAGCCGGCACGGGTCGGGCCACAGGTCGAAGTTGGCGGTGGCGTAGCCGGTGCAGGTCTGCACGCTGGTGACCGAGAAGAGCGCGTCGCGCACGCAGGTGGAGAGGCGCGAGTAGTCGGGCAGGGGCCCGCCCGCGACGCCGTTGCTGCCGCCCCAGAACCACAGGAAGAGCGCGATCGCGCCGGCCGAGCCGAACACCAGCCCGAAGTAGGCGCGCACCTCGTTCGAGCGCGCGAAGGCGTTCCAGCCCGCGCGCAGGCCCTGGCGCTGGGTCGTGTCGTACACGTCGAAGTTGACGCCCGCCAGCAGCATGAACAGCACCAGCACGAGCTCGACCTTCCACGAGGCGAAGAAGGCCACGCTCGCTCCATGGTTCGAGAACCCGCCGGTCGCCAGGGTGCTGAAGGCGTGCAGCACGCAATCGAACAGGTCCGGGTAGACCGCGTACATCAGGCCGATGTGCGCGACCGTCAGGAAGACGTAGACGCGCAGCAGTCCGAAGGCGCTGTCGCGCACGCGCGCGCGCGCGGCCTCGCGGCTGATCCCCGAGACCTCCGAGCGGAACAGGCTGCGCCCGCCGGCCGGGAACAGCAGCACGAACACGATGATGATCCCGATCCCCCCCAGCCAGTGCGAGAAGGCGCGCCAGAAGGCGATGCCGTGGGGCAGGGCATCGACCTGGGCCGCGCTCAGGATCGTGGAGCCGGTGGTGGTGAAGCCCGAGCACGATTCGAACAGCGCGTCGGGGAAGGAATGCAGCGTGCCGGAGAACAGGAACGGCAGCGCGCCCAGGGCCGCCGCCGCGAACCAGGCCAGACCCACCGCCGCCAGGCCTTCGCGCCGGAAGTAGTCGGGCCGGCCCTCCTTGGTGACGCTCGAGCCCCGGAACAAGAGCACCAGCACCCCGCCCGCGAGCGCGCAGGTCAGGGCGGCCATCAGGCAGCCCTCGAACACGCGCTCCTCGCGATACCAGGCCGCGACCAGGGCCGGCACCAGCTGGAAGGCCGCCAGCAGCAGGATCACGCGACCCAGCAGCCAGCCGACCGCGCGCCGGTTCACGCGCCCTCGCCGCGCCCGCTGGGGCGGAACACCTGCTCGACCGCGGGCACGTTCTCGGGCAGCGTGAACAGGATCACCTGATCGCCCTCGCGCACCAGCGTGTCGCCGCTCGGGATGACGACCTCGCCCGCGCGCACCACCGCGCCCACCACCGTGCCGCGCGGCAGCCCCAGGCTGCGCACCTTGCGCTCCGAACGGCCGTCGGCGAAGTGCACCTCGAGCTCCAGCACCTCGGCGCGGCCGTCGGCGATCACCGCGATCGACGAGACCGAGCGCGAACGCACGAAGCGCAGGATGTGGTTCGCGCACAGGATGCGCGGCGAGATGGCGCGGTCCACGCCCAGGAGGTCGTAGATCTGGCGATAGGAGGCCTTGTTGACCATCGCCACCGTGCGCTCGACGCCCAGCGAGCGTGCCAGCTGGCAGGCCACGATGTTGCGCTCGTCGTCGGCGGTCGTGGCCACGAACACGTTGGCGTCGCCGATGCGCTCCTCCATCAGGAGGTCGAGGTCGGTGGCGTCCCCCACCAGCACCATGACCGCGCGCGAGAAGCCGCTGGTGATCTCGCGCGCCCGCGCGGCCGAGCGCTCGATCACGCGCACCGCGATGCCCGGCGTGCGGTCCAGGCGCCGCGCGATCTGCTCGCCCACTCCGCCTCCGCCCATGATGACCACGCTGCGCCGTCCGAGCTTGGGCGCGCCCGCCAGCAGCTCGAACTGGTCCAGGTCGGGCCCGCGCCCGATCAGGTACACCTGGTCGTCGACCTCGAGCTTGTCGTCGCCGGCCGGCACGAAGAACTGGTCCTTGCGCGCCACGGCCACGATCAGCAGTCCGGCCGGCAGCTTGAGTCCCGCCAGGGTGTCGGCCGTCAGTTCGCCGGGCTCACGGATGCGCAGGCGCCGCAGCTGCACGCGCCCGTCGGCGAAGGACTCGACCTCCAGCGCGCGGTGCTGGCGCACGGTGCCGAGGATCTCCTCGGCCGCCAGCTCGTCGGTCGAGAGCACCAGGTCGAAGCCCAGCGTCTGCTTGTAGAAGTAGCGGAAGCCCGCCAGCTGCTGCATGTCGCGCAACCTCAGGATCACGCGCTTCGCGCCCAGGCGCTTGGCCAGGGCGCAGGTGAGCATGTTGACGTGGTCGTCGTTGGTCACCGCCACCAGGAGATCGGCCTTGGTGGCGCCGGCCTGGGCCAGGACGGAGGCCCGCGTGGCGTCGCCCACCAGGGTCTGCACGTCGAGCGACTCCTGCAGGCGCCGGGCCTGGGCCGGTTCGCTCTCGATCACGCTGACGCGGTGCTCCTCGCGCGAGAGGATGTCCGCGATGTGATAGCCGACCTCCCCGGCGCCGACGACGACGACATCCATGCAGGGCGCCCACGATAGGGGGCGCCTGCGCGCGAATCCAACCCGGGGCTTGCGCGCGAGCGACCCGAGGGGCTCTGCTCTCCGGCCGCCGTGCTGCTCCTGCTCGACCACCGCGATTCCTTCACCTTCAACCTGGCGCAGGCCTTCGCGACGCTCGGGGCGCGGGTGGAGGTGCGCGCGGCGCGCCGCACCAGCCTGGCGACGCTGCGCCGCCTGAAGCCCACGCGCCTCGTGCTCGGCCCCGGGCCGGGCCACCCGCAGGCGGCCGAGCTCGCGCTCTCGGCCCTGGCCCATTTCGCCCCGCACGTCCCGACCCTGGGCGTGTGCCTGGGCTTCCAGGTCATCGGCCTGGCCTGTGGCGCGCGCATCGCGCGTTCGCGCGAGCCCGTGCACGGGCGCGCGGTCGAGGTCGAGCACGATGGCCGCGGCCTGTTCGCCGGGCTGCCGAACCCGCTCGCCTTCACGCGCTACAACTCGCTGTGCGTGCAGGCCGAGGGCCTGCCGGCCTGCCTCGAGGTCAGCGCACGCGCCGCGGACGGCGAGCTGATGGGCCTGCGCCACCGCGCCTGGCCGCTCGAGGGCGTGCAGTTCCACCCCGAATCGGTGCTGAGCGAGCGCGGTCTGGACCTGCTGGCCAACTTCCTGCGCGGCTAGCGCCAGGAAGCGCTGCGGGCGCGCTCAGGGCGCGCGTGGTCCGATCGGTGCGCTCCAGCGCGGCCAGGGTCCGTGCTTGCCGCGCCGCACCTCGCCCGCCGCGAACAGCCCGCGCAACGCGGCCAGGCCCGTGACGCGGCGGTAGAGCGGCTTGCCGAGGCGGCGCCAGGCCTCGGCCACGAACGAGCGCGGCGGCGGCGTCGGCAGCGGGTCGACCTCGCCCAGCGCGCGCAGGTAGTGCGAGCGGTGCTTCCAGACGTGGCGCAGGTCCTCGCGCGCGCGCACCGCGAAGGCGCGCCCGCGGCGCGCGTGCACGCTGGCCAGCTGGAAGTCCACCAGCGCGGGATAGCCGTCCTCGCCCACCAGGACGTTGGGCTCCTTGTGCAGGTCGTTGTGGCACACCCCGCGCTCGTGCAGCGCGCGCACGAGCTCCTCCAGACGCTCGAAGTAGTCGCGCGGCAGCTCGCTGGCGAGACACAGCGGCGTACCCGGCACGAAGCTGCGCAGCAGCGCCGAGCCGTCGGCTGCCTCGAACGACACGCGCGCGACGCCCGCCAGGCCTTCCAGCGCGCGCAGGGCGCGAGCCTCGCGGGCCAGCAGCAGACGCGCGACGCGGCGCGAGAGCGGCAGGCGTCCGCCCACTGCCAGGCGCCGGATCGCGAGCTCGCCGCGCACGCGCACGAGCTCCACGCGCCCGAGCGCGTCGCGCTTCAGCACGCGCACGAGTTCGAGCCCGGAGGCGGACTCACCCGCGACATCGCGCGGCTCGGCGGCTTGCGGGGGCTGCACGGGGTCCCTATTCTCCGGCCGCATGGTCCCGGGTCCAGGCCCGCACGCGCACGAGGGGTCCGAGCCGCACCCGCCGCACGCGCCCGAGGCGCAAGCACACGCGCACGACCACCACGGCTTCGCCGGCGCCGCCGCGGCCATCGGCCGCAGCCAGCGCGCGCGCCGCCTGCGCCTGGGGCTCTTGGTCGCGCTCTTCAGCCTGGCCGGCGCGACCCTGGCGCTCGAGCTCGGCCTGCGCCTGACGCACGAGCGCGAGCACGCCGTCGAGCGCCACGTCTCGCGCACGAATCGACGCTGGGTGGCGCTGACGCGCGCGCTCCTGTTCGAGGAGCTGGCCGATCCGGTGCGACGCTACGGGATGCGCCCCGGGGCCGAGGCCGAGGTGGACGGCTTCCGCTTCCGGGTCTCGCCCCAGCGCACGCGCGGGCCCGAGGTGCCGGCCGCGAAGCCCGCGAACGAACGGCGGCTGCTGTGTCTCGGCGATTCCTTCGCCTTCGGACTGTGGTGCGACGAGGAGCAGACGGTCGTGGCGCGCCTCGCGGCCCTCGCCAGCGCGCGCGAGGCCGAGCTCGGCACCGGCCTCGGCTGGCGCGCGCTCGATCTGGGCGTGCCCGGTTACCACCTGGGCCAGACGCTGCGCGCCTTCGAGCAGGACGGGCTCGCGCTCGCGCCCGACCTGGTGGTGCTGTACTTCAACACCAACGACATCGAGCAGACCGGCTTCTTCTTCGACGCGGAGCTGGGGCTGTTGCGCCGCGATTATCTGCCGCTGCCGATCGCGCTCAAGCGCACGCTGTGGCGCTGGAGCCACCTGTACGGCTGGATCGCAGCGCGCCACGCGCGCGCGGTCGAGGCCGGCCCGCAACCACACCTCGACCCGCGCGTGCCCTGGGCGCACGTGCGCGCGGACAACCAGGCCTACGCGCGCGCGGCCCTGGCGCGCATCCAGGAGCTGTGCCGCGCGCGCGGGCTGCCGCTGTTCGTGATCGACCAGCCGCTGATGAGCTACCTCGGCGACGCACGCAACCCGGCCTGGCCGATCCTGCCGCTCGACGCCTGGTTCCGCACCACCTGCGCCGAGCTCGGCCTGCCGGCCCTGCACCTCCTGGGCTGGCTGCGCGGCTACGCCGATGGCGTCGACCGCCTGGCCGAGGGCGCGCCGCCCGACTTCCTGCCGGACCAGTACATCGCCGACGAACGCCTGCAGGAGGTCCTGGGCTGCGCGCGCGCCCACGCGCGCGAACGCGGCCAGGTCTGGGACCAGCTCCCCTATCCCGAGCAGCTCGCCCTGTTCGCCGGCTGCCCGCTCGAGATCCCCGCCGATCCCGACTTCCACCTGACGGGCGCGGGCTACGAGCACATCGCGCGCCTGGCCTACGCGCGCCTGCGCGGCGAGGGCCTGCTGCCGTGAGCGCGGCGGCGGGCGTCATCCGCGTCACCGGCCTGACGCGGCGCTTCGGCGCGAACGTGGCGGTGCACCCGCTCACCGTCACGCTCGGCCCGGGCGGCATCACCGGCTTGCTCGGCCCGAACGGCAGCGGCAAGAGCACGCTGCTGCGCATGCTGCTCGGCCTGGTGCGGCCCGACGCGGGTTCGGCCGAGGTCGACGGCGCGGCGCTGGAGGGCGACGGGCTGGCCATCCGCCGCCGCGCGACCTACCTGGCCGGCGAGCTGCACGTCTACGGCGAGCTCTCGGCGCGCGCGCACCTGGCCTGGTGCCTGCGCGGGCGCGAGCCCGCGGCCTTCGCTCGGGCGCTGGCGCTGGCCGAGGCCTTCGAACTGCCGCTCGCCCGGCGCGTGCGGGCCTTCAGCCACGGCATGAAGCGCCAGCTGCTGCTGGCCGCCGCGCTCGCGCCCGCGGTGCGCGTGCGCGTGCTGGACGAGCCCACCGAGGGCCTCGATCCGACGCGTCGCGCGCAGGTGCTCGAGCTCCTGCGCGCCGATGCGGCGCGCGGCACGACCCTGCTGGTCTCCTCGCACCACCTGGGCGAGGTCGAGCGCGCCTGCACGCGCCAGCTCTTCCTGCGCAGGGGCGAGCTGCTGGACGAGCCCAGCGCGCGCGAGTTCCAGCGGCGTGCGCACGCGGCCGTGCGCGTGGGCTGGGTGGCCGCACCCGCGCGCGAGGCGCTCGAGCGCGCCCTGGCGGGTCAGCCCTGCGAGCTGCGCCTGGAGGGCGCCGGTGCCACCCTGTTCTTCCCCGAGGGCAGCGTGCCCGCGGCCCTCGCACAGCTCCTGCGCGCGCCGGGACTGCCCGAGCTGCGCTCGCTCGTGTACGGCGAGCTGACGCTAGGCGAGCTCTACCGCGAGCTGTACGGCGTGGAGGGCGTGTGAACGCGCGCAGCTCGGGCCTGGTGTGGTTCGCCCTGGCCTACACGCTCCTGCTCGAGGCCATGCTCGTGCCGGCGATCCTCTTGTGGCCCGAGTTCGCGCAGAGCGTCACGGCCCTGCAGCCCTTCGCCAAGGCGCTGCCGATCATGGGCGAGATGCTGGAGAAGATCGAGGACAAGGGCCTGGTCGCCTACATCCTCGGCCAGCAGTTCTTCAAGGGCTGCAACGCGCTCGGCACGGCCGCGGCGGTGCTGTTCGCGGCCCCGGCCGTGGCCGGCGAGGCGCACCGCGGGACGCTCGAGCTGTTCCTGGCGCGGCCCTTCTCGCGCACGCGCATGCTGCTCGAGCGCTACGGCACCGGCGCGCTGGCGCTGCTCGTGCCCGTGTTCGTGAGCACGCTCACGATCCCGGCCCTGGCCGCGCGCGTGGACGCGGTCGAGCCCTACGCGCCCTACCTCCTGTGCGCCGTGCACCAGTCGCTGTTCCTGCTGGCGCTCTACAGCGTCACGTTCCTGTGCTCGTGCCTGGGCTCGAACCCCAACAAGATCGCGCTCGCGCTGCTGTTCGCGGCGGTGTTCCAGTTCGCGCTCTACATGGTGAAGACCGTCACGCACTGGTCGCTGTTCCGGCTGTGCGACATGGACGTGCTGCTGGAGCTGTTCGAGGACGGTCACTGGAACGTCCCCATCGTGCTGGGGCTGGCCGGGACGAGCGCGCTGTGCCTGACGCTCTCCTGGTTCGCCTTCCAGCGCCGCACGCCCTGACGGTCCGGCGCCGCGCGCTCGCGGCATCCTCAGCCCAGCCGCGCCAGCTGCGCGCGCAGCGCCCACCAGCCCGCGCTGCGCCGCTGGTAGCGCGTGGCCTTGCGCGCGAGCTCGTTCACCTGGGCCAAGGCCGCGCGCGCCTCGGCCCGCTGGCCGAGCGCGCGCAGCGCCTGGGCGCGCCGGAAGGCGGACTCGGGACTGGGCCCGTGGTTGCGCTCGAAGACGGCCAGGGCGCCGAGCGCCTCGGCGCCACGCCGCAGGCGCTGCAGGCATTCGGCGCGCCGCATCTGGGCCGCGCCGTAGGCGTGCTCCTCCTCCAGCGCGACGCAGCGTTCGAGCGCCGCGAGCGCGCCGGCGGGGTCGCGCGTGGCCAGACGCGCGAGCCCGAGCCGGTAGTGCCATTCGGCCACCTCGGGCTCGCCGCGCGTGGCCTCTTCGAGGTGCGCGAGCGCCTGCCGCGCGCGGCCGCGCGCGAGGTACAGCGCGCCCATCTTGCCGTGGTTGAAGGCGTTCCCGACCTCGGCCAGGGCGCGCAGCTCCGCGCGCAACTTGCGGGCGACGAGCAGGCGCTGGCCGAGGCGCGTCAGGCCGGCCGAGAGCAGCGCCGCGGCCAGCAGGATCCCGAAGATCCCCGTGTGCCGGAAGAGCGGCCCGACCAGCGGCACGTGGCCCAGCACGGAGGCGAGCAACAGGGCCAGCACGAAGAACCCGAGCAGGCGCAGCACGCTCGGATTCTAGCCTCGCTGGGCGCCGGCCCCCGACCGGCGGCCTTGCTTCGCTCGCGCGGCAACGGGTCCAATGCCCCCATGACCGTGGCCCTGGAGAGCGCTCCCGCCCTGCGCGCCACGCCCGTGGAGGGCTTCTCGGCGCGCGCGGCCGTGGGCGCCGAGCTCGCGCGCGCGGCCGGCAACGCCCTGGCGCTGCCGCTGCGCACGGCCCGCTACCTGGCGCGCTCGGGGCGCCTGCGGCGCGAGCTCGCGCGCGACCTCGAACAGGTCCAGCCGGTCGCGGACGCGCCGCTCCCCCGTGCGTTCCCCGCGCGCCCGCTGCGGCTGTTCGTGGCCAGCGCCGAGCCCTCGGGCGAGCGCCATGCCGTGCGCCTGATCCAGGCCCTGCGCGCCGAGCTCGCGCGCGCCGGCGCGCCCGCAGCGGAGATCCTGGCCCTGGGCGGCGCGCCGACGCGCGCGCTCGGAGTCGCGACCGTCGGCGATCCGCTGGCGCGCGCCGCGATGGGCCTCGACCCCCTGCGCTCGCTGCCGTTCTACGCGCGCCTGCTGGCCGACAGCGGCTCGGCCCTGGCGCGCTTCCGGCCCGATCTGGTGGTGCCGATCGACTCCCCGGCGCTGTTCGTGCCGCTGGCGCGCATCGCGCGGCGCGCCGGGCTCGCGAGCGCGCACTTCGTCGCGCCGCAGTACTGGGCCTGGGCCCCCTGGCGCGTGCGCGCCTACCGCGAGGCCTTCGCGCTGGCGCTCACGATCCTGCCCTTCGAACCGAGCTTCTGGGCGCGCCACGGCGTGCGCACGGCGCACGTGGGGCACCCGGCCCTCGACGGCCTGGCCCCGGCCCCGCCGCCCGACGACCCGCGCCGCACGACCCTGGTGTTGCTGCCCGGCAGCCGCGGCCCGGTCGTGGCGCGCAACCTGCCGTGGATGCTGGAGCTCGCGCGCGAGCTCCACCGGCGCCATCCGGGGCTCGAGATCGTGCTGCCGCACGAGCGCGCGGAACGCCGCGTCGAGCTCGAGACCCTGTTGCGGGCCGCGCGCGCCGAGGACTGGGTGCGGCTGGCGCTCTCGGAGCGGGAGGGCGGCCTGCACGCCGAGCTGGCGCGCGCGCGCGCGGCGCTCTCGGTCTCGGGCACGGTGCTGATCGACCTCCTGCACCAGCGCCTGCCGGCCGCGGTCGTGTACCGCCTGGACGGGGCCGTGGCGAGCCGGGCGGCCCGGCACCTCCTGAGCGTGCCCTGGTTCTCCTCGGTCAACCTGCTGGCGCGCGCGCCGGTCTACTGGGAGGCCTGCTTCCACGGCGAGGGGCCGCGGGCGGCCTGCCTGGCGCACCTCGAGCAGGCCCTGTTCGACCCGGCCTTCCGCGCCAGGAACCGGCTCGAGCTCGAGGCCGCCGCGGCCCGCCTGGGCCCCGGGGGCGCCGTCGAGCGCGCGGCCCGACACGTCCTGTCCCTGGCGGTCTCCTGACTTGGCCGACGACTTCGACGATCTGCCCCTGAAGGGCGCCGCGGGTGGGGAGTACGGGCGCGAGATGGAAGCCCGTGCAAGCGCCTGGATGACGCGAGCCAAGCACGGCGATCCCTCGGCCTTCGACGAGCTCACCCAGGCCCTGCGCACGCGCGCCTTCCGCGTCGCCCGCGCCTGGGTCGGGTCGCGCGAGGACGCGCTCGAGCTGGCCCAGGAGGCCCTGCTCAAGACCTACCGCGCACGCGACACCTACCGCGAGGGCGAGCCCTTCCTGCCCTGGTTCCACCGCATCCTGCGCAACACCTGCTTCAGCTTCCTGCGCCAGTCGAAGCGCCTCGAGAAGCGCTCGCTCTCGGCCGGACGCGAAGAGGGCGAGCCCGACTGGGAGATCAGCGACTCCGAACAGGCCGCGCCCGAGGACGGAGTGGGCGACGAGGAACGCCGCAACGCCTTCTGGAAGGGCTTCCAGCGGCTGGGCGCGCGCGACCGCGAGATCCTCGGCCTGCGCCACTTCCAGGAGCTCTCCTACGCCGAGATCGCGCGCGTGCTGGCGATCCCCGAGGGCACCGTGATGTCGCGCCTGTTCCATGCGCGCGCGCGCCTGCGCCTGGCGCTGTCCAGCTACTTCGAGGACGGCGGCCCGGCCGGCCCCGGCGGCCCGCGCGCGCGTCAGGAGAAGACCCGATGAGCAGCCGCGAACCGAGTCGGGACGAGCTCCTGGCGATGGCCTACGTGGATGGCGAGCTGCGCCCCGAGGCGCGGGTCGAGTTCGAGACCCGCCTGGCGGCCAGCCCGGCGCTGCGCGCGGCGGTGGCCGAGCTGAAGGAGCTCGAGTTGCTGGCCCGGGCCGCGGCGCCGCGCGAACCGCTGGACCACGAGTGGGCGGCGCTCGCGCGCGAGCCGCTGCAGCGCGGCACGCTCGGCCTGGGCTGGATCCTGCTCGCGCTCGGCTTCCTCGGACTCTCGGCCTTCGGGCTGCTGCAGCTCTTCCGCTCGGAAGCGCCGATGGCGCTGAAGCTGCTCTCGGCGGCGCTGCTCCTGGGCGGCGCGCTGCTGTTCGGCGCCACCCTGCGCGCGCGCCTGCGCACGCTGCACCTCGACCCCTACCGCAAGGTCCAACGATGATCCTGACCACCACCGACGACGTCCCGGGCAAGAGGATCGTGGCGGTCATCGGCCTGGTGCGCGGCAGCTCGGTGCGCTCGGCGCACCTGGGCAGCGACGTGCTGGCCAAGCTGAAGAACCTCGTGGGCGGCGAGGTGAGCGAATACACCAAGCTCCTGGCCGAGACGCGCGAGCAGGCCCTCGACCGCATGACCGAGGAAGCCCGCGCGCGCGGCGCCAACGCGATCGTGGGTCTGCGCTTCATGTCGAGCGACATCGGCGACGACGACGCCGAGATGCTGGCCTACGGCACGGCGGTGCGGCTCGAGGACTGATGGCCGGAGCCCGGGGCGGCCGGACGGCCTAGCGCAGCACGCGGATCTCCTCGAGCGTCTTCTTGCGCAGGGCCGGGACGCGGCAATCGGGCGCGGGATAGCCGACCGGCAGCAGCACGAAGGCCTTCTCGTTGCTCGGACGCCCCAGGATCTCCGCCAGGAAGGCCATCGGGCTCGGCGTGTGCGTGAGCGTCGCGAGGCCCGCGTGGTGCAGGGCCGCGATCAGGAAGCCGACCGCGATGCCGACCGACTCGACCGTGTAGTAGTTGGTCTTCTTCTGGCCCTCCTCGAGGTCGTAGGCGTGGCGGAAGACCACGATCAGGGCCGGGGCGAGCTCCAGGAAGGGCTTGTGCCAGGTCGTGCCGAAGGGCTCGAGCGCGGCCTTCCACTCGGCCGTGATCTTGCGCTCGTAGAACTCGCGCTCCTCGGCCTCGGCGCCGGCGCGGATGGCGTGCTTGGTGGCCGGGTCGGTCACGACCACGAAGGTCCAGGGCTGGCGATTGGCGCCCGAGGGCGCCGAGCCGGCGGCGCGGATGCACTCGTCCAGCACCGCGGGCGGCACGGGTTCGCTCGAGAACTCGCGCACGCTGCGGCGCGTGGCCAGGGTCGCGCGGAAGAGGGCGGCGCGCGCGAGCAGCTCCTCCGGCGGACGACGCGGGATCTCGAGGGGCACGAACTGCGCTGTGGAGTGGCTCATGGGTGGGTCGGGCGTGGGAGGCACGCCCGGGATCGGCCCGAAAGTGCGCGGGGCGCCAGCAAGAGTACGGGCTCGATCGTAGCCCCGGGGAGCGCCCCGGGCTGAACCCGCCGCCGCGGCGCGGCGTTCGACCGCGCCCGCGCGTCGCTCCGACTCGCTCCCGCCGTACACTCCCCACCATGATCGCCCTCCTCCTCGCCGCCCTCCCGTTCGTCGCCCAGGAGCCGAGCTCGACCGTCCCGGCCTTCGACGCGACCAAGCCGATCACGGTGACGGTGCTGGAGGAGGAGATCGATCGTTCGCTGCACTGGCTGCGCGCGCACTACGACGCGACCGCCGAGAGCTACGGCAGCCTCGCGGCCGACGCCTGGGCCCTGGCGGCGCTGAGCACGAGCCCGCGCAAGTACCGCGCGAGCGAGGGCCCGTTCCTCGACCGGCCGCTGGCGCGCCTGCTGGCGGCGCAGCAGGCCGACGGCTCGTTCGGCGACGAGGAGACCAGCCAGGCCGCGGCCCGGGCGCTGCTCGCGCTGGGCGAGAGCGCGCGCGCCCAGCGCGTGCCCGGCGGGGTCAAGCCGTTCGGCGGGGCGCAGCCCGGAGCGCACACGAATCCCACGGCCGAGGAGCTGCAGGCCACGGCCCGCGCGATCCTCGCCACGCGCAAGGCCGATGGTTCCTTCGGCGCGCTGATCGACACGGCGCGCCAGATCGAGCGGCTCTCCTGGTGCCAGGCCGAGCTGAAGAAGGTCGAGCCGAAGAAGGCCCCACGCCAGGCCAAGCAGCTGCCGCACTTCGACGCGGCGCGCAGGGCCGAGGTCGAGACCGCCCTGGGCCGCGGCGCGAACTACCTGCTCGCGAATCGCCTCGAGGGTGGCTGGGGCTTCGACGGCCACCGCGACGCGGGCATCACCGCCATGGCGGTCGGTGCCCTGCTGGCCGTGCCGGAGCCGCGGCCCGCGCCGGTCGCGGCCGCGCTCACGGCCGGGCTCGACTTCCTCGTCTCGCTGCAGCACGAAGACGGCTCGATCCACGAGGGCCAGCTCGCCAACTACGTCACCTCGGCCTCGATCCTGGCGCTGGCGCGCGCCGGGCGCGCGGCGGACCGGCCGCGCATCGAGCAGGCCTCGGCCTTCCTGAAGGTCCTGCAGGCGGACGAGGGCGAGGGCTACTCGCAGGGCGACCGCTACTACGGCGGCGTGGGCTACGGCGGCGACGAGCGCCCCGACCTCTCGAACCTGCAGATGGCGCTCGAGGCCCTGCACACGGCCGGCGTGCCGGCCAGCGACCCGGCCTTCCAGAAGGCCCTGGCCTTCCTGCAGCGCTGCCAGAACCGCTCCGAGTCGAACGACCTCGAGCTCGTGGCCGAGGGCAAGACCCTGGTGGCGGGCAACGACGGCGGCGCCGCCTACGCCCCCGGGGAATCGAAGGCCGGCAACCTGACGCTGCCGGACGGCCGACTGGTGCCGCGCTCCTACGGCTCGATGAGCTACGCGCTGCTCAAGGGTTACCTGTTCGCGGGCCTCTCGAAGGACGACCCGCGCGTGCAGGCGGTGTGGAAGTGGCTGCGCGAGAACTACACGCTCGACGTGAACCCCGGCTTCCAGGCCAGCGACGACGCGACCGCGGCCTACCAGGGACTCTTCTACTACTTCTACACCATGGCCAAGGCGCTCGACCTCTTCGGCGAGGCCTCCATCCCCGACGGCGCGGGGCGGATGCACGACTGGCGCAGCGAGCTGTGCGGACGCCTGCTGGCGATGCAGCGTCAGGACGGCTCGTGGCTCAACGAGAACGCCGCGCGCTGGTTCGAGGGCAACCCGGTGCTGGCCACGAGCTACGCGATGCTCACGCTGGGCACGGCCCAGGGCGCGCCGTAGGCGGCCGCGCGGCCTACAGCATCCAGCCGCCGCTGACCAGCAGCTCGCTGCCGGTCGTGTAGCTGGCCTCGTCCGAGCACAGGTAGGCGACCGCGCGCGCCACGTCCTCGGGCGTTCCGGGCCGGCCGAGCGGGATGCGCTCGAGCCGCTCGGCAGCGAGCGTGTCGGGGTGCGCGTGCGCGTGCGGCACGTGCCCGGGGGACACCAGGTTCACCGTGACGCCGTGGGGCGCCTCCTCGAGCGCCCAGCTCTTCACCAGCACGAACAGCGCGCTCTTGGCGGCGGCGTAGGCGGCCGTGCTGCGGCGCGCGCGGAAGCCGGCCAGGCCGCTGGTGCCGAAGAACACCGCGCGGCCGCGGGCCCGCCGCAGCGCGGGCCGCACGGCCGCGAAGAAGGCGAAGGCCGATTCCACGTTGCTGGCCAGCATGCGCCGGAGCTCGGCGGCCGGCGTGCTCTCCAGCGGCCCCGAGACGTACTCGCCCACCGCGTGCACGGCGTGGTCGAGGCGCCCGTCCTGCGCCAGGACCGCGGCCACGAGCGCCTCGGCTGCGTGGGCATCGAGCAGGTCGGCGCGGTGTGCGCGCGCGCCGAATTCGAGGCCCAGGGCACGCGCGCTCTCGCCCTCCGAGCGCCACACGACGTGCACGCGCTCGCCGCGCGCGCGCAGCCGGCGCGCGACCGCCAGGCCGAGGCCGCGGGCGCTGCCGCTCACCAGCGCGACCTTGGCAGGCGCCTCCGTGGGTGCAGGGCTCATGGGAGCGCAGAGACTAGCGTGCGCCCGCCCGCCGCGCGCCACGCGGGAGTTGGGCGCCTGCGCCGGCCACGCATGAATGCGCGCGGCCTCCTCGGAGTAGGATCGCGCGCCTGCCGGGCTTCCGCCCGGCTCTCCCCAGAAGAGGATCGCATGAAGGGTTGTCTCATCGCCGCCGGGATCACGCTGCTCGCCCTGCTCCTGATCGGGGGCTGCGGGGTCGGGGCCTACAACGGGATCGTGTCCAAGGACGAGGTCGTCACCGCCAAGTGGAGCGACATCCAGAACCAGTACCAGCGCCGCTTCGACCTCGTTCCGCAGCTGGTGGAGACGGTCAAGGGCGCGGCCGGCTTCGAGCAGTCGACCCTGACGGAGATCACCGAGGCGCGCGCCTCGGTCGGCAAGCTCGAGCTCTCCAAGGAGATGCTGGACGATCCGGCCAAGCTGCAGGCCTTCTTCCAGGCCCAGGACAAGCTGGGCGGTGCGCTCTCGCGCCTCTTGGTCGTGGCCGAGAACTACCCGACCCTGAAGGCCACCGAGAACTTCCGCACGCTGCAGGACCAGCTCGAGGGCACCGAGAACCGCGTCGCCGTGGCGCGCCGCGACTACATCGACGCGGTGCGCGACTACAACGTCTCCATCCGGCGCTTCCCGGGCACGCTGCTGGCCGGCGCCTTCGGCTTCGAGAAGCACGCCCAGCTCGAGGTGCCGGCCGGCGCCACCGAACGCCCCGACGTGCGCTTCGACTTCGGGAAGTAGATTGGCCGCGTTCCTCAGCGCACTCGCCCTGGGCGCACTCGCCGCGCTCGGACAGGGCTTCGAGGTCCCGGCCAACGAGGGCTGGGTCACCGACCTCGGGCATCTGCTCCAGCCCGAGGAGGAGCGCGCGCTCGAGGCGTTGATGGAGTCCTACCGCGTCGGTTCGGGCCAGGAGGTCGCGCTGCTGACGCTGCCGGAGCTCGGCGGGCGCCCGATCGAGGACGTGGCCCTGGCCACCGCGCGCGCCTGGAAGATCGGCGACGCCGCGACCAGCGCCGGGGCGCTGCTGGTGGTGGCCAAGGCCGAGCGCGCGCTGCGCATCGAGGTCGGACGCGGGCTCGAGGGCACGCTGACCGACGCCCTGGCGGGCCGCATCATCCGCGACGTGATCGTGCCCGAGTTCCGCGCCGAGCGCTACTACGCCGGCATCCGCCGCGGCATCGAGACGATCCACGCGGCCCTGGGCGGCGACTACGCCGCGCTCGAGCGCCGCCACGACGGCGCCGGCCAGGCGCTGGGCGCGCTGTTCGTGCTCGTGTTCCTGCTGATCCTGTTCGCGCGCAACCGGCACCGCATGGGCGGGAGCGGCGGCGGCGGCAGCCTCTTGCCCTGGATCCTGGCCTCGCAGATGGGCCGGGGCCGCGGCGGCTCGGGGGGCTTCTCGGGCGGAGGCTTCTCCGGTCGCGGCTCGGGCGGCGGCTTCTCGGGATTCGGCGGCGGGGGCGGATTCTCGGGCGGCGGAGCCTCGGGGCGCTGGTGATGGGCGCACTCCTCGATCCCCAGGATTGGAGCCTCGGCGGACACTCCCCGGCGGGAGGCGCGCTGGTGGTGATCGGCCAGGTGCTGCTCGGCCTGCTGCTGGCGGGCTACGGCTTCCTGGTGCTGCGCGCCGGGCTGTGCCGGCGCTGGTACCGCGCCGAGGGCGTGCTCTCCGCGCAGGACCTGGCGGACGTGCACGCGGCCCTGGCCGCGGCCGAGCGCAAGACGATCGGCGAGATCCTGCCGGTCGTGCTCGAACGCTCCGACCGTCATCCGGAGGCCGGCTGGCTGGCCGCGCTGAGCGGCGCCCTGCTGGGCTCGATCGCCCTCGCCCCCTGGCTGCCCTGGGATCAGCCGGCGTTCCTGCTGGCGGCCCAGCTCGTTCTCGGCGCGCTCGGCTACGCCAGCGCCGCGTGCCTACCCGACTTCGCGCGCGTCTTCGTGAGCGAGGCGCGCGCCCAGGAAGTGGTCGAGGAGCAGGCACTGCAGGAGTTCCACCGCCATGGACTCGGCCGCACCGAGGCCCGCACTGGTGTGCTCTTGTTCGTGAGCCTGCTCGAGCGGCGCGCGCTCGTGCTGGCGGACGAGGGCATCCACGCGCGCGTGGGGGCCGAGCACTGGGAGCGGACGACGGCGGTCCTGCTGGGCGGGATCCGGGGCGGCTCGCTGCGCAACGGACTGGTGGCCGGGATCTCCAGCGCGGGCGCGGTGCTGGCCGAGCACTTCCCGGTCGCGGGCGGGGATCGGAACGAGATCGAGGATCGCGTGATCGTGCGCAAGGAGTAGCGGCCGCGCCCGCGCGCGCCCCGGACTCCCTACTCCACCCAGCCCGCCCTCCCGAGCGGCCACAGGCGGAGATCCACGCGCCCGCGCACGTGCCCCTCTGGCACCAGCCCGAACTCGCGGCTGTCGGACGAGCGCGGGCGGTTGTCGCCCAGCACGAAGTAGTTGCCCGCCTCGACCACGATCGAGAGCGTCGAGGAGGGATCCACGGCCGCGACATAGGGCTCGTCCAGCCGCACGCCGTTGACCCACACCTGCCCGCGCGCCAGGTCGACGCGGTCGCCCGGCAGGCCGATGACGCGCTTGATGTAGTCGATCTCCGGATCGAGCGGGTAGCGCAGCACGATCACGTCACCGCGCTCGATCGGACCGAGCAGGTAGCTCCAGGGCTCCACCAGGATCCGGTCGCCGTCCTGGATCCCGGGCGTCATCGAGCTCCCGCGCACGACCGAGAGGTTGAAGAACAGGCTGTAGGCCACGAACAGGAGCGAGCCGAAGCGCAGCACGGCGCCCAGCCCGGCCAGGAAGGGCGAAGCGCTCGCTCCGCCGGGCACGGGCGAGGTGACGTCCGCGAGGAGTTCGTGCGCCGAGAGTTCCGGAACGGGCGGGGGGGCGTCCATCGGTCCGCCTCCTTTCGGCCGCCACGAGCAGCGCTCTTGACGCTTGGCAGGTGCGTCGCGCGGAGCGCGCGGATAGCTTCGAGGCCATGCCCTGCGACCCCGCTCCGCGCCCGCCCGACCGGCGCGCGCTGCTGGCCTCGGCCGGCCTGGCGGGTCTCGCCGGCGCCTGTGCGAGCGCGCGGCCGGCGCGCGAGGCCGAGGCCCTGGCGGAAATCTTCTCCGACCTCGGCGACCAGAGCGCGCGCTGGCGCGCGCTCACGCCGGCCGAGAAGCGCCCGCGCCTGGCGCGCCTGGGCGCGCTGCTCTCCGCGCACGGCCTCGACGCGCTCCTGATCGAGCCCGGGCCGACCTTGAACTACCTCTCCGATCTCGGCTGGGGCCGCTCGGAGCGGCTCTTCGCGCTGATCGCGCTGGCGGACGGGACGTGTTTCTGGATCGTGCCGGCCTTCGAGGCGCCGCGCGCCGAGCGCCGCCTGCTCGCAGCCCAGGGGCCGATCGGACCGCTCGTGACCTGGGACGAGCACGAGTACGCCTTCGAGCCGCTGGCGCGGGCGCTGCGCGCGCGTGGAGTGGAACGCATCGCGATCGAACCCGAGGCGCGCGCCTTCGTGGCCCAGCGACTGGCGCAGGCCTTCGGGGCCGAGCGCGTGCTGCCCGGCTTCGAGCTGGTGCGCGCGCTGCGCGCCCGCAAGGACGCACGCGAGCTCGAGCTCCTGCGCGGGGCCTCGGAGCTGACCCAGCGCGCGATCCGGGCCGTGGCCGAGCGCCTGCGCCCCGGACTGAGCGACCACGAGCTCGGCAACTGGATCACCTTCGCCCAGGAACGCCTGGGGCTCGCCGGAGTCTGGGTCCTGCCGCTGCTGGGCGCGGGCGCGGCCCATCCCCACGGCGAGCCCGAAGGCCGCGTGCTCGCACGCGGCGACGGCATCCTGGTCGACACGGGCGGCGCGTTGCACGGCTACCAGAGCGACGTGACGCGCTCGTGGTCCTTCGGCGCCGCGCGCGATCCGGAGTTCGCGCGCGCCTGGCACGCCGTGCGCTCGGCCCAGCAGGCGGCCTTCGAGCGCATCCGGCCGGGCGTCGAGTGCCGCGAGATCGACCGCGCCGCGCGCGCGGCCATCGTGGAGGCCGGCTATCCGGGCGGCTACACGGTCTTCGGCCACCGACTCGGGCACGGGATCGGGCTCCAGGGCCACGAGGATCCGTACTTCGACGGCGGCAGCGCGGTCCGACTCGAGCCCGGCATGACCTTCAGCGACGAGCCGGGGATCTACCTGGCCGGACAGCTGGGCGTGCGCCTGGAGGACATCGTGGTGGTGACCGAGGGCGGTGCGGACCACTTCGGCGCCTGGCAAGAGGGACCCGACTGGCCGTGAGGGGCGCGTGCGGAGCCCGCCAGCCCCTTGCCGAGCCCCTCGTCCCCCGCGTACCCTCTCGGGCTCGTTTTTCCCCGAGGAATCCCCATGGGCAGATACCGGAACAAGTCGGGCGGACCGACGCGCGGCCGCTTGCGCGTCAAGAAGATGGGCATGGGCTCGGGCCGCGCGCGCGCGCGCGCCCACGCCTCGTTGAAGAAGGGCAAGCGCGGCTAGCGCGAGCAGGGGGCCCGGGCGCCCGAGGGCCCTGCTCTGCGACGCTCAGTCGCCGGCGTAGCCGAGGGCCTGCAGCCCGGCGGCCGCGTCGCCGAGTTCGGCCTCGCCCGGCGGCAGCTCTTCCCCCGCGCTGCGCGCCGCCATGCGCGCCACGAGTTCGGCGAAGAGTTCGGGGTGCTGCGCCTGCACGTCCTCGAAGCCTGTCGGGTCGGCGCCCAGGTCGTAGAGCTCGTAGCGCGCCCCGGCCCCGAGACCGAAGCGCACGAGCTTGAAGCCGCCGCGGTAGAGCGCGCAGCGGTAGTCCTCGCTGCGCAGGTGGTCGCGGTCGTCCACCCAGCGCTCGCGCAGGCCCGCGGGCGCGCGCGCGAGCAGGTCGTGGCCCTCCATCCCGGGCGGCGGCTGCAGCCCGGCCAGGGCCAGCAGCGTCGGCGCCACGTCGATGCCCGACACGGGCGAGCGGACGCGCGCGCCCCGCGGCGCGGGCTCGGGCAGGCGCAGGATCAGCGGCACGCGCACCTGCGGCTCGCGCACGTCGTCGTGGTTCCAGGTCTCGCCCTCGCCCAGACCTTCGCCGTGGTCGGCGGTCACCAGCACGGCCGTGCCGCCGCGCTCCAGCCCCAGGCCGTCGAGGAAGTGCGCCACCCGCGCGTCGAGGTCGAACACCTCGCCCTCGTAGAGGTCGTTCACGTGCTGCTTGTCGGCGGCCTGCATGCGGTAGCCGGGCCGCCAGCGATCGCTGCGGAACAGGAAGCCGTCCACCGGACCGTCGTAGGGCCGCACCAGGCGCTCGCCCTCGCGCTCGGGCAGGTAGGGCCAGTGCACGTCGTACAGGTTCACGAAGCAGAACCACGGGCGCGGATCGTCGCGTTCGATCCAGGCCGCTGCGCGTGCGAGCACCTCGTCACCGGGGCGCTGGAAGTCCTGGATCCAGTGCGGCCGGCCGTTGAAGCGCAGGGCCGGCACGAACTGCGCGGCGAAGGCCTGCAGCGCGTGCACGAGACGCCAGGCGAGGGTGTCGCACACGGCCGGATCGACCTGGTCGTCGTAGACCTCGAAGCCCGCGCGGATGCCGGTGCGCCCGGCCAGCACGTCGGTGCCCACGAAGGCGCCGGTGCGGTAGCCGGCCTCGGCCAGGAGCGTGGCGACCGAACTCGCGCGCGTCGGGTCGAAGCGCATGTCGAGCAGGCGCGCGCCGTGGGTCGTGGGTTGCACGCCCGTGAGCAGCGAGAGGTGCGAGGTGAAGGTGAAGGTCGAGGCCGAGAGCGAGTCCTCGAACACCAGCGCCTGCTCGGCCAGCTCGGCCAGGTGCGGCGAGGTCGGACGCCCATGGCCGTAGGGTTCGAGCTTGTCGGCCCGGCAGGTGTCCCACACCAGCACCAGCAGGTTGGGACGGGTCTCCGTGCTCGTGCGCACGGCCGGCGCGGGCCTGGCGGGCAGGAACAGCGAGACCGCGAAGGACAACGCGACCCCTAGCGCGGCCGTGCGCACGCCCGGGACGTTGCCCAGGAAGCGCCCGAGCAGCGCCAGCCCGGCCACGCCGCCGACCAGCACGCCGGCCAGCTCGAGCCACGGCCGCAGCTGGGCCAGACCGGCGAGGCCGACCAGGGTGGTGTGCTCGTGGAGCAGCACCTCGACCACCACCGGCAGCCCCATCCACCCCAGCAGCACGATCCAGGGCCGCGCGTCGTAGCCGCGCGCCGGCCAGGGCCGCGAGTGCGCGTCCAGGAAGCGCAGCGTCAGGCGCGCCGGCACGAGCGCCAGGAGGCCGAAGCAGGCCCACAGGAAGTAGGCGTGGAAGAAGAGCTCGACCTCGCTGGCACGCCAGGGCTGCGCGCTGCGCACGAGCAGGGCATCGAGGGCGGCCAGCACGATGGCCAGCACCGGGAGCGGGAGCAGCAACGAACCCATGGGTGGCGGGCGGCGCCTGGCTTGCGAGCGAGGCCGCCCTTCTCCTGGAAACCTACTCCACGTGCACGCGGGACGCCGGAGAAGCGCGCGAAAGCTCGAGCGCGGCTCGGCGTCGAGACGGAAGGAACTTCCGCCCTACTCGTGCGCCACCCGGATCACCAGCGTCGCGCCGGGGATGTCGCGCTGCAGCGCGGAGGGGATGCCCTCGAGCAGGTACAGCGCGAGCTCGGACACGCGCGTCGCGGGGTCCGGACGCACCGCGCTGGCGTAGAGCGGCACGCGGCTGCCCTGCTGCGCTTCCAGGGCGACGCGCGCGAGCGCGCGCGGCGCAGGCAACTCGACCACCACCACCAGGCCCTCGAGGTGCGCCAGCTCCTTCGGCAGCGCGGCGCAATCGATGCCCCACAGCTCGGGCGGACCGTCGCCGCGCGCGACGGCGTGCGTCACCAGCCAGGGCTTGTCGGGCGCGAAGCGCCCCACCACCGCCAGGCGATGGTGGATCTGTGGCCCGGCGACGCGCAGCCACAACGCCAGGCGCTCGGCGCTCGAGTTCGGGGCCGCGGCCAGCTCGCGCGCCAGGGCGGTGTCCAGCTCGTGACGCTTGTAGCGGTAGAAGCCGGCCCCCGTGAGCAGGCCGACCACCACCAGGGCCACGAACACGGCGAGCCCGTTCACGCCCGCGGCGCCGCGTGGTCCTGACCGTTCCGGCCGTGGTTCCATCGCCGGATCTTCGCCGCGCGGCCCAGCGCTGTCCATTCGCGTCGCGCTTCCGCGCCCCATCCGCGCTCGCCGGGTATGCAAGCGGGCAGGCCGGCCCTATCCTCCGCGCGACTCGCACCCATGCCGCGGCGCATCTTCATCGGCGACATCCAGGGCTGCCGCGAGGAGCTCGAGGCGCTGCTCGTGAAGCTGCGCTTCGACCCCGTGGCGGACGTCCTGTGTCCGGTGGGCGATCTCGTGAATCGCGGGCCGGACTCGCTCGGCACGCTGCGGCTCCTGACGGGGCTCGAGGTCGAGGGCGTGCTCGGGAACCACGACCTGCACCTGCTGCAGCTCGCCGCCGGCCTGCGCGAGGCGCGCGCGGGCGACACGCTGGACGAGGTGCTGGCGGCCGAGGACCGTGCGGCGCTGCTCGCCTGGCTGGCCGGGCTGCCCTTCGTGCGCGCCTGGGACGACGTGCTGCTGGTCCACGCCGCGCTGCACCCGCGCTGGCGCGACCCGTTGCGGGAACTGGGCGGCGTCGATCCCCTGCACCCCTCGCGCGCGGCGGTCT
This sequence comes from uncultured Planctomycetaceae bacterium, assembly GCA_964631945.1. Taxonomy (GTDB): domain Bacteria; phylum Planctomycetota; class UBA1135; order UBA1135; genus JABFRZ01. Next base: position 22,150 of record CAZWAY010000078.1, read on the forward strand.
TCGCGGTGCGCACGCGCCACTGCGATCCGGAGGGCAACCTGCCCGAGCGCGACGATTCCTCGCGGCCGCCCGGGCCGCCCTTCCGGGCCTGGCACGAGTTCTATCGGGCCGGGGAACACGGCGGGCGCACGGTCGTGTTCGGACACTGGGCCACCCAGGGACTGTGGGTGCGCGCGCACCTGCGCGGGCTCGACACGGGCTGCGTGTGGGGCAAGGCGCTCACGGCCTGGGTGGCCGAGGAGGACCGGCTGGTGTCGGTCCCGGCGCGCCGCGCCTATGCGTCGATCGAGTAGGCCGGCTCGACGGCTCCGCCGCGCGTGTCGGGCGCGAACTCGTCCGGCGCCACGCGCCGCCACAGGTCGCTCTCCAGGATCCCGGCCGGATCGAGCGCGCGCTTGAGCGCGAAGAAGGCCTCCAGACGGGCCTTCGGGAACATGCGCGCGAGCACGCCGGCCGGCAGCACCGAGTCCTTGGCGAAGTAGAAGCGCCCGCCGGCCTCCAGCACCAGCTCGGCCAGCTGGCGGCAGAAACCGAACAGCTCGGCGCGCGTGGCGGGCGTGACCTTGTAGTCGAGCGCCAGGCTCCAGCCGTCGAGCGCGTGCGTCAGCCAGAACGGATCGGGCCGGTGACGCTTGAGCACGCCCAGGTACGGCACGAAGCCGCGCGCGCGCGAGCGCCGCAGGATCTCGACGAACACCGCGTGCGCCGCGTCCTTGGGCACGAAGGGCTGGAACTGGATCAGGCCGTGGCCCGGACGGCGGCCGTAGGCCCACTTCCACGGCACGGCGTCCAGCAGGAACGAGAACTCGACGTGCGTCCAGCGCCTGGGCGGCAGCGCGCCCTCCAGCCGCCCCTGCCAGTAGCGCACGGCGTTGATGAAGCGCACGCCCGGGTCGTTGTTCAGGAGCCGCAGCGCGCGCCACAGCTCGGACTTCGGGATCAGGCCGAAGACCATGGGCGAGAGCTCCTGGTGCGCGACGGTGAGGGTCTGCTGCGCGCGCGGGTCCTCGCCCTCGTGCAGGACGCGCCCGTGGTGGATCTGCCCGCGTCCGAGCGCGTCACCGCAGGCGAAGCCGTCGATCCAGCCCACCAGGTAGTCGGCGTCGTGCACGTGCGCCAGCACGTAGTCCATCAGCTCGCGCAGGTTCTTGCCGGCGAAGGTCGTGACCTCGAGCTCGCCCGAGTGCACGCGCTTGGTCTGCAGGCGGATGCGCGTGAAGGCGCCCAGCAGGCCGAAGCCGCCGATGGCGGCGTGGAAGAGCTCGGGCTCCTGGACGCGCGAGCAGGTGTGCAGGCTGCCGTCCGGCGCCAGCAGGTCGAACTCGAGGATCGCGTCCCCCACCGTGCCGACCGCGAAGTTGTTCTTGCCGTGGATGTTGGCCGCGGCGATGCCGCCGACGGTCGGGAAGCTCGTGCCCGAGACCACGCGCGGCCACCAGCCGTGCGGCAGCGTGCGGCGCCACAGGTCGCGGACGCTGACGCCCGGCTCGACCTCGGCGATGCCCGTGGCGGGATCGAAGGCCAGCACGCGGTCGAAGCGCGAGCTCTCGACCACGTGGCCGCGCGCGCCCGTGCTGGCGTCGCCATAGCTGTTGCCGCTGCCGCGCAGCGTCAGCGGCGTCCCCTCGCGCCGCGCCGCGGCGAAGATCGCGCGCAGCTCGTCGACGCTGCGCGGGTACAGGACGCGCGCGGTGGCCCCGCCGGCCATGCCCCAGTGCTCGACGTAGCGGTAGCTGCGCGCGAGCGCCATCAGATCGTCAGGCGGCGGAAGACGAACGAGGGGATGTTGCGGATGACGAGCGAGACCAGCAGCCACTTGAACGGCACGTAGCGCACGCCGCTGCCGCGCCGCGCGTAGTCGACGATGGTGCGCGCGGCCGCTTCGGCCGAGACGATCCCGGGCAGCGGCCCGAGCTCGGCGGTCATGGGCGTGGCCACGAAACCGGGCTGGATCGTGCACACGCGCACGCCGAAGTCGGACAGGCGGTTGCGCAGCGCCTCGAGGTAGTGCTTCAGCGCGGCCTTGCTGGCGCCGTAGACCGGGTTGCCCTTGCGCCCGCGGTCGCCGGCGATCGAGCCGAGGCCCACGCTCGTGCCC
>CAZWAY010000079.1:0-23731 GCA_964631945.1 uncultured Planctomycetaceae bacterium
AGCACGTCGCCCGAGACCAGCCGGCTGCGGCGCAGCTCCTGGATCGCGAGCGTCATCGTGGGGCGCCGTGGCGTTCGGGCGGGGGGACCAGCGTCGCGCGGGGCATGCTGGAGAGTCTCGCCTCGCGCGAGGTCGCGGGAAAGGGTGCGCCGCTCCGGCCCGAGTGGCGGGGAGGCCTTGTGAGCACGCCTCCGCCCTGGCACCCTCCATCCCGATGCTCCTGTCCGGCCTCCGTCGAAGCCCACGCCGAGCGCGACCCGCCTGGATGCGGGCGTTGCTCGTGCTGCTGGTGCCGGCGTTCCTGCTCGGCGCGGTCCTGGCCGGAGACGCGCTGCTCGTCCACGAGCACGGCGAGGAGGGGCGGCACGTCCACGTCGTCTCCGGCTCCGCGCACGCGGGACACGGGGACCATTCCCACCACCACGGCACCTGGCGCGAGGGGCAGGCCGGCGAGCCAGCCGCGCTCGCCGCGCGCCCCGAGCGCGCGGATCCCGGGCACGGCCTGGTCGCGTCCGAGGCTCGCACCCGCGGCCCGTGCCACCGGATCGTCTTCCCCGCGCCCCTGCGAACGGTCGCCGCGAGCTCGGGCCCGGTGCCTTGCTCACCGGCGCTGCTCGGCTCGGCGGCATTCGATTGGCCTCGCCTGGCCCTCGTGCCGGCGTCCGGAGCCACCGGACCACCCGGGCGCGCGAGTCGGGCGCAGGGTTCCAAGCAGCGTTCGGGCATCGCGATCGTCGTGGCGGCGAGCCACGCGATCCGCATCTAGCGCTTCCTCGGTCGTCGTGCGTCCGCGCCGCCTCGTGCGAGCGCGCCCCTTCGCCTTCGTCCTGAGGAATCCCCGTGAGCCGACCCTCTCGCCCGCCGTCCGTTCCGACTCTCGCTCTCTCAGCCAGCCTCCTGGCGCTCTTCGCCTGCGCTCCCGGGCCGTCCGAGGAGGACCACGCGCACGGGCACGGCTCCGAGGACTCGGCACTCGAGCCCACCAGCCAGACCGTCTTCGGCGCACGCCTGCTGCTCTACCTGGAGCATCCGCCGCTCGTGCGCGGGACGAGCGCGAGCTTCCTGGCGCACCTCTCGATCCTCGCCAGTGGCGAGCCCGTGCGCTCCGGCTCCGTGACGCTCGAGATCGGCGCCGCGCGCTTCTCGGCCGCAGCGCCGAAGCGCGACGGGCTCTTCGTCCCCGCGGGCAGCCTCGACGAGCTCGGGAGCCGGCCCGCGCGTCTGATCGTCACGAGCGGCGAGCTGGCGGAGACGCTGGAGCTCGCGCCCGTGGTCGTGCACGCGAGCCCGGACGCGGCCCGTCGGGCCGCCGACGGCGGCGAGGATCCGGCCGGCGCCATCCCGTTCCTGATGGAGCAGCAATGGAGGGTGAAGCTGCTCCTGGCCGAGGCCGGGCCGCGCACGCTGGTGGAGCGCCTGGTGGTCCCGGCGCGCGTCGTGGCGGCCGAGGGAGCGGAGGCCGTGATCGCGTCGAGCAGCGCCGGACGGCTGGTCGCACCCCCGGGCGGGCAGCTGCCGCGCACGGGCGAGCGCGTCGAGGCCGGGCAGCTGCTGGCGCTGGTCGAGCCCCCGCTCGGCGCGAGCGAGCGCGCCCAGCTCGAGACGCTGCAGCTCGAGCTCGACCTGAAGGCGCTCGAGGTGGTGCGCGCGGCGAGCACGGCCGAGGCCGAGCTGCGCCTCGCCGCGAGCGAACGGGAGCGACTCGGCCGGCTGCGCCCACTGGGGCTCTCCACGCAGCAGGAGTTCGAGCAGGTCGAGCGCGACCATGCGCGGGCGCAGGCCGAGCTCGAGGCCGCGCGCGCGACCCGTCGGGCGCTCGACGCGCTGCTGGAGCGGCGCGGGACGAGCGCGGGCTCGGCCCTGCGCCTGGCTCTGGTCGCGCCGCTCGCCGGCGTGGTCGTGAACGCGCGGCGCGTGGTGGGCGAGACGATCGGTTCCGGCGACCCGCTGTGTCGCATCGTCGATCCCGCGCGCCTGTGGCTGGAGGGACGCGTGTCGGAGTTCGAGCTCGCCCGGCTGGGGGCCGCGCCGCCGGCCCGGGCGACCTTCCCGGCCTGGCCCGGGCTCGCGCTCGAGCTCGCGGCTCCGCTGCACCTCGCGTCCGAGATCGACGCCGGCACGCGTACGCTGCTGGTGCGCTACACGCTCGAGCCCGAGGACGCGCGGCTGCGCGCCGGCCTGCTGGGCGAGCTCGCCCTGGCCACGGCCCGTTCCGAGTCCGCCCTGGCCATCCCGCGCGAGGCCGTGCTGCTCGAGCAGGGCATCCCGACGGTCTACGTCATGCTCGCGGGCGAGCTCTTCCAGCGGCGCGAGCTCGAACTCGGGCTCGAGGACGGCGCCTTCGTGGAGGTCGTGCGCGGGGTGGCGCCGGGCGAGCGCGTGGCCACGCGCGGCGCGCACGTCGTGAAGCTCGCGGGGCTCTCGCCGGCCGCCTTCGGCGCGGGGCACGCGCACTAGGCCGCCATGATCAACCTGCTCATCGGCTGGTCGCTCCGGAATCGCTTCACCGTGCTGCTCGTGTCGGCGTTGCTGGCGCTGATCGGTGCAGCCGTGGCGCTGCGCATGCCCGTGGACGTGTTTCCCGACCTGACGGCGCCGACCGTCACGATCCTGGTCGAGGGGCCCGGGATGGTCCCGGAGGAGATGGAGACGCTCGTCACCTTCCCGATCGAGACGGCCATGAATGGCGCGGCCGACGTGCGTCGCGTGCGCTCGGGCACGGCCCTCGGGATCACCGTGGTGTGGGTCGAGTTCGACTGGGGCACGGACATCCAGCGCGCGCGCCAGACCGTGACCGAACGCCTGGCCGGGGTCGCGGGCAGCCTGCCGGACGGCGTGGAGCCGCCCACGCTCGCGCCCGTCTCCTCGATCATGGGCGAGATCCTGTTCCTGTCGCTGACCTCGGAGCGGCACTCGCAGCTCGAGCTGCGCACCGTCGCGGTCAGCCAGGTGCGGCGGCGGCTCTTGTCCGTGGCGGGCGTGTCGCAGGTCACGCCCATCGGCGGGGACACGCAGCAGTTCCAGGTCGAGCTCGAGCCCCGCAAGCTGCGCGCCTACGGGCTCGGCGCGGCCGAGGTGGCCGCAGCGCTCGAGGCCGCCAACCAGAACGTGGCCGGCGGCGTGCTGCGCGCGGGCGCCGAGGAGCTGCTGGTGCAGGGCCTCGGCCGGCTGCGGACGACGGCCGACATCGCCGCCACGCTGGTGGTCGAGCGCGACGGCCTGCCGCTGCGCGTGGCCGACCTCGGGATCGTGCGCATCGGCGCGGCGCCGAAGCGCGGCATGGCCTCCTCGGCGCGCCGTGGGCCGGGCTGGGAGCCGATCCTCGAGCCCGGCGTGATCCTGGCGGTGCAGAAGCAGCCGGGCGCGAACACGCTCGAGCTGACCGGGCGCCTCGACGCCGCGCTGGTCGAGATCCAGGCGGGTCTGCCGGAGGGCATGCGCGTCAACCCGGACCTGATGCGCCAGGCGACCTTCATCGAGCACTCGATCCGCAACACCACCACGGCGCTGTTCGAGGGCGCGCTGATGGTCGTGCTGGTGGTGCTCGCCTTCCTGGCGAGCGGCCGCGCCAGCCTGATCACGCTCCTGGCGCTGCCGCTCTCGCTGCTCACGACCGTGCTGGTGCTGGAGGCCATCGGGGCGAGCATCAACACCATGACCCTGGGCGGGATGGCGATCGCGATCGGCGCGCTGGTGGACGATGCCATCATCGACGTCGAGAACGTGGTTCGGCGCCTGCGCCAGAACGCCACGGCCCCGCCGGAGCTGCGCCGCAGCGCGCTGAGCGTGGTCTACGCCGCCAGCGCCGAGGTGCGCGCCTCGATCGTGCTCGCGACCCTCATCATCCTGCTGGTCTTCGCGCCGATCTTCTTCCTGTCGGGCGTGGAGGGTCGCCTGCTGCGTCCGCTGGGGGTGGCCTTCTGCGTCTCGCTGGCCGCCTCGCTGCTGACGGCGCTCACGCTCACGCCGGCCCTGTGTCTCTTGCTGCTGCCGAACAGCGCGACGATCCGCTCCGGGCGCGAGCCGCGCCTCGCCGCCGGGCTGAAGCGCGCCTACGCGCGAGCGCTGGAGTGGGTGCTCGAGCATCCGTGGCACGCCGTCCTGCCCAGCGCGGCCCTGCTGGCGGCGGCCGTGTGGAGCGGAGCCTCGCTGGGCCGCAACTTCCTGCCCGAGTTCAACGAGGGTGCGCTGGTGGTGGGAATCGTGAGCGTGCCGGGCACGGCGCTGGAGGAGAGCGACCGCCTGGCGCAGCTCGTGGAGCAGGCCCTCATGAAGCATCCCGAGGTGGTCGCGATCGGCCGGCGCACGGGCCGGGCCGAGGAAGACGAGCACGTGCAAGGGGTCGAGGCCAGCGAGATCGACCTGACGCTCGACATGCAGGCGCCGACACGGCTCGGCCTGCCGCAACGCTCGAAGGACGAGCTGCTCGAGGCCCTGCGCGCCGAGCTCGCGCTCATCCCCGGGGTCCAGGCCACCTTCGGCCAGCCGATCGGGCACCGCATCGACCACATGCTCTCGGGCACGCGCGCCAGCATCGCGGTCAAGGTCTTCGGCGCGCGTCTCGACAGCCTGCGCACGCTGGCGGCGGAGGTCGAGGGGGCGATGCGGGCCGTGCCGGGCGTGGTCGACCTGTCGGTCGAGCAGCAGGCGCTGGTGCCGTCCTTGCGCGTCGAGTTCGAGCGCGTGGCCCTGGCGCGGCACGGCCTGCGCGTGGCCGACGCGGCCCGCGCGCTGGCGCTGGCCACGCGCGGCCTGGTGGTCGGGCAGATCCTGGAGGGCATGAACGCCTTCGAGCTGGTGGTGCGCACGGGCGCCCTGGCCGAGCTCTCGCCGCGCGTCCTGGCGCAGACCCAGCTCGTCACGCCGTCGGGCGCGCTGATCCCGCTCGGTGCCGTGGCGAGCCTGGTCGAGGACCGCACGCCCAACTTCGTCAGCCGCGAGAACGTCCAGCGCAAGATCGTCGTGACCTGCAACGCGGCCGGGCGCGACATCCGCGGCGTGGTCGAGGACATCCGCGCGGCCGTGCAGGCCGAAGTGCGGCTCCCGCCCGGCTATCGCGTCGAGTACGGCGGACAGTTCGAGAGCGCGCAGGAGACCGGGCGCCTCCTGACGCTGCTGGGCGCGCTCGTGAGCGTGGGCATCGCCGCGCTCCTGTTCGCGATGTTCCGCTCGCTGCGCGACACGGGCCTGATCCTGCTCAACCTGCCGCTCGCGCTGGTCGGGGGCGTGCTGGGCGTGTGGCTCTCGGGCGGGACGCTCTCGGTGGCCTCGATCATCGGCTTCATCACCGTGTTCGGCGTCGCGGCGCGCAACGGCATCATGCTGATCGCGCACATCCGCCACCTGCAGGAGCACGAGGGCGTGCGCGACTTCCGCGCGGCGGTGCGCACGGGCGCGCTGGAGCGCCTGGCGCCGATCCTGATGACCGCCCTGGCGGCCGGGCTCGCGCTCGTGCCGCTCGCGCTGCGCGGCGACGAGCCCGGCAACGAGATCCTGACGCCGATGGCGATCGTGATCCTGTTCGGACTGCTGTCCTCGACGCTGCTCAACATGCTGCTGGTGCCGGCGCTGTACCTGCGCCTCGGGCGGCCGGTGCCGGCGGCGACCCCGGAGGTGCACCATGCGTAGTCGAGTCTGGGCGCCGTTCCTGTGTTGCCTGACGGGCTGCGGCGCGGTCGATCCGCGCCCCGAGCAGGCCGAAGCCCGCCGTTCGATCCTGGACGCGACCGGCGCGGCCGAGGTCTACGATCCCGAGCGCGGCGGGCTCACGGCTGCAGAGCTGCGAGAGCGCGCAGGCCGTGCGGTACCCCTTCGAGCTCGCCAGCGCCACGACCCCGACCGTGCTGGAGAGCCAGCGTGTCCTGCTCGCGGCGCGCGAAGCCCTCGTGCGCGGCCGGCGCGAGGCGGCGCTGGCCCGCATCGAGCTCGAACGGGCCCTGGGGGCTCCGCTCGCGCGTTCACGAGCCGAGCCCTGAGGAGCTCGGCCCAGCGCATCCGCCGACTCGGCCGGCTCAGCCGACCTCGACCAGCGCGCCGTCCTCGGTCAGCTTCTGCGTCCCGGCGATGCCGCGCCAGCCGCGGCCGTCCCACACCAGGCGCGCGCCCGGATCGAGCGGGATCGCCAGCAACGGCCGGAAGCGCAGCGCGAGCTGCGCCACGCGACGGGTGTCGCCGAGCCTCAGGCGGTGGCGGGCGTGGGGCAGCGGCAAGATGCCGCGCACGACGCCCAGCCCACTCTCGAGCACCTCGGCCGAGCTCTGTCCCTGGGGCGGGCTGTCGTGGAACAGCACCACGCGTTCGGAGAGCGCCATCGCGCCGGCCGACCAGGCCACCAGCGCGCGCTCGCCCAACAGGCGCGGGAAGTCGAACAGGCGCAGCACGTCGAGCAGGATCGCCACGTGTCCGCCGGCCACGCACACGAGCTCGCAGCCGGCGAGCTGCCCCTCGACCTCGGCCCGCTGGCGCACGACGGCGGGTCGCTCCAGGGGTCGCCAGCGACCCACGAATTCCTCGCGGATGCCGTCCACGGCGCGCTCGTGCTCGGCGTCGAGCGTGCGCAGGGCCTCGATCGCTCCACCGCGCTCGCGCGCCAGGAGGTCGGCGCCGTTCGGCGCCGGCTCGCGCCGGGACAGCTCGCGCACCGCGTCCAGGGCGTGGTGCACGCGGATGCGGTACAGCTCCTGTGCCTCGCGCAACCGTTCGGTGCGCCAGCGCGCACCCGCGCGCAGCTCGTGGTCCTCGCGCACGGCCTGATCGCTGCGCTCGTACAGCCGCAGGTTGAGGCTCTTCTGCCCCAGGTGCTCGTGCAGCTCCTCGTCCTCGCTCTCGCGCTCCTCCCAGCCGGCCGTGACCGTGGCGACGCGCTCGCAGTCGCCGAATCCCATGGCCTGCAGCGTCGCGGCCAGGTTGGGCTGCTGGCGCTGCGGTCCGAGCACGGCGATGGGGGCGGGGGACACGCCCGGTAGTCTTGCGTCTTGCCCTGTCCGCGGAAAGGGCCGAGCCCGTGGCCGATCACCGTAGGGGCGCTCGCAAGCGCGCGTGTCCCGCGGCCACGGCCTCGTGCCGCTGCCGCCAGCGGTTAGGCTCGGGCCGAGTCGAGCCATCCTCCCCCGACGCCATGGATACCGCCGCGTGAGCCCGAACCCCTACCAGGTCTTCGCCCAGGTCTACGATCAGGACGTCCAGCTGGAAGTCCCCGCAGCCTTCTTCCGCGTCCTGCGACCGCTGCTCGGGCTGCGGCCCGGGCCCGAGGCGCCGGACGGCGCGCGTGGGGACGCGGCGGTCCTCGACCTCGGGTGCGGTTCGGGCCTGCTCACCGAGCGCATCGCGAGGAGCGGTGCGCGCGTGATCGGGGTCGACGCCTCCGAGCCCATGCTGGCCCTGGCCCGCAAGCGTTGCGCGCGCTTCGGGGCGCGCGTCGTCCTGCAGCACGCGCGCCTCGATCGGCTGCGCGTGCCCGCGCGCGCGCGCCTGGCGCTCGCTTGCCAGGACGTGGTGAACCACCTGCCCACGCTGGCGGTGGTGGAGCGCTCCTTCCGCCGCATCGCCGCCGCGCTCCGGCCCGGCGGGCTGTTCGCCTTCGACACGGTGACGGAGTACTGCTTCGAGACCTACTGGACCGAGAACACGCACCTGCTCGAGGGCGCGCTCGGGGACGTGCTGATGAGCTGCGACTGGGATCCCGCGCGCAAGCGCGGCACGGTCCGGATCATCGGCTACGTGCGCCAGGGCCGCGGGCGCGGGAGCCAGGCGCGCTTCGCCCGTCAGGAGACCACGCTGCACGAGTACCTGCACTCCGACGCCGAGATCGCTCGTGCCCTCCGCGCCGGGGGCTTCGAACGCGTGTGGACCCGACCCTGGAGTCCTTGGCGCATCCAGGACGCCGAAGCGAAGCGCCACCGCCGCCTGTGGTGCGCGGAGATGCCCGGGCCGGGTGCGAGCGAACGCGCCCGACTCCTGCGCCGCCTCGGTTTCAGGCGCGGTTGAGCTCGGCCGGCTCGCGCGGGGCGCGCAGGGTCGCGACGACGCAGAAGGTCGAGAGCACGAACAGGGCGAGCAGCACGACGTTCTCGCCCAGGGTCGCGAGCCAGCCCCGTGGGGGGAGGAGCTCGTCCTCGAGTTCGGAGAGGGCGAGGCGCGCCTGCCATTGATGCTGGGGCAGTCGTCTCCATCGTGCGCGTCGCAAGGGCTCGAGGAGCGAGCGCCGGACGCTCGCGAGGTCGATCTCTGCCGGTACGCCGAAGCGGCGCATCAGGTCGATCGCGTCGAGGATGTCCGGTGGGTACCCGCCATCGCTGGGCTGGAGAGCAGGCGCGGCGAAGCCCGCATCGTTGAACAACAGGCTCTCGTCGGGCACCCAGCACTTGCGCAACAACTCGTGCGCCTCGGGGCGCAGAGCGTCTGCTTGCCCTTGCAGGCCGAGCTCGTCGAGCAATGCGGCAACCGTGACCATGCGCTCGATCACCCAGGGATTCGCGCCGCCGTCGCGACTCGCGTGCAGGCGCCGCGCGAGCTGCTCGCGCTCCGCCGCGGCGAGCGTCTTCGAGCGCACGAGCGCGAGCAGGTCGGCGCGCTCGCGCAACGAGCGGCCGGGAATCGGGCCTTCCTCGTCCAGCCACGTCCTTGCCTCGTCGGCGAGCCGCGCGATCTCGTCCTCGTCCGCGAGACCGAGATCGACGCCGGCGGCGAGGAACGCTCGGAGACGCTCCTGATCGCCCTTCCTCCGCCGCTCGTGCCAGTGTTCGCGCAAGCCCGCGAGGTCAGGCGTGTCACCCGTGCGCCGGAGGTGCGCGACTTCCTTCCGGACCTGCTCCCAGTCGTGGTCTCCGTACGGCCGGAGCGTCTCGACCGACTGGACCCAGTCCACGCGCGAGAGATCGGCGAGCCCGGCCCACAGCGACATCACCGACAGCGGTGCGAACACCGCCACCTCCAACAGGAGCAGCGCATCCGCCGCCTTCGCGCGTGTCAAGACGTGCCACAGGGTCCGGTGGTTGGCGCGCAGCGCCGTCGCGGCGCACACGGCACCGCCCGCCATCAGCGCGAACATGGCGAACTGTTGGGAGCGGTCGCTCGGGAAGAGCTGCTTCCAGGGACCAGCGAGCATCATCATCCAGGCCACGATCGAGACGAGCAGATTCGCGCAATGGCGCGCGACGTCCCCTCGGCGTCCGAAGCCCGCCGCGCGCAGGCGCACGAGGAGCAAGGCGAGCACGCCGGTCGAGACCAAGAGCAACGCGGCTCCGGCGCCGGTGGGTGCGCGCACGAACAGGACTCCGAGCACGACCAGCGTCACGAGCGCGGCGCGCTTGTGCTCGAGCCACCAGCCGCGCACGACGGCGACGCGTTCCTTGCGGCGTTCGTCGGCCTGCGAGCCCAACGACTGCAGGGCGATGAAGACGGGCGTCACGAGCATCGCGAAGGTGATCGCCGGCAGGGCGAGGAGCCCGAAGAGCGCCTTCCACGAGAGCTTGGCGCCGCCGGCCGCGAGCGCACCCGGCACGAGCTCGGGCGGCAGCCAGCCCGCGGCCCGGCGCCACCAGCTCGCGTCGTCGCGCAGCTCGCTCCTGTCCGGACCCGCCGCACCCGCCTCGCGGGCCTTCGTCTCCGCCTCGCGGATGCGCCGTTCCACCGCGGCACGGAAGTCCGCCGGATCCGCGCGCAGCCCGCGCAGGGCCGCGGCGAGTTCGCGCTCGTCGACCAGGGTGTCCGCTCGTTCGTCGCCGCTCATCGCTGCACCTCTCGTCGCGTGCTCCGCTCGATCCGTTCCTTGAGGAGCTGCCGGCCGCGATAGAGCCGCCCCTCGGCCGCGCGCTCGCCGACGCCGAGCAACCCGGCCACGACCGCGAGCGAGCTCTCCTCGACGTAGCGCACGTACAGCGCCTCACGCAGCTCGGGCTCGAGCTCGTCGAGCGCGCCGCGCAGGGCCTCCAGACGCTCGTCGGGCTCCCCCGGCGTCGGCGCGCTCGATTCCGCGGCGCTGGCCCCTGCGCTCGTCGCGCGTTCGCGCTCGCGCCGCGCCGCCAGCCACAGGTTGCGCGCGATCCCGCGCAGCCACGCCCCGACGCGTGGCTCGTCCGCCGGGTCGCCCTCGAACCTCGAGCGCGCCAGCCAGGCCTGGGCGAAGACGTCCTCGGCGAGCTCCCTGGCCTCGGCCGGCCGCGCGCCCCAGGCGGCGAGCAGGCCGATCAGGGGGCCGCGCCAGGTGTCGAGCAGGGGCTCCAAGTCCATCGGGCAGAGGATTGTCGCGGCCGGGCGCGAGCCCACGCGGATTCCGGTGGAAGTCCAAGGGCGGCGCGCACCCCGCCGCGTTGAGGGCGCGGAGCTCGGGCGCGCGACTTCGCGCTTTCGCGCTCAGCTCGCGACGATGCGCAGGTCCGTCCCGATGCGGTCGGCCATCTCGAGCGTGAACTCGAGGTTCGGGTGGCGCGCGACCAGCCAGCCGTCGCCGACGACGCTGTTCTTCCAGTCGCGGCGCGCGGCGCCGATCGGGTTGAGCTCGACCACCGGGATGTGCTCGCCGTAGCGCGCGAGCAGCGCGTCCAGGCCCTCGTAGCGGCGGATCCGGCCCTGGCCGATGGCGCGCTTGAAGACGCAGGCGGCGTTGTACTTCTTGTGGGTCGGCTGCGACAGGCGTCCGAAGGCCACGGCCTCGCCCCAGCCGGCGAAGAAGTCGGCGTCGCACGAATAGTTCATGCCGTGCACGAGGCGCGCGCCCGGCGGGCGCGCCCCGATCTCGCCGAAGACGGCCTCGCCCTTGGGCGTCAGGAACCACTCCATGTGCGTGTAGCCGCTCTCGAAGTCGAGCGCGCGCAGCACCTCGCGCCCGAGCGCGCGACCCTTCTGCACGGCCGGCACGTCGATGTCGCGCAGCACGACCGACTGCGAGCTGACCCACTCGTTCAGGCGCGCGATCAGCGGTTTCGGCCGGTACAGGCACACGTTCTGGAACAGGATCTCGCCGCGCGCGCAGATCGTGTCGAAGGTGAACTCGTCGCCCTCGATGTACTCCTCGACCGAGAGCTCGGGCACCGCGCGCGTGAGCTCCAGCGCGCGCTCGAACTCGGCCTTGTCGCGCGCGGTGTAGGTGTCGGCCGAGCCCGCCCCGTCGATCGGCTTCAGGATCAGCGGGAAACCGATGCGCTCCTGGGCCGCGCGCGCCTCGGCCGCGTTGCGCGCGCGCGCGTGGGCGGGCGTGCGCACGCCGGCGCGATCCAGGGCCTGCTTCATCAGCTCCTTGTCGCGGAAGCGCGTGGCCGTCTCGACGTCCATGCCCGGCGCGCCCAGCGCCCCGCGCAGGCGCGCCGCCAGCACCACGCCCGGCTCCCACAGGCACTCGACGCGCTCCACCGCGCGGCCGTGCAGCCAGTTGCGCACCGCGCCGAGGACGGCCCCCTCGTCCCACAGGTTCCCGACCTGCAGGTAGTCCGCGAGCCCCGCCTTGGCCTCGGGCGGCAGGGCCGAGACCGGCTGGTCGCCCACCCCGAAGACGCGCGCGCCGACCTGCGCCAGGCCGCGCACGAAGAGCGGCATCTCGGCCGGATACCCGGGCGACAAGAACAACACGGTGGGGGCCATGCTCCGCTTCCTTCCTGGCTCTTGTTTCCGCTGTCTCTCCGCGCCCCCCGCGACTCCGCGGTGCGCCCGTCTCGTCTCCTACTCCATCTCCTACGCCATCTCGACCTTGACCAGCTCGAGCACGCGCTTCAGCGCCGTGCGCACGACCTCGGTCTCGGCGTGGCGCACGATCACGTAGCCCTCGCCCTCGTAGCTCTCCGCCTTGGGCTGGCCCGGACGCGGGATGCGCGCCTGCACCACGAGCTCGCCCAGCTCGCGCTGGATCTGCTCGACGCCGTGCACCTTGCTCACGCGTGCCCCGCCCTGGCCGCGCAGGAACACCGCGCCCACCGACCAGTTGCGCTGCGGCGGCGTGAAGGTCTCGAACACCATCAGCTCCGACCAGGCGCGGTAGAAGTCGAGGTCGTGCGCGAACGACAGGAGCGTCGTGAACTGCGCGCCCGGCGGGCGCGCGCCGACCTCCGAGATCGCGATCGAGCCGTCCGGGCGCCGGAACCACTCCATGTGCGAGAGGCCGGTGAACATGCCGAGCGCCTTCAGCGCGCGCTCGCCCTGGCGCCGGATCGGGTCGAAGGCGTCGCCGTCCACGTGTCGCGGCAGCACCACGCACCACTGGATCCACGGGTTCTCCATGACCTCCAGCGGCCCGGGCGTGTACTCGGAGATCGAGCTCCACACCAGCTTGCCGTGCAGCATGATCGAGTCGAAGGAGTGCTCGCTGCCCTGCACGAACTCCTCCAGCAGCAGCGGCTGCTCGCGCGAGGGCGCGAAGGACTGCATCCAGGCCGCCAGCTGTTCCTTCGAGTCGAGTCGCTGGGTGTTGCGCGCGCCAGCCCCGGCCGGGGGCTTCACCACCAGCGGCAGGACCTCGCGCGCGAAGGCGAAGGCCTCCTCGGGCGTGGTGCACAGCTTGTGGCGCGCGCAGGGCACGTCGTGCTCGCGCAGCCGGTCCTTCATGCGCGCCTTGTCGCGGAAGTAGTGGGCCTCGGCCAGGTCCATGCCGCGGATCTGCATGCGCTCGCGCACCAGCGCCAGGGGCTCCTGCAGCTGCTCGAGCACGCCCAGCAGGCGCTCGACCTTGCCGCCGAAGTGGCTGGCGATGTTGCGCGCCGCGCGCTGCAGCTGCTCGGGATCGAGCGCGTCCGTCACGCGCTCGAAGGCCGCCAGCTTGCCCCCCAGCTCGCGCACCAGGACCTCGCCCGGCTCCTGCGAGATCACGCCGAGCCGCACGCCGGCCAGCTCGGCCGTGCGACGCGCGAAGCGCAGGGTGGTCTCCATCGCGTACGGCACCACGAAGACGACGTTCATAGGGCGCGGATTCTAGTCCGCGGACGCGCACTCGGCATGCACCATCCGCGGGCCTTCGGCGGGGAGGTCGTCGGCAACCACGATTCCTGCTCGGACGCCGCAGCCGTTCCGCGGGAGCCGATGCGCGCCGCGACGACCCCCGCAGGGGTCGCGTCAGAACGAGCGCGAGAGCCGCAGGCCGATGGCGCCGCTCTCCTCGTCCGCGCTCAGGCCGACGTCCAGCCCGAAGATGCGCGGGGCGTGCTTGCCCGCGACCGTCTTGCCCACGACGTAGCCGAGCACCCAGCCGAACAGCACCGAGCCCGTGTCGTGCTTCTCGACGTCGAGCCGTTGCAGGCCCACCAGGCCCGCGAGGGCGTAGGCCGGCCAGCCGATCTTCCGGCCGTAGAGTTCGTCCAGCGCGGCCGCCATGGTCATCGACTGCGAGGCGTGCCCGCTCGGGAAGTCGTGCGAGCCGCCGTTGGGTCGGCCGTCGCGGATCAGGCCCTTCAGCGCCGTGCTCGCCACCGCCGTCACGGTCAGGGCCGAGAACACGGTCTTGCTGGCCTCGTAGCCTTGCGCGTCGTCGCTCGCCGCCGACCAGAGGTACCAGACGAGGGTTCCGCCGAAGAGCGTCAGGCCGTTGCCGAGCGCGCCCAGCGTGTCCTGCACGTTGCGCCCGAACAGCGTGTGGTTCCGGAAGAACGTGCGCTCGCGGTCCTCGAACGACTCCGCCGCGATGGCGTAGGCGCCCGCGCCCAGCAGCAGGAGCAGGTTGCGGCGATCGGTGAACACCGTGCGACCGTCGTCCCAGACGCGCTTCGGCGCGTGCGCCAGGTCGTGGCGCGTGGCGTGCCAGACGTGGATCTCCGCCGGCGGGTTCGAATCCGGTCCCAGCGCGGCCTGGGCGGGTGGGGGCGCGGGTCGCGTCGTGCGCGTGTGACAACCCAGCAGCAGCGCCAGCGCGAGCGCGGCACGCGGCGCGGAGACCCAGCGCGAGCTCTGCATCGCGCGTTGATACAGTTTCGCGAGGCCACCCTCAAGGCTCGAGTCCCCCTCCAGCCTCGCGTCCCAGTCTGCATGCATCCCCAAGAGACGGAGCCGAGCTCGCTGCGTGGAGCGCTGGCCGCGGTCGGGCTGTTCGTGCTGGTGGCGTGCGTGCTGCTGGTGGGCAGCGCGCGCATCGCCGTCTTCGATCGCGACGAGGCGCGCTTCGCGCTGGCCGTGCGCGAGATGCGCGCGCACGACGAATACCTGCTGCCCACGAACTGGGGCGAGCCGCGCTACCACAAGCCGATCCTCGCCTACTGGCTGGCGCTGGCGAGCGAGCGCGTGCTGGGGCCGGGCGAGTTCGCCTGGCGCCTGCCCTCGGCCGTGGCGGGCCTGGTGGCGCTGGGCGCGACGGTGGCGCTCGCGCGCCGGCGCTTCGGCCAGCGCGTGGCGCTGCGCGCGGGCGCGATCCTCGGCACGAGCCTCGTCTTCGTGGTCGAGACGCGCATCCTGACGGCCGACGCGCTGCTGCTGGCCACGACCACGCTGGCGTTCTGGGCCTGGCTCGAGCTGCACGAGGCGCGCGGGCGCGCCGGCGGCTGGCGACTCCTGTTCTGGAGCGCGCTGGGGTTCGGGTTGCTGGCGAAGGGCGTGAACGTGGCCTTCCTGGCCGCGGCGGCCGGAGCGCTGGCGTGGCTGGAGGCGGGACGCCCGCGCGCGCCGCTCGTGCTCTTCCTGCTGGCCACCTGCGCGGCCGCCGTACCCGCGCTCGGCTTCCTCGGGCCGGTGTTGTTCGCGCTGGCGTGCGGGTGGACGTTCGTGGTCGCGCGCCGGCCGGCCCGCGTGCGCCTGGGCGCGGCCTGGGGCGTGCCGCTCTGCCTCGCGCTGCTCGGCCTGTGGTTCGTGCCGGCGCTGGTGCGCTCGAGCGGCGCGTTCCTGAGCGAGGGCGTCGGGCACCACCTGCTCGCGCGCACCGGGAGCGCGTTCGAGGGGCATCGCGGCTTCCCGGGTTACTACATGCTGGCGGCGCTGCTGGTGCTCTTCCCGTGGGCCGCCTGGCTCCCGGCCGCGCTGACGCGCGCCTGGCGTGAACCGGGGCGCGCGTTCCTGCTGGCGTGGGTGCTCGGACCCTGGGCGCTGATCGAGTGCATGGCCTCGAAGCTGCCGCACTACCTCCTGGTCACGCTGCCGGCGCTGGCGTTGCTCGTGGCGCTCGAGTGGGAGCGGCGCAGCGCCGGAGGGGCGTCGCGCGAGCGACGGGAGCGCCGGCTCGAGCCGCTGCTGTTCGCGCTGCCCTGCCTGCTGCTGGTGGCGGCGGCCGCGTGGCTCGCGTGGAGCGGCGCGCCCGGGCTGCGCGCGCCCGCGCTGGTGCTGGGCGGCGTCGCGCTCGGGCTCGGTGCGGTCGGTGTGCCGAGCGCGAGGCGCGCAGACGGGCGGCCCTTCGTCGTGGCCTTCGTCGGCGCGTCGGCGCTGTACCTGATCCTGTGCGGATGGGTGCTGCCCACGCTCGAGCCGTTGCGCCTCTCCAAGCCGCTGGGGCGCGAGCTCGCGCGCCGCGCACGGCCGTCCGAGCCGATTTATCTCGTTCATTTCCGCCCCGCCAGCCTCGGCTGCTACTTGCCGCCCGGACACGCGGTGGTCGAGGACCAGGCCGAGGCCAACCGCGTGCTGGCCGAACCCCGCCCCGGTCTCTACGTCATGGAGAGCGAGCGCGTCGAACGTGCGACGCGCGCGCACCCGCAGGCCTTCGAGCGCCTCGTCGCCCTGCCCGGGCTCGCCGCCTTCGGAGCGGAGGAAGTCGTCGTGCTGCGCGTCGCAGGCGGGGCGCGCTAGGAAGCCACTACCGCCGCCGCGCGAAGAGCCCGTAGGAGTGCGCCAGGCTGGCGCGCCGCCCCAGCGCGAAGACCGAGTGCCAGCAGGTGTCGTCCCAGGCGTGGTTGGGCAGCAGCAGCACGTCGCCCGCGCGCAGGTGGAACAGCGCGCCGTGCTCGGCCAGGAGGCGCGTGAAGGCCGGCGTCTCGTTCAGGAGTCGGGCGATGCGCGCGTCGCCCTCGCGGTCGAGCGCGCGCAGGGCCTGGCGCTCGCTCGTGAGCAGCCGGCGCAGCGCCGGCGCGCGCGTCGTGCGCACGAACGCGAGCAGGTGGCGCGCGAGCTCGCGCTTGGGCAGCGCCAGCCAGGCGGTCTCGCCCTGCAATTGACCGAAGACCACGCCGTGCTGGTGCGGCTCGCAGTCGTGGTGGAAGATCGCGCCGCCGCCGGGCGCGTTGTTGTAGACGATGCGCTCGGAGAAGCGCGCGCGCCGGCCGAGCAGGCCCTCGACCGTGCGCACCAGGCGCGCGTTCTCGGCCTGGGCCGCGCCCTCGGGGAAGAGCGCCCGGGCATAGCGGTCGGCCCAGGGCGCGCGGCGCGTCTCGCGCTGCCAGTCGCGCAGGTTCTCCGAGCCGAACGAGAAGCGGATGCGCAGCGAGACGTCGCGCTCGTCGTGCGCGATCCAGGAGAGCTTGGCGTACAGCCCGCGCGCCACGAAGCGCCGCGCGCGCATGCCGTCCACGTAGACCTTCTCGAGCTCGCGCGGATCGCCGGCGTCGACCGTGGCGCCCGAGGGGAAGAACTCCGCGCGCCCGCGCAGGCGCCGGCGCACCTCGTCCTGCAGCTCGACGCGCTGCGCGCGCAGGTCCTCGAACAGCGCCAGCGTGCGCCGGATCGCGCCGCCCCAGCGCGGCAGGGCGGGCGCGAGGATCCCGGGCAGGAGGATCGCTCGGTCCGAGTCCCAGCGCGCGCGCATGTCGGCCGTGAGCCGGTCGCCGCGAGCCGCGCGCGGCGCCACGACGAAGCGTCCGTGCGCGATGCCGCGCCGCTGCAGCGCCAGCACGGTGGCGCGTGCTCGGGGGCCCGTGCTCATCGACTCGCGGCCGGCTAGCGCAGCCCCTTGGCCTCGAGGTCCGCCATGATCGCCTCGGCGATGCCCTCCACCATCTTGGCGGTCGAGCGCGGGTTGAACGTCTCGCTGCGGGCCGAGTAGAGCAGCTTGTCCTCGACCAGCGAGTAGACGTTGGTCACCACGTGCACGATCTCGTCGGTGCGCACGTCGACCGGCGCCGCGTAGGCGCCCCAGTAGCGTCCGAAGGAGCGGTAGGCGCTCGGATAGACGCCGGGCGAGCTGGAGATCTCGTGCTCGACGCGCGTCAGGCGCATGATCGCCGCGCCGTCGCAGCCGGCCGCGCGCAGCTCGTCCTTGATCGCCGCGGGCTCGAGCTCGCGCGTGTCCGGGAAGAGCTCGTAGGCCTTGACCGTCGCGCTGTGCTCCAGGCGTCGGGCCATGGCGTCCTCGGCCACGCGCTGCGCGGCGTCATCGCCCCCGAGGTAGGCCACGAAGACCTTCTCGAAGTGCGGCAGCGTGGTGAGCCCGGGATCGACCCAGCTGTCGGCGATGCCGGTCGTGGCGCAGGCGGCGAGCGCGAGCGCGGCCGTGAGTGCGAGGATCCGGGCGCGGGTGCCGAGCGGGGTGGCGTTCATTGACGGCCTCAGCCTAACGCCGCAGGCGCGCCGGACCGAAGGGCGTGCTCGAAAGCGGGCCGCGCGCCGGACTGGCTCCGCGCGCTCGCGCGCGCTAGCTTCCGGCGCCCATGAAGATCCTGATGCTGGCGGCCGAGGTCGCGCCCTTCGCCAAGACCGGCGGCCTGGCCGACGTGGCCGCGGCCCTGACGCGCCACCTCGACGCCGGCGGGCACGACGTGAAGCTCCTGATGCCCTTCTACGGGCGCGTGCAGCGCGGCAAGTGGAACTTCCGCCCGCACCCCGAGCTCAGCGGCATGCGCCTCTCCTTCGGCGGCCGCGACTACGCGTACTCGGTGGTCACCGCCAAGCTCCCGAACAGCCAGGCCGAGGTCCTGTTCCTGCACTGCCCCGAGCTGTACGGGCGCGACGCGATCTACACCTGGGAGCGCGACGAGCACGTGCGCTTCGGGCTCTTCGCGCGCGCCGCGCTGGAGGTCTGCCAGTGGCTGCAGTGGGCGCCCGACGTGTTGCACTGCAACGACTGGCACACTGGGCTCGCGCCGCTGTACCTCAAGGCCGCCTACTCGTGGGACCGGCTGTTCGAGCGCACGCGCACGGTGCTCACGATCCACAACATCGGCTACCAGGGCGTGTTCCCGGCCGACACGCTGCACGAGCTCGGCTTCGGCGCGCACGCGCACCTCCTGCACCAGGGCGACCTGGCGGCCGGCAAGCTCAACTACCTCAAGACCGGCGTGATCTACTCCGACGCGCTCACGACCGTCAGCGAGACCTACGCGCGCGAGATCCAGACCCAGGACTTCGGCATGGGCCTGCAGGACCTCCTGCGCGCGCGCGCCGACTCGATCGTGGGCATCGTCAACGGCGTGGACTACTCCGAGTGGGATCCGGCCAGCGACACGCGCATCCCGCAGCGCTACTCGGCCAAGGATCTGGGCGGCAAGCGCATCTGCCGCGACCAGCTGCTGGAGCGCATGAAGCTCGTGCCCGCGCGCAACGCGCCCGTCTTCGGCATCGTCTCACGCCTGACCGCGCAGAAGGGCTTCGAGCTCCTGCCCGAGGTCCTGCCGGGCCTCTTGAAGCACGACGTGCGCCTGTGCGTGCTCGGCAGCGGCGAGGAGCGCTACGAGCAGTACTTCCACTGGCTGCACGCCTCGAACCCGGGCAAGGTCTCGTTCTGGGCCGGCTACGACGACGAGCTCGCGCACTGGATCGAGGCCGGCGCCGACCTGTTCCTGATGCCGTCCCTGTACGAGCCCTGCGGCCTCAACCAGATGTACTCCCTGCGCTACGGCACCGCGCCGATCGTGCGCCGCACGGGCGGCCTCGCCGACACGGTCGAGCCCTTCGATCGCAAGACCAAGAAGGGCACCGGCTTCGTGTTCGACGAGTTCAGCGCCCAGGCCCTGGAGGGCGCCCTCGTGCGCGCCCTCGAGGCCTTCCGCGAGCCCGACGCCTGGCGCGCGCTGCAGCAGAACGGCATGGCCCGGGACTTCTCGTGGGAGCGCCAGGGGAAGCAGTACGTCGAGCTGTACGGGCGGTTGAGCGCGCGCTGACGTGTTCCCCGCTGGGCGCGCCTCGGTCTCGATCGAGGTCCCCGCGCTGTCGCCTGGCGATCCGCTCCCCTTTTCTTCGAGGACCGCAGGCTGCACCACGTCTTCTTCCCGTAAGAGCGCGGACGCGGTGTCACGAGCGTCAGCAACGTCGCGCTCACGGCGCTCGTCGGGCGCATCCACTCGTAGAACCGGCCCGCGCTGCGCGAGCTGCGCGCTCGGACGACGACCCTGCACCCGGTTCCCTGGCCGATGCGCGCCGGTAGACGCGGGCCGTGCGCGTCGCGGCCGCGAAGCGAGCCCGGAACACCCACCTCCCGCACGTGCGAGTAAACTGGGCCCACGGAAGGGAGATCGAAGGGTGCCGGAGGGAAGGGTGTGGTTGGGGCTGGCGCTGCTCACGCTCGCGCAGGGTGAGCTCGAGCCCCCGTTCCTCGGGCTGGGCGAGACGCGTGAGGCGCGCATCAGCGACGAGGACGCGCGCGTCGAGAGCCCGCGCTTGCGCGGCTACACCGACTTCGTCACCAAGCCGCCGCGCGCGCAGCGCTTCCAGCTGCGGGTCGAGCAGCCCGGCCCGTACACGATCGAGCTCGTCGCGCGGCTCTTCGACGCCTACCTCGTGCTGCGCGACGAGTCGGGCGGGGTGCTGGCCGAGGACGACGACGGGCTGCTGAACACCCATGCGCGCCTCGTGTACGCGCTCGAGCCGGGGCGGGGCTACCTGCTCGACGCCTGCGCGCTGCACGGCGACCGCGGGCCCTTCGAGCTGCGCCTCGCGCGCGGCGAGCCGGCGCCGCTCGCGCCCGAGGAACGCGCGGCGGCCGAACGCGCGGACTGGGAGCGCCGCCTCGCCGAGCTCGAAGCGCAGTCCGGGCCCGAGAGCGCGGCGCTGGCGAACGCCCTGGTGGCCTGGGGCCAGCAACTCTACCTGCGCGGCGAGCACAGGGCCGCGCTGGCGCCGTGGGAGCGCGCGCTCGCGATCCGCGCGAGGGTCGCCGGGCCCGAGCACCTCGACACGGCGCGCGTGCTCTACAACCTGGGCACGCTGCAGCGCGCGCTGGGCGAGCTCGACGCGGCGCGCGAGCTGTGTGCGCGCGCGCTGGCGATCCGCGAACGGGTCCTCGGCCCCGAGCACGCCGACACGCTCGCCTGCCGCATCAGCCTGGCGCTCGTGCTCGAGGAACAGGGCGAGTTCGCGGCGGCGCGCGCCGGGCTCGAGCAGGCCCTGGAGGTGCGTACGCGCGTGCTCGGACCCGAGCAGCGCGACACGGTCGTGACTGCGGGCCTGCTCGGGCAGCTCCTGTTCGAGCAGGGCGATCGCGCCGCCGCGCGCCCGCTGCTCGAGCGCGCGCTCGCCCTGCACGAGAAGGTGCTCGGACCCGCCCACCCCGACACGGCCACGTGCCTCAACAACCTGGCGGGCCTGCTGGAGGCCGAGGGCGAGCTCGCCGCCGCGCGGCCGCTGTACGAGCGCGCCCTGGCGATCTACGAGCACGCCTTCGGACCCGAGCACGAGCTCACCGCCACGGCCGTGAACAACCTGGCCTTCCTGCTGCAACGCGAGAACGACGGCGCGGGCGCGGAGCGCCTGTACGAACGCGCGCTGGCGGCCCTGGAGCAGAGCGTCGGACCCGCGCACCCGCGCACGGCGCTGTGCCTGGGGAACCTGGCCGGGTTGCGGCACGCGCGCGGGGACCTGGCCGGGGCGCAGGCCCTGCGCGAGCGCGCGCTGGCGATCCAGGAGAAGACGCTCGGCCGCGCCCATCCGCAGACCGTCGATTCGCTGCACGGGCTCGCGCGCGGCTTCGCCGATGGGGGTGATCCGGCGGCGGCCCGTGCCCACGCGCTGGCCGCCGTGCGCGGGAGCCTGGCGCACGCGCGCGGCGTGCTGTGGTCGCTCTCGGAGCGCGAGCGCCTGCTGAGCCTCGACCGGGGCGAGCGCTGCCTGGAGCTGCTCGACTCGCTGGCCGGGCCCGAGTCCGCTGCGACCGGCGAGGGCGAGGCGTTCGAGCTCGCGCTCGCCTGGCGCGGGCTGGTCTCGCGTACGCTGCTCGCGAGCCGCGCGAGCCTGCGCGCCCGCGTCCCCGCGCGCGCGGGCGAGGTGCTGGCGGAGTTGCAAAGCGTCCAGGGTTCGATCTCGCGCGCGCTCTACACGGTCGGGCCCGATCGGGGCACGGTCGATGGGGGCACCCCCGAGGGGCTCGCCGTCCGGCTGCGCGCGCTCGGCGAGCGGCGCAACGCGCTCGAGGTCGAGCTCCAGCGTCTGGCCGGACCCACCAGCGAGCGCACGCTCACGCTGGCGGAGCTGCGCGCGAGCCTCGCACCCGGCGCGGCCTTCCTCGACTTCTTCGTGCACGCGCGCTACGAGCCGGGCGCAGGCGCGAGCGGCCGGTGGGGCGAGCCGCGCGTGACGGCCTGGATCGTGCGCGCCGGGCACGAGCTGCGCCGGTTCGACCTCGGTCCGGCCGCGCCGATCGAGGCGGCCGCGAAGGCGTGGCTCGCCGAGCTCGTCGGGCGGCGCGGCCTCGGCGCGCTCGGTGGAGTCGGGGAGAACGGCGCGGAGCGCTCCGACGAGCGGCTGCAGGCGCTGCTGTGGGCTCCGCTCGCGCCGGCGCTCGCCGGCGTGACGCGCGTGTTCGTGCGCCCGGACCCGCTGCTCGGAAGCGTGCCCTTCGAGGCGATCCCGCTCTCGGATGGGCGCTACCTCATCGAGGAGCGCGACTTTGTCTACGTGCAGACGCCCCTCGATCTGCTGGAGCCCGAGCCGCCCAGCCGAGCGGCGCCGATCTCGCTGCTCACGGTCGGGGGAGTCGATTTCAAGGAGCGCGCGGCGCTGGCGGAACCCGCGCGCGAGGCCGCCGCGCTGGCCGCGTCCGCCACGCGCGGTGCCGCGCCGCGCGCCGGGCTCAACCCGTTCTGGGGCCGGCTCCCGCACACCGAGTACGAGGCCCAGGTCGTGAACGACCTGTTCGAGACGGCCTTCACCGGCGCCGCGCGGCTCGCGCTCGCCGCCGACGCCCCGACCGAGGAGCGCCTGAAGCTGGAGCTGCCACGGCACGCCACCCTGCACCTCGCGACGCACGGCTTCTTCCACCCCGCCGGCACGGTCTCGATGTGGGACAGCGCGCGCGCGCACGCCGAGCCGGAGGTCGGAGGCGAGTTCGACGGGTCGAAGCCGGGCGAGGCGGCGCGCGCCCTCGTCGGCCAGCTGCCCGGGTTGCTGTGCGGCCTCGTGTGCGCCGGCGCGAACACGCCCGCGCCCGCGGGTCGCGACGACGGGCTCCTGACGGCCGAGGAAGTCCTGTGGCTCGATCTCTCGAAGGTCGAGCTCGTGGTGCTGTCCGCCTGCGAGACCGCGCTGGGCGAGCGCCGCTCGGGCGAGGGCATGATCGGCCTGCGTCGCGCCTTCGGGCTCGCCGGCGCGAAGACGGTGGTCAGCTCGCTCTGGTCGGTGAAGGACCGCTCGACCAGCGAGCTGATGCAGAGCTTCTACTCGAACCTGTGGCTGAAGAAGCAGGGCCGCGCCGAGGCGCTGCGCAACGCGCAGCTCGAGATGCTCGCCAGGAATCGCGCCAGCGAGGGCGACGCGCTGCCCTCGACCTGGGGCGCCTTCGTGCTCAGCGGCGAGTGGCGCTGAGGACGTCGGGCGCGCGGAGCTAGCTAGCGCGCGCCTCGCAGGCTGCGCGCCCAGCTCACGACGCGTTCGCCCAGTTGCTCCGGGGCCACGCCCAGCTCCGTGGCCACGTCCAGCGGCTGGCCGCGGTAGTAGGCCTCGACCGTGCGCAGCAGCAGCGCACGCCGCGCGCCGCCGTCGGCCTCGTACAGGTAGTGGGCGAGCGCGCCGCCCTGCGCATAGAAGAGCTGCATCGGGCTGCGCGGGGCGTGCGCGCCGAGCTGCCAGTCGAGCGCGAGCGTGCAGGTCGTGCGCGTCTCGAGGCGCGTGTAGTCCTCGTAGGAGGCCGCCAGCAGCACGCGCCACGGCAGCAGGTCCTTGGGGCCGGCGTTGACCAGGGTGTCCAGGCTGGCGGCGCGCGCGGGGGCGCTGGACCAGGTGCCGCGCAACGGATCCAGGCGCAGTTCCTCGGCCCAGGTCGCGATGGCCTCGACGATCCAGAAGCCGCGCGCGGCGGGTGCGGCCTTCGGCGGGCCGAACGTCGAGCGCGTCGCCAGCCAGTGGTGCGTCAGCTCGTGAGCCGAGACGTTCAGGAGGCGCGCGCCGTCCTCGTCGCCCTCGGGCAGGAACAGGCGCGAGACCTCGGCCGCGAGGTCGTAGTGTCCGGCCGTGAAGCCGAGCACGGTCTCGAGGCCGCCCAGGTCCGAGCCGGAGTGCGCCAGGTACTCCGCGCGCGTCGGGTAGAGCACGAGCTCGAGGCGCTCGGCCGCCGGGCGCGCGCCGCCGAAGGTCTGCTCGAGCACGTCGCACACCAGCTCGCCGGCGCGCAGCGTGCGCGCGACCGCGTCCGGCGCGGCCTCGGCGCTGACCACCATCAGGCGCGCGCTGGCGTAGCCCAAGGCGTCCTTGCGCCAGGCGCTGCGCTCGGCGTCGAGCCGGCGCTGCTCGGGCGTGGGCAGGCGATCCTCCAGCGGCGTGTCCACCAGCTCGATCGGCTGCAGCGCGGCGAGCTCCAGGAACTCGAGCCACGCGCGCGCCTCGCCGGGCGCGACGCGCGCTCCGGCCGGCAGGAGGCGGCGCAGCTCGTCGAGACCGGGACCGTGTTCGGGCGCGCGCCGGAACAGCTCGCCCAGCAGCGCCAGGCGCTCGCGCGGCGTGGAGGCAGCGTGCGCGGCCTCGGCCAGGGCGCGCG
>CAZWAY010000080.1:0-22489 GCA_964631945.1 uncultured Planctomycetaceae bacterium
CGGCCTACTTCGCCGCGAGCGGACCGCCGGCTTGGGTCAGGTGTGCGGCGATCGCGGCGGCCACGATTGCGTTGCCGCGCGGGTCGAGGTGGCTCTCGAGGTAGAGCGCGTCCACGCCGCCCGGTTCGCGCGCGGCGGCGGCCAGGGGGTCGCTGAGGTCGAGGCAGGGCATGCCGCGTTCGGCCAGGGCCGAGCAGAGCGGCGACCAGTAGCGCCGGCCGTGCTCGACCAGGCCGGCGAGATCCGCGCGCATCGGGAAGACGAGCACCAGCACGGGCGCGTTGCCGAGTGCGCGCGCCGCGTCACGCAGGGCCTCGAGCAGCGCGAGCGTGGTCCGGAAGGGCTCGCCCGCGACGTCGCTCCACAGGGGCGCGAGCTCGCGCGCGGCGTAGGCGCGCTGGGCGGCGGCGAGGCGCGCAGCGGTGGACCAGGCGAGCCACGCGGGCGGCGCGCCGTCGGACCAGTGCTCGTGCTCGGCCAGGCGCGCGAAGACCGCGCCGTGGCGCACGGCCTCGACCAACTCGGCGCGCGTCGCGAAGGGCTGCGGCACGAGCTCGAGTCCGTCGCCGGCGAGCACGAAGCGCGGCTTGGCGGCCGGCTGCGCGCTCGGGTACCACAGCGGCCGGTAGCGGTTCACGTTGCGCCCGATGTTCTCGAGCATCAGGCCCACCAGCAGCGCGTCGATCGGCCCGCGCGCCTCGCGCGAGATGCGCAGCAGGGCCTGGTCCGTGCCGTAGCCGCCGACACCGTAGTTCAGCACCTCGAGCGCCGGCAGCAGCGCCTCGAGCCGCGCGCTCCAGGCCTCGCCGTCGGCGACCTCTTCCCCGAACGTGAAGGACTCGCCGCAGGCCAGCACGCGCCGCACGCCCGGCGGCCGGGTCGCGGCGTACTCGCGCGTCGCGCGCAGGCCCTGGGCGTTCACGTGGATGCTGCCGTCCTCGGAGGCGTAGCCCGCGCGCGGCGCCCAGCCGAGCGTGGCGTCGAAGCCGCTGTAGCCGGGCGGCTGCGCGCCCTCGGCCAGCTCGCGCTCGCTGCGCGCCAGCCACTCGCGCTGCACGGCCGAGCGCCCGAAGGGCGGCAAGGGGCGCCAGGTGAAGCGCGACTCCAGCGCGCGCGCGCCGAGCTCGGCCGTGCCCAGCGCGGCCAGCACCAGCGCCAGCGGGACGAGCAGGCGCTTCGCGGCCCTCATCGCGGCGCGAGCCCCGCGAAGGCGCGCACCAGGGCCTCTTCCTCGCCGGTGTGCAGCGTGCGCGGATCGAGCAGCAGCGCGCCGTCGTGCACGCGCGCGAAGACGCACGGCTCGCCCGCACGCAGGCGCGCGGCCAGCTCGCCGGCCGAGAGGCCCCGCGCCCGCACCCTCACCACGAAGGTGTCGATGTAGATCCCGGGCGCGCTGCCGCTGCCGGGCTGCGAGCGCTCGGGCACGACCTCGGCGCTGAGCCCCGCGAGCGCCGCCAGCGCGCGCGCCAGACGCTCGGCCACGCCGCGCAGCTCGGACGCCGGCCGCAGCAGCATGGCGCGCGCCGGGATCTCGCGCCCGCGCCCGGCGAGGTACAGGCCCAGCGTCGCCTCGAGCCCCGCGATCGTGACCTTGTCCAGCCGCAGCGCGCGGTACAGCGGGTTCTTGCGCAGGCGCGCGAGCGCCTCGCTCCGCCCCACGATCAGCCCGGACTGCGGGCCGCCCAGCAGCTTGTCGCCCGAGAAGCACACCACGTCCACGCCGCTCGCGACCGCGTCGCGCACGCGCGGCTCGTCGCCCAGGAGTTCGAGCGGCGGCGCGTCGGCCGGCTCGAGCCGCCCCGAGCCGAGGTCGAAGGCCGTGGGCACGGAGCGCTCGCGCCCGAGCGCGGCCAGCTCGGCCGGGCCCACCTCCTCGGTGAAACCCACCAGGCGGTAGTTCGAGGTGTGCACCTTGATCAGGAGCCCGCTGCGCTCCCCCAGCGCGCGCCGGTAGTCGTCCAGGCGCGTGCGGTTGGTCGTGCCGACCTCCACCAGCTCGGTGTTGGCGCGCTCCATCACGTCCGGCATGCGGAACGAGCCGCCGATCTCGACCAGCTCGCCGCGCGAGAGGATCGTCTGCTTGCCGGCGCCGAAGGTGTTCAGCAGCAAGAGCACGGCGGCCGCGTTGTTGTTGACGGCGATGCCGGCCTCGGCCCCGCTGAGGCGCGCGAGCAGGACGCCGATGCGCTCGTCGCGCTGGTTGCGCTCGCCGCTCGCGCGCTCGACCTCGAGCGTGCAGTAGCCCTGGGCCGCGCGCGCCATGGCCGCGGCCGCCTCGGGGTGCACGCTGGCGCGCCCGAGACCGGTGTGCAGCACCACGCCGGTCACGTTGATCACCGGCACCAGCCCGGCCCCGAGGTCGCCGCGCACGCGTGCGGCCAGCGCCCGCGCCAGCTCGCCGCGCGCCAGCCGCGCGCGGATCCCCGCGGCATCCAGCGCGCCGGCCGCGATCTCGGCCCGCCAGCCGCCCAGGAGCTCGCCCACGAAGCCCGCCAGGAGGCCGCGCTCGAGGCTCGCCGCCAGGGCCTGCACCGCGGGTTCCGACAGCACCTCCTCGACCGAGGGCAGGAGCCGGTAGGGGTTGTCCGCTTCCTGGGCTTCCTTCTTCATGCCCGCGTAGTGTCGCGGGCGCGCGCCCGTCGCGCCACTGCGCGCGCGCGGCTCCGGCTAGACTCTGCCCCGCCCCGGCATGCTCTTCAGCTCGGCGTTGTTCGTCTTCGGCTTCCTGCCGCTCGTCCTGGGCGTGTCCTTCGCCGTCCCCCGCAGCCTGCGCAACGCCTGGCTGCTGCTGGCGAGCCTGGTCTTCTACGCCTGGGGCGAGCCCGCGATCGTGCTGGTGATGCTGCTCTCGATCGCGCTCAACTACGCCCTCGGCCTGTGGGTCGCGCGTGCCCTCGCGCGCGGCGGCGGCAAGCGCGTGGTGGCCCTGGCGGTGGCCGCGAACATCGGGCTCCTGGTGGGCTTCAAGTACGCCGACTGGCTGTGGAACGGCCTCGGCGCGGGGCTCGTGGCCCTCGGCGTCCTGGCGCAGGCGCCGGGCGCGCTGGGCAGCCACCTCGCGGCAGACTCCGCTTGGCGCGCGCTCCTGTTGGCCGACGACGACTCGATCCGGCTGCCGATCGGGATCTCGTTCTTCACCTTCCAGGCCCTGTCCTACGTGATCGACGTGTACCGGCGCGAGGCGCCGGCGCAGCGCAACCCGCTGCACATCGCGCTGTACGTGGCGCTGTTCCCGCAGCTCATCGCCGGTCCGATCGTGCGCTACCGCGACGTGGCCGAGCAGGTCGTGCGGCGCGTGGTCACGCGCGCGGGCTTCGCCTACGGGATCCGGCGCTTCGTGCTGGGCCTGGGCAAGAAGATGCTCATCGCCAACGTGTGCGCCGAGGCCGCCGACGGCGTCTTCGGCAGCGCGGGCGCGGGCCTGGCCGGGATCCCGGGCGCTGAGCTCACGCCGGGCGTGGCCTGGCTCGCGCTGGTCGCCTACACGCTGCAGATCTACTTCGACTTCTCGGGCTACTCCGACATGGCGATCGGTCTCGGACACCTGTTCGGGTTCCGCTTCCTCGAGAACTTCGACTACCCCTACGTGGCGCGCTCGATCACCGAGTTCTGGCGGCGCTGGCACATCTCGCTCTCGAGCTGGTTCCGCGACTACCTCTACATCCCGCTGGGCGGCAACCGCCACGGTCCGGCGCGCACGCACCTCAATCTGCTGATCGTGTTCACGCTGTGCGGCCTGTGGCACGGCGCGAGCGCGACCTTCCTGGTGTGGGGCCTGTACCACGGCGCGTTCCTGGTGCTGGAGCGCGCCGGGCTCGGGGCCTGGCTCGCGCGCCGGAGCGCGTTCCTGCGGCACGCCTACGTGTTGCTGGTGGTGATGGTCGGGTGGGTCTTCTTCCGCGCGGACTCCCTCGCCTACGCGCTCGACTTCCTGCGCGCCCTGGGCGGGCTGAGCGACGGCAGCGCGCTCGTTCCGCTGGGCGAGACGCTGGTAACGGCGCGCGCGCTCCATCCCGTGGCGCTGCACGCCGACGCGCTGACCTGGATCGCGCTCGCCGGCGGAGCGCTGGGCGCGCTGCCCTGGCTCCCGCACGCGCAACGGCTGGTCGAGCAGCGCCTCCTGCCCGGCCGCACGGGCGCGACGCTCGAATGGCTGGCCCTGGGCGGACTGTGCCTGGTGTTCGTGCACGCCGCGCTGGCGCTCGCCTCGGGCGGGTACAACCCCTTCATCTACTTCCGCTTCTGAGCGCGCGCGGAACCATGGCGTCCCCTCCGCACCGGCGCGCGCTCGACTGGGCCACGATCGCGCTGTTCGTGGGCGCGCTCCTCGCGCCCGCCGTCGATCAGCTCGTGCGCGCGGATGCGGCGCGCGACACGCAGTCAGCCGAGCGCCGCCGGCCCGCGCCACGGCCGGGGCTGCCGCGCACCCTGGCCGAGCTGACCCGCTTCCCGCGCCGCTACGAGGACCACTACAGCGACACCTTCGGCCTGCGCGACCTGCTGCTCGGCTGGAACGCGCGCGAGCGCTGGTTCGGGCTCGGGCTGTCGCCCTCGAAGCTGATCGAGCCCGCCGCCGACGGCTGGTGCTTCCTGGCCGACCAGTCGCGCGACGCCTTCCGCGGCCTGCAGCCCTTCACGGCCGAGGACCTCGAGGGCTGGGTGCGCCGCCTGCGCGAGCGCCACGACTACCTGGCGGCGCGCGGCATCCGCTACCTGTTCGTGCTGTGCCCGAACAAGGCGACGATCTATCCCGAGCGCGTCCCGGCGAGCTGGAACGTGCTCGGACCGACGCGCCTCGAGCAGCTCGCCGCGCGCCTGGAGCACGAGCCCGACGCACCCTTCCTCGACCTGCGTCCGGCCCTGCTCGCGGCCAAGGCCGGCGACCAGCCCGAGGACTGGGTCTACACGCGCTTCGGCACGCACTGGAACGGACGCGGCGGCCAGGCGGCCTATCGCGCGCTGGTGGCGCGCCTGCAGCGCGACTTCCCCGCTCTGGTGGCCGTGCCCGCGGAGGACTGCCGCGCGGTCGAGGCCGAGGGCGACACGGACAGCCTCGCGCGTCAGCTCTACCTCGCCGGCCACGTCCGCCAGCGCCAGTACGGGTTGAAGCCGGCCGAGCGCGGCTACGAAGTGGCGCACGCCTCGACCTACACCGAGGGGGCCGTGCTCGTCACCCACAAGGACATCGACGCGCCGCGGCTCTTGTGGTTGCACGACTCGTTCGGCCCGTTCCTCGAGGGGCTCGTGTGCGAGAGCTTCTCGTTCGTGGAGGCCCGCTGGACCCACGAGTTCCCGGTCGAGGCCGTGTTCAGTGCGCGGCCCGACCTCGTGCTCGAGACCTACGTCGAGCGTCGCCTGATCGAGGAAGAGCCCTACCGCCCGATCGACACGCGCGTGCGCGCGCCCGAGGTCGAGTTCGAGGAGCTCAGCGAGCACGCCTGGCGCACGGACGAGCGCTTCACGGGCGTGCAGCCCTTCGGCGAGGCCCGCCTGGAACCGGCCGGGGAGGGCTTGCGCATGAGCCTGCCCGACGCGCGCGCGGGCGTGCGGCTGCCGGCGCTCGAGCTCCCGCCGGGCTCGCAGGCGCTCCTGCGCATCGCCGCCGCGTGCCCGGCGTCGACCGAGGTCGACGTGTTCGTGCGCCCAGCCGGGGCGCGCTCCTTCCTGCGCAAGGACCACGCGCGCGCGGAGCTGGGGCCGGACACGGGGGTGGCGGTGGTGCGCCTGCCGGCCGTGGGTGCGCGCTTCGAAACGGTGCTGCGCTTCCGGACCACCAGCCCGAGCCTCGTCCTGCGCTCCCTCGAGGTACGCCACGGCCCGCGGGCGGGGCGCTGAGCGCCCTGTGCGCGGGCCCCGGGCTCGCGCGCCGGCGCGCGCGGCCGTATCGTCGGCCTCCCATCGTGCCCACCGCATCGAGTCTCGCACCGCGCTGGCAGCTGCGCGCCCCCGCCGCGGAGGCGGTGCGCGCGCTCGAGGCCCAGGGCATCCCGCGCCTGCTCGCGACGCTGCTCGTGGCGCGCGGGCACGCCGAGCCCGCGCGCGCCGCCGAGCACCTGGCGGCCTCGCCCATGGCGCTGCACGACCCGTTCCTCCTGCCGGGCATGCAGGCCGCCAGCGAGCGCATCGCGCGCGCCCTGGCGGACAAGGAGACGATCCTGGTGCACGGCGACTACGACGTGGACGGCGTCACGGGCACCGCGCTCCTGATGCGGCTCTTCCGCATGCTCGGCGCGAGGGTCGCCTGGCACATCCCGAACCGCCTGGAGCACGGCTATTCCTTCGGCGCGCACTCGCTCGCGCGCGCCGCGGCCGAGGACGCGCGCGTGGTGATCAGCGTGGACAACGGCACCTCCGCGCACGCGGTGATCGCGGCCCTCAAGGAGCGCGGCGTGGACACGATCGTCACCGACCACCACGAGGCCCCGCCCGGGCCGCTGCCGGACGCGACCGCGATCGTGAACCCGAAGCTACCCGGCTCGCGCTACCCGATGCGCGAGCTGTGCGGCGGCGCGGTGGCCTTCAAGCTCGCCTGGGGCGTGTGCCAGCACCTGTGGGGCGCGCGCAAGGTCTCGGGCGAGTTCAAGCGCTTCCTGGAGGAGGCCACGAGCTACGTCGCCATCGCCACCGTGTGCGACGTGGTGCCGCTGGTGGACGAGAACCGCGTGTTCGCGCGCTTCGGGCTGAAGGCCCTGGAGCGCACCCAGAACCCGGGCCTGGCCGCGCTGCTCCAGATCGCGGGTCTGGCGGGCGCGCCGCTGACGGCCCAGGACGTGGGCTTCCAGATCGGGCCGCGCCTGAACGCCAGCGGGCGCCTCGGCAGCGCCGAGCGCGCGGTCGAGCTCCTGCTCGCGAACGACGCGGCCAGCGCCAGGAAGTACGCGCTCGAGCTCGACGCGCTCAACAAGCTGCGCAAGGAGATCGAGGCCGCGGTGCTGCTCGAGGCGCGCGCCGCCGCGCACGCCTGCGCCGACCCCGAGGAACACCCCGTGCTCGTCCTGGCCGGAGAGGGCTGGCACCAGGGCGTGGTCGGGATCGTGGCCGCGCGCCTGACCGAGGAGTTCGGCCGGCCCGCGATCGTGATCGGCCTCGACGGCGCCAGCGGACGCGGCAGCGCGCGCACGGTCGGCCGCTTCAGCGTGCTCGAGGCCATCGCCGGCGCGGCCGAGCACGTCGAGCGCTTCGGCGGCCACGAGCAGGCCGCCGGGCTCGAGATCAAGAGCGAGAACGTGGCGCGCGCGCGCACCGCCATCGCCGAGCGCGCGCGCGGCATGCTGGCCGGGGCCGGACACCCCGAGAGCACGCTCGAGATCGACTGCGAGCTCGCCTTCGAGCACATGACCGTGGCCTGCATGCGCGAGCTCGAACGCCTGGCGCCCTTCGGCGCCCAGAACGAGGCGCCCGTGTTCCTCGCGCGCTCGGTCTACCTGGCCGAACCCGCGCGCGCGGTCGGGACCGAGAGGGGCCACCTCCTGCTGCAGCTGCGCAAGGGCGAGCACGTCCTCAAGGCCCTGGCCTTCCGCGCCGGCGCGCG
This sequence comes from uncultured Planctomycetaceae bacterium, assembly GCA_964631945.1. Lineage (GTDB taxonomy): Bacteria > Planctomycetota > UBA1135 > UBA1135 > JABFRZ01. The sequence continues at coordinate 7,532 of CAZWAY010000080.1, forward strand.
CCTGGAAGAACTCACGCTCGGCAAGCCGATCGACGCCGTCTTCACCCCGAAGTGGAACACCTTCCGCGGCGCGACGAACCTCGAGCTCGAGCTGCTGGACTTCCGCCGCGCGGAGGGCGGGGCGTAGCGCCGGCGCTCACCACAGCCAGACGATCCGTTCGAGCTCGTTCGAGGTGGTCACCCTGCGCAGCGTCTCCACGCCCAGATCACAGGTGTGTTCGTCGCCGTTCGGCACCGCGAGCTCGAAGTGGCGCAGGTCTACGCCGGTGGGGTCGCGCGGATCGATTGGCTGGCTCGTCGGCCAGAGGAGGCCCTCCCAGCGGCCGGGACTGCCCAGCGTGAGTTCGAAGCGACCATCGGCGTCCGACGTCGCGCCACAGGTCTGGCCCTGACCCCGGAAGAAGAGGCGCACCTCGCACGGGATCCCCGCGCGCGTCACGCGTCCGCGCAGGCGCACGGGCTCCGCGCGCGCGAAGCGCAGCTCGACGGTGGAGCTCACCGGCCCCAGCGTGACGGTCGTGGACACGAACCAGCTGGGACGCTCGTCGTGGGTGGCCACGAGTTCCAGCGGTCCCGGCGGCAGCGCGGCGAGCGAGAAGCTCCCGTCGGCGGCACTCGTCGCCATCAGACTCGGCTGGCAGCGGGCGGCGATTTCGGCCCCGGCCAGGGGCCGGCCGCGATCGTCGAGCACGCGCCCCTCGAGCGAGCAACTCGGGCGGAGCACGAGCACGAGCCCCTCGACGACCTCGTTTGGTCCGACGGCGAGCTCGACCGCCTCGCTGGCTGCGTATCCGCGCTTCAGGGCGACGAGCCTGGGGCGCGCGGCAACGAGTGCGACCTCGAACCCGCCCGCGGCATCGGACGCACCCAGGACGTGAGACGCGTTGGTGGCCACGGATTCGTCGCCGACCCAGGCGCCCTCGACGGGACCGCCGGAAGGATCGAGCACCCGTCCGCGCGCATGTCCGCCCTGGACGAGCACGATGCGCAGCGGCCCCGTTCCGGGTGCCAGCACGGTCGACAGTTCCACCGGAGGATACCCCTCCGCGGTCACCATGAGCGAGTACTCGCCCGGTGCCACATTCGGTAGCGCGAACTCTCCGCGCTCACCGGACCGCGCGAAATGGGTGGCGGCCGAGTCCTCCGACCCCAGGTGGATGAATGCGCCTCGAACCGCCCCGTGGGACGCATCGACGACCACGCCGTGGAGCTCGAGCGCCTCCTGCTCCACGAGGACGAGATCCAGGGGCGGTCCACCGACCCGCGCCTCGCGCTCGACGACCCTGCCCACCCTCCCGCCGCGCGCCGCGTCGATCTCGATCGAAAAGACATCGTGGCCCAGGCCCTCGATCCGGAAGCGCCCGCCGCGCACTTTCCCGTTCCGATAGGCGGAGCCACTGGCCACGACCTCTCCGCTCTCGACCTCGGTTCCATCCGGCCAGGTGACGCGGCCCTCGATGGTGCCGCCGCGAACGACTTCGAGCACGATCCCGTGCACGTCCCCCGCCGAGGCATCGATGGTCACTGCCGCACTCCGTGCGAATTCCATCGCGAGCGGGAAGATGCGGGCCGTGCAGCGCGGCAGGTGGTCCAAAGAGAATCGTCCGTCGGAATCGGACTGGGTCAAGCCGTGTTGCCGGTGCCCCGTGACGGACGCGCCATCGTCCGCCCACACGGTCACGCCCTTCACGCCACTTCCCAGCTCGTCGACGACCCGGCCCGACACCGTGATGCCCTGCTCGAGTTCCACACGAATCCGGCGAAGTTCGCCTGGCTCGAGCGGCGCCACGAGCTGCTCCCAGTACGGCCCGAACGCACTCTCCACGCTCAACTCGAAGGCGACTCCGGGCGGAAGGAGCTTGAACTGGAAGGTCCCGTCGTCGTCCGGGATCACCTCTCCCCCCGTCGCGAGCCGGTGAGCCCGAGCCGGATCCGTGCCCCTCCCACCATCCCCACGAAGCCCACGCGGCTGCAGCCATACCCTCATCGACGACCAGCCGACGCCGAGTGGCGAGAGCGAGCTCGGTGCCACGACCACGCCCTCGATGACGCCGCAGACCTCCGGCCGCAACACGATGCCCGTGTCCCCGGGCCTGACCTCGACCGGCTGGAGCAAGCGCAGGAAGCGCGCGTCGAGGTCCAGACGGGCGAACCGCACTTCTCCGGGAACCAGTAGCGAGAACGAGCCATCCGGCGCGAGCCCCGTCGTGCGCACGCCCAGGGACGCGCCACCCTGCTCGGCATGGAGCGTGACGTTCAGGTAGGCCTCCTCACGGGCATAGAGCTCACGCGGGAAGGTCACCGTGCCCGCGACGAGGCGCGCAGGAACCCCCGACGATTCGCGCCGCCGCGCGGAGTCGAGTGTGTTCCCCGCCGAGTGGAGCGGCGCGAGCTCCACCGCGCGCAACTCGGGTGAAATGGGGGCAGCCTCCGGGGGTTCCTCGATCGCGGGCGCCGCCCGATCCCCGCGCCCGTCGCGTCCCTGCACGAGCACACGCCAAGCAACGAGAGCGAGCGTGACGACGAATAGGACGGACGCAGTGCGCTTCATTGCTCCCTCGGCCCCGATTCTACCCCAGCCCTCACAGCGTCCGCTGCGAGGGCAGCACGACCCCCGCCAGCAGGAGCCCGCACACCAGCGACATGGCCACCGCCAGCATGCGCGTGACGAGCTCCAGGCCCGAGAGCGTGTCCTGGGCCAGGAACGAGGCCACGCCGCGGAAGCCGATGCTGCCGGGGACGAGCACCAGCAGGCCGGGCACGGCCGTGATGGTGGCCGGGCGCAGGCGCACGCGCGCGAGCGTGTTGCTGGCGAGGCCCAGCACGAAGGCGCCGCAGCCGGCGCCGAGCAGGGGCCCGAGCCAGAGCGCGCCCGCGCGCGCGCCGAGGAAGGCCAGCACGGCCGCGGCCACGATCCAGGGCGTGTCGCGGTGGCGCGCCTGGAACAGCACCTTGTAGGCGAGCGGCGCCAGGAGCAGCGCGGTCCACAGCGCGAACCACGGCAGCGGCGTCGGCGCGCCGGCGTGCGCGTGCGGCAGGAGCTCGAGCAGGGAATCGGCCACGGCCGTGCCGATGGCCGCGCCGCAGCCGAGCAGGAACAGCGTCGCCAGCACCCCGCCGAGGCGCGCGGTGCCCGAGGAGTAGTGCCCGGCGGCGAGCTCGTTCATCGCCACCGTCAGGGTGTAGCCCGGCAACAGGATGATGATCGCGGCCAGCGTGACGAGGTCGCGCTCGAGCGCCAGCGGCAGGGCCGAGACGAGTCCGGCCACCAGGGCCGCACCGGCCGCGGCCAGGACCTCGAACAGGCGCGCCAGACGGTCGTGGCGCCCGGCCTCGATCTCGAGCAGGCCGACCAGCGCGCCGATCGCGCCCGAGAGCGCGACCTGCGCCAGGGGCGCGCCGAAGAACACCGCGCTCGCGGCCGAGGCGAGCGCGAAGGCCGCGGTCGTGGTCCAGGGCCCGTGGATCGGCGGGCGACGCTCGATCTCGGCCAGCCGCGCGCTGGCCGCGGCCAGGGTGAGCCGGCCCTCGACCACGTCCTCGATCAGCTCGGCCAGCTCGCCGATGCGCGCCAGGTAGATCGAACCCGGCTGCACGCGGATCAGGCGCACGCGCTGCGACTCGAGCGGCCCGAGCCCCAGCGTCAGCCCGGTCGGGACCGTGAACACCTGCAGCTCGAGCCCCAGCCGGCGCCCGACGCGCGTCAACGCGTCCTCGATGCGGTAACCCGGCAGTCCGTGGCGGTGCAGCGCCTGCACCAGCGCGAGCACGAAGGCCTCGGCCTCGTCGCTCACGCTCGGAACGCTCTCGGTGCAACGCGGGTCGGCCATCGAAGCGGCGCATTGTGCCGCCGGCCGTGGAGTCGAGCCACCCGCGCGGCGCCGGTCCGCTGGGGCTCAGCCCAAGAGCTCGTCGTGGCGCGAACTCGTGATCAGGAGCAGGCAGCCGCCACGCGTCGACTGCACGGCGTGGCACGAGCCGTGTTCCATGCGCTGGAAGTCGCCCGCGCGCATCTCGATCTCGGTGCCGATCTCCAGGTCGCCCTGGAGCACGAAGCACTCCTCGGCGCCGGCGTGGCGGTGCGCCGGATAGGACGTGCCCGGCTCCATGCGGATCAGCATGGTCACGCGGTCGGCGGTCTCGTCGACCGCGAGCCGGCGCACGAGGACGCCGGGGAAGCCGGTGGGCTCGAAGGCCTGCGCGTCCTCGGGCACGACGCTCGGGCCCTCCAGCGAGGCGGGCGTGGCGCGCCACTCCTTCCAGACCTGTGGACCCGCGGACCGGTGCTCCTCGGACTTCGGGCGCGCGGAGGCGAGCCCGGCGCGGATCTCGGGCCACAGGTCGCGCCGCGGGCGCACGTGCGCGCCCACCGCGGCCAACCCGGCGGCGGCGTCGCGCAGGCTGCGCACCTCGCGCCAGAAGGGCGCGCAGCCCTGGTACTCGCGCTCGAGCGCCTCCATCTCGCTCGCGCTGAGGGCCGAGAGCGCGTACAGCGCGGCCTGCTCGAGCGCCTCCTGATTGAGGGACACGCTTTCGCGCGAAGCGTCCTCTCGGAAAGCGCCGTTCCGTGCCGCACCGTTCGGCGGCGAGTCGTCCATCGGTCGCTGGGTCATGCGAACTCTCCTTCGGGCGCGAGCGAACGGCGCAGCGCGATCAGGCCGGCGCGGATGCGGGTCTTGACGGTGCCGGTGGGCTGGCCGAAGGCCTCGGCCACCTCGCGGTAGGAGAGGCCGCCGTAGAAGGCGGCGCGCAGCACGCGCTCCTGCTCCTCGGGCAGCGCGCGCAGGGCGGCATCGACCTTGGCGGCGGTCTCACCGCGCGTGGCGACGGCCACCGGGCCGGGCGTCTCGAGCGCGAGCTGTCCGGCTTGCTCGAGCGGGAGCGAGGCCTGCCCGCGCCGCCGCGAGCGCAGCTCCTCGAGCGCCACGCTGCGCGTGATCGTGAGCACCCAGGCCAGGACCTTGCCGCGCTCGGGATCGAAGCTCGCGGCGCGCGTCCAGACGCGCTGGAAGACCTCGACCACGGCCTCCTCGGCGGCCTTCTCGTCGCGCAGGATGCGCAGGGCCAGGCCGAACACCGGACGCTCGGTGGCGCGGTAGAGCTCCTCGAGCGCGACGTCGCTGCGCCCGGCCGCGCGCCGCACCAGGCCGGTCAGGTGCCCCTCGGAAGGGAGCGTGCCCTCGGCCGGCGAACTCGGGGACGTGCGCAGCATTCGGTGCGCCCAGTATGGATCCTGGCCAGGGAGCGGATTCGATTCTCCGCCAGAAACAGGGGCGGCCTGCGCCCCGCCCCGCCGGCCGCGAGAACAAACGCACCGGCCAAATCCGCCGCGCGGCCTCGGGCGTAGAGCGCTGGCCCACCCGTTCCCGAACCCACACGCGCCCATGACTACCCAGCTCCCGCTCGGCCTGTCCTTCCTCGTCCTGCTCGGGGCCGCCGCCTTCAAGGGCCCGGCCCCCGCGACGCCCACGCCCACGCCGAAACCGCCGCCGGCCACCGCCGCGCGGCCCTCGAGCCACCGCGAGGCGCCCTTCGTCACCGAACACCCCAAGGTCGACGCGACCGACTTCTACTTCTTCCGCAGCTACGAGTCCGGCCGCCAGGGCTTCGTGACGCTGATCGCCAACTACCTGCCGCTGCAGGCGCCCTATGGCGGCCCGAACTACTTCTTCATGGACCCCGAGGCGCTGTACGAGATCCACCTCGACACGAACGGCGACGCGCTCGAGGACCTGACCTTCCAGTTCCGCTTCCAGAACCAGTTCCAGCAGCAGGCGCTCGACATCGGGCCGCCGGGCAACACCAAGAGCGTACCGATCCCGCTGATCCAGAAGGGCCCGATCGCGGGCCTGGACGACCCGGACCTGAACCTGCGCGAGCGCTACACGGTCACGCTCGTCAGCGGCGACCGCCGCACCGGCACGGCCGTGCCGGTCACCAACGACGCCGACGGCTCGAGCACCTTCACCAAGCCGGCCGACAACATCGGCACGAAGTCGATCCCGGCCTACGCGGCCTACGCCGGCCAGTACGTGTACGACATCGACGTGCCGGGCATCGGCCTCGGACGCATGTTCGTGGGCCAGCGCAAGGACCCGTTCGTGGTCAACCTGGGCGAGATCTTCGACCTGGTGAACACGGATCCGCTCGGGCCGGAGAACGGCGAGAGCGATCTCTTGGCCGATGCCAACGTCACCTCGCTGGTGCTCGAGCTCCCGATCGCGGGCCTGGTCGGCGCGAACCCGGTCCTCGGCGCCTGGACCACGGCCAGCATGCGCCAGGCGCGCGTGCTCAATCCGCACCCGAGCGGCAACAACCAGGCCTCGGTCGAGGGCGGAGCGTGGACGCAGGTCTCGCGCCTCTCCTCGCCGCTCGTGAACGAGATCGTGATCGGGCTGCCCGACAAGGACCGCTTCAACGCGAGCGAGCCCAAGGACGACGCGCAGTTCCTGACCTACGTCACGAACCCCACCTTCCCGGCCCTGATCGAGGTGCTGTTCCCGGTCACGGCGCCGACGCTGTTCCCGCGCTCGGACCTGGTGCAGGCCTTCCTGACCGGCCTGGACGGCGTCAACGAGAACGGCGCCGTGGGCGAGATGCTGCGCCTGAACACCAACGTGCTGCCGCTCGCGAAGGGCGCACAGTCGAGGCTGGGCGCGCTGACCGGCGACCTGGCGGGCTTCCCGAACGGGCGCCGCCCGGGCGACGACGTGGTCGACATCGAGCTGCGCGTGGCGATGGGCGTCCTGCTGGCCCCGGCCGACGCGCCGAGCGGCCAGCTGGCCTACACCGACGGGGCCTTCCTCGACGATTCGTTCATCGACGACACCTTCCCCTACTTGAAGACGCCGCTCGCGGGCGCGCAGTGAGACCCGCCATGATCCGACTCTCCATCCTCCTGGCGCTCGCCTGCGCGGCCAGCGCCTGCAACAACTCGAGCAGCGGTGCCACGTCCTTCGACGCCACGGTCACGAACCTGATCCAGAACGGGACCGACGACACCAGCGACCCGCTCGAGGTCAACGGCAAGACCTTCGCCTTCCCCCGAGCCGAGAACGCCTTCGATGACATCCTGCCTCCCGACACCGGTGCGGTCGTCCCGCAATAGCCCCGCGGCGAGGAGCAGCACCGTGCTGCTCCTCGCGCTGCTGCTGGCCGCGCCGCTGGCCGCGCACGACCACTGGATCGAGCCGTCGAGCTTCCGGCCGGCCGTGGGCGAGCGCATCGAGCTCGACCTGCGCGTGGGCCACCCCTCGCAGTTCGAACGGCAGCTGCGCGACCCGCGGCACTTCGTGCGCTTCGAGTCCTGGGCGCCCGGCGCGACGAGCGCGCAACCCGTGCTCGGCCTGGACGGCAAGCCGCCCGCGGGCCTCTTCAAGGCCAAGCAGGCCGGCGTGCACCTCCTCGCGTACCAGTCCGACCACGCCTTCGTCGAGATCGAGCCCGTGAAGTACGCGGCCTTCCTGCGCGAGGAGGGCCTGGACGACGTGCTGGCCGAGCGCGAGCGGCGCGGCGAGAGCGCGCTCCCCGGGCGCGACAGCTACCTGCGCTTCGACAAGGCGCTCGTGCGCGTGGCCGACGGTGGCGCGACCGGCTTCGAGCGCGTCGTCGGCCTGCCGCTCGAGCTCGTGCTCGCCAGCGACCCCTACGCATGGCAGCCCGAGCAACCCCTGCGCCTGCGCCTCGAGCTCGCCGGCCAGCCCCTCGAGGGCCGCCAGGTCAAGCTGGTACGCCTGACCGAGCCGCACCTGGTGGTGCTCGCCCGCACCGACGCGCAGGGCCGCGCCGAGTTCACGCCGCCGAGCGCCGGCCCCTACGCGGCCTTCGCCGTGCACCAGCGCCGCGCCACCCCCGAGCAACACCTCGAGGGCGACTGGGAGGGCCTGTGGGCCTCGTTCGCGTTCGAGCTCGGCTCGACGCCGCCGCCCGCGGCTCACTAGATTTCGGCGGGTCGGGTTCCTGGCGAGTCCGAGCGCCCGCGCTTACTCAACCTCGACCGCCCTCCGGCGCGCGCCTCGCTAGCATCCCCCGATGCTCGCCGCCCTCGCGCTCGCCCTCCTCCCGCTCCCCCTCGCCGGCGAACCCGGCGACTGGCCGCAGTGGCGCAACGACGCCGGCGACGGGCTCTCGCGCGGCGTCGCGTGGACGCCCGCGGGCGAGACGCGCTGGACGAGCGAGATCGGCCTCGGGTACTCGGCCGTCTCGGTCAGCGCCGGGCGCGTGTTCGCCTTCGGCTTCGACGCGGAGCGCTCGCTCGACGTGCTGCGCGTGCTCGCGCTCGAGGACGGCCAGGAGCTGTGGCGGCGCGAGTGGCCGGGCGAGCTGCGCGCGAACCAGCACGAGGGCGGCACGCTCTCGACCCCGGCCGAGGCCGACGGACGCGTGTACGTGAGCACCAGCTCGGGCGTCGTGCTGTGCCACCGCGCCGCGGACGGTGAGCTCCTGTGGCGGCGCGACCTGGCGGCCGAGCTCGAGCTCGACCCGGGCTACTACGGCTTCGCGAGCTCGCCGCTCGTGCTGGACGGACGCCTGTTCGTGGACTTCGATCGCGCCCTCGCGCTCGACGCCGCGAGCGGCGAGCTCCTGTGGAAGAGCGAGCCGCTGCAGGCGCTCTACGCCACGCCGGCGCGCTTCGAGCTCGCGGGCGTGCCCGCCCTGGCGGTGTTCTCGCAGGACGCACTGTCCGTGCTGGCGCGCGCGGACGGCAGCCTGCGCGCCTCCTTCCCGTGGAAGCAGGACGAGCGCCGCGTGAACGCGGCCACCCCGGTGGTGGTCGGCGACAAGCTCTTCCTGTCGAGCGCCTACGAGCACGGCTGCGCGCTGGTCGAGTTCCCGCCCACGGGCGCGCGCGCGGCCTGGGAGAACAAGCTCATGCGCAACAAGATGGCCGGCTGCGTGCTGGTCGAGGGCGCGCTCTACGGCTTCGACGAGTCGGTGCTGAAGTGCCTGGACCTGGCGGGCCAGGAGCGCTGGCGCGTGCGCGGCCTCGGGAACGGCGCGCTCTCGGGCGGCGACGGCAAGCTCGCGATCCTGTCCTCGGGCGGCGAGCTGGTCGTGGCCCGCGCCGGCGTGGCCGCCTTCGAGGAGCTCGCGCGCGCAGCGCTGTTCGACGAGGGCGTGTGCTGGACCCCGCCCACCCTCGCGGGCGGACGGATCCTGGCGCGCAACAACCGCGGCCGGCTGGTGTGCCGCGACCACCGCGGGGCGACGTCGGCGGCGACGCCCGTCGCGCGGGCGGCGGCGGCCGAGCTGCCGAGCGCCGAACTCTTGCTCGCGCGCCACCTGGCGGCGATCGGCGGCGCCGAGGCGCTCGCCAAGCACCCCGCGATCCACCTGGTCGGCACCTACGAGCAACGCTCGGTCGGCTTCGTGCCCGCCCCCTTCGAGGTGCGCTGGTCCGCGCCCGACCGCCGCCGGGTCGAGATCCAGTTCCCGCCGCCGCTGGACCAGCTGTTCGCCAAGGACGGCGTCCCCGGCCGGCTCGCGCGCGTGTGCGACGGCGAGCTGGCCTTCGAGCGCAACCCCTACCGCGGCGACAAGCTGCTCACGCCCGCCGAGGAACGCGAGGAACGCATCGGCGCGCATCTCGGGGCCGCGGCCGAGGGCGCCACGCTCTACGCCTTGCTCACGACCACCGCGCGCGTCCCGTTCGACGAGCGCGAGTGCCTGCGCGTGAGCGCCACGACCCACGACGAGCGTCACCGCACCCTCTACTTCGACGCCGCGACCGGCCTCCTGGCCGGCCGCGAGGCCGAGGACGAGGCCCTGGTCATCTACCGCGACTACAAGGCCTTCGACGGCCTCCTGCTGCCGACCTTCGAGCGCGTCTTCCGCCCCGACGGCGGCATCGAGGAGACCTTCCGCGTCGAGGAGGTCACCTTCGAGCCCGCGCCCGAGGGCTGCTTCGAGCGCGGCGAGCGGATCGAGGCGCTGCTGAAGGAACGCGCCCCGTCGGGAGGATGACAGCCCCGCTCCGAGCCGCGCGCCTCACGCGCGCGGCGTCGGTTCCTCGACCCGCAGCCGTTCCACCCCCGCGCGCAGGCGCGAACGCACGCGCCAGACCTGCACGATCGCCACCAGGAACAGACCGAGCGCGAGCCCCCACCACAGGCCGCGCGCGCCGAGGTCGCGCTCGAGGCCGAGGTAGGCGCTCATCGGGATCGCCACGCCCCAGAAGCCGACCAGGTGGATCACGAGCGGCACGCGCGTGTCGGCCATGCCGCGCAGGCAGCCGAGCGCGACGCCCTGGATGCCGTCGAAGACCTGGAAGGCGGCCGCGATCGGGAGCAGCGTCGCGGCCAGCGCCAGCACCTCGGGCAGCTCGGTCACCAGCCGTGCCAGCGGGCCGGGCGCGAGCGCGAACAGCGCGCCCATGCCGGCCATCAGGGTCGTACCGAGCGCGAGCGCGCTCAGGCACGCGCGCCGCACGGCGGCGGGCTCGCCGCGTCCGATGGCGTTGCCGACGCGCACGGCCGCGGCCATCGCGATCGAGAGCGGCAGCATGAACGAGGCCGAGGCCAGGGTCATCACGACCTGGTGCGCGGCCAGCTGGCGCACGCCGAGCTGGCCCATGAAGACCAGCACGCAGGCGAAGGCCCCGATCTCGAGCCCGAAGGAGAGCCCGATCGGCAGCCCGACGTGCAGCGTGCGCGCGAAGGCGGCCGGGCTCCACCAGCCCGGCCGCAGCGGCCACAGGCGCCGTCCGAGCTCGACCCCCGCCACCAGCGGCAGCGAGAGCGCCAGCACCCAGCGCGCGATCACCGTGGCCCACGCGCAGCCGGCCGCGCCCAGCGCCGGGGCGCCGAGGTGGCCCGTGATCAGGACCCAGTCGAGTCCGGCGTTGAGCGCGTTGGCGAGCAGGATCACCAGCATCAGCGCGCGCAGGCGTTGCGTCGCCTGCAGCACCTGGCGCTGGGCCACGAACAGGAGGAAGCCCGGCACGCCCGCGATCGAGATGTGGATGTAGGCGCTCGCGCCCGGGACGACCTCCTCCGACTGGCCGAGCAGCACCAGCAGCGGCCGCGCGAACAGGAACACGAGCGCGACGAAGGCCGAGAGGCCGAGCGCCAGCACGAGCCCGCGCTGCAGCGCGCGCGCGATGGCCGGCTCGTCCGCGGCCCCGTGGGCCTGCGACACGATCGGGTCGAGCGCCGCCAGGGTGCCCATCGCGAAGCCGAGGAAGGTGAACGAGAAGGCGTGCCCGAGCGCCACCGCGCCGAACTCGGCGGCCGAGACGCGCCCCATGAAGGCCGCGTCGACCGCGCCCATCGCGTACAGCCCGAACTGCACCACCAGCACGGGCGTGGCCAGGGCCAAGAGCGCCCGGAACTCCGCGCGCCACACGGCCGAGCGCGCACTCCTCGTCCCGCTCGGCTGCATTCGGACGGCCACGGTAGGGAGCGCCTGCGCCTGGCTCCAGAGCAGCGGCTCCCGGGAAGACAGAACGGCCGGCGCCGCACGCGCGCCGCGCGCGGGATAGGTTTCGAGCAGCGGACCTCGACCACCCAGTCCCCGACCTCGGGGCGGCCCGCAACTCGCATGCTCCACCACCGCCGCGCGGCGCTCCTCGCCGCTCCGCTGCTCGCATTCCTTTCCGGGTGCAGCGGTCACACCACCGCGCCCGCCGTGGGCGTGCGCATCCTCCCGGGCGGGCCCCTGCCCGGCCTGACGCCCGCCGAGCGCAGCTCCTTCGAGCGCGGCCGGCGCGTGTTCCAGCGCCGCTTCGAACCCGAGGAAGGCCTCGGCCCGCGCTACAACGCGACCTCCTGCGAGAGCTGCCACTCCGAGCCCACCACCGGCGGCTCGGCCCCGCTCTACCGCAACTTCTACCTGTGCATGCTCGGGACGCCCGGGCGCCAGACGCCGCTGCCCGGACTCGGCAGCGCGGTCGTGCCCGCCTTCGGCGCGGGCGACGACTTCACGACCGAGGCCGGCCGTCACGCCCTCACGGCGCCGCCCGGCGAGGAAATGACGCTGGCCCAGCGCAACGCGCTGCCGCTCTTCGGCGTGGGCCTGTTCGAGTTCATCTCGGACGCCACGCTGCTCGCGCGCGCCGACCCGAACGACGAGGACGGCGACGGCATCAGCGGGCGCTTCAACACCGACGGCGGCGCGCTCGGGCGCTTCGGCGTCAAGGCGCAGTCGAACAACATCGAGGTCTTCACGCGCGCGCCGCTGATGAACCAGATGGGCGTGACCAGCGACCCGTTCCTGGGCTCGGGCGCGATCGTGAGCCTGGGGCGCGCGCAGGTCTCGACCAACCCCGACTCGCCCACCTCCGATCTCGACTCGCGGCCCGATCCCGAGATCTCGCGCCGCGACCTGGGCGACCTGATCAGCTTCACGCGCTTCCTGGCGCCGCCGCAACCGATCCAGCCCTTCAGCGCGGCCGCGGAACGCGGCCAGGAACTGTTCGCGACGCTCGGCTGCACGGCCTGTCACGTGCCCGAGCTGCCCTCGGCGCGCGGACCGGTGCGCGCCTACTCGGACCTCCTGCTGCACGACCTCGGACCCGAGCTCGCCGACGGGCTCGGCTTCGGGATGCCGCAGGCCGCGACGCTGGCACCGCCGAGCGCGGCCGGCGAGTTCCGCACGCAACCGCTGTGGGGCGTCACGCTCTCGGCTCCGTACCTGCACGACGGCCGGGCCGAGACGCTGCAGGAGGCGATCGAGCTGCACGGCGGCGAGGCGCAGGCGAGCCGCGCGGCCTTCCAGGCGCGCACGCGCGCCGAACAGGCCGACCTGCTGGCCTTCCTGGAGCACCTGTGATGTCCAAGGTCCTGCTCGCGCTGCTCTTGCTCGTGCCCGTGTCCGCCGCCCAGCGCGTCGCGCGCCCGCCCAACGGCGGATCGGGGGGCAAGCCCGGCGGACCCGGCGCGCCGCCGGGCCCCGTGGATCCCGCCAGCGTCCTGCGCGGCCAGGCCCTGTTCGAGCGCAACTTCCACCGCAGCTCCGGCCTCGGCGCGCCCGAACTGAACGCGGACAGCTGCCGCGCCTGCCACCGCGATCCGGTGCTGGGCGGCGCGGGCGCGCTCGAGCTCAACGTCTCGCGCTTCGGCCGCGAGCGCGGCACCGGCGACCGGTTCGAGGACCTGCCGGGCGGCCAGGGGCTCTCCAAGCTGCGCCCGCCCTACGTCGCGGGCCGCGAGGAGGCGCCGAGCGAGGCCGACGTGTTCGAGCAGCGCCAGACGCCCTCGATCCTCGGCGACGGTCGCATCGCGCGCATCCGCGACGAGGAGATCCTGGCCAACGAGGATCCGCTCGACCTCGACGGCGACGGCATCCGCGGCGTGGCGCGCCGGCTGGTGATCGACGGTCGGAGCGAGCTCGGGCGCTTCGGCTGGAAGGCCCAGGTGCCGCGCCTGTCCGACTTCGTGCGCGACGCGCTGGGCGGCGAGCTCGGGCTCACGACCCACGACGACGGGCGCGGCTTCGCGCTCACGCAGGACGGCGACGAACGCGCCGATCCGGAGCTCGACGAGGCGGCCGTGGCCGACCTCAGCGCCTTCCTGCTCGACTTGCCCGCGCCGCGGCGCACGGGTTCGCTCGAACCCGAGGTGCTGCTGGGCGAGCTCGTGTTCGAGCGCGTCGGCTGCGCGAAGTGCCACGTGCCCGAACTCGCCAGCCCGGACGGACCGGTGCCGCTCTACTCCGACCTGCTGCTGCACCGCGTGTGGCCGGAATCGTTCCGCGGCATGAGCGAGCCGGGCGCGGGCGTCGGCGTCTACCGCACGCCACCGCTGTGGGGCATCCGCGACACGGCGCCCTACCTGCACGACGGACGCGCGGCGGGGCTGCGCGCGGCGATCCTGCTGCACGACGGCGAGGCGCGCGGCGTGCGCAAGGCGTTCGAGGCGCTGCCGCTGACGGAACGCAGCGCGCTGGTCGCCTTCCTGAACGACCTGTAGAGGGGCTCCGCGATGCAGCACGGCGTACGGCTCCTGCTCGGCGCCGGCCTGGTCGGGCTCGTCGCGTGTGCTCCGGCCGAGCCGTTCCAGGCGCGCTTCGCGGTACGCGGACGGTGGCCGGGGGAACGCGTGATCGGATATCGGCTCGAGACCCAGGACGCGGTCTTGCGGGAGGCCGTCGAGGTTGCGCTCGCGCAGTGGCAGGAAACGGGCTGCGTGCGCTTCCGCCGGGCGGGCGCGGAGGCGGAGCTCGTGTTGGGGTGGGAACGGGGTGAGCACGATTCCTGTGCGACCCTCGGAGTGGATGCGGGGGTGGCGCACGCGGGGCCGGTGGGTCCGGAGACGTTCGTGCACTTCGACCCCGAACGCGCCTGGGGGCGCGAGCTGTCGCTGTCGCAGGCGGCGCTGCACGAGATCGGACACGTGCTGGGCCTCGGGCACAGCCCGGACGAGACGGCGGTGATGTTCGCCGAGCCGTCTCTCGCCCGCGCGCGCCTCGGGAGCAGCGATCGCGCCGGGATCCACTCGCTCTACGGAGGCGGAGTGGATTCGGAGGCGGACGTGGTGGTGCTGGGGAAGGGCGTACGGCTGCGCGGCGTGGCCCCGGCGCGGTCGACGGATTGGACGCTGTTCGACACGGACGGGGACGGCGACGACGAGGTCGTGGTGTGGAGCACGGTGGCCGCGGGACATGGAGCCCTGTGGGTGTTCCACTTCGCCCGCGGGCCGGAGCTCGAGCGCACGCTCGGGCCGCTGTATGGAGCGGTGGCGCCGGAGTGTGAGGTCGGGTTCGGGGTTGCGGCGAGCGGGGAGAGGTGGATGGTGGTGGAGGGCAAGAGTGGCGGCGCCGTGGTGCGGGTGTTCGACGAGGAGGGTGGGCTGCGGGTGTTCGAGGGGGAGGTGCCGCTGGAGCGGGGTGTGGGGGGAGTGGGAAGCGGCGAGGCGCGTGGGGATCTGGATGGGGATGGGGTGGTGGAGAGGGTGAGGCGCGGGGGGTAGGGGTTGGGGTAGGGGTTGGGGGTGAGCGGTGAGGGGAGTGGTCGGCTCGTCG
>CAZWAY010000081.1:0-22407 GCA_964631945.1 uncultured Planctomycetaceae bacterium
GACGCGCCGGCACCTGACCGAGTTCTGGATGCTCGAGCCCGAGGTGGCCTTCGCCACGCTCGAGGACGTGCTCGAGCTGGCCGAGGACATGCTCGTGCACACCGTGGCCGAGGTCCTGCGGCGGCGCAGGACCGAGCTCGAGGTGCTGGAGCGCGACCTCTCGAAGCTCGCGGCCATCCAGAAGCCGTTCCCGCGCCTCACCTACGACGAGGCCGCCGCGATCCTGAAGGACCACCCCGAGTCGACCTTCCGCTACGGCGACGACCTGGGCGCGCCGGACGAGACGATCCTGTCGCTGCGCTACGACCGCCCCGTGATGATCACGCACTATCCGGCGGCGGTGAAGGCCTTCTACATGAAGCGCGAGCCCGCGAGCGACAAGGTCAAGTGCGTGGACGTGATCGGGCCCGAGGGCGTGGGCGAGCTGATCGGCGGCAGTCAGCGCGAGGACGACCTCGAGCTGCTGCTGCATCGCATCCGCGAGGAGAAGCTGCCCGAGGAGGCCTACCAGTGGTACCTCGACCTGCGCCGCTACGGCTCGGTGCCGCACTCGGGCTTCGGCCTCGGCCTCGAGCGCACCGTGGCCTGGATCGCGGGCGTCGAGCACGTGCGCGAGGCGATCCCGTTCCCGCGCACGATGTACCGCATGGAGCCGTGAGGCAGGGTCCGTGCGGCTCCGCGCCGCGGCGCGCGGAGCAGGGGGGAGCCCTGGGCGAGTGCCCGGGCCCTACGTGGCCTTGCGCTTATCGAGCCGGTCCAGGATCCCGCTCATCACCTCGGCGGCGGTGGCGTTGTCGTTCGAGAGGCCGCCGTACTTCTCGGCCGAGACGCGGATCGTGGTGCGGTCGAGATCGATGGCCTCGACCTCGATCGTGACCTTGGAGCCGTCCACCGTGGCGTGGATCGTGCGCGGGAAGTCCTGAACGCTCGCCTCGCTGCCGGGCTCCTGGAAGAAGCTGACGGTCTCCTTGACCGAGGGCCAGACCTGTTCCACGTCGAGCGCGACCTGCGTCACGTGCACGTTGTTGGGCAGGACCTTCGTGCCGAGGACGACGCCGCCGACGCCGACTGCAGCGGCGAAACAGCCCGAGAACAGGGGCGCGATGGCGAGCAATGCGAGGAGTCGTGTCATGGCTTCGTGGTGTGGATTCGGGAGGCCGTGGTCGCGCGCGCGGATTCCACCAGGCGGCGGTAGAACGAGAGGCCCTCGCCCTCGCGGCGTGGGCCGAGCCGCGTCCAGCGCGGGTGGTTCCAGGGCGCGAGGTTCCGTTCGGGGTGGGGCATCAGGCCGAGCACGCGACCACTGGGATCGGTGATGCCCGCGATGTTGGCGATCGAACCGTTCGGGTTCAACGGGTAGGGAAGGATCGCGGCCTCGGGGCTGGCCGGCGCGCGCCCCGCTTGCTCGGGGTCGGCGTAGGTGAGCGCGACCTGACCGCGCGCGAAGAGCCGCTCCAGCACCTCCCGGTCGCGCACCACGAAACGGCCTTCACCGTGCGCCACGGGCACGGGCATGAGCTCGCCCGGGACGAGCCAGGGCGCCGCGCAGGCCTCGGAACGCAGCGTGATCCAGCGGCACTCGAAGCGATTCGATGCGTTGTCGGTCAGCGCGATCGAGCGCTCGCGCTCGTCCGGCTCGAACAGGCCGAGCTCCACCAGGATCTGGAAGCCGTTGCAGATCCCGACGACCCGTCCGCCGTCGGCCACGAAGCGTTGCAGCGGCGCGAGCAGACGCTGGCGCAGCTCCAGCCCGAAAACCCGCCCGGCGGCCACGTAGTCGCCGTAGCTGAAGCCCCCGGCCAGCACCAGGATCTCTTGCTCGGCCAGGCGCGCGGGGTCGCGCGCCAGCTCGTTCAGGTGCAGGAGCGAGGTCGCGGCGCCGGCCTGCTCCAGGCCGCGCACGGTCTCGCCGTCGCAGTTGGTGCCGGCCGAGCGCAGCACCAGGGCCCGCACGGCTTCCTGCTCGACGCGTTGGGTGTGGCCGTGGGTCAGGGTGGGGGGCATGGCGGTCTATCCCTGGAAGGCCGAGTGGAAGGCGCGTCGCAGCTCCGCGAGCGGGACCTCGAGCACGGGCCGGCCGGAGAGGCCGGATACCGAGAGCACGGCCTGGGCCTGGACCGTGCCGATCGCGGCGCAGGGCAGTCCCGCCAGGTGGCGCTCGAACTCGGCCGCGTGCGCCGGCGCGACCTCGACCAGGAAGCGCGTGGTGGATTCGGAGAACAGCCGCCAGGTGTCGGCGTCCCAACCGGCCGGTGCGGGCGCGGCGGGGACGCGCGCGAGATCGAGCGCGAGCCCGAGGCCGCCGCCGAAGGCCATCTCGGCCGCGGCCACGGCCAGTCCGCCCTCCGAGAGGTCGTGGCAGCTCGCCACGCAGCCCTGGCGCATGGCGGCGTGCAGCGCGGCGAGCAGGCGCGGCGCGCGCGCGAGGTCCACGCGCGGCACGGTGCCCCCGCGCAGGCCGGCGAGGTGGTGGTGCAGCGATCCGCCCAGCTCCGTGCGCGTCTCGCCCACCAGGTACACGCGGTTGCCGGCCGCCTTGGCGTCCATCGTCACCGCGCGCGCCACGTCCGGCACGATCCCGAGCGCGGTGACGAGCAGCGTGGGCGGGATCGAGAGCGTCTCGTCGCCCACGCGGTACTCGTTGTTGAGGCTGTCCTTGCCCGAGACGAAGGGCGTGCCGAAGGCCTTGGCGGCGTCGTAGCAGCCCTCGGCCGCCAGCACGAGCGCTCCGAGACGGTCGGGCTTCTCGCAGTTGCCCCACGAGAAGTTGTCGAGGATCGCGATGCGCGCGGGATCGGCGCCGACCGCGACCGCGTTGCGCAGGGCCTCGTCGATCACGGCCAGCGCCATGGCGTAGGGATCGAGCGCGCCGAAGCGCGTGCTGGCGCCGCAGGCCAGCACGGCTCCCATGGACGAGCTCGGCAGCGGTTGCAGCACGGCCGCGTCGCTGGGCGCGTCGCCGTGCACGCCCACCAGCGGCTTGACCACCGAGTTGCCCTGCACTTCGTGGTCGTACTGGCGCACGATCCACTCCTTGCTGGCCACCTCGGGCGCGGAGAGCAAGGCGAGCAGCGTGCGCGCCAAACCCTGGGCCGGGGCCGGGCAACCGGGGTCGCCCACCTGCGGGGCCGACCAGCGCGCCCGGCGCAGCGGGCGCGGGTTGCCCTTGTGCAGGAAGGCCATGTCGAGCTCGGCCACCAGCTCGCCGCGGTCCTTGACCACCAGCCGGCGCGTGTCGGTGAAGCGGCCCAGCACGGTCGCCTCGACGTCCTCGGCGGCGAACAACGCCACCAGCTCGGCCAGGTGCTCGGGCGGCACCGCCAGCACCATGCGTTCCTGGGCCTCGCTGATCCAGACCTCGTGCGAGGCGAGTCCGGGGTACTTGAGGCGCACCTCGGCCAGCTCGACCTCGGCCCCGGTGTGCTCGCCCATCTCGCCCACGGCCGACGAGAAGCCGCCCGCGCCGCAGTCGGTGAGGCCGCGGTAGAGGCCGCGGTCGCGCGCCGCCAGCAGGCAATCGAGCGTGCGCTTCTCGGTGATCGGATCGCCGATCTGCACGGCCGAGGACGAGACCGTCTCGGAGTGCTCGCTCAGCTCGACCGAGCTGAAGGTCGCGCCGTGGATGCCGTCGCGCCCCGTGCGCCCGCCGACCGAGACGATCACGTCGCCCGCTCGCACCTCCTTGGTGGCCGCGGCGTGCGGCAGCAGCCCGAGCGTGCCCGCGTACACCAGCGGATTGGCGACGTAGCCTTCGTCGAACCACACCCCGCCCGAGACCGTCGGGATGCCCATGCGGTTGCCGTAGTCGCGCACGCCGGCCACGACCCCGCGCAGGATCCGCCGCGGGTGCAGCGTGCCGCGCGGCAGGCGCTCCTTGGGGAGGTCGGGGGGGCCGACGAAGAAGGCGTCGGTGTTGGCGATCGGGCGCGCGCCGCGACCCGCGCCGAGCACGTCGCGGATCACTCCGCCGATGCCGGTGCCGGCGCCGCCGTAGGGATCGATCGCGCTCGGGTGGTTGTGGGTCTCGACCTTGATGGCCAGGTCGTAGCCCTGGTCGAAGCTCACGATGCCGGCGTTGTCCACGAACACGCTCACGCACCAGGGGCGCGCGAGCTCGTGCGTGGCGCGCGCGATGGTGCTCTTCAGCAGGTTGTCGATGCGCCGCTCGGGGCCGCTCGGCGGCGTGAACTCGATCAGGCCGGTGAAGGTCTTGTGCTTGCAGTGCTCGCTCCAGGTCTGGGCCAGGGTCTCGAGCTCGCAGGCCGTGGGCTCGCGTCCGAGGCCAGCGAAGTGCGCCTGGATGGCGCGCATCTCGGCCAGGCTCAGGCTGAGCTGGCCGAGCTGGGAGAGGCGCACGAGTTCCTCGTCGCCGAGCGTGCGCAGCGCGACCTCGACGCGCCCGCGCGCCGCGCGCGGGAAGGGCTCGCCGTAGGGCAGGTCCTCGCGTCCGATGCGCACGACCTCGATCGTCTCGTTGGCCAGGAGGCGCGCGGCGAGCTGCGCGAGCTCGGCCGAGGTCAGGGCGCCGCGCAGCTCGAACACGCGGTAGGTGGCCACGGCCGGCGCGCCGTCGGGCGGCGTGCGGCGCGTGCGCACCAGCAGGTCCTCGAGCGTGTGCGCGACCGGGTCCATCACGCCGGGGCGCGCCATGACGAGCACGCGCTGCGCCGGCCCCGGGCGTGGCGCGCTGCGCGGAGCCAGCACCCGCACCTCGTTCACGACCGGATCGGACAGCACCTCGCGCGCGAGGGCCTCGACGGCCGCGCGCGGGTAGCTCGGCGCGAAGAGGTAGCCCTTGGCCACGCGCAGCTCGGCCGGACGCGCCAGGCCGAGCTCGCTCACGGCGGCGGCGAGCTGGGCACCCTCCGGATCGCCGATCTCCGCGCGGCGGAAGACCTCGACGCGCCAGGCATCGGGGGCGGGGTGCACGGAGAGCGTCTCGTCCTTGGAGGCCTCGGCCGTCGGAACCATGTTGGGGCGCAAGCGGGGGAGCGGAGGCGCCGTAGGGTAGCTCGCGCCCGCGCCGCTCCCAACGGTTCGCGCCCGCTCGCCTGGGCCCTTCCGAGCACGCCGGACCGGGGGGGCTTGCCAATCCGCCCGCGTCCAGGACACCATGCCCGCCCGCGCGCGGCCCGGCACGCCTGCGACAGGACACCGCTTGAGCGAAACCCAACGGACCGAGGGCAACACCCCGGGCATGGCCTTCGAGCGCCCGATCGAGGAGATCGAGGCCCAGATCGCCGAGTTGGAAAGCCTGTCGCTCTCGACCCGCCTGGACATCTCGAGCGAGATCGAGGCGCTCAAGTCGCGCCTGCGCGAGACGATCCACAAGACCTACTCCGACCTCTCGGCCTGGGAGCGGGTCAACGTCGCGCGCCACCCCAAGCGCCCGGTGGCGCCCGACTACATCCAGGAGGTCCTGGATGATTTCGTGGAGCTGCACGGCGACCGGGCCTTCGGCGACGACCGCGCGATCGTGACGGGCTTCGCCACGATGGAGGACTGGCGTTTCCTCCTGATCGCCCACCGCAAGGGGCGCACGACCAAGGAACGCATGGAGTGCAACTTCGGCTGCGCGCACCCGGAGGGCTATCGCAAGGCCCTGCGCAAGATGCGCCTGGCGGAGAAGCTCGGGCTGCCGGTCGTGTGCCTGATCAACACCCCCGGGGCCTACCCGGGGATCGGGGCCGAGGAGCGGGGCCAGGCCATGGCCATCGCCGAGAACATCCTGGCCATGATGACCCTGCGCGTGCCGATCGTGGCCATGGTGATCGGCGAGGGGGGCTCGGGGGGCGCGCTCGGGATCGGGGTCGGCGACCGCGTGCTCATGCTCGAGCACGCCTACTACTCCGTGATCAGCCCGGAGGGCTGCGCGGCGATCCTGTGGAAGGACGGGGAGCGTTCGCCGGAAGCGGCCGAGGCCCTGCGCCTGACCTCCAAGGACCTGGCCGAGCTGGGGGTGATCGACGAGATCATCCGCGAGCCGCTGGGGGGGGCACACCGCGCGCCGTCCGTGGCCATGAACGAGGTGCGTCGCGTGCTGCTACGGAACCTGCGCGAGCTGGGCGCCGTCCCGATCGACGAGTTGCTCCTGCGCCGACGAAAAAAATACCGGCGCATCGCCGAGGTGCCGGGCCGCTTCCCGCGCGTCCTCTAGCCGCAGCGGTGGCGCGCAAGAGGCGGGCGAGCCGACCAACGCGGCTTCCACCCTCCCGTACGCAGACTCTGCGCCCTACCCTATGGTCAGGCCTGTGCGAGGACCGATCCAACCCCGGGGCGTGGCCCGGAGCCCTGGCCCCCGAGCCGTGAGCGAGAATTCCGTATCCCAGGTGCCGGCGCAGCTCAGCGCGCCTTTCGTGGGTCCGAGCGACCACGAGCTCATCCGTGGCGCGCAGCGCGGCGACGAGCGCGCCTTCGAGGAGCTGGTGCACCGGCACGAAGAGCGCGCGGTGCGCGTGGCCATGGCGCTGGTCTCCGGTCGGGAGGACGCCCGCGACCTGGCTCAGGAGGCCTTCTTGCGGGTCTTCCGGAACCTGGAGCGCTTCGACTTCGAGCACGAGTTCACGACCTGGCTGTATCGCATCGTCACCAACCTGGCCATCGACCACCTGCGCAAGCGCCGCCCGGCCGTCAGCACCACGGCCGAGCAGGAGGAGGAAGCCGACCTCGACCTGGCCGATCCCGACGGCCCCGCGCCCTCGGCCTCGCTGGAGCAGATGGAGACCGCCGAGCGCGTGCGCGCCTGCATCGACCGCCTGGCGCCGCACTTTCGCTCGGTCATGATCCTGCGCGAGCTGGAGGGCCTGCCCTGCCAGGAGATCGCGCGCATCGTCGGCACGACCCACGTCACCGTGCGCTGGCGCCTGCACCGCGGCCGCAAGCTCTTCCTGGAGGAGTGGGAGCGCATGGAGGCAGACTCCGAAAAAAAGCGCCCGCCCGAACCCAGAGGCTCCAACAGTCCCTCGGAGACCTCGTAGATCCCTACGAAGACGCACCGTGGGGCATGCCCGTCCTGGAACCATCATTCGGGCATGCCCCAAGGGGACGCGCTCGACGAACACCGATCGATGAACACGCAACGCATGAGCTGTGGTGAGACGCGCGAGAAGCTGCCCCTCTACGTGGGTGGCGACCTCGACTCCGAGATCCTGGAAGCCGTGCGCGCCCACCTCGACCTCTGCAACGAGTGCTCGCGGCGGGCCGGCGAGGCCCTGCGGGCCCGGCGCGAGCTGGTCGGGGCGCTGCGCTCGCGCGAGAGCGATCGGCCGCGTCCGGACCTGTGGCCTGCGCTGCGGGCCACCCTGCGGGCCGAAGGGCTGGTCCACGAGCCGCGTGCCCCGCTGGCCTTGCCGGCCGCGCCCGCCCGGGTCCCGAGCCGCCGCTGGACGTGGGCGCTCGCCGTGAGCGCGGCAGCGGCCTTGCTCCTGGCCGTGGCGCAGATCAGCGGTGTGCTCGCACCGCGCGGACAGGGCGAGCGCCTGCCCGAGCTGGTCGATGCGACCCCCATGGGGGGTGGCGGCGTGGGCCGCGCGGACGTGCCTGTCGTTCCGGTCGGGCTGCCGGCCTCGGGCGGGTTGCAGCGCATCGATCCGCGCGAGCCCATCCGGCGTCCGGCGGTCTTCCGTCCGGTGCGTCAGGGGTTGAGCGCGGAGCCCTCGCCGAACGACATCTCCCTGACCGGGCTGAACGGATTCAAGTGACCGCGGGCGCGCGGGCCGGCGGCGCGCCTCCAGCAGAAGGAATGCGATGCAGGCTTGGCCCTTCTCCTTCGGTGGCATGACGGCCTGGCTCGCGCTCGTACCGCTCCTGGTGGGGCCGCGGGCGAACCCGCAGGAACCGCAAGAGGGCTTGCGGCGCGTCGACCCGGATTCGATGCAGCCCGGCGGTGACGAGGCGCGCGAGTTCGCGCGCGCCTTCGCCAAGGACTTCGACCGCACGGGGTGGCGCGAGCGTCTGGCCGAGCCGGACCTGACGCGTCGCGAGCGCAGCTTCGACCTGTTGCTCAAGCGCGCCGGCCTCGACCCGCTCGCGCGCGCCTTCCTCGAGGAGCTTGCGCGCGATCCTGCGGCCGATGAGCTGGCCTGGACCGCGCGCCTGGCGCTGAAGCAGCTCGGGCGGGTCTCCTTCCCGCTGCGTTTTTCCCTGCCGGGGGGCGACCTGTTCGGCGCAGCGGAGCGCGTGCAGCAGCGGATGGAAGAGCTCCTGACGCGGGGCGGTTCGGCCTTCCTCCTCGCGCCGAGCCGCGGCGGGGCCAGCGCACCGGGGTTCACGGCGAGCACGAGGCGCAGCGTGCACGTCGAGCAGGGCGGAACGGGCGCGCGCGTGCGCATCACCGAGACCGTGGATGGCAACGAGCGCACCCGCTCCCACGAGGGCGCGAGCCTGGAGCAGATCCTGGCCGCCAATCCCGAGCTCGCGCAGGAACTGGACGGGCTCCAGATCCGGGCTCAGCCCGGAACGGACCTCGACCTGCGCCTGGAACTCGGGCTGGCGCCCGCGCGTTCCGTGCGCGGGCTGCGCGGGTTCGCGGGCAATCTCGCCGGCACCCCGCTCACGCCCCAGGGCCGCAGCCGCCCGATCATCACCGATCGGCTGGGCGTCATCGTGCAACCACTCGAGCCCGCACGCGCCCGCGAGCACGGCCTCGACGATCAAGGCCTGCTGGTCGAGCGCACCTATCCCGAGACCTACGCCCAGCTCCTGGGGGTCGGCGCCGGCAGCGTGCTGCTCGAGCTGGACGGCCAAGTGCTGCGCACCAGCCTGGACATCGAGAAGGCCATGCGCGAGCGCCATCCGGACGCCCCGCTGCGGCTGGTGTGGATCGACGAACTCGGGCAGCGCCGCGAGAAGACCTGGAGCCTGCAAGAAGCGCGCTAGTCGCGCGCGCCTCGCGGACCGCCGCTCGGCGCCTCAGAGCCCAGGGACGTGCTTCTGGGCCTCGGCGCGCAGCTGGAAGGCTTGCTGGATGTCCGGGTGCTCGTAGGGCGAGTCGGACAGCGCCAGGTAGCGATCGAGGTCCTGGACCGCGCCCTCGTACTGTCCGGCGCGCGCGCGCATCTGGCCGCGCAGGCTGTAGCCCTGGGCGAGCGTGGGTGAGCGCTCCACCACGGCGTCGAGGTGCGCCAGCGCCTCGTCGTAGCGCTGCAGCCGGAAGAGCAGGGTCGCGGCGAAGACGTGCGTGTCCGTCTCGAGGTCGAGCGCGGCGCGCTCGTTCTTGCGGAACAGCTGCTCCTCGCGCTTGGTGAGGTCCTTCTCCTGCAGCATGCGACGCCAGGAGGCGAGCTCGGCTCCGGTGCGCTCGAGCAGACGCGCGGACCACTGCAGGCTCTGCGGATAGTCGCCCGTCAGGGCGAGCACGCGCTGGAGCGCGTTCATGGCGTTGGTGTTGCCCTCGCCGACGGCGAGGATGTCGTTGCAGAGCTGGATCGACTCGCGCCAGTAGCGCTGGGCCTTGCCGGCCAGCTCGCGCGCCGAGTCCTCGCGATCCTTGCCCTTGTCCGGCTCGCGCTCACCCGCCAGCAGCGCGCGCGAGACGTCGTCGTAGGCCTTGCCCAGACGTTCGCAGGTCAGCGCCAGACCGAGGCGCGTGTTCTCGTTCTGGTCCCCGTCGCGCAGGAGGTCGCGGAAGAAGCGCTCGGCCAGGATCAGGTCCTCGTTGCCGTTCTTGCGCAGGCGGATCCAGCCCACCATGCGACGCATGGTGCGGTCCTTCGGATCGACCGCCAGCGCCTTGACCGCCTGCTCCTGCGCGCGGTCGAGGGCGCCGTCCTCGTACAGGTAGGTGGCGGGGGAGGTGTAGAGCTCGAGCTTCTGCTCCGTGGTGGGCTCGACCTTCTTCTGATAGGTGTGCAGGCAGCCGGAGGCGAGCAACGCCAGGCACAGGGATGCGGCGGGGGCGAGGGGGGCGGACATGGGGGGCGCGGGGGTTCGAGGTCGGGCGAGCATCCTAATATCCCGGGGTCGCGCGGCGGGCTACGGCTCGGACTCGGACCCCGGGCCGGAAGCGCTGGCGGGTCGCGCGCGGGTGGCCAGCAGGCGTGCCAGGCGCGCGGGCTCCAGGCGCAGGCGTACGACCTTGCCACCGGAGAGCGTCACCAGGCCGGCCGGCGCCTTCCTGGGCTTGTGCACGTCCTTGCGACGCGCCACGTGCACGTCCGCGCGCGGGGCGTCGCGCAGGGGCGAGAAGTGCACCGCCAGGTGGGCGGCGTCGAGCGTTTCCTCGGCATCGGGCTCGGCGCCCTTCTCGAGCCGCAACACGACGTGGCTGCCCGGCGCGTCGGCGGTGTGCAGCCACAGGTCGTTGCCGCGCGCCTCGCGGAAGGTGAGCTGATCGTTGTCGCGCGCGTTGCGGCCCACGCGGATCTCGCTCCCGCGCAGGGCCTGGAAGCGCAGGTACGGCAGGCGCGGCGTCGGTTTGGCGGCGCGCTCCGGGGCGACCTGGGCCGGCGCCAGGATCCCGGCCGCCAGGGCCTCGGCGGTGAGCGTCTCGGGGTCCTCGAGCGCGGCGCGCGCGCACCAGGCCTCGAGGCGCGTCACGCTCTCTCGCGCGCGCGCGAGCTCCTCGGGCAGGCGCTCCTGGGTCCGCACCAGCTTCTTGTAGCGCGCGAAGAGCTTCTCGGCGTTGCGCCGGGGCGCGAGCCCGGGGTCGAGCGTGATCTTGCGCGCCGGCGAGTCCGGCAGGAAGGCATCGGGCAGGACGACCTCGTGCGCGCCGCGCGCGATGCTGCCGAGGTGCGCCAGCAGGAGCTCCGCGTCCATGCGCAGGCGCTCGGCCTCGGCGCAGGAGCGCGCGCGCTGCTCGAGGCCCGCCACCAGACCGCGCGCGCCCGCCAGGCGGCGTTCCAGCCGGCGCACGAGCTCGCGGCGCTCCTCGCCCAGATGACGCTCGTCGGCGGTGGCGCCGAGGCTCGCTTCGACGCGCGCGGAGAGCGGGGCGAGCACGCTCGCGCGTCCGTGCTCGGAGCTGGCCGGGAAGGACTCCACGATCGTCGCGCCCGCGCCCGCGGGCTCGGCGCGGCGCCCGGGCGGCAGGGCGTAGGCGGCGCCCGGCGCCAGGCGCGCGGCGGCCGGGGTTCCGCGCGCGGGCGGATCCAGCACGGCCTGCACCCGGCCGACCCCGTCGAGCAGCAGCAGGTTGGCGTGGCGTCCGGTGAGCTCGGCCACGAACTGCGCCGCGGGCTGGCCGTCGCGCCGGAACGTGGCGCGCACCACGCGGTCGCCCTGGACCTGCTCGAGCGCCTGCAGCACGCACCCCTCGAGGGTCTGGGCCAGGCGCGCGAAGAAGGGATCCGCCGGACCCTCGTGGCGCTTCACCGGGGCGATCTGCAGGTGGACGCGGGCGGCCTCCGGGTCGGCCGAGACGCGCACGCGCAGCAGCTTGCCGTGGGCCGGGTCGCGCGGCTCGAAGGCCAGCAAGAGGTCGCGCGGCGGCAAGGCCTGGAGCGCGCGCACGCTCGCTCCGCTCAGGAGCGGCTGGAGCTCGCGCACGAGCTCTCCCACCTGCGCCGCGGAGAGCCCCATCGGCCTACCCGCCGATCAGCGCTCTTCCGGGCTGTAGACCCAGGGGAACTGGGGCGAGTTCCACTCGCACACCTCGCCGGCCTCGGGGAAGAAGAGCGCCAGTTCCTGCTTGGCCGCCTCGGGGCTGTCCGAGCCGTGCACCAGGTTGTTCGAGCGTGACAGCGCCCAGTCGCCGCGGATCGTGCCGGCCTCGGCCTCGGCCGCGTTGGTCTTGCCCATCAGCTTGCGCGTGACCTCGATCGCGTTGTTGCCCTCCAGGACGAGCGCCACGACCGGGCCCGAGGTCATGAAATCGACCAGGCTGCCGAAGAACGGGCGCGCCTTGTGGGCCTCGTAGTGCTTCTGGATCAGGGTCTTCGGGAACTGGCGCAGCTTCAGGCCGACGATCTTCAGGCCCTTGGCCTCGAAGCGGGCCAGGATGGGGCCGATCAGGCCGCGCTGGACGGCATCGGGCTTCAACAGGACGAGCGTGCGTTCCAAGTGGGGGATCTCCTTCGCGGCGGCCTGATTTTGGGGCGGGGAGTCTAGCCCCGTGGCGGCCTGCGGGAAAGCGGCGCACGAGCGTTGACGGCGGGGGAGCACGCTCCGCACACTGTTCGCCCCAAACGCCACAGGGCGGAGCTTCCCGGCGCGTCCGGTGGCCTCGCTCGCGGCGCTCTTTCTCACGAGACTCCGGGGTCACCGGGAACCCCTGCACGAACATCCGGGACGGAAGTCTCCACCTGGTCGAGAACCCACCCATGCCTGACGAGCGCGAGGGAGCCATGCGCGACCTCGCTCGCTATTCGGGGCTCGGGGTGCAGTTCGCGGCTTCGGTGGGGTTGTTCGCGCTCGCCGGCCGCTGGCTGGACGGGCGTCTGGACACGAGTCCCTGGTTGCTCCTCGCGGGTGTCTTCCTGGGCTTCGGGCTCGGCCTCTATTCGATGCTCAAGAAGTTGCCGTCCTCGTCCGGTGCTCGTCCCAAGGGTGCGGCCCCGCAGGAAGACGCGCGCCGCCGCCACCGATGAACCGCCTGATCCTGACCGTGATCGCCGCGCTGGTGCTGGCCCTCGTGCTGGCCGCGCGCCTCGGAGGCGCGCTGGGCGGCGGCGTGCTGACGGGCTTCGTGCTGGGGACGGGGCTCGCCGGCCTGGCCTTCCAGTACCAGCGTCACGTGCTCGCGACGCGACCCGAGCGTGCCCTGCACGCCGCCGTGGTCGGATTCCTGGTGAAGCTCGCGGCGCTCTTGCTGGGCGCGCTGGCCTTCCGCTTCGTCGCCCCGGCCGGCGCGTACGTCGACTGGCGCAGCTTCGTGGTGGCGTACGCGGCGGCCGTGGCCCTGCTGCTCCCACTCGCGACCTGGGTCGCCGTCCGCGAACAGCGCCAGCGCGCCGCCGCCCGCGCACTGGGGGTCTAGCCGATGCGATTCTGGCGCTACCTGCTGTCGCTGCGCGGGCTGCTCCTCGCGGCCATCGTCGCGGGGGCCTGCTTCCTGTCGCAGCGCTACAGCGAGCACCACACCGGCGACAACGTCTTCACGACCTTGTACATGCACCTCGTGCCAGCCGTGCTGGTCGAGCCCGAGGAACACGCTCCGGCCGCGGAGCACGGCGGCGCCACGGCTCCGGCGCACGCGCCGAAGGCGCTGCTGGAGGTGACGCTTCCGAAGGCGCTGGCCTTCATGGACTACCGTGGCGACACACACGCGGACCCGCCGAAGACCGCCCTCTTCAACCTGCAGATCTTCCAGCTCGCGGCGGTGCTGCTGACGCTGCTGGCCTTCGCCGGCGTGCCGCGCTACCTGCGCACGGGCAAGGGCGACGTACTCACGCGCACCTTCGCCGGCTTCGCGCAGTGGATCCGCGACGAGATGGTGCAGCCGGTGATGGGCAAGGAGCTCGGGAACAAGTTCCTGCCGTATTTCCTGAGCGTGTTCTTCTTCATCCTGTTCATGAACCTGATGGGGCTCGTGCCCTCGGCGGTCACGGCCACCGCCAGCATCTTCGTCACGGCCGGGCTGGCCCTGACCACGTTCGTGGCCATGCTGCTGTGCGGCATGGTCGTGCAGGGACCGCTGGTGTACTGGAAGAACCTCGTGCCGCACGTGCCGCTGGCGCTGTGGCCGCTGATGTTCGTGGTCGAGGTGGTCGGCCTGTGCGTGAAGCCCTTCGCGCTCATGATCCGTCTCTTCGCCAACATGAGCGGCGGGCACATGGTGGTGCTCTCCTTCATGGGCCTGATCTTCTTCCTCGGCCAGCTGTGGGGCCCGGCCGGCGCCTGGGGCGCCTCGCCGCTCGGCCTGGGCTTCGCCGTGTTCATCATGATCATCGAGAGCTTCGTGGCGCTGCTGCAGGCCTTCATCTTCACGCAGCTCTCGATCCTGTTCGTCCACTCTTCCGTCCATCCCGAGCACTAGGCCGGGCTGGCCATCCCACCCAAGAGACCCCGAGAGAAAGCAAACGAAGGACATGTTCATCCCCCTAGAAGTTGCGGATTCCGGCATGGCGCTGGCCAAGTTCGGTGCGGGCATCGGTGCGGGCATCGTCGCGATCGGCGCCGGCCTGGGCATCGGCCGTATCGGCGCGGCCGCCAACGAGGGCATCGCGCGTCAGCCCGATGCCGCCGGCGAGATCCGCGGCGGCTCCATCATCCTGGCGGCCCTGATCGAGGGCGTGTCGCTGTTCGCGGTCGTCGTGACGCTGCTCATCGCGATCGCCAAGTAACGCGGGCGCGGGCGCGTCGTGGCCGTGCGCGACGGGCCCCGTCACCCAGGGATCCCACCATGCAACCCCTAGCGACCCTCACGCTCCTCTCCGGAGGCGAAGGCGGCGGCTTCAACCCGATCGACTTCGCCGCCGGCGGGAACCTGTTCTGGACGCTCGCGATCTTCCTGGTCTCCCTGCCCCTGATCTGGATCGTGGTGATGGGGCCGGTGACCCAGGCGCTCGAGGAGCGCGACCTGAAGACCGAGCGCGCCATCGCCGCGGCCGAGAAGGCCAGCCGCGACGCGTCCGAGGCGCGCGCCAAGCTCGAGGTCACGCTGGCCGAGGCCCGCGCCGAGGCCGCCAAGCTGGTGGCCGAGGCGCGCTCCAAGGCCGAGGCGCGTGGCCACGAGATCGTGGAGGCGGCCAAGGGCGAGGCGGCCCAGCTCGTGGACGGGGCGCGCAAGGCCATCCGCACCGAGCAGGACAAGGCCATCGCGGCCATCCGCACCGAGGTCGTGGAACTGTCGCTCGGCGCGGCCAGCAAGCTGCTCGACCGCAACGTGGGCAGCGAGGACGACCGGCGCTTCGTGGCGCAGGTGATCGGGAGCGAGAAGGTCGCACGCGGATGATCGATCCCGTCACCGGTCGCTACGCCGAGGCGCTGTACCGCCTGGCCAAGACGCGCGCAGTGCTCGCGGCCGTGCGCGCCGACGTCCAGCGCCTGGGCGCCGAGCTCGCCGAGGGCGGCGCGCTGGCCTTCGTGTTCGACGAGCGCATGCCCCTGGCCACGCGTCGCGCGGGCCTGGGCGCGAAGCTCGCGGGCGTGCACGAGCTCACGCGCGACTTCGTCGAGCTGGTGCTCGACAAGCGGCGCGTGGAGGTGCTGCGTCACCTGGGCGCGGCCTTCCACCGGCGCGACCTGGACGAGCGCGGGGCGGCCGAGGGCATCGTCGAGAGCGCACGCGCACTGGACGCGGCCGAGCTCGTGCGCCTGGCGGCCGCGCTCGGCCCGCGCATCGGGAAGCAGCTGGTGCTGTCGAACCGCATCGTGCCCGAGCTGATCGGCGGCCTGCGCGTGGTCGTCGAGAGCAAGATGATCGACGCCTCGCTCTCCGGCCGCCTCGAGAGCCTGAAGAAGAGCCTGCTCAGCGCTCCACTCCCGCGCCTGGAGAGCTGAGCCTCCACCCCCTCCCACCCCGCACACCGCCCAGTTCCGAGCAAGGACGACCCCGATGGACCTGCGACCCGCAGAAGTGACCTCGATCCTCGAGAAGGAGATCGCCAACTACCGTGGCCAGAGCGCGCTGCAGAGCGTGGGCACGGTGCTCTCCGTGGGCGACGGCGTGGCCCGCGTGTGGGGCCTCGACGACTGCATGATGAACGAGCTGCTCGAGTTCCCGGGCGGCGTGCGCGGCGTGGCGCTCAACCTGGAGGAGGACAACGTCGGCTGCGTGCTCCTCGGCGACGCCACCAAGGTCAAGGAAGGCGACCAGGTCAAGACCACCGGGCGCATCATCTCGGTGCCGACCGGCCTGGCGTTGCTCGGACGCGTGGTCAACGCGCTGGGCGACCCGCTCGACGGGCGCGGCCCGCTGGCGGTCACCGAGCAGGACTACTGGACGATCGAGCAGCCCGCGCCCTCGGTGGTCGAGCGCAAGGGCGTGCACGAGCCGATGCAGACCGGCATCAAGGCCATCGACGCCATGATCCCGATCGGGCGCGGCCAGCGCGAGCTGATCATCGGCGACCGCCAGACCGGCAAGACCGCGCTCTTGATCGACGCGATCATCAACCAGAAGCGCACCGGCGGAGGCGATCCGAAGAACCCGGCCCAGGTGATCTGCATCTACGTGGCCGTGGGCCAGAAGCAGTCGACCGTGGTCGACGTGCTGCGCAAGCTCAACGCCCACGGGGCCATGCCCTACACGATCATCGTGGCCGCCAGCGCCAACGAGGAGGCCTCGATGCAGTACCTCGCGCCCTACGGCGGCTGCACCATGGGCGAGCGCTTCCGCGACGAGGGCCGGCACGTGCTGGTGTGCTACGACGACCTCTACAAGCAGGCCCTCGCCTACCGTCAGGTGATGCTGCTCCTGCGCCGTCCGCCCGGGCGCGAGGCCTTCCCCGGTGACGTGTTCAACCTGCACAGTCGCCTGCTGGAGCGTGCCGCCAAGCTGGCCGACAACGCGCCGCAGATCAACCCGCGCTACAAGAAGGGCGGCGGCTCGCTGACCGCGCTGCCCGTGGTCGAGACGCAGGAGAACGACGTGGCGGCCTACATCCCGACCAACGTGATCTCGATCACGGACGGGCAGATCTTCCTGGAGACCGCGCTGTTCAACGCCGGCATCCGTCCGGGCGTGAACGCGGGCATCTCGGTCTCGCGCGTGGGCGGCGCGGCCCAGATCCCGGCCATGAAGAAGATCGCCGGCGGCATGCGCCTGAACCTGGCGCAGTACCGCGAGCTGGCGGCCTTCGCGCAGTTCGGTTCGGACCTCGACAAGGCCACGCAGCAGGTGCTGCGGCGCGGCGAGCGCCTGACCGAGCTGCTCAAGCAGCCGCAGTACCAGCCGATGGGGGTCGAGGACCAGATCATGGTGATCTACGCCGGCACCTCGGGTGGCCTGGACGACCTACCCGCCAAGCGCGTGCTCGAGTTCGAGAAGGTCTTCCTGGCCTTCATGCGCGACAACCATCCCGAGCTCGCGCCCGCGCTGATCAAGGACAAGGGCGTCTCCGACGCCTCCAAGGCCGTGCTCGACCAGGCCATCCAGACCGTCAAGGCCCAGCTCGGCTAGCGCCGCGACGAACCAGCACCATGGGTGGCATTCGCGAGCTCCGCGGCCGGATCAAGTCGGTCGGCAACATCCGCCAGATCACGCGCGCGATGGAGATGGTCGCCTCGACCAAGCTGCGACGCTTCCAGGACAAGGCGCTGTCCTCGCGTCCCTACTCGCAGGAGATCAGCGCGCTGGTGGGGCACCTGGCGGCCGTGCTGGGCGAGGGCCTGGGCGAGCGTCCGCTGTTCCGCGCGGGCGAGGGCAAGGCCGTGGCCGTGCTGCTGGTCAGCTCCGACCGCGGGCTGTGCGGGGCCTACAACTCGAACCTGTTCAAGGCCCTCGAGCTGTGGCTGCGCGAGCAGCCCGCCGACGCCGACGTGCGCTACTTCGTGTACGGCAAGAAGGGCTACCAGTACCTGAACGCGCGCAAGCGCCGCATCGAGCGCCTGTTCGTGGAGCCGGTGCTGGAGGGCATCGACTACCGCGGCGCCGCGCGCACGGCGCGTGACCTGAGCGCGGCCTTCCTGTCGGGCGAGTACCGCGAGGTGCGCGTGCTGGCGACCGCCTTCGAGTCGATGGTGCGCTACGTCCCGCGCTGGTTCGGGCTGCTGCCGATCCAGGCCGGCGAGCTGGTCGGTGCCCGCCAGGAGCGGGGCGCGGGCGACGTGATCCTCGAGCCCGACGCGGCCACGATCTTCGAGCGCCTGGTGCCGCGCTACCTCGAGACGCGCATCTACAACGCGCTGATCGAGGCCATCACCTCCGAGTACGCCAGCCGCCGCGTGTCGATGAAGAACGCCACCGACGCGGCCAAGGACATGCAGTCGGCGCTCAAGCTGGTCTACAACCGCAAGCGCCAGGAAACGATCACCAAGGAACTGCTCGACATCGTCGGCGGCGCCGAGGCGCTGCGCTGAAGTTCCCCCGCCCGAGACCGAGACGAGCCCCACAAAACGAGCCATGAGCACCGCCGTCAAGCAAGCCAACCAAGGCAGCATCGCCCAGATCTTCGGCCCCGTGGTGGACGTGCGCTTCCCGGCCGGATCCCTGCCGCCGATCTACAACGCGCTCGAGATCGTCGATCCCAAGCGCAGCGGCCGGCTGGTGCTGGAGGTGGCCCAGCACCTCGGCAACGACGTGGCGCGCTGCGTCGCCATGTCCTCGACCGACGGTTGCCGGCGCGGGATGGCCGTGCTCAACACCGGCGCGCCGATCCTGGTGCCGGTGGGCGAGCGCACCAAGGGGCGCATCTTCAACCTGCTGGGCGAGGCCCTGGACGTCGTCAAGCGCGGTCCGATCGCGCCCGGCGAGACCGGCCCGATCCACAAGCCCGCGCCCAAGTTCGAGGAGCAGGAGGCCATCTCGCAGATCTTCGAGACCGGCCTGAAGGTCGTGGACCTGCTGTGTCCCTTCGCCAAGGGCGGCAAGATCGGCCTGTTCGGCGGCGCCGGCGTGGGCAAGACCGTGCTGATCCAGGAGCTGATCCGCATCACGGCCGTCGAGAAGGGCGGCTTCAGCGTGTTCTGCGGGGTGGGCGAGCGCACGCGCGAGGGCAACGACCTGTGGGTCGAGATGAGCGAGGCCCAGTACAAGACCCCCGACGGCAAGACCCAGTCGGTGATCGACAACGCCGTGCTCGTGTTCGGGCAGATGAACGAGCCGCCCGGCGCGCGTCTGCGCGTGGCGCTCTCGGGCCTGACGATGGCCGAGTACTTCCGCGACGTGAAGAACCAGGACGTGCTGCTGTTCGTGGACAACGTCTTCCGCTTCGTACAGGCCGGCTCCGAGGTCTCGGCCCTGCTGGGACGCATGCCCAGCGCCGTCGGCTACCAGCCCACCATGACGAGCGAGATGGGCGCGCTGCAGGAGCGCATCACCTCCACCAAGAAGGGTTCGGTGACCTCGATGCAGGCCGTGTACGTGCCGGCCGACGACATCACCGACCCGGCCCCGGTCGCGACCTTCGCGCACCTCGACTCGACCATCATCCTCGACCGCGCCATCTCGGAGCTCGGCATCTACCCGGCCGTGGATCCGCTCAAGTCCACCAGCCGCATGCTCGATCCGCAGATCGTCGGCGAGGAGCACTACAGGGTCGCGCGCGAGGTGCAGCGCGTGCTGCAGCGCTACGCCGACCTGCGCGACATCATCGCCATTCTCGGGGCCGAGGAACTGTCCGAGGACGACAAGCAGGTCGTGCACCGCGCGCGCCGCATCCAGCGCTTCCTGTCGCAGCCCTTCTTCGTGGCCGAGCAGTTCACCGGCACGCCGGGCGTCTTCTGCCCGATGGCCGAGACCGTGCGCTCGTTCAAGGAGATCCTGGAAGGCAAGCACGACGACCTGCCCGAGACCGCCTTCCTGTACGTGGGCGCGATCGAGAGCGCGCGCGAGAAGTCCGCCAAGCTCAAGCAGTAGTCCATGACCGGCAAGCTCACCCTGCGCGTCATCACGCCCGACCGCATCGTGCTCGACACGCAGGCCGATGCCGTGCGCGTGCCGGCCCTGGACGGTTCGATGGGCTTCCTGCCGCACCACGCGCACCTGGTGGCTGCGCTCGACCTGGGGCTGCTCTCGTGGCGCGAGGACGGCAAGGAGCACTCGCTGTTCGTCGCGGGCGGCTTCGCGGAGGTCAAGCAGGGCACCGTGCGCGTGGTCAGCGAGGCCGGCGAGCGCCCGGCCGAGATCGACGTGGCACGCGCCAAGGAGGCCGAGCAGCGCGCGCGCGAACGCCTGGACCAGGGCCGCGAGACGGGCGCCGGCACGGTCGATCTGCTGCGCGCCGAACTGGCCCTGCGACGCGCGCTCGTCCGCCAGCGCGCGGCCGGCCTCGGCAACTGACATGGGCGCCGCTCGCCGAGCCGTGGACTGGCGCCGCACGCACACCTGCGGCGAGCTGCGCGCCGAGCACGTCGGGCAGACGGTGACGCTCAACGGCTGGGTCCACAAGCGTCGTGACCACGGCGGGATCTACTTCGTCGACCTGCGCGACCGCTACGGCCTGACGCAGGTGGTGCTGGGCGCGCAGTTCTCGGAGGCCGTGCGGCTCTCGGGCGAGGACGTGATCGGGGTGACGGGCAAGGTCGTCGCGCGCGCGAGCGCCAACGTGAACAAGGAACGCGAGACGGGCGCGATCGAGGTCGTGGCCGAATCGCTGGAGATCCTGTCCAAGGCCAAGACCCCGCCCATCGACGTGGCCGCCAGCGACCTGCCGGCCCTCGACACGCGCCTGAAGTACCGCTATCTCGACCTGCGCCGTCCGGCCATGCAGCGCAACCTGCTGCACCGCGCGCGCCTGATCAGCGCCATGCGCGCGGCCTTCGAGCGCGAGGGCTTCGCCGAGATCGAGACGCCCGTCTTGACCAAGGCCACGCCCGAGGGCGCGCGCGACTACCTGGTGCCCTCGCGCGTGCACCCGGGCGAGTTCTTCGCGCTCCCGCAGTCGCCCCAGATCTTCAAGCAGATCCTGATGGTGGCGGGCATGGACAAGTACTTCCAGGTCGCGCGCTGCTTCCGCGACGAGGACCTGCGTGCCGACCGCCAGCCCGACTTCACCCAGCTCGACATGGAGATGTCGTTCGTCGAGGAGGAGGACGTGTTCGCGCTGTGGGAGCGCGTGCTGGTGGCCACCTTCCGCGCCGCACTGGGGGTCGAGCTGGCCGTGCCCTTCGCGCGCCTGCGCCACGCCGAGGCCC
The DNA here is from genome assembly GCA_964631945.1 of uncultured Planctomycetaceae bacterium. Lineage (GTDB taxonomy): Bacteria > Planctomycetota > UBA1135 > UBA1135 > JABFRZ01. The sequence continues at coordinate 20,677 of CAZWAY010000081.1, forward strand.
TGGAGCGCTACGGCAGCGACAAGCCCGACGTGCGCTTCGGGCTCGAGCTCCGCGACGTGGCCGCCTGGGCCGCGAGGTCCGAGTTCAAGGTGTTCCACGGCGCGCTCGAGCGCGGCGGGCGCGTGCTGGCGCTCAACGCCGGCAACGCACCCTTCTCGCGCAAGGAGATCGAGGGTGAGCTGGCCGCGGCGGCCGCGCTGGGCGGCGCCAAGGGCCTGGCCTGGTGGAAGGCCGATCCGGCCGGCGGCACGGGCTCGCTGGCGCGCTTCGCGACGGGCCCGCTGGCGGGCGAGCTGATGACGGCGCTCGCGGCCGAGCCCGGCGACCTGTGCCTGTTCGTGGCCGACTCCCAGACGGTGGCGCAGAAGTCGCTCAACGAGCTGCGCCTCTTCCTGCGCAACCGGCTGGGCCTGGTGGACCCGAAGCAGCACGCCTTCCTGTGGGTCACGCACTTCCCGCTGTTCACGCGCGACGAAGCGGCTGGACGCTGGTTCAGCGAGCACCACCCCTTCACCGCACCCGAGGACTGGGGCATGGGCGGGCCGGGGGCCGATCCGGCCACGCTGATGAGTCGTTCCTACGACCTGGTGATGAACGGCTGGGAGCTGGGGTCGGGCTCGATCCGGATCCACCGCCCGGAGGTGCAGGAGCGCGTGTTCGAGATCCTCGGGATCGGCCCGGCGGAACGGCAGGAGAAGTTCGGCTTCCTGCTCGAGGCCCTGTCCTACGGCGCGCCCCCGCACGGCGGCTTCGCGCTCGGCCTCGACCGCACCGTGGCGCTGACGGCCGGTCTGGACAACATCCGCGACGTCATCGCCTTCCCGAAGACCGCTTCGGCCGCCGACCTGATGTGCCAGGCGCCCGCGCCGGTGCGGCCCGAGCAGCTGGCGGAGGTCCACATCCAGCTCGCCGGCCAGGCGCTCGCGCACAAGACGCCGTGAGCTTCGGCGCGCCCATGGAGCGACCCGCTGGGGGGGGCCGTACGGGCTTCACTGGCGCGGATCGCGCCTTTCGGTCTATCCTTCCGCACCACCACGAGCCGATCGCTGACCTCGTCACGCGGCCCCGAACCATCCCGACCCAGAAGAACCGAGTTTGAAGAGAGAACCGCTCAGGAGAAACGAGCCCGCCAACAAGTACCGGGTCAACCGCCAGATCCGCGTCCCACAAGTGCGCTTGATCAACGCCGCCAACGAGCAGGTCGGCGTGGTGACCACCGACGAGGCCCGTCGGATCGCCGACGAGGCCGGGCTCGACCTGGTCGAGGTGCAGCCCAACGCCGAGCCGCCCGTGTGCCGGGTGATGGACTTCGGCAAGTTCAAGTACGCGCAGAAGAAGAAGGAGCGCGGTCAGTCCAAGGCGCACTCGACGCTCAAGGAACTGCGCGTGCGTCCGGCCATCGACCCGCACGACCTCGAGTACCGCCTGGTGCAGGGACGCAAGTTCCTGGAGGAGGGGCACAAGGTGCAGGTCGTGTGCATCTTCCGCGGGCGTCAGCGCGCGCACCCCGAGCTCGGCTTCAACGTGATGAAGCGCGTGAACGAGGCCCTGGGCGACATCTCCAAGGTCGAGAGCCCGCCGCGCATGACCGGGCCGCGCTTGACCATGCTGCTCTCGCGCAAGGGCGGCGGCGGAACCCACCCCACGCCGGCGCCGCCGGCGGCCGGCGGGGCAGCGGCGCGCACGAGCGCTGCGGCCGCCCCGCGCGCGGCGGACGGCGCACCCGCGGCC
>CAZWAY010000082.1:0-22293 GCA_964631945.1 uncultured Planctomycetaceae bacterium
AGCGGATCAGCTCCACCCCGCTGGCCACGAGGGTGTAGGTCTTCACCGGCGCCATGACCTTTTCCGCTTCGGCCACCTTGCCGACGTCGTGCAGGTAGTGGCGTACGAGCTCGGCCGAGGTTTCGCCCACGCGGAACACCCCCTCGGCGCGCACCGTGGCGCCGGCACAATCCGTCGGCACGAAGAAGCCGTAGTCCTCGAAGGTGACGCGCAGCTCGCGCCCGTCCGCGCCCAGCGTCATCCAGCAGCCCTTGCGCAAGCACACCTCTTCCACCGTGCCCGCGAGGATCAGCCTCTGCCCGTCGTACCGTTCGGGTCGTGCCAGGAGCTCGTCGACCGGCACGACCAAGGCCGCGGGGCGGGTCAAGGGAGCACCGAAGTGTTGCTGGGCACGCGTCGATGCGCAGGCGATCAGCAGGGGAAGGGCGCCGAGGGGTGCGAGACGTCGCAGCATGATGGAGCCAGAGGGAAGCGCGGTTCGCCGAGACGACACTGGCGATGCGATGGAGAGTGCCGGTGGGCTCGAGTCAGAGCCCGTAGGCCGAGACCGGCAGCTTCAGGACGAAGGAATAGAAGCGGAAGGAGAAGTCGAAGGCCGTGCCGACGAGCACGGACCCGTCCGCGGAGGCTGCGAGGATGTTGTCGAGCGTGATGCTGGCCGGAATGCTGACTCCGTGGGCGACGGCGATGTCCGTCAGCGACCTCATGCCATCGGCGGCGGTCCACACGAATACCACCGGGGGATCGAAGAAGCCCGGGCTGGCCTTGCCGAAGATCAGCTGTCCGCCCGCGGCGATCGCGTTGGGGAAGGTCTGGCCCCCAGGCAGCGCGCCGGGCAGCAGACCGAGCGGGACGACTCCCGCAGCCTGGGTCCAGTAGAAGCCCTCGAGGTTCCAGATGCCCGCGACCATCGAGCCGTCCGCGCTCACGGAGAGCACCTCGCCGGGCGCGTCCGCGGGGAAGACTCCGCCAGGCAGCAGGAATCCGCTGCCATCGGCTCGCCACAGCGCGGGCCATCGATCGACCATGTCCGTCTGCGCGAAGCCGCCGATGATCGCGCCGTCGTCCGAGATCTTGGTGGCGCGGTTGGTCGGTGGATTCGGGCTGCCCGGGAAGCTCCCGCCCAGGAGCTGGAGCGGGGTGAGCCCGGTGCCGCTCGTCCAGCGGAACGCCACGCCATTGCACTCGTTCCAGAGCAGCCCGACCGCGACGGTGCCGTCCGCGCTGATGTCCCAGGCCGAGCCCTGGTCCGCGCCGCAGCCCAGCGGATAGGCGTTCCCGAGGTCGAGCCAGCCGCCCGCCTCCGTCCACAGGCCGGCCTCGACGGGGTCCCCGTGGTGGGCGCTCACGCGCAGCGTGCTCGAGATGCCCGTCGGGAAGTCGCGGAAGGGGGATCCGACCGTGGTCTTCAGCTCGAGCGCGCCGCTGTCGGTGTCGTAGAAGTAGGTATCGCCGTCCGTCGAGCCCAGGTCGAAGAGCAGCGCCGTGCCGCCATCCGGCGTCACGTCCACGCCGACCAGGTTGCGCACGAAGGCGATGCTCCCGGGCTCCTCCTTGCGCAGGAGCAAGTCGTCGACCGCGCCGGAGCCGCGCATGTTGACGAGCATCTGGCTCACCCCGGTGACGCCGCCCAGGTCGACTTCGGCCACCCCGTTGTCGCCCGTCGCAGGCAGGATGGCCGTGCCGAGCGTGGTTCCGGTGCTGTCGAGATAGGTGATGATCGGTGGCTGCTCCGAGGCTTCGACGTCGATGATCGTGATCCCGAGGATCGTCACCGAGCCGATGGCCGCGAAGTCGAAGAGCAGCGTGGCGTTCGGGCTGGCCGCGGCGTTCAGGTCGTCGGGGCTGTTGACCAGGCCGTCGCCCTCCCAGTCGTTCAGGTTCTCGGCGATGATCAGGACCTTGCCCTGGGCCACGTCGTTCCGGAATGGACCGGCACGACCGGCCGCTCCGATTCCCGGTCCCCCGAAGTCCACGTGCGGAGTCCCGAGGTCGAAGTCACCACCCGTCGGGAACGAGGAGTCGAAGATCAACGCGGCATTCGGGCCGGGGCCGAGGAAGGGGTTGTAGCCCTTGAGCGCGACCGGACCGGACCCTGCCGTGGTGAAGACGCTCGACAGGACGGTCCCGGCAGGAAAGCCTTCGAAGGAGATCCTCTCGGCGGGCGTGCCCGAGCGCGCCGGACTCTTGGCGAGGGGCTTGCGCACGTGCGCGCCCTGGGCCGACAGGGAAGCGGTGGCGAGGGCGGCAACGAGCAGGGCTGACCGAGCGGTGCACGACATGGGCTGACTCCGCGAGGGGTGGGGGGATGGGGGGACATGATCGCATGGCGAGCGCCGCGTGGGGCGCAGCGCCTCCCCTTGTCCGGGCTACCCGCCGCGCGTGTGCATCTCGAGATGTGGGTCGGAGCGCAGCGCGCTCGCCGCGGCCGGTCGGCGGCGTTCCACCAGCGCCAGCCGCTCTTCGGCGCCGCGGTCGCTGCGCTCGCGCCACAGGCCGAGGATGCGCGCGGCGAGCTCCTCGTCGCTGGCGCCCGCACGCAGGGGGCCGCGCAGGTCGGTGCCGGTGGGGGCGTAGAGGCAGGTGTACCAGAGGCCGTCGGCGGTGAGGCGCGCACGGTCGCAGGTCCGGCAGAAGGGCTCGGTCGTGGAGGCGATGATGCCGAAAGGCGTGCCATCGGCGAGCCGGAAGCGCTCGGCGGGCGCGGCGGGGTCGTCGCCGGGGTCCGCCGTCACCTGACCGAGGCGCGCCGCGATGCGCGCCAGCATCTCCGCGCGCGACACGACCGCGTCCGCGCTCCATCCGGTCGCGCCGCCGACGTCCATGTACTCGATGAAGCGCACCTCGAGCGCGCGTGCGCGGCCGAACTCCAGCAGCTCGACGAGCTCGTCGTCGTTCACGCCGCGCAGGACGACCGCGTTGAGCTTGGTGCCGCGGAAGCCCGCCGCGTGCGCGGCCTCGATGCCGGCCAGGACGCGCGCGTGCTCGTCGCGCCGCGTCAGCCGTAGGAAGCGGTCCGGCCGCAGGGTGTCCAGGCTGATCGTCAGGCGCGCCAGGCCCGCGGCCGCCAGGGCCGAGGCCTGCTCGGCGAGCAGGATCCCGTTGGTGGTCAGCGCGAGATCGCGCACCCCCGGCCGCGCCGCCAGCAACCCGACCAGCACCGCCAGGTCGCGCCGCAGCAGCGGTTCACCGCCCGTCAGCCGCAGCTTCTCGACCCCCAGCGCGACGAACATCCGCGCCAGGCGCGCGAGCTCCTCGAACGAGAGGATGTCGGTGCGCGGCAGCCACGCGTATTCCTCCTCGGGCATGCAGTAGCTGCAGCGCAGGTTGCAGCGGTCGGTGACGGAGATGCGCAGGCTGCGCAGCGGTCGGCCGAAGCGGTCGTGGGTCGTCATCCGAGCCCTGATCATGCCACGCGCGCATGGGGGGGCGAGGCGCGTCTCCGCCGGACGCCGAGAATGTCCACGGCGGCGGTTGCCGGCCGGCGCGATCCGCGGTACGTAGGAAAGCCCATGGCGCTCCTCCCTGCGTTGCTGCCCGGGCTCCTGGCGCCCCTCGTCCTCGCGCACGAGTCAGCGTTCCCTGCCCGGTCTCACGGCGTTCCGGGCAACGTGCTGATCCTGATGGCCGACGACCTCGGGGTCGAGGAGCTCGCGGCCTACGGCGTGGGCCCCGCTCCGGCCCCGACCCCGACGCTCGACCTGATCGCCGCCTCGGGCGTGCTCTTCCGCAACGCCTGGTCGCAACCGACTTGCTCGCCGACACGGGCAACGATCCAGACCGGGCGCTACGGCTTCCGCACGCACGTCGGAGCGGTGATCAACGCCTTCGGCAATGCCCCGGCGATGGCGCTGGACGAGGTCACGCTGCCCGAGATGCTCGACCTCGGAACGGGCGGGCTCTATGCCCACGCCGCGATCGGCAAGTGGCATCTAGGCTCGGCCCAGGTGGGCGGCGATCTCGCGCCCAATCTGGCCGGGTACGCGCACTTCGCCGGTTCCATGGAGGGCCAGCTCCAGAACTACAGCTTCTGGCGCCGGGTCGTGAACGGTTCCTTCTCGACCTCGACCCGCTACGCGACCACCGCGTGCGTGAACGACGCGCTCTTCTGGATCCGCCGCCAGAGCGGCCCTTGGCTGTGCGTGGTCAATTTCCAGGCGCCCCATGCCCCGTTCCACCGTCCGCCGTCGAACCTGCACACGCAGGTCCTGCCGGGCGCGGAACCACGCGCCATCTGCAGCGATCCTGGCGCGGACCCGGTGCCCTTCTACAAGGCCATGGTGGAGGCCCTCGACAGCGAGATCGGCCGCCTGTTCGCCCAGTTCCCCCCGGGCGAACTCGCGCGCACGACGGTGCTCTTCCTCGGCGACAACGGCACCGACCCGTGCGTCGCCGGAGCGCCGTACGCGCCCAACAACAAGGGCACCCTGTACGAGGGGGGTGTGCGCGTGCCGCTGCTCGTCGCCGGCTACGGCGTGACCGGCCGAGGCGCGAGCGACGCGCTCGTGAACACGAGCGACGTGTTCGCCACCGTGGCCGAGCTCGCGGGCGTGGACCTCGCGGCCACCCTGCCCGGCGTCGCGCTCGACTCGGTCAGCTTCGTGCCGAGCCTGGTGGATCCCACGCGCAGCGCGCGCCAGTGGATCTACGCCGACGCCTTCTCCCAGAACGGCGCGGGCAACCCGCCGCCGGTCTCGCCCTGCCCGCCGGGCGGGGTGTGCCAGCCTTCGATCGGCTTCGACGGGCCGGGCAACTCCGTGCTGACGAGCTGCGGCCCGCCGCTCTACGGCCTGTACGGCGCCAACCTCGTGCCCTGGCGCCTGACCGGCGCGCCTCCCCGGGCCCAGACCTGGCTCGTGATCGGAGCCTACGCTCCGGCCTGGCTGCCCACGCTCGGAGCCGAGGTCGTGTCCCCGACGCCCACCTACCTCGGTACCTACCGCGCGGACTCGACCGGAACGGTCCAGGGGACGATCTGGACCGGCGGCACCACGCGCGAGCCGTACTACCAGTGCGTCGTGCTCGACCGCTCGCAGCCCCAGGGGTACTCGGTCTCCAACGCGCTGCGGATGGAGTTCCTTCCGACTCACATGCGGGCCGTGCGCGGGCCGCGTTACAAGTTGATCCGCCTCGATCCGTGTCGCGAGGAGCTCTACGACCTCGCCAGCGACCCGTTCGAGCACGCCGACCTGTTGGTCGGGGCGCTCACGGCCGAGGCGCTCGCCGCCCACGCGCAGCTCTCGGCCGTGCTCGAGTCGCTGCAGTGAGGTGGGGCTCGCCTAGCGCGCGGGCAGGTAGGCGTACGGCTCGAAATCACCCGCGATCCCGGCCTGCAGCGCCGCGAACACCACGGCGTTGGTCGCGCCGGTGTAGTGGTTGAGGCCGGGGCCGGAACGGATGTAGAGCTCCTCCGGCGCCAAGCCCGTGCGCGCGAGGTGCGCACGCAGGACGCGCTTCGACGACACGAACGGCAGGCGCAACTCCGCGAACGTCCGGTAGAGGAACGGCTCCTGCCAGGCGTAGGGTCCGCTCGCCTCGAGCGCGCGGCGCGCGTGGAACAGCACGAAGAAAGACTCCAGTCCGCGCGCCGCGAGCAGGCTCCGGATCTCCTCCAGCAGGCCGCGGTTGACGGCGCACTTCTGCGCCACGTGCTCGGCTTCGTCCGTCCAGCGCACGGCCGTGCGCCGCGAGACCAGCCCCGATCCGAACAGGAACCAGCGCCACAGGTAGCTGCGGATCCGGACCGGGTGGGCCTGCAGGTACGCCGCCGCGCTCTCCTGCTCGAGCGGGTGCAGCACCAGTCCCGAGCCCTCGGCCGTGAAGTACGGCTTCGGGAAGCTGCGCAGCGGCAGGTAGCCGCGATCCAGGTCGTCGTCGACCAGGATGCCGACCACGACCAGCGGGTTGCGTGCCGCGAAGCGCTCCAGCACGGGCTCGAGCAGCAGCCGGACCTGGTCCAGGCCGTACCCGCTGACGCCGTAGTTCAGCAGGCAGAGCTCGTTCCCGAGGGCGCTCTGCTCCAGCAACTCCTGCCAGCACGGGTGCGCCTCGGCCACGCACTCGGCATAGGAGTCGCCGAACAGCAGCACGGGCCGCCGCCCACCGATGCGCGCCTCGTCCACGTGGGCCAGGGTCGTGGGCTCGATCGCGTCCGACAGCCAGCCGAAGCGCGCGTCGAAGGCCGGGCTGCGCCCGGTCTTCTCGAGCCCGAGCTCCACGCGCAGCTTCCAGTTCTCGCGGCCCGCCTCGCGTGGCGTGTACAGCCCGGCGTCGCGCCAGCGCCAGCCGAGCTTGCGCGCGCGCGCGAAGTCGCTGAAGAGCACGAAGCGCAGCCCGCCCTCCAGGACGAGCAGGGTCAGGACGAGACTCGTGCCCGCCAGCAGGAGCCGCTTCACCCAGCGGCTGGCGCGCGCGCCGCTCGGGAGGCCGCGCGTCGTCTGCGGGGCCGCCTCCGTCACGGGCGCGACTGCACGGCCTGGAAGCGCTGCTTGAAGGGCGCGGCCTTGGCGCCCATGCCGGCGGCCTCCATCAGCCGTACCAGGCCGCCCAGCGCCTGCACGTGGTTCGGGTCGAGCTCGAGCGCGCGCGTGAAGGCCGCCAGGGCCCCTTCCTCCTGGCCCACCACCAGGCGGCAGGCGCCGAGGGAATTCCAGGTGTCGGCGTTGCCCGGCGCTTCGGCCAGCACGCGTTCGAGCGGCGCGATCGCCTCGCGGTGCCGGTTCATGCGCATGAGACACACGGCCAGGCGGTCCCAGGCGAAGTGGTTGTGCGGACTGCCCGCCAGCAGCGCGCGCAGCAGGGCCTCGGCCTCGGCGTACTTCGCGGCGTCCATCAGGCCGCCGGCGCGCTGCACGTCGGCCAGCTCCTGGGTGCGCTCGAAGGGATCGGGCAGCGCGAGCTCGGCCAGGGGCGCGGGCACCTTCGTGCCCTCGTTCGCGAAGGCGGCGTAGCCGAGCGCCTGCAGCGAGCGCTTGAGCTCGGGGTCGAGGCCTTCCGCGTCGCGCACGAGTCCCGGCTCGCCGGCGCACTCCGCCATGGCCGCGCGCGCCTCGCCCACGAGTTGCGCGCGTTCGGGCGCGAGGTCGCGCTCCTCCTTCGGATCCTGCGCGAGCTCGTAGAAGCGTGCGCGCTGCCCGTGCACGTACTTGCCGTGCGCGCCGACCCAACCCGCCAGGGGATGCCAGCCGAAGTTGAGGTAGCCGTAGTAGGACTCGAAGTACGCCCCGCGTCGCGCGGCGGGGGCGTGCGCCAGCAGGCTGACGCCGTCGAGCCCATCCGGCCCGGGCGCGAGCCCCATGGCCTCGAGCGCGGTCGGGTACAGGTCGACCACGCTGGCGACGCTCGCCACGCGTTCCCCGGCGCGGCGGCCGTCCGGACGGCGCAGGATCAGCGGCACGCGCAGGGTCGTGTTCCACACGAAGGGTCCGTGCGAGAGCTCGCCGTGCTCGCCGAAGGCCTCGCCGTGGTCGGCCACCACCACGACCAGGGTCGAGTCGTCGAGACCCTCCTGCTTCAGCGCGGTCAGCAGCCTGCCCAGCGCCGCGTCGCAGGCCGCGACCTCGCCCAGGTAGTCGTTGCCGCCCGCGCGCGCCTTCATCTCGGGCGTGGGCGCGTAGGGCGCGTGCGCGTCCCAGAAGTGTGCCCACAGGAAGAACGGCCGGTCCTTGTCGCGGGCTTGCAGCCAGGCCGCCGCGAGCTTGGCCACCTCGGCCGCGGAGCGTTCGGCGTAGCCCAGGCTCGGGCCGTTGTAGAAGCTGCGCGCCGGGGCCTCGTAACGCTCGAAGCCCTGCTCGAGCCCGAAGCCCTCGTCGAGCACGACCGAGCCCAGGAAGGCCGCGGTCTGGAAGCCGGCCTCGCGCGCGCGTTCGGCCAAGGTCACGGCCGAGCTCGGCAGCGGCATGAGCCCGTTGTCGCGCACGCCGTGGCGCGGCGGGACGAGCCCGGTCAGCATCGAGGCGTGCGCGGGCAGCGTCAGCGGCGCCACCGTGTAGGCCTGTTCGAACAGGATCCCCTCGGCCGCGAGTCGATCGAGGTTCGGCGTCACCGGGTGCGGGTTGCCGTAGACCCCGAGGGCCTCGGCGCGCGTCGTGTCGAGCGTCACGAGCAGGACCGAGCGCCCACCGCCGCGCGAGCAGGCCGCGAGCGCCAGCGCGACGGCGGCAGCGGAGCCGAGGAGGATCGAACGGCGGGGGCGCATGTCGCCGGCAGTATAGGAGTCGGCCCGCGCGAGTTCCGGTGCGCGCGCTCGACCGGGCGCGTATCCTCCGTCGACCGGAGCTCCCCATGGTCCGCGGATCCCTGCCCGCGTTCCTCATCCTCTTCCCGTTCCTGTGCGCGCGCGTTCCGGCCCATTCGGCGCAGGCTGCGTCGCACGGGCCCTCGAGCGAGGCCGTCAACGCCGCCATCGAGCGCGGCCTCGACTTCCTACTGCGCAGCCAGAACCGTGACGGTTCCTTCGGCGTCGACCTCAACGAGCGCGGCCTCGTCTGGCACGACCTGCGCGACGGCGCGACCGCGCTGACCGTCTACACGCTGCTGAAGTGCGGCTTCGCGCCCGACCACCGCGCGCTGCAGCGCGCGGTGGCCTTCCTGCTCGAGAGCACACCGCGCCACACCTACGCGACCGGGGTGCTCTTGCACGCCTTCGGCGCGCTGGGCGACGCGCGCCACGAGAAGCGCATGCAGGAACTGGTCGCGACCCTGCTCGACCTGCGCCAAAGCGGCGGCTGGGACTACCCGGGTCTGAATCGCGCCGACCTCTCCAACACGCAGGTGGCCGCGCTCGGCCTGCGCGCCGCGCACTCGGCCGGCCTGGACCTGCCCAGGTCGATCTGGAGCGACCTCGTGCAGGCCACGCTGCGCTACCAGGAGAAGCCGTTCGAGCTCGCGGGCGCGAGTCTCCTGCCCAAGGAGAAGCGCCGCCTGGCGGGCTTCGGCTACGAGCCCGGCGGCAAGGCCTCGGCCGCGATGACGACCGCCGGCCTCTCGATCCTCGGCATCGTCCTCGAGGACCCGCGACGCGTCGATCACCGCTTCGACGCCGACGTGGCCGAGGCGCGTCAGCTCGCGCTCAACTGGCTCGAGCAGCACTACGCCGTCGCGGGCAACCCCGAGGGCGAGGCGGCCTGGCACTTCTACTACCTCTACGGGCTCGAGCGCGTGGGCGCGTTCTTCGGCCTGACCCGGATCGCCGGCCACGACTGGTACGCCGAGGGCGCGGCGCAGCTGTTGCTCGAACAGCACGACGACGGCGGCTGGCGCACCGACGGGCGCGTGCGCTGGCCGCCGGCGCCGATGCCGATCGCCAACTCGTGCTTCGCGCTGCTCTTCCTGCGCAAGGCGACGCTCTCGCGACCCGCCGACCGGCGTGAGCACTTCGCCAGCATGGAGCAGCCCGACTCCGACGTGTGGGTGCGCGTGGACGCCAAGGCGACCTGCACGATGTGGCTCTCGGGCTTCGCGCCCGCCGCGCTCGCGCGGCTCGTTCCGGGCGCGGCGGCCGATGGCGCGCGGCCCGAGCTCTTCGTCGAACGCGTCGAGTGGTGGATCGACGGAACGAGGGTCGCGAGCGTGCCGGGAGACGCGCAGACGCCGTGGCGCGACGAACGCTTCGCGGCGCGCACGACACCGACCCGCGGCGGCGAGTTCGTGCTGGAATGCCGCGCCTTCGTGCGCGCCGCCGGGTCCCAGCCGACCGAGCTGCGCTCGACCCCGCTGCGCGTGCGCGCGGAGCTCGTGCTCGAACCGTGGATGCTCGCGTACGCGCGCGACGCCGCCCAGAACGCCTTCCGCGGCCAGGACCTCACGCTCACCGTCTCCAGCGAGGAATCCGAGTTCCACCCCAAGGGCGACGCCCTCGACGGCCTGCAGGGCAGCGCCTGGTGGGCGCGCGCGGACGACGAGCAGCCGTGGCTGCGCCTCGAGTGCGACAAGGGCGTGCGCCTGAAGGAACTCTGGCTCAGCCCCGCCGCCGCCAGCGAACTCGCGCGCGCGTCGTGCGCGCCGTTCGAACGCGTCGAGCTGCGTCTGAACGACGCCAAGGCGCCGCTCGTGATCGAGCTCGACCCGGACCCGCGCCTGAAGACGAAGTTCGTGCTCCCCAAGCCGACGCTGGTGCGCAAGCTCGAGCTGCGCATCGTCGTTCCGCCGCACGCAGCGGGGAAGTGCGTGGGGCTGGCGGAGATCGAGGGACGCTGAGGGACGTCGGACGAGGTCCTTCCGCGCCGCTCGAGCTTGGCGCACACTGGGCGCCCGATGAACGCCTACGGGTTCGTGATCCTGGCCGCGATCCTGGCGCAGGAGGGGCTGGCGCTGGTGGCCGAGCTGCTCAACCTGCGCGCCCTGCGCGCCACGCCGCCCGCGGGGTTCGAGCACGTCTACGACGCCGAGCGTTACGCGCGTTCGCAGGAGTACACGCGCGTGCGCACGCGCTTCGCTTTCCTGCCGCAGGCGCTGGATCTCGTGTTGCTGCTGGGCTTCTGGTTCGCCGGGGGCTTCGCGTGGCTCGACGGCTGGACGCGCGGGCTCGGCTTCGGTCCGATCCCGACGGGCCTGGTGTTCATCGGCGCGTTGGTCCTCGCCAAGGCCTTGATCGACCTGCCCTTCCGCTACCACGCGATCTTCGGGATCGAGGAGCGCTTCGGCTTCAACAAGAGCACGCGCGCGACGTTCTGGGCCGACACGCTCAAGGGCCTGGCGCTGGCGCTGGTGCTCGGGACGCCGCTGCTGGCGGCGATCCTGTGGTTCTTCGAGCGCACCGGAGCGAGCGCCTGGCTGTGGTGCTGGGGCGTGACCGCGCTGTTCACGCTGTTCGTGCAGTTCATCGCGCCGACCTGGATCTTCCCGCTGTTCAACAAGTTCCAGCCGCTGGAGGAGGGTGAGCTGCGCGCGGCGGTGCTGGCCTATGCGCGCAAGGTGGCCTTCCCGCTCGAGGGGCTGTTCGTGATCGACGGCTCGCGGCGCTCGACCAAGGCCAACGCCTTCTTCACGGGGCTGGGCAGGAAGAAGCGCGTGGCGCTGTTCGACACGCTGGTCGCGAAGCACTCGCCGGCCGAGCTCGTGGCGGTCGTGGCGCACGAGATCGGGCACTACAAGAAGGGCCACATCCTGAAGGGCCTGGCCCTGTCGCTGCTGCAGTCGGGCGTGGTCTTCCTGCTCCTCTCGCTGTGCCTGCGCCAGGCCGGGCTCTTCCGCGCCTTCGGCGTCGAGCAGCCCTCGGTGCACGCGGGGCTCGTGTTCTTCTCGCTCCTGTACGGGCCGCTCGCGCTCCTCTTCTCGCTCGGGATGCAGGCCTTCTCGCGCCGGAACGAGTTCGAGGCCGACGCCTTCGCGCGCGAGACCACGGGCGACGCCGAGCGGCTGGTGAGCGCGCTGGAGCGCATCGCGGCCGACAGCCTGTCCAACCTGACGCCGCACCCGCTGTACGTGCTGCTGCACCACTCGCATCCGCCGCTGGTCGCGCGCATCCGCGCGCTCCGGCGGGCATAGCGCCGGCGCTCCGGCGGGCGGTGCTCAGCCGCGTCCCGCGACCGGCAGCTTGCGGATGTAGAGCGGCAGCGACCCGGCCGGCTTGCCGTCGACCTGCAGGTGGAAGGCCAGCTCGCCGAAGCGCGGCAGCTTCAGGCCCTGCAGGTTCAGGATCAGGTTGCTGGTGGCGGTCTGGTTCGGCACGACCGAGACGCGCAGACGGCCCTCGAGCGGCTGCATGACGTGCTGGCCGTCCTCGTCGATCAGGTGCAGCGTGATGGTGTGCTCGCCCTGCTCGGCTCGATCGACGCGCAGGCGCAGCACGACCGCGCAGTGCGGGTGCGCGGCCGGCACCTCCTGCACGAAGAAGCTGTCGAACGCGCCCAGCACGTTGAGCTTGCCGTTGGAGTCCGTGGCCGCGTCGCACAGCAGGAAGGCCTCGATGTTCATGCGCTGGAATTCGCTCGGGTCGGACGGGGGAGGGCGAGATGGCCTACGAGCTCGGCCGCGGTCGAGAGCGCGATCGCGGCGGGATCCTTGGACGTGCGCGTGGCGCCGATCGGACAGCGTACGCGCGCGAGCTGCGCGGGCGTGAAGCCGCGCTGCGCGAGGCGCTTCTGGAAGCGCAGCCACTTGCGTTCCGAGCCGATCAGCCCGAGGTACGGGAAGCCGCCGCGCGTGAGGGCGCGCGCCACGAGCTCGAGGTCGAGCGCGTGGCTGTGGGTCAGGATCACCACCAGGGCCTCGGGCGGGAGCGCGTCGAGTTCGGCCTCGGGCGCATCGGTGCACACGAGCTCGTAGGGGCGCTCACCCGGGAGTCGCGGGCGGATCGCGTCCTCCTCGCGGCCGTCCACCAGCAGCACGCGCGCCTTCAGCCAGGGCGCGAGGCCCGCCAGGGCCTGGCCCACGTGGCCGGCCCCGAAGATCGCGATGGTGGGACGCCGCCAGCGGTAGGGCTCGAAGAACAGCGTCACGCTGCCGCCGCAGCACTGCCCGGCCGCCTCGGCCAGCGGGAAGTCGGCGCTGCGCGAACCCGCACCCGGGTCGCCGAGCAGCGCCGTGGCGCGCTCGATCGCCAGCTTCTCGAGGTTGCCGCCGCCGATCGTGCCGTGCACGAGATCGCCCCCGGCCACGATCATGCGCGCGCCCGGTTCGCGCGGCGCGCTGCCCTTGACGCTCGTGACGACCACCAGCACGCAGGCCTGCTCGCGCTCGCGCAGCTCGCCCAGCGCGTCGATCCAGCCATCTTCGGGCCAGGCCTGGTCCGGCTGCTCCACGGCGTAGAGTCTAGCCGGACCGTGCCGTGGCTAGCCGCCGCGCGGACGGTTGCGACCGCCCGGGCGCGGCCCCATGCCGCCGGCCCCGGCCATCGGATCGAAGGGCTTCTCGGTGAAGTCGGCCGGCACGTCGTAGTGCCCGGCCGGGGCGTCCTTCTGCTCGATCGAGACGACTTCCTCGCGCGCCTTCGCGTCCGAGCCCATCACCGACAGCGTGCGCTCCGTGAGCACGGGCATGCCCAGCACCTTCCTCATCTCGGCCGCCATGCTCTCGCCACCCATCGGGTTGGTCGACAGGATGGCCGCGCGCATCTGCATCGTCGAGGCGTCCAGCACGACGTCCTGCGTGGCCCAGACCTCCTGGGTCATCGAGCCCATCGGCATGGTCATGGAGATCGTGTAGTGCGTCGCGTTCCAGTCCTTGATCTTCTTGGTCTCGGTCGTGGGCGTGACGGTGCACTTCATCTGCGCCTTCATCTGCTCCATCATCGGGGCGACCTCGGCCGGCACGTACTTCTTCAGGTCGAAGGGCAGGTCGATGGAGCTGTAGGTCTTGGCCTTGGTGTCGAGCATCAGCATCTTGTTCAGGTCGGCGCGCACGATCGTCACGCTGTCGCCTTCCTCGGTGCGCATGCGGTCCTTGCCGATCCAGGCCACCTCGGTCGTGTCCTTGGCGGGCTGCTGCTGGCCCATCATGGTGTGGGCGTCCTCGTGCTTCTTCGTGGTGACCACGAGGTCGCCGGCGAGAGCCGGGCTGGCGAGGAGGGTGGCGAGGGCGAGCGACAGGTAACGCTTCATGGGTGGCCTCAGGGACGGGCGCCGAACGGTACTGGCGGAAGGGCCACAGCCTAGCACCTGCTTGCTGGCGGACAGGTGCCGTCCGCGCCGTCCTGCGGACGGTCGGGGGGGGCGTCGGCGGAGCGTCGGCTAGTCCGGCCCGGCGGCGCAGTCCGCGCACAGCCCGCGAACGTTCACTGCGATCTCCTCGGCGCGCCCGTCCCGGCCGACGAAGGCCAGGCTCTCGTGGCCGCGCACGGCCTCGAGGGGCAGGTCATCGATCGAGCCGCAGCGCGTGCACAGGAAGTGGTGGTGCGGGGTCGTGTTGGCGTCGAAGCGCACGGTCGAGCCGGGGTGCTCGACCCGGCGCAGCAGACCCAGCGTGGCCAGCTTCTCCAGCGAGCGGTAGACCGTCCCGAGCGAGACGTCCGGCATGCGCTCGGCGACCGCGACGAAGATCTGCTCCACGGTGGGGTGATCGTGACGGCTCGCCAGCACCTCGAGCACGGTGCGGCGTTGAGCCGTGACCGGAGTTCCCGCCGCGGCGCAGCGGCGCTCGAGCTCGGTCTGCAGGGTCTTGGGATCGATGCGGATCAAGGCTGCCCGGGGTGCTCCCGGTTCGGGGCCAGCCACGGAAGATAGCGTGAGCGGTAGCCTCGTAGTTGAGAAATCTTTCCAGCTGCGATTCTTGTGCATCCCCTCGGCGCGCCCTACCCTCGGCCCCGCCGTCGGCCGCATGGCTCTCTCGGAGACGATGCCGGCCCCACCTCCAACGGAGTTTCCCCGATGCCTCTGCCTCGCATCTGGCTCGCGCTCATCGCCTTCGCCGCGCTCCCGGACGGACCCCTTCGGGCCCAGAGTGATCCTGGCGCGAGCTTCCACGGCGCGGCCAGCATGAAGACCCAGCTCGCGGCCCTCGACGGCTTCGGCCTGCCCGCCGACGGCTTGGCGGCGCCCAAGGGCATCGACGCGCGCGTGTGGACGGCCTCGATCGTTCCCGGCCAGGAGCCGACGGCCCCGCGCGTGGCCCTCGGGCGCAAGCTCTACTTCGACACGCTGCTCTCCAAGGACGGCACCGTCGCCTGCGCCACCTGTCACGACACGACCCGCGGCTTCACCGACCAGCGTCCGGTCTCGGAGGGCATCGGCGGCAAGCTCGGGCGGCGCAACGCGCCGACCACGCTCAACGCCGCGCTGCTGGTCGAGCAGTTCTGGGACGGCCGCGCCACGACGGTCGAGCACCAGGCCGGCATGCCGATCCTGAACCCGATCGAGATGGGCGCGCAGACCGAGGCCGAGGTCGTCGCGCGCGTCGCGGCCGTGCCGGAGTACCGCGCGGCCTTCCAGGCGGCCTGGGGCCGCGAGCCGAACTACGCCGACCTGCGCGCGGCCATCGGGGCCTTCGAGCGCACCCTGATCTTCCTGGACGCGCCCTTCGACCGCCATCTGGCCGGCACGGCGACGCTGTCCGAGGCCGAGCGCCGCGGCCTGGTCCTGTTCGAGGGCAAGGCGCGCTGCTCGGGCTGCCACCCGCTCAATCCGGCCAGCCCGCTCGGGAGCGACAACGCCTACCACAACATCGGAGTCTCGGCCCGCACCCAGGACTTCGAGGGTCTGGCCAAGCGCGCGCTCGCGGCCCTGAGCCAGGACTCGAGCGAGCACGCCCTCGACCAGCTGGCCCTGGCGAGCGACATGAGCGAGCTCGGGCGCTTCGTGGTCACCAGGAACCGCGCCGACATCGGCTCGTTCAAGACCGAGCAGCTGCGCAACGCCGGCCTGACCGCGCCCTACATGCACGACGGCTCGCTGCAGACGCTGTGGGACGTGATCGACCACTACAACAAGGGCGGCGAGGACAACCCCTATCTCGACGGCGGCATCGAGGCCCTGGCCTTGGCCGAGGGCGAGATCGACGACCTCGTGGCCTTCCTGTTCACGCTGACCGACGTGCGCCTGGCGGCCGAGAACGCGCGCGCGTTCGCGGCCCAGAAGGCCCAGGCCGCGAAGAGCCGGCCGTTCCGCGACGAGTCGCTGGCCGCGCGGCGCGTTCTGGGCTTCGAGCGTCGCGTGCTGGGAACCAAGTAGGCCCGCTCCGGGAGCCCCGTCCATGAACAAGAAGATCCAGAGCGTCGAGACCAGGTACATGGCCCAGCGCGCGAGCCTGCTGCGCTCGCTCGAGAACCTCGACCGGCGCAGCTTCCTGCGCGTGTCGGGCGCGGTGGCCGCGACCGCGGCCACGCGCGGGGTCGCGCTGGCGCACTCGTTCCAGCCCGTGAGCGTGGAAGGCCGGGTCGCGCCCTTCCGCTTCGCGTACATCTCCGACTCGCACCTGTACGAGAAGAAGCTCAACGACCGCTTCATCCGTTCCCTGTTGCGCGCGGTCGACGACGTCAACGCGCTCGATCCGCAGCCCGACTTCGTGCTGTACGGCGGCGACCTGGCGCAGCTCGGTCAGCCGGCCGAGCTCGAGCTCGGCGCGCAGATCCTGAAGGAGCTGAAGGCGCCCGTGCGCATGATGGTCGGGGAGCACGACTGGTACCTCGACCTGGGCGAGAAGTGGCGCGCGATGTTCGGCAAGGACGTGTACTCCTTCGACCACAAGGGCGTGCACTTCGTCGTGCTGAACAGCGTGGTCGAGGAGGACTTCTGGACCGCGCGCGGCCTGACGCCCATGCAGCGCATGCAGACCGTGGCCGGGCTCGACAACCGCAGCCAGAGCAACTTCCAGGTCGGCGCGCCCCAGCGCGCCTGGCTGCAGCAGGACCTGGCGCCGCTGGCCGCCGACGCGCCCGTGATCGTCTTCAGCCACTCGCCGCTCTACCACCTGTACCAGGCCTGGAACTTCTGGACCATCGATGCGCCCGAGGTGCAGCGCATCCTGGCGCGCTTCGCGCACGTCACCGTGGTGCACGGGCATACCCACCAGCTGCTCACCAACCGCATCGGCAACATCCACTTCCACGGCCTGCTCTCGACCGCCTGGCCGTGGCCCTATGCACCCCAGGGCCTGCCCGAGCTGACGATCCAGATGAACCGTCCGAACCCCTTCAACCCGCAGGACGGTTGCGGCGACGGCGAGGTGCACGTGCACCCCGACGGTCTGGTGGACAAGGTCTACAACCTGTGGAACCGCAACTCGGTCACGGTGTCGCGCGAGTACCTGGCCTCGAACGGGCTGCAGAGTCGTCCCAAGGCCTCCAACGTCCCGACCTACTAGGAGCGAACGATGGCGCGAATCTCGGAGTGTTCGAGGGTCCTGACGAGCGCGTGGATCGGGACGCTGGTGCTGGCCTGCGCCGGTCGTACCGAGGGCGAGCCGCGCGAGGTCAGCGTGCAACTGTGCGATGGCGAGACCACCCTGGCGCTGGCCAAGCGGCCCGCGACGCGCGCCGAGGGCCAGGCCGCGGCCGACGCCATGATGGCCAGCTGGCGCACCAAGAACCCGGCCGAGGACTGGGAGAAGGCCGTGCGCTCGCGCCACTGGATCGCGCCGATGCACGACAACGCCGCGCTGCTGGCCGAGGGCCAGGGCGCGGCCGATCCGGGGCGCTCCTTCGGCGAGCGCGACCTCCTGGTGTGGAAGCGCGAGACCGAGACCCTGGTGGCCGAGGGCGCGCGCATCTTCCACAGCGGCGACGAGCTGCGCAGCACGATCGCGGTCTCGTGCGACATGTGCCACCCGGACGCGGCCAACACGCACCCCGAGACGTATCCGAAGTACCAGACGCAGATCGGCAAGAGCGTGCTGCTGCGCGACATGATCAACTGGTGCCTGCAGCACCCCGTGCGGGCCGAGCCGCTGGCCGAGAACGATCCGCGCATGCGCGCGCTCGAGGCCTACATCTACGCCCAGCGCAGCGGCACCCCGCTGGCGTACGGCAAGCACTGAGCCTCCGGCGTCCAACGCCGCCGCCGCCGGGTTTCCTCCCCCTCCGCCCGGCGGCGGTGGCTACTTTCGCCACCGCTCCCCGGCCACCTACTGGGGCGGCCGCCAGGCGTGGGTCTGGAGGTCTTCGAGCCGCGCGTGGGCCAGGGTGGCCTCGTGCGTGGCCTCGAGCACGACCTTCGGCGCCATGCCGGCCTCGAAGGCTTCCTGCCAGCGCGCTGCGCACAGGCACCACTGGTCGCCGGGCTTCAGGCCCGGGAAGCCCGGGCGCGGCGTGGACAGGTCGTTGCCACGCGCCTTCGAGAAGGCCAGGAACTCGGCCGTCATGCGCACGCACACCGTGTGCACGCCCAGGTCGTCGGCGCCGGTGCGGCAGGTGCCATCGCGATAGAAGCCCGTGAGCGGGTCGCGGCAGCACAGCTTCAGCTCGCCCCCGAGCACGTTCCTTCCCTGCGCCAGCTGGATCATCGCCCGAGTGTACGCTCTGGATCCGACGTCGGCAGGCCCGGAAGCCCGGGAGGGTCCCCCTCACGCTCCGGGGGGAATGGGCCGATACAGCTCGCCGTCCCGTCCCCGGGAGAAAGACCGAGAACGAAACGATGAGCTCGAAGACCTCCTTCTCGCCCTGGCGTCCCCATCCCTGGCACGGGCTCCCGGTCGGCATCGAACCGCCGCGGCGGGTCAACGCCTACATCGAGATCACGCCCTACGACCTCGTGAAGTACGAGATCGACAAGGAATCGGGCTACCTGCGGCTCGACCGCCCGCAGCGCACCTCGGCCCAGCCGCCCTGCCTGTACGGCTTCGTCCCGCGTACCTACTCGGGCAAGCGCGTGGCGGCGCTGATGCCGGGCTCCAGCAACGGCGACGCCGATCCGCTCGACATCTGCATCCTGTGCGAGCGCCCCGTCACGCGCAGCGAGATCCTGGTGGAGGCACGCGTGGTCGGGGGGCTGCCGATGATCGACGGCGGCGAGGCCGACGACAAGATCATCGCCGTGCTCGAGAGCGACAACGTCTGGGGGCACATCAGCGACATCGGCGGCGTGCCGCGTGCCTTGCTCGATCGCGTCCTGCACTACTTCGCCACCTACAAGTTCCTGCCCGACTCGCCGGGCAAGGTCACGGTGGGCGAGCCCTACGGGCGCGCGCACGCCGAGCAGGTCATCCGCGCCTCGATGGAGGACTACGAGGAGCTGTTCGGCGCCGCCGCGCGCACCAACGCCGCCGTCACGCGCGCCTGAGCGCGCGCCCGGCGCTCACTGGCCGGCGGGGCCGGGCGGGAGACCGGCGCTCCAGTGCTCCCACAGCTGCTGGAGTTCGCGCGCCTCTTCCGCTCGGGTGCCGAGGAGATCGCTGGTCTCACCCGGATCACGCGCCAGGTCGAACAGGCTGAGGGTCGGGGCCACCGACTCAGCGCTCGCGGCGGGACCGTGCTGCGACACGCTCACGAGCTTGAGGTCACCCCTGCGCACGGCCCACTGGCGGAGCCCGGTCGGGCGGCGGAAGGCCCAGTAGAGCACCTCGTGCGGCGGCTGGCTCGTCCGACCGGTCAGGTGGGGGAGCAGGTCCACTCCGTCCAGCTTCCATTCCGGCTGCGCCTCGATTCCGGCCATGGCCAGCGCGGTGGGAACGATGTCGAGCGAGGTCAGGGCCGGCTCGTACACGCGCCCCGCCGGCAGCGTGCCCTTCCAGCGCGCCAGGAACGGGACGCGGATGCCGCCCTCGAACAACCCGCCCTTGCGGCCGCGCATGGGCGCGTTGCTCGCGCCGCTCCTCTGCCGGCCGCGGGTGGGCGCGCCGTTGTCGTTCAGGAACACGACCAGCGTGCGTTCCTCGAGCCCGTGCTCGTGCAGCGCGGCCAGCACTCGCCCGACCGCGTCGTCCATGGCCGAGACCATCGCCGCATAGGTGCGACGCCTGGGATCGGCGATCGCCGCCTGGCGCTGGAGGTACGCCTCGGTGGCCTCCAGCGGCCGGTGCGGTGCGTTGAAGGAGAGGTAGAGGAAGAACGGCTCGTGCGCGTGTCGTTCCACGAAGCCCACGGCCTCGCGCGCCAAGGCATCGGTCAGGTACTCCTTCTCGGCGGCCGGCTCGCGTCCGCGCAGGAGGTTCGGGATGGTCCCTTCCGCGCCGTGCGGAAGGCTCGGACTCGAGCCCCCCAGGAAGCCGAAGAACTCGTCGAACCCGCGCTCCAGCGGGTCGTGCTCGCGCTGGGTCCCGAGGTGCCACTTGCCGACCAGCCCCGTGGCGTATCCGACCTGGCGCAGGCGCTCGGCCAGGGTCAGTTCCTCGCGCGGCAGGCCGAGGTCGACGTTCAGCTCGCAGCCGAAGCGTTCCTGGTAGCGCCCGACGAGCAACCCGGCCCGGGTTGGCGCGCAGCGAGGCCCGCTGGCGTAGGCGTTCGTGCAGCGCACCCCATCGCGCGCCAGCGAGTCGATGTTGGGCGTGGCGATGTCGGTGCACCCCTGCACTCCGAGGTCCCCGAACCCGAGGTCGTCGGCCAGCAGCAGCACCAGGTTCGGCCGGGGCGCCGCGGCCGGCGTCTCCTGGCCGAGCCGCGGTCCGCCGGCGAGCCAGGCGAGCAGGAGGCCGGTGGTGGAGATCATCGGTGCGCTTCCCATCGGCCCGCGCGGGGCCGGGTCTACACGGATCGGACGAACCAGCTCGGACCGATCCGTCGCGCGAGCATAGCGACGCGCCCCGGGAATCTTTGGTAGTCACCTGCGCGATCACGGCCCCTGGCCACGCCCGCGACCCGCCTCGACCCGCTCCTCCACGCCCGCCGCCGATGAAACCCAGCATCCGCCTCGCCCTCCACTCGACCCTTGCGCTCACCCTGGCCGCGAGCGCGACCGCGCGCCCGCAACAGACCCTGCCGCAGACCGGCTCGGCGCGCTTCGCGCAGGGCGCCAGCACCGGCTGGCTGCCGATGGAGCTGTATCTCGAACGCTACATCTACCTGCGCGGCAAGCTGGCGGGCGTCGAGACCGACATCGTGCTCGATTCGGGCGCGGGCGGGACGGTGGTGGACACGGCCTTCGCGACGCGGCTCGGCCTGGCGACGCGCGGTGGAGTGGTCGCGCAGGGCGTGGGCGGTGACCAGCCGGCCAGCCTGCTCGCGGGGCTCGAGCTCGAGCTCGGCGGCCTGACCCTGAGCGGCATCCTGGGGGTCGGGATCGACCTCGGCGGCGTCGGCGCGATGCTCGGGCGCGGCATGCCCGTCATCCTCGGCAAGGACGCGTTCCAGCTCCTGATCGTGGACATCGACTATCCCAACCGTCGCGTGGCCTTCCATCGACGCGAGGACTTCAGCTACGCGGGCCCCGGGAGGAGCGTGGCGCTGAGGCTGACCCCGGCCGGGCTGTGCACCCTGGGAATCGAGCTCGAGGGGCGCGCGGCCGAGGTCCAGATCGACACCGGGAGCGGCGGCACCCTGGACGTCTTCGCGCACTTCACGGAGGAGCACCAGCTCCTGCGTGAGCGCAGTCCGACCTCGCAACAACGGGGTGGGGGCGTCGGCGGCCGCATCCTCACCACCGTGGCGACCCTGGAGACGCTCACCTTCGCCGGCTTCGAGTTGCGCGGCGTGCCGATCTCCTTCCCGCAGACGGACGAGGGCGTGTTCGCGACCACCAGCCTGGACGGCAATCTGGGCTCGGCCGTCCTGGGCCGCTTCCGCCTGGTCTTCGACTACGGCCGCACGGCCCTGCACGTCGAACCCGGCGCCGGCTGGGACAGCGCCCCCTTCCGCAAGAATCGCGTCGGTCTCGAGGGCCGCTTCGAGGACGGAGCGCTGGCGGTCGAGTTCGTGGCCCCGGGCAGTCCCGCCGCCCAGGCCGGGATCGCGGTGGGGCAGCGCATCCGCGCCCTCGGCGGCACGCCCGTCACGGGCGGCGAGTGGCGCGCGCTCCTGTCCACGTGGGGCAGCGCCGCAGCCGGCACCGAGGTCGTGTTCGAGGACGTGGAAGGACATCGCCACACGCTCGTGGCGGCGGACTACTACTAGCGCCGCGCGCGGCGGCCACCGAGCGGAGGAGCGACTCCGCCGTGGCCCGCGGCTACCTTGACGCGCCGCATGAGCTCCCGACGCCTGGCTGTGCGCGCCGACCTCGACCCACACGCCCGCCGGGCTCCGCGCGGCGGCAGCCCGCGATGAGCGCCGGGGGGAGCGAGAGCGTGCGCCAGCTGGCCGGGCTCGCGCGTCGCTTCGGGGCCGAGGCGGCGCGCGAGAAGCGCGTGCTGCTCGCGCGGCTCGCGGCGTGCCCGCGCGTTCCGGCCGCGCGCCTGGTCGAGCTCCAGGAGACGCTGCTCTTCCTGCTCGCCTATCCCGACGACCGCCACGTGCTGGCCGCGGCGCAGGCGCTCGTGCCGCGCCTACGCGCGTGGGCCGAGGCGGTTCCGCCCCCTCGGCGCGCGCAGGACTCGGGCCTGCCCGGCAGCGCGGTCCTCGATACCTTCGGGTTCCCGCTGCTCGAACGCCTGCGCCGCAACTTTCCGGGCGAGCTCGAGGTGGACTGGGACGAGCTCGCCGACACGGGCGCGCTGCAGGCGGCGGTCACGGGTGTCCTGCTCGGAGCCGAGGTGCCTGGGCTCGACGACATCACGACCAGCTGGGACGACTGGCTGGCGGCCGCGCGCGGCGCGTCCGGACAGCGCGACCTCGAGCTCCTGCTCGACCTGTTCGCGCGCGCGCCGCTGACGCCGCTCGAGCGCGAGGCGCGCTTCGACGGAAGCGGCCTGGTGGTGCGCTGGCAGCTGGAGCGCGTCGGCAGCGGACGGGCCGAGCTGCTCTGGCCGAGCCCGCCGACGGCCTGGCTGCGGCGCGCGCCGCTGCCGCTGCGCGGGGCCCTGGCCGCGCGCGTGCGCCGGCCGCTCGGGCGCATC
>CAZWAY010000083.1:0-21766 GCA_964631945.1 uncultured Planctomycetaceae bacterium
GGGCGATCCGGCCATCGCGCTGGCCGGCGAGCGCGAGGCCGAGCGCGCGCTGCGCGCGCGCGGCTGGCGCTTCCTGGCGCGCCGCCTGGCGACGCGCTGGGGCGAACTCGACCTCGTCTTCGCCCAGGGCGCGACCCTGGTGGTGATCGAGGTCAAGAGCGGACGCGCCGGGGCGCGCTTCGGGCCGGGCATGCGCTGCGGCCGCGAGCCGCTCGCGCGCCTGTGGAGCGCAGCCCGCGGCCTGGCGCGAGGCGCACCCAGCCGTGTCGACCTGTTCGAGGTGCGGCTGGACGAGGCGCGCTGCGCGCAGCTCGTGCAGCACGCGGGGATCCGCCAGCCGCTCTGAGGGCCGCCCCCCCGCCGCACGATCCGGCCCCACGGAAGGGTTTTCGTGCCCGCCCTCGGGGCGTCACCCGGCACCGGATCATCTCCACCAGCCAGCGTCCTCGCTTTCGAGCCGATGAGGTACATTCCCCCATGAGCCGGCCGCGCCGTGTCCCGGCAGGGCCTTTCCACGCGCCCGCCGGCTCGTGACGCCCACCGTGGCGCGCATGCTGAACGTCCTTCGCCACTACCTTCCGCTCCGGAAGGCGCTGCTGATCCTCAGCGAGACGGTGCTCCTCACCCTGGTGGTGACGGCGGTGATGTCGTCGCACCTGTGGAATCCGAGCGTCGAGGTCATGGGCGTCCTGGCCCAGCAGAGCCTCGACTCCATCGATGCGCGCTGGCGGGTGGCGATCTCCTCGTTGATGGTGGCGCTGCTCGCGCAGCTCTCGCTGGCCTTCAACGAGCTGTACGACTTCCGCGTCTCGAGCTCGCGCTTCGAGCGCATGGCGCGCTTCCTGACCTCGACCGCCAGTGCCGTGCTGCTGGTCACGCTGATGCTGATGCTGGTGCGCGCCTGGAACCTCGAGCGCGCCCTGGCCTTCCCGGCCGTGCCCTTCACGCAGACGGTGGTGCTGCTCACCTGCGCCCTGTTCGCGGCCTTCCTGCTGGTGTTCCTGTGGCGCCAGCTGTTCCACCACATCCTGCGCCGGGGACGCTTCCGCGAGCGCATGCTGATCCTGGGCTCGGGCCGCTCCGCGCGGCGCCTGATGGACGAGCTGCAGGGGCGCGAGAACAGTGGCTTCGAGCTGGTCGCGCTGCTGGCGCGTTCCGAGGCCTCGTCCGAACGACGCCGCGCGGAACGCCGCGGCCTGAGCGAGGGTTCCTCCACCGGCAACCCGTGGTTCGAGGCCAGCCTGGGCGCCCTGCCGAGCGGACAGAACCAACCCCTGTTCGAGAACCTGAGCGAGACCAAGCTCTTGCTGGCGCCGCAACCCGGCTCGCGGCTCGAGGAGGCGCCCCAGGGTGCGGGCCAGAAGGAGCCGCTGCCGACGCTCGCCAAGCGCCTGGCGGTCGACCTGATCGTGGTGGCGTTCGAGGAGCGCCGCGGCAGCCTGCCGATCGAGGAGCTGCTCGAGTGTCGCCTGGAGGGCGTGCAGGTGGTGGAGGCCGAGTCCTTCTTCGAGCGCCTGACCGGCAAGATCCCGGCCGAGGCCATGCGGCCCTCGTACCTGATCTTCAACCCGGGCTTCGAGGTCCATCCGCTGGCGGCCCTGGCCAAGCGCGCGCTGGACCTGCTGCTGTCGCTCGTGGGCCTGGTGGTGCTCGGCCCGGTGATGCTGGCGGTGGCCCTGGCCGTGCGCCTCGACTCGGCCGGCCCGGTGCTCTTCCGTCAGGAGCGCGTGGGTCGGCGCGGGCGCAGCTTCACGCTGAACAAGTTCCGCAGCATGCGCAGCGACGCCGAGAAGCTCACCGGACCGGTGTGGGCCAGCGAGGACGACCCGCGCGTGACGCGCGTCGGACGCTGGATCCGCAAGACGCGCCTGGACGAGCTGCCGCAGCTCTTCAACATCCTGGCGGGCTCGATGTCGGTGGTCGGCCCGCGCCCCGAGCGCCCGCACTTCGTGGCCGAGCTCACCCAGAAGCTGCCCTACTACAGCCAGCGCCACACCACCAAGCCGGGCCTGACCGGCTGGGCGCAGATCAACTACCCCTACGGCAACACGGTCGAGGACGCGCTGCAGAAGCTCCAGTACGACCTGTTCTACATCAAGTACCAGTCGCTGCTGTTCGACCTGTCGATCGTGTTCCACACGGTGAAGACGGTGCTGCTGCGCAAGGGCACCTGAGCCGCGCCGGAGCCCGCGGGGTTGCTCCCTCCCCCGCCGGCCACCTATGCTCGCCGACGCGCCCCGACGACGGATCGTGGCGGGATCGAGGCGAGGATCTTGACGGCCCGGCAGGAGCGGGCACGACGGCAGGGAGGATCGGGACATGCGCACGCTGTTGCTCGCGACGCTGTGGGCCGCACTGACGCCGGCGGCCCCGGCCCAGGGTCCCAAGGACGACGCGCGCGTCGTGCGCCTCGACGAGCTCGGCCTGACGCTCACCCTGCCGCCCCTCGCGGACCTGAGCTCGGCTGGCACCCAGCGCTGGCGCGGACGGCTGGGGCCGAGTCAGGTCGAGCTCGCGCTCAAGACCCTGCCGCGCGCGAAGTACGGCTTGGCCGAGCCGGGTGACGTGCTCGACGTGGGGCCCAGCGCCTGGAGCGATCCGGCCCATGCGCGCAGCGCGCCCGACACGCGCCGCGACCTGCCCGGGAAGTACGGCTACGCGAGCTACGCCACGCTCGAGCGCCTCGAGCTACGCAGTCGCGACGGCCAGACGGCGCTCGGCACGCGCTACCTCCTGGCCGGACTGCTGCGCGAGACGGGCTACTGGATCGCGCTCGAGGCCACGCCGCCGCCGACGCCCGAGGGCGAGGCCCAGCTGCGCCTCTTCCTCGAGACCGGCATCGTCTACGACGGCGAGGTGCGCGAGCACCGCTGGACCGACGAGGAGGCGCGCGCGCGCTGGCTACGGGACGCGCCACCCGAGACGCATGCGGACTACGAGGGCCCGCTGCGTACCGCGCACTACCTCATCCTGAGCAACTCCTCGGGCGGCAAGGCCTTCGCGAAGAAGATGGAGGAGTGCCACGACGCGATCCGCAAGGTCTACCCCTTCGACGACGTCCCCGGGCGCATGCTGCTGCCGGTGTTCCTGTTCAAGACCGCCGACCAGTACTTCGACTTCTTCGCGGCCATGGCCGAGATCCCGCGCGAGGAGGCCGAGCGTTCCAAGGGCCACGCCTGGCGCGACTACTACGCGACCTGGTACGACGCGCCCGGCGACCCCGTGCACATCCACGAGGCCACGCACCAGATCTTCTCGAACCGCCTGGGCCTCGGCGGCGGCGGCTCGTGGTTCCAGGAGGGCGTGGCCGAGTACATGTCGACCAAGCCGGGCGACCGCTCGGCCGCGGCCGGCCAGGTCAAGCGCGGCAAGCACGTGCCGCTGGCGCAGTTCGTGGCCATCCCGAGCCTCCTGATGTCGAGCGACGAGAAGGCGGCCGGCGGCGACGCGGCGGACGACAACTACAAGCAGGCCGCGGTCCTGATCGAGTTCCTGCACGAGAGCAAGTGGGCCAAGGCCGGCTTCCCGGCCTTCCTGACGCGCATCGGACGACTGCCGCGCGGCGACCCGGCCCAGATCGAGGCCGTCGTCCAGGACGTCTACGGCGTGGACCTGGCGGGCCTCGAGCAGCGCTGGGCCGAGTACTGCAAGAAGCGCTGAGGCGCCTGCACGAGCCCGAGACGAGCGAACCGCGGAGTCACGGAGGGCGCGGAGACTCGCGGAGGGCACGCGAAGAGAGCTTCTCCGCGGCGCTCAGCGCGGGCCCGGCGGGATGCGCTGGCCGAGGTAGCGCGCGAGCAGCGCGTGCACGTTGTACGTGGTGCCCTGGCCCTCCGAGATCGAGTGCGTGCGGTTGGGGTACAGCATGAACTCGAACGGCTTCTGCAGCTCGATCAGGCGGTTGATCAGGCGCTCGGAGCCCTGGAAGTGCACGTTGTCGTCGCCCGAACCGTGCACCAGCAAGAGCTCGCCGCGCAGGCCCTCGGCGTAGGTGATGGGCGAGTTGAGGCGGTAGGCCTCGGCGTCGGTCTGCGGCAGCCCGGTGTAGCGCTCCTGGTAGACCGAGTCGTAGAGCGCCATGTCCGGCACCGGCGCGACCGCCATGCCGACCTGGAAGACCTCGGGGTGGCGGAACATCAGGTTGAGCGTCATCGTGCCGCCGCCGCTCCAGCCCCACACCGCCACGCGCTCGGGATCGAGGTACGGACGCGCGGCGCACAGCGCGCGCACGGCCGCGGCCTGCTGGTCGGAGCCCACCGGCCCGAAGCGCTGGTAGGTGCTCTTGCGCCAGGCCTTGCCGCGCGGCGCGGCCGTGCCCTGCGTGTCGACGCACGCGACCACGTAGCCGGCCTCGGCCAGGGCGCGGTGGAACAGCTGGCGCGTGCCCTTCCAGGCGTTGCTCACCTGGTAGGCGCTGGGCTCGTTGTAGACGTAGACGAGCAGCGGATAGCGGCGCGAGCGGTCGAGATTCGTGGGCTCGACCAGCCAGCCCTCCAGCTCCAGCTCGGGCTCGAGCGCGAGCCGGAAGAACGTCGTCTGGGTGCCGAGCCCGGCGAGCTTGGCCCGCAGGGCCTCGTTCGTCTCCAGCGCGCGCAGCTCGGCGTGCTCCGGCAGCTGCACCAGCCCGACGCGCGGCGGCGTGTCGATGCGCGACGAGGTGCACAGCGCGAAGCCGCCACCCGGCGCCAGGTCGTAGGTGTGAGTGCCCGCGTCCAGGCCGAAGCAGCTCTCGGGCGTGACGCGCTCGGGCGCACCCCCCGCGAGCGGCGCGCGGTAGAGGTAGCGCAGCGCGGGCGCCCCGGGCGAGGCGTGGAAGTAGAGCCAGCCGCGCGTCTCGTCGAGCCCCGCGATCCCGACCAGGTCGTAGTCCCCGCCGGTCAGGCAGCGCCAGCGTCCGTCCACGCTCACGGCCCAGGCGTGGCGCCAGCCATCGCGCTCGCTGAGCCACAGGAGCTCGCCGCTCGGGAGCCAGCGCCAGTCGTCGACCACGTCCAGCCAGGCGTCGGGGCTGCGCTCGGAGAAGAACTCGCGCGCCGCGCCGCTGGCCGCGTCCACGCGCCACACGGTCATCGCTTGCTGGCGCCGGTCCAGCTGCTGCACGAGCAGCTCGTTCGTGCCCGGGATCCACTCCATGCGCGGCACGTAGTCCTGGCGCGGGTCACCCGGGAGCTCGATCCAGCGCGGCGCGCCGCCCGTGGCCGCGATCACGCCCACCTTCACGGCCGAATTCGTCTGGCCGGCCTTGGGGTACGGGATCGAGGTCATCGTCGGGTAGAGCGAATCGGTCGTGTTCACCAGCGTGTACTCGGGCACGCCGCTCGAGTCGAAGTGCCAGAAGGCCAGGCTCTTCCCGTCCGGGCTCCAGCGGAAGCCGTCGCGCAGCTCGAACTCCTCCTCGTAGACCCAGTCCGAGGTCCCGTTGATCGAGGTGTGCGAGCCGTCGCTGGTCAGGCGCGTGATCGCGCCGCTCGTCAGGTCCTCGACGTAGAGGTCGCGCTCGCGCACGTAGGCCGCGCGCGTGGCGTCGGGCGCGAGCTTGGCGAACATCAGGCTGGCCTCGGGCGCGTCGCCGCCGAGCTGGCGCAGCGCCGTGGGGCCGGAACCCGCGAGCGCGAGCACCCAGTAGTCTCCGCGCGTGTTCTGGCGCCACACCTTGCGCGTGTTGGTGAACACCAGCACGCGCTGGCCGTCCTCCGAGAAGGCGTAGTCCTCCAGCGCCAGCGGCGCCGCGCCCGCGGCCGGCACCAGCCGCTCGGCCGGGATCAGCAGCGAGCGCTGGCCGCTGCGCGCGTCGTAGCGCACGAGGTCGCTGCCGCCCGCCAGCGTGGCCGAGTCCTCCACCGTCAGGTAGCTCGCGCCGTCGACCCAGCGCGCCGGCCCGAAGGACTTCGCGGCGAACTCCTTGCGCAGGAAGATCTCCTCCAGGCGCTGCGCCAGCCGACCGGGGTCGCTCGGAGCCGGCGCGGGCGTGTGGCAGGCGACCAGCGGCGCCAGAGTGAGGAGCAGAGCGAACGGGCGGAGCGACGACATGCGGGCGGACCTTTCTTGTTCCAGGGGCAGGTCTCGGTCTCGGGCAGGGACGGAGGCGCCACGATAGCGAGCCTGCGTGGTCCCGCGAGACTCACCTGCGTTCGAGACGCGTGCTCAGCCGCGCCCGGCGGCGCGCTCGCGGCGGTGGCGCTCGATGTGCACCGCGAGCAGCGCGAGGTCGGGCGGGTTGACGCCGGCGATGCGCCCGGCCGCGCCCAGGGTCGCCGGACGCAGGGCCACCAGCTTCTCGCGCGCCTCGCTGCGCAGCCCGCTCAGCGCCGCCAGGTCGAGCTCGGGCGGGATGCGCGTGGCCTCGTCGCGCCGCAGGCGCTCGATGGACGCGTGCTGGCGTTCGACGTAGCCGGCGTACTTGACGTCGGCCTCGACCGTGGTGAGCAGCTCGCCGGCGTCCGCGAAGGGCGCGAGCTCGGGCAGCTCGCGCACCAGCGCGGCCAGCGTGACCTCCGGCCGGCGCAGGTGCGCGGCCAGCGAGCGCTGCGGGTCGAGCGGCGCGCGCAGGGCGTGCAACAGCGCGGTCAACTCCGCGACCGCGCGCTGGCGGGCCACGGCGCGCGCCTGCCGCTGCGGCGGCACCAGCCCGATCTCCGCGCCGCGCGCCGACAGGCGCCGGTCGGCGTCGTCTTGGCGCAGCAGCAGGCGGTACTCGGCGCGCGAGCTGAACATGCGGTAGGGCTCGCGCGGCTGGCTGACCACCAGGTCGTCCACCAGCACCCCGATGTAGGCCTCGTGGCGTCCCAGCACGAAGGGCGCGCGGTCGAGGGCCCACAGCGCCGCGTTGGCGCCCGCCACCAGTCCCTGCGCACCGGCCTCCTCGTAGCCCGAGGTGCCGTTGATCTGGCCCGCCAGGTACAGCCCGCGCACCGCGCGCACCGCCAGGGTCCGGTCGAGCGCGCTCGGCTGCACGAAGTCGTACTCGACCGCGTAGCCGTGGCGCAGGAAGCGCACGCGCTCCAGCCCCTCGATCGCGTGCACGAAGCGCTCCTGCACCTCGGCTGGCAGCGAGGTCGAGATGCCGTTGGCGTAGACCACCTCGGTCGTGAGCCCCTCGGGCTCGAGGAACACCTGGTGCCGCTCGCGCTCGGCGAAGCGCATGACCTTGTCCTCGACCGAGGGGCAGTAGCGCGGACCGACGCCCTGGATCCGTCCGGCGTACATCGGCGCGCGGTGCACGTTGGCGCGGATGAGCGCGTGCGCGTCCGCATTCGTGTAGGTCAGGAAGCACTCCACCTGGCGCTGGACGGGGAAGTGCCGGCGCTCGGTCAGGAACGAGAACGGCTGCGGCTCGCGGTCGCCGGCCTGCGGCGTCAGGCGCGCCCAGTCGATCGAGTCGGCCGCGAAGCGCGGCGGCGTGCCGGTCTTCAGGCGCCCGACCGGGAGGTGCAGCGCGGCCAGGTCGCGCGAGAGCCCGCCGGTGGTCGTCTCGCCGAAGCGTCCACCCGCGGCGCGCGCCTCGCCGGTGTGCATCACGGCCGCCAGGAAGGTGCCGGTCGTGATCACGACGCAGGTGGCCGTCAGCTCGCGCCCGTCCGCGAGCCGCAGGCCGCGCACGCGCGGCACGTCCGCCCCGCCGTCCACCAAGAGACCCTCGACCGCGCCCTCGACGAGTTCGACGAGCTCGACGCCCTCCGCGGCGCGCACGCGCGCGGTCACCTCTTCGCGGTAGAGGTGCCGATCGCACTGCGCGCGCGGGGCCTGCACCGCCAGGCCCTTGGCGGTGTTCAGCATGCGGAACTGGATCCCGGTCGCGTCCGCGGCCAGCCCCATGGCTCCGCCCAGGGCGTCGATCTCGCGCACCAGCTGGCCCTTGCCCTGCCCGCCGATGGCCGGGTTGCAGCTCATCTCGCCGATCCGATCGAGGCGCAGGCTGACCAGCGCCGCGCGCGCCCCGAGGCGCGCGGCCGCCAGCACCGCCTCGATCCCGGCGTGGCCGCCGCCCACCACCAGGACGTCGAACGCGCCGCGCTCGCGCGGGCCGGGCGCGGGGTGGGGATGGAGCGCGGGGACTGCCTCGTTCATGGCCGGGAGCGGCCATGGAAGCACGCGCGGGGCCCGCGCGCCAAGTCGGAGCACACCGGCCGGGGTCAACCCCGGGCCCCACCCCGGCCGATGAGGCCGCCGTGCGCTCCTGGGTGTTCCGCAACCGCCACCGGCTCGAGGCCCTGCTCGGGCGAGCGAGCCCACCCCCGCCGCCGCCGCGCGCAACGACCGCGACGCCGCGCGTGGTGGTGCTCCAGCCCGCCCGGCGCCTCCGCGGCACGACGCGCTAGCGCCACCCGCGGACTCGGCCCGGAGCGACGGTGGCCGCGCACGGCTCGGCTCCTATGATGGGCGGACATGCCGCCCGCGCTCGTTCGCCTCGGCCCGCTGCTGCTCCTGGCCGCGCTCGCCGGCCAGGCCGCCCCCGCCGACGAGAGTGGCTCGCTCGAGGCCTTCCTCAAGCGCGTGCGCGAGGAGCGCGAGGCCGAACACGCGCGCCTGCGCCCGCGCGTGGACGAGCTGGTGAAGCGCCTGGGGCTGGCCAAGGGTCCGGCCGAGTTGCGCAAGGCCCAGGGCGAGCTCGAGGGGCTCGGGAGCGAGGCCGCGCCGCTGCTCCTGCCCTACCTCGACCCCGGCCCGAACCCGAAGCCCGAGCAGGAGAAGCAGGCGGTCGAGGTGGCCGGACTGCTCGCGCGCGCCGCCAACCCGGCCCTGTTCGACGAACTCGTGCGCCTGGCGCACTCGGCCAGTCCGCTCGGGCGTCCGCTGGCCGTGCGCGTGCTGGGCGCCTCGGGCGAGAGCGAGCGCGCCCTCGCGACCCTGCGCGCGCTCTATCCCGAGGTGGCCGGCGCGCTGCGGGCCGAGTGCGTGCGCGCGCTGGCGCGCCTGGCGCCGGACGAACCGCTGGTGGTGGCGGCCCTGGCCGACACGCACCCCGCCGTGCTCTCGGCCGCGCTGGTGGCGCTCACCGCCGAGACCCGCAAGGAGCCACGACCCGAGGTGCGCGCGCTGCTCGAGGACCAAAGCCGCGCCGCCGAGGTGCTGCCGGAGCTGGTGGACTACTTCTGCGCCGCGGGCCGCGTGCTCGACGAGGAGATCGTGATCACGCTGGTGCGCTTCGCGTGCCGCAGCGACCTCGACATCGAGTCGCGCCTGCGCGTGCTCGGGGGGCTGCCGCGCTTCGGCGTGGGCCTCACGAGTCGCCTGCGACGCGAGATCGAGCCGCTCTTGTCCTCGCCCGACGGAGCCATCCGCGACGGCACCCTGGTGGCGCTGACCCTGCTCAAGGACGGGCGCGCGCGGCGCGACCTGATGCGCTACTACGACGACCAGGTCAAGGACAACGAGTCCTGGCCGCTGGCCTACCAGCGCCGGGGCGACATCGAGCTCGCGATCGGCGAGTACCGCGATGCGGCGCGCGACTACCAGCGCGCGCTCGAGCTGCACAAGGACAGCGCGCGCCTGCCCGGCAACCGCGACCTGTGGGTCAACCTGGCGCGCGCCCAGATCAAGGACGGCAAGCTGAAGGCCGCCGCCGACGCGCTGGAGCAGTTCTCGCTGTCCTCGGAGCTCAAGCGCACGCTCAAGGCCGACCCGGACTTCCAGCCGCTGGTCGAGCACAGCAAGTACAAGAGCCTGTTCGAGTAGCCCCGCGCGGCGGAGCCCCGCGGCCGCGGGGAAGGCTCGACGCGATTGCATCGCCCCGGACGCAAGAGTAGAAACGGTCGCCGGATGCGTCTCGCTGCCGTGCTCGTCGCGCTGGGCTCGAGCCTGCCCTGCGCCTGCCACTGGATGAGGCCGCCGCCCCTGGCGCAGGGCAACGTCGAGGCGCGCGTGGTCGAGGCCGCCGCGCCCCGGATCGTGCTCGCTCCCGGCGATCGCGTCAGCGTGCAGGTCTTGCTGCACCCCGAGAGCTCGACCCCCGATTCCGGCGTGGCGCTCGACCCCGAGGGACGCATCGACCTGCCCTTGATCGGTCCGATCGCGCTGGCTGGCCTCACGCTGGACGAGGCGCGCGCCAAGCTGCGCGCCGAGCTCGTGCGCTTCGTGCGCGAGCCCCAGCTGGCCTTCAACGTGCTCGAGTTCGACGGGCGACGCTACTACGTCTTCGGCGAGATGGAACGGCCGGGTTCCTACCCGCTCGATCGCAACCTGACGGCGCTGCAGGCCCTCAGCGAGGCCGGGGCCTTCCGGCCGGGCGCCGACCGCAAGCGCGTGGCGCTGCTGCGCGGCACGCGCGACGCGCTGCAGGTCTACTTCTTCGACGGTGCCACGCCCGGACCCGACGGTCTGGTGACGGTGCAGCCCGACGACTTCCTGTTCGTGCGCCTCTCCGGCGCGGGGACCTTCCGCGATCAGATCCTCCCGATCGTGCAGAGCATCGTGCCACCCGTCACCGGACTCGCCAGCCTCGTGCTGGTGGCCGACAAGCTCAACGAATGAGGCACCCCGCCGAGGCGGATCCGGGGGGCTCGGCCGCGAGCCTGGGTGAGCTCGGCCTGTGCCTGTGGCGCGCGCGCTGGCGGCTGGCCGCCTGCGCCGCGGGCGGCCTGACGCTGGCGCTCGCTTGCGGCGCCCTGTCCGCGCCGCAGTTCCGCGCCCAGGCCACGATCCTGATCGAGCAGCAGGAGGGCTCCGGCCTGCTCAGCGATCTCGCCATGCTGGCCTCGCTGGCCTCGGCGCCGTCCTCCTCCAGCGAACTGTCGGTGCTGGAATCGCGCACGCTGGCCGAGCAGGTGCTGGCCGACGGCAGCGATGCCGCGGGGCGCTGGGACCCGCACGACGAGCGCAGCCTCGGGCTCGCCACCCTGGTCGAGGACGAGGGCCTGCGGCCGCTGGCCCTGCTGCGCCGTGGTCTGTTCGGGTCGTCCGACCCCACGCTGCCGCTGGTGCTGCCCGCGCGCGGGCTGCTGGCGCGCGCACGCATCGACGACCCCGCCGCGCCCACGCGCGTGCGCCTGGAGTTCCTGGGCGGCGGCCGCGTGCGGCTCACGCGCGCCGGACTGCTCGCGCGCCTGCACCTGGCCGGACGCACGCTCGAGGAGCACGCCTTCACGGCGCGCACCCCGCTGGTCTACCAGGGGCTCACGCTCGAGCTCGAGCCCTGGGGCGAGTTCGAGGGCGCGAGCTTCGTGCTCGAGGTCCGGCCGCGCCACGAGGCCCTGCGACGCCTGCAGGAGCGCCTGGCGGTGCGCGAGGTCTCGCTCAACTCGGGCGTCATCGAGGTGGCGCTGCTGGACTCCGACCCGCGCCGCGCGGCGCGCACCGTGAACGCCCTGTGCAGCCGCTACCTCGAGTCCCTGGCCGCGCGCGGCCGGCGCCGCGCCTCGCAGACGGTCGAGTACGTGCAGGGGCTGCTGGACGAGGAACGCGAGCGCTTCCAGCGCGGTCAGGAGACGATCCTGCGGCTCGAGCAGGCCCACCCCGAGCTGATCGCGCCGGAAGACGCGGCCGCCTCGCTGATCGAGCAGATGGCCGGCCTGGCGGTCGAGCGCGTGCAGCTCGGGCTCTCGGAGCGCGCCTTCGGCGAGATCGTGGCCGCGCTCGAGGCCGGCGACCGCAACGCCCTGGCGCGCATCGATGGCACGCTCAACGTGGGTGTCCTGGTGGACCCGGTGACCAGCGGTCTGCTGCAGGAACTGGCGCGGCTGGATGCGCAGGCCGGGACGCTGGGAGCCGACCTGCTCGAGGGCCACCCGTTGCTCGGCCAGAACCGGGCTGCGAGCGAGGCGCTGCTGGCGCGCACGCGCGCGCAGCTCGCCAGCCGCCTGCAGGGCCTGAAGGTGCGCGGTGCGGAGCTCGAACAGGTGCAAGCCGAGCTGCGCGGGCGCCTGGCCGAGATGCCCGAGGGCCTGCGCGAGATGACCGAGGCGCGCGTCGAGCTCAGCATGCACCGCGAACTGGTGCCCTACCTGATCCGCAGCCTGCAGGGCGCGGAGATCACGCGTTCGAGCGCCGAGACGCGCGCCGAGCTGGTGGACGCGGCGGTCGCGCCGGACGAGCTGGCCGCCCCCGATCTCGGGCGCCTGACGGCCTTCGGGCTGCTGCTCGGACTCGCCCTCGGAACGCTGTGGACCTTCGTGCGCGAACCCTCGCGCGGGCGCGTGTTCCGGGCGGTGGAGCTGGAGCGCGCGCTGGCCGCGGAGGGCGTCGTGACGCTCGCTCGACTGGGGACGCGCACGCTGGTCTTCCGGAACGCGCGCGCCAGCGCCGCGGCCGAGAGCCTGCGCCGCCTGCGCGGGCGCCTGCGCTTCGCCCCCGACGGGGCCGCGCGCCAGCGCATCGGCGTGGCCGCCCTCGGCGGCGAGGCCGAGACGCTGGCGGCCGAGCTCGCGCTGGCCTTCGAGAGCGAGGGCCGGCGCACGCTGCTGGTGGAGGCCGGCCCGGCCGCGACCCCGGCGGGCGCGTGCTTCGGACTCGCGCCCGCGCCCGGACTCGCCGCGCACCTGCGCGACGGCACGCCCTGGCCGCCCCTGGTGCAGCCCAGCGCGGACGGACCGGCGGTGCTGCCGTGGGGCGAAGCCGACACGCCCGCCGGCGACCTGCTGGTGCGCGCGGCCGCGCAGCGCTTCCTGGAGGAGGCCGCCGCTCGCTACGACGTGCTCGTGCTGGCCCTGCCGCCGGCCGAGCTGCTGCTCGCGGCGCCCGCCCTCGTGCGCGCGCTGGACGCCTTGTGCCTGGTGCACCGCGCGCGCAGCCTGCCGCGCGCACGCGTGCAGGCCGCGGCCGACGGGTTGCGCGCCGCGGGGGCACGCACGCTGGCGGGCGTGCTGGTCGAGCGCCGCGCGTGAAGCTCCCGGCCGTCCTCGGCGCCAACAACTACCACTACCTGCGCGGCGGCTCGGAGCGCTACTTCCTCGGGCTCGGACGCCTGCTCGCCGCGCGCGGACATCGCGTCGCGCACCTCTCGACCGCGCACGCGCGCAACGAGGCGGCGCCCGGCGAAGCCGCCTTCGTGCCGCCGAACGAGCTCGCGCGCCCGGGCGCGCGGGACGTGCTGCGCTTCCACTGGTCGCGCCGCGCGGCGCGCGCGACGACGGAACTCCTGGCGCGCGCGCGCCCCGACCTGGCGCACCTGCACATCTACTACGGCCAGCTGACGCCGGCCATCCTGGCTCCGCTCGCGCGCGCGGGCCTCCCGATCCTGCAGACCCTGCACGAGTACAAGCCGCTGTGTCCGGTGCACACGCTGCTCTCGCGCGGCGTGCCCTGCGAGGCCTGCGCCGGACGCCACTTCTGGCGCGCGCTGCCGCGCCGCTGCAACCAGGGCTCGCTGGCGCGCACGGCGGTGAGCGTCTCGGAGGCCTACCTGGCGCGCGCCGTCGGGGCCGACGCGCGCGTGGCGCGCTTCATCGCCGTGAGCGAGTTCCAGCGCGCGAAGCTGCTGCAGCACGGCTTCGCGCCCGAGCGCGTGCTGACCGTGCCCCACTTCGTGGAGGCGCAGGCGCTCGCGCCCGCGCGCGGCCCGGGCGAGCACGTGCTCTTCGCGGGCCGGCTCGAGGCCTACAAGGGCGTCTTCACGCTGCTCGCCGCGGCGGCCGAGGCGCGCGCGTTGCCCGTGCTCTTCGCGGGCGACGGGCCCGCACGGGTCGAACTCGAGCGGGCCCTCGCCGCCCGCGCGCTCGGACACGTGCGCGTGCTGGGCTTCCAGGAGCCGGCGGCGCTGGCCCGGCTGGTGCGCGCGAGCCGCTGCGTGGTCGTGCCCTCGCAGTCCTACGAAACCTTCGGGCTCAGCGCGCTCGAAGCCCTGGCCCAGGCCCGGCCGGTGATCGCCAGCCGCATCGGCGCCCTGCCCGAGCTGGTGCGCGAGGGCGAGAACGGCTTCCTGGTCCCGCCCGGCGAGCCCGCGGCGCTGGCCGAGCGCCTGCGCTGGATGGCCGGGCACGGGCGCGAGGCCGAACAGCTCGGGCTCCGCGGCCGGGCCCTGGCGCTCGAGCGCTACGGCCCCGCGGAGCACTACGCGCGCCTGTCCGCCATCTACCGGGAGCTGGTCTAGGGATGCCGGCCCAGCTCGACCGAGCCTACCTCGCGGCGCGTCCGGGCAAGGCCCTGGCACGCCTGCTGGCCGCGGGTCTGTTCGAGGGTCGCCCGCTGACCGCGCGCGCGCGCTGGCTGAATCCGCTGGTGTTCGCCGCGCTCGCCACGGCGCGCACGCTGCCACCGCTGCGCGCCGTGCGCGCACCCCTGTTCCTCGTCGGCACCGGCCGCAGCGGCACGACCTGGCTCGGCAAGGTGCTCTCGCTGCACCCCGAGGTGGCCTTCCTGAACGAGCCGAAGGCCCTGTGGCACGCGGCGATCCCCGACGAGGACCTGATCGGCAGCTACGCCGCCGCGCCCGCGCGACTGGCGCTCGACGAGCGCGACGCCACGCCGCGCGCGGCGCGCGTGCTGGCGCGCGGCTACGGCGCGTTCTTGGCCCTCACGCGCGCGCGGCGCGTGCTCGACAAGTACCCCGAGCTCGTGTTCCGCGCGGCCTGCGTGCGCGCGCTGTTCCCGGAGGCGCGCTTCCTCCTGCTGGTCCGCGACGGGGCCGACACCAGCCGCTCGGTCGCGGCCTGGTCGGCGCGGCGCCGCGCGACGGCCGCGGGCGACGACTGGTGGGGCCGGGCCGGACGCAAGTACCGGATCCTGGTGGAGCAGGGCGCGGTGCACGAGCCGGACCTGTGCGGCGCCGTGGCCGAGCTGGCCGCGCTCGACGGCCACGAGGACCGCGCCGCGCTGGAGTGGATCCTGGCGATGCGCGCCGGGATGGCGCTGCTCGCCAGGCACCCCGCGCAGGTCCTGGCGGTGCGCTACGAGGCCCTGGTGGAAGCGCCGCGCGCGAGCCTCGCGCGCGTGCTCGAGTTCGCGCAGCTGACCCCCGCTGCGGCTCTGCTGGCCTACGCCGAGCGCAGCGTCGGCCCGCGCGTGCGCGCAGCGCCGCTGACGCTAGCCCCGGCCCTGCGCGCGCCCTTCGCGGCCACCCGGCGCGCACTGGGCTACGAACGCTAGCGCGCGGGTCAGCGCTGCCAGGCCGAGAGCTCGCGCCCCAGCAGCTCGGCCACCTGCTCGTTCGACTCACGGAAGCGCGCCAGCAGCGCCTGGCGCGTCTCCGCCGCCAGGGGCGGCAGCACCAGCGGACGCGAGTTCCAGCGCACCAGCTCGTGGCGCAGCGCGAGCGCCACGCGCGCCGGCAGCAGCGCCCGCAGCGCGCGCTTGGCCGGCGCACGGCTGTCGAAGGCGCGCCCCAGCACCCGCGCCAGGCCCGGCCAGCGCGCGCGCGTGGCGCGGTTCGCGCCGCGCTCGAGGTCGGGCTGGAAGCCCGGATCCACGCCCAGCGCCGTGTACAGCGCGCGCACCTGCGCCAGGCCCGAGGCGCGCAGGTCCTCCAGCAGCAGCACGCGCACGCGCTCGCGTCCGAAGACCTCGAAGGCGTCCGCCAGCGGGCGCGCGTAGAGCCCGTTCTGCACGTAGGCCGTGTCGTGCCAGGGTGCGCGCCCGGCGCGGAGGCGCGCGTCCTCGGCCGCCAGCGCCGCAGCGAAGCTCGCCAGTTCCTCGCGACCGTGGGCACGCGCGTGCCAGTAGGCCGAATGCGCGCGCTCGACGGGATGGCGCAGCACCAGCACCAGCTGCACCGCGGGCGCGCAGGCGCGCAGGCGCTCGAGCGCCGCGCGCCGGTAGAAGAGCTTGACGTGCTTGGCCACGAAGACCCGCGCCCCGCGCGCGGGCGGCAGGTAGCGCCGCCAGGTGCGCGAGTCGAAACCGTGCCGGTACTCCTCGTCCTCGACGAAGAACGAGAGCTCCGACTGCGGGTGCGCGCACAGCCCGGGGTGCTGGGCCAGGGCCTGATGGAGCGCCGTCGTGCCGGCCTTGTGCGCGCCGCCGACGAACAGCGCGATGGGCGGCGACGGGCTCATGCCAGGCTCGGCCGCAGCCGGACCGCGCGCCGCGCGGGCGCCGGCAGCCTGCGCGCGGCCACCAGCCCGGCCAGCAGCCAGAAGGCGAAGGCGAAGGTGCGGAAGTCGAAGGTCGGCGCCAGGAAGCTCAGCGGCCCGAGCACCAGGAGCAACGCGAGCAATGCCCCGGCCGCGCCGCGCTCCCACCGATCCTCGGCCGCGCGCGCGCGCAGCGCGGGCCGCACCAGGCTGGCGAGCAGCAGCAGGAACGCCGTCAGGCCGAGGAAGCCGTAGTAGGCCAGCAGCGCCACCCAGTACACGTCCTCGAAGGCGCGGTAGGCGATCAGGCGATGCAGGCTGGCGCCGCCCGAGCGCAGCAGGCGTTCCTTGGCGTTCTGCTCGTCGGGCCCGAAGCCGAGCCAGCCGGCCGAACGCGCGATCTCGCCACCCACCTCGCGCAGCACCCACAGGCGCGAGGATCGGGCCGCCTGCAGGTACTCGGGCGTGAACAGCGCCTCGACGCTGGCCAGCGGGGAGACGCGCGTCTCCTTCTCGCGCGCGAAGGTGGCCGCGCCGCCGCCCGCGTAGAGCAGCAGGCCCGCCACGGCCAGGGGCGCGAGCAGCACGGCCGCGGGCAACAGGCGCCGCAGCGGCAGGCCGCGACGCTCGCTCCAGGCCAGGGCCGCGAGCGCGAGCACGAAGGCGAACAGGCACGAGCGCACGTAGCTGAAGACGATGCCCGCCAGCGCCAGGCCCACCAGCGCGAGCAGGAGGCCGGCCTGGACCCGGCTGCGCGCGGCGCCCGCCAGATAGAGCGCGGCCGCCAGCGTGCCGGCCACCAGCAGGAGCAGCGCGAAGGCCACCGAGTGGTCGGTGGTTCCGAGCACGGCGCCCTGCTCCAGCCCGCCGGCGAGCGCCGCGAACTCGCGCGTCACGCCGCCGATCTCGATCCGCTCGGGGCGCGGCAGCCAGAAGGCGCTCGCACCTCCCTGCAGGAACTGCACCAGCCCGAGCACGGCCTGCAGCGCGCCCGAGGCCAGCACCAGGACCAGCAGGCGCCGGCGCTCGCCGGCCGAAGGCTCGAGCCAGGCCGCGAGGTAGAACACCGCCACGTAGCGCAACAGCACGCGCAGGTTCACCAATCCGAGCAGCACGGAGCCCTGCGACAGGAACAGCGAGGCCAGCGCCAGCAACGAGAACGCGCCGAGCGCGACGTCGATGGAGGTGCGCGGGAGGCGCTGCCCGCGCACCAGGCGCGCCGCCACCTGCGCCGCCAGCGCGCCGTACAGCAGGCCCTCGAAGCCCAGCCGCAGGAGCACGTACCCGAGCTCGCCCCCGGGGACCCACTTCAGCAGGAACTCCTCCAGCGGCAGGTACACGCTCGCGAACGCGAGCAGCCCCAGCCCGGCCCGGCCCGAGGAGCGCGCGGGCCTCACCGCCCGGGCTCCGCGGGCAACGGTCGCGCCGGCTGCGGACGGACCGGCGCGAGGCCCGCGGGTTCGCACGGCTCGACGCGCGCGGGCGCGGCGCATCCCAGCCGCGCGGCGTACTCGGCGGCGATGCGTTCCCAGGTGTAGCGCTCGGCGATGCGCGCGCGGTGGGCCGCGCCGCGGCGGACCCGCTCCGCGCTGCTCCAGGTCGCCACCTCGCGCAGGCAGTCCGCCAGCGTCTGCTCGTCCGCGAAGTAGCGTCCGTCGACCCCCAGGACCTCGCGGTTGAAGGGATTGTCGTGGGCCACGAGCGGCGCGCCGGCCGCCATGGCCTCCAGCAGGGCCGGATTGGTTCCGCCGACCGAGTGTCCGTGCAGCGCCGCGGCGCAGTCGCGGCGCAGCGCGCGCAGCGTGGGCGCGTCGTGCTGCGCCCCGAGGAAGCGCACCGCCCCGCGCCCGGCCGCGCGACAGGCCGCCCCGTAGCGCCCGGCGCCGTGCACGTCCCCCACCACCACGAGCTCCAGCCCGAGGCCGCTGCGCGCGTGCGCGCGCACGATCTCGAGCACGTGGTTCTCGGGCTCCACGCGCGCGACCAGGAGCAGGTAGCCGTGCCGGCGCAGCGCCAGCGCGGACAGCGCGTGCGCATCCGCTTCGAGTTCGAGCTCGGCCCCGTACTCGATCACGCTCACGCGCTCGTCGGACGCGTCGCCCAGCACGGCTCGGCGCACGGCCTGGTTGTCGAACACGACGCGATCGGCCGAGCGCAGGGCGGCGCGCTCCATGCGCGCGAGCCAGGCGCGCGCCAGCCGGCCCCACTTCGCGCGGCGCCATTCGAGCCCGTCCATGTTGACCCACACCTGGTTGCCCGCGCGCCGCGCCAGGCCCAGGAAGGCGCCCGCGCCGTAGCCCAGCATGTACACGACGTCGTGGGCGCGCGCGCGGCGCAGGCAGCGCAGATCGAAGGCCAGCGCGCGCGCCGCTCCGAGCGGCGGCACGCGCACGTACTCGAGGCGCATGCCGCGATGCGCGCGCGGGCGCGCGCCGGCGTGGTGCTCGCAGAAGACCGTGACCTCGACGCCGCGCGCGACCAGGCGCGCGCCGAGCTCTTCGGCGAACGTCTCGAAGCCGCCGTAGCGCGCGGGGATCCCGCGGCACCCCAGGATGGCCAGGCGCAGGGCGCGCCCCGCGCGGCCAGGTACCGTCCCGGGACTCGCGCGTGCGCGGCTCATCGACCTGCCCGGCGCCAGCGCAGCATGCGCTGGCCGTCCTGCGCCGGATCGCCCGAGAGGTGCCCGAGACTCGCCAGCGTTCCCAGGTCGCTGGACTCCAGGCCGTGACGGGCGCCGGCCGCGCGGTAGAACTCCAGCGGGCGCGTGACCACCGGGAAGCGCTCCCAGCGCTCCTCGCCGGCGCGCGCGCCCTGCGTGCGCACGTTCGCGTAGAACGTGCCCCCCGGCGCGAGCTGGCGCGCCACCAGGGTCAGGGCCGGCTCCAGCGCGGCGTCGTCCAGGTGGATCAGG
This sequence comes from uncultured Planctomycetaceae bacterium, assembly GCA_964631945.1. Lineage (GTDB taxonomy): Bacteria > Planctomycetota > UBA1135 > UBA1135 > JABFRZ01. The sequence goes on from CAZWAY010000083.1 coordinate 18,853, forward strand.
ACCGAGAAGGCCCAGATCACGTCGAAGCGCGCGGGGAACTCCAGCGCGGCCAGATCCGTGGCGTGCACCAGGCACGGCGCCTTGTGCTCCAGCCCGGCCTCGGCCAGCTCGGCGCGCGCCTCCACCAGGACCTCGGCGCGCACGTCGAGACCCGTGTAGTGGCCCGGCTCGAGGAACGCGATCAGCGGCAGTCCGCCGCGCAGCGTGCCGCAGCCCAGGTCCAGCAGCCGCTGCTCCGCTGTCAGACCCACGCCGCGCAGGAACGCGCTCTGGAAGTCGCGCTTCATCCGCCACAGGTGCGCCGGACCGACCAGCGCGTGGCGCCGCTCGGCGGGGCCGGCGAACAGGAGCGCCAGGCGTTGCTTCCAGCGCGTGAGGGCGGGACGAGCCATCGAGCGGGCCGCGCGGCCCCGTCGAAGTGTTAGGAAGCGCGCGTGCGCGAGTCAACCCGCTCACGCAGCGTGGCCCGCAGGGCGGAGTCGAGCTCGGCCGGCGGCTCGTAGCCGAGCAGCGCGCGCGCGCGCCCCAGGTCGGCGCGGCTGTGGCGCCGATCGCCGGGGCGCTGCGGGCGCCGCAGCGGTTGCAGCCCGCGCCGGTCCAGCCCGAGTTCGGCGCACAGTTCCACCAGCCGCGCCAGCAGCGCCCCCAGCGCGGTCGCGCGTCCGGTGCCTACGTTGAGCACGGTGGCCGGCTCCGTCAGCTCGGCGCAGGCCGCCAGCAGGTTGGCCGCGACCACCGCCGAGACCGGGGTGAAGTCGCGCGTCTGGCGGCCGTCGCCCTCGAGTTCGGGCGGATCGCCGGCCGCCAGCGCGGCGCTCCAGCGCGCGATCACGGCCGCGTACGGCCCGTGCGGGTCCTGGCGCGGCCCGAAGACGTTGAAATAGCGCAGGGCCACGCTGGGGAGACCGAGGGAGCGCGAGAAGCCGGCCGCGGCGAGCTCGGCGACCTGCTTGGAGGCGGCGTAGGGCGAGAGCGCGCGCCCCACGCGCTCCTCGCGCTGCGGCGTCTCGGGCGAGTCGCCGTAGACGCTCGAGGAAGAGGCGAACACGAGCCGGCGCGCGCCGGCCGCGCGCGCGGCCGCCAGCACGCTCCACGTGCCCGCCGCGTTGACGCGCAGCGCGCGCTCCGGCTCGCGCAGCGAGCGCGGCACCGAGCCCAGACCGGCCTGGTGCAGCACGAGCTCGACGCCCGCGCAGGCCGGGCCCAGCACGCCCTCGTCGCACACGTCGCCGGGGAAGAAGCGCAGGCGCCGGGCCCGCTCGGGCCCCACCGCCCGCTCGACCGCCGCCAGGTGCGCGCGCCGGCCGGTGGAGAGATCGTCCAGGGCGTGCACGCGCTGGTCCAGGGCCAGCAGGCGCTCGACCAGGTGCGAGCCGATGAAACCCGCCGCACCGGTCACCAACCACAGGCGCGGATTCAGGCGCAGCTCGCGCTCCAGCGCCTCGATACGGCTCACAGGCGCCAGAGCGTCACTCCGGGCGGGACGCGCGCCTGCGTCAGGGCCCCGCTCAGGTCGAGGGCCAGGCGCGTTCCCGCAGCGAGACGGGCCAGGGCGAGTTCGGGCAGGCCCTGGTGCGCGACCGCGAGCAGCACGGCGTCCAGCTCGCCCAGCTCCTCGGCGCGCAGCAGCTCGAGCCCGTGCAGCCGCGCCGCCAGGCCCGGATCGACGCGCGGGTCGTGCACCCGGAGCTCGACCCCGGCCGCGCGCAGGAGCGCCAGGACCTCGGGCACGCGCGAGTTGCGCAGGTCGCCGACGTCGGCCTTGAAGGCCACGCCGAGCACGCCGAGGCGCGCGCCGCGCACGCGCCCGAGCACGCGCGCGAGGCGCTCGAGCACGCACTCGGCCACGAAGGCGCTCATGCCGTCGTTGACCGCGCGCCCGGCCAGGATCATGCGCGGCTCGACGCCGAGCTGCTGGGCGCGCGCGGCGAGGTAGTACGGATCCACGCCGATGCAGTGGCCGCCCACCAGGCCCGGGCGGAAGGGCAGGAAGTTCCACTTCGTGCCCGCGGTCGCCAGGACCTCGCCGGTGTCGAGCCCCAGGCGCTGGCAGATGCGCGCGAGCTCGTTCACCAGCGCCACGTTGAGGTCGCGCTGCACGTTCTCGATCACCTTGGCCGCCTCGGCCACGCGGATCGAGGGCGCGCGGTGGACCCCGGCCGTGACCACGGCGCCGTAGCAGGCCTCGAGGACCTCGAGCGTGCGCTCGTCCTCGGCCGCGATCACCTTGCGGACGCGCTCGAAGGCGTGCGCCGGGTCGCCGGGATTGATGCGCTCGGGCGAGTAGCCGAGCGTGAAGTCGCGCCCGCGCACGAGCCCGGAGGAGGCCTCGAGCCGCGGCCCGAGCCACTCCTCGGTCAGGCCCGGATAGACGGTCGATTCGAGCACCACGATCGCGCCGGGGCGCAGGGCGGGACCGAGCGTGAGAGCCGCGGCCTCGAGCGCGGCGAGGTCGGGGAGCCTGTCGGCGTCGATCGGCGTCGGCACGGCGATCACGAAGAAATCGCGGCCGGCCAGGGTGCGCGGGTCGCTGGAGAGCTCGAGGGCGGAGAGTTGGCCGACTTCCGCCAGGGCGCCGGTGGGATCGAGGCCGCGGCGCAGCCCGTCCAGGCGCGCCGCGTCGCGATCGAAGCCGAGCGTGCCCGGAAAACGCAGCGCGAAGGCGCGAGCGACCGCGAGGCCCACGTAGCCGAGTCCGATGACGGCGATCCGACGCATCGCGGGAGAGTGGGCGGGTGGGTTGGGGCGGGACGCGGGGCGGATCGGAGAGGGAAGGATACTCGTGGGAGGGGACGCGCTGGGGGGCGAGGGCTTCCGGGAAGGGCGGGGGAAGTCGGGGGGATGGATGGATGGGTGGGTGGGTGGTCGGCTCGTCGGGGGCCCGTTCGGGGGTGGGACCAGACACGCGACCCAC
>CAZWAY010000084.1:0-19111 GCA_964631945.1 uncultured Planctomycetaceae bacterium
GCCTGGCTCGAGCTCGGCTCGGCGCGGCGACGAGCCGGCGGGCTCGAAGCGGAGCGCGCGGCCCAGGCGCAGCGCCTGGACGCCCTGCGCGCGCTGCTCGAGGCCGGAGAGCTCGCCAGCCCCGAGCTGCTGCGCGACCAGCAAGAGCTCGTGCGCCTCGCGGCCGAGAACGAGGCCGCGCGCACGCGCCTCGAACGCGCGCTCGCCGGCCTGGCGGCGGCGCTCGGGATCCCGCGCGCGAACCTGGAGGGCCTGACCATCGCGGCCCCGAGCGAGGCCTGGCCGGCCGCGCCGACGGCCGAGGAGGCGCGCGAGCTCGGACTCCAGAACCGTCTCGACCTGCACGCCAAGCTGCACGAATACGCCGCGGCCGAGGCCGACCTGCGGCTCGAGATCGCGCGCCAGTACCCGGATCTCTCGCTCGCGCCGGGGACGAGCTGGGACCAGGGCGACCACAAGTACGCGCTCGGCCTGGCGCTCGAGCTGCCGCTCTTCGCGCACAACCAGGGCCCGATCGCCGAGGCCGAGGCGCGCCGCGCGGCGAGCGCCGCGCGCTTCCTGGCGCTGCAGGAAGAGGCCATCGGCGCGATCGAGCGCGCGCGCGTGGCCTACGCGGGCGCGCTGCGCGAGCGCGAGAGCGTGCGCGGCGGGCTCGAACTCGCCCGGCAGGCGGAGGAGCGCGCGCGCCGGACCCTGGAGCTCGGTGCGGCCGGACGCCTCGAGCTCCTGGACGCGCACCTCGCGAGCCTCGTGCTGGAACGCAGCCTGACCGAACAGGACGAACGCGTCGGAATCGCCCAGGGCGAGCTGGAGGACCAGCTCCAGCGCCCGCTGGAGCAGAGCGGGCTTCCAGAGCCACCCGTCACCGTGCCATGAAGCCCCATCGCTCCGTTTTCGCGCCCGACCTGGTGCTGATCCTGCTCCCGGGGTTCCTCGGCCCCGCCTGCCACCGCGCGGACCCCGGGGTCGCGCCGCAGGAGCCCGCGCACGCCGAAGCGCACGAGCTCGCCGCGCTCACGCTCGAGTTCGACGCCCAGCAGCTCGCCACGATGGGCCTCGAGTTCGCCGTGCCGGAGCGCGCCGAGTGGATCCCGGAGGTGCGCGCCTTCGGACGCGTGGTGAGTCAGCCCTCCGCCGTGGCGACGCTGCGCGCTCCCCTGGCGGGCACGCTGCTCGCCGGCGACGTGCAGCCGGCGCTCGGAGCCGCGCTGGCGGCGGGCCAGGTGGTCTTCCGGCTCGCGCCGCGCCTCACGCCCGTCGAGCGCCGCGGGCTCGCGACCGAACGCGCCACCAGCGCGGCCGAGCTGGCGGCCCTGGAGGCCGAGCTACCCCAGCTGCGCGTCGAGGCCGAGCGCGCGCGCGGGCTCAACCAGGACAAGACCGTTTCCGATCGCGACCTGGGCGCGGCCGAGGCGCGCCTGCAGGCGGCCGAGGCGCGCGCCAGCGGGATGCGCGAGCTCGTGCGCACGCTGGCGGCCGCCGCCGCGGACGAGGCGGGGACCGCGCTCGCGCTGGTCCTGCTCGCGGCCGGCGAGGTCACCGAGCTCGACGCGCGCGCGGGCGAGGCGGTCGAGGCCGGCGCCGTGCTGCTGCGGGCCGAGGACTTCCGCGCGCCGCTGGTCTCGATCGACCTCCCCGCGGGCGCCGGAGCGGCCGGCGCGATCCGCGCGGCGCGCGTGGAACGGGTCGACGCGCCCGGCGAGTTCCTGGCCGCCGAGCGCATCGGTCCGGCGCCCAGCGCGACGGGCGCCGCGCCGGCGCTGTTCTTCCAGTTGCGCGCGGACGCGGGCGCCACCGCGAGCCTGCGCCCCGGGCTGGGGTTGAGCGCCTGGCTGCGCCTCGATCAGCCCGCGCTGACGGGCGTGCGCGTGCCGGCCTCGGCCGTGGTGCGTCTCGCCGGCCAGGCCTTCGTGTACGTGCGGCGCGGCGCCACCACGCTGGAGCGCGTCGCGCTCGCGCTCGAGCGACCGCTCTCGGGCGGCTGGTTCGCGGACGAAGCCTGGCTGCCGGGCGAGCGCCCGGAACTCGTCGTGCACGGCGCGCAACAGGTGCTCTCGGCCGAACTCCTCGGCCGTCAGGGGACGGAAGAAGACTAGCCCGCCCATGCTCAGGAGCCTGGTCGAGAGCTCGCTGCGCTGGCGAGTGGTGGTGGTGACCCTGGCGGCGCTGGTGCTGGTGCACGGGGCGCGCGTGGCCGTGGACGCGCCGCTGGACGTCTTCCCCGAATTCGCCCCACCGCAGGTGGTGGTGCAGACCGAGGCCCCCGGCTTCTCGGCCGAGCAGGTCGAGACGCTCGTGACGCGCCCGGTCGAGGTCGCGCTGAGCGGCAGCGTGGGCCTCGAGGCGCTGCGCTCGCAGTCGATCCAGGGCCTGAGCGTGGTCACGGCCGTGTTCGCCGAGGGCGTCGAGCCCCAGCGCGCGCGTCAGGTGCTGTCCGAACGCCTGGGCGAGGTGGCGCCCAACCTGCCCGCCGGCGCGGCCGCCCCCAAGCTCACGCCGCTGACCTCGGCCACGCTGGACCTGCTCAAGATCGGGCTGGTCTCGGAGCAATGCTCGCCCATGGAGCTGCGCCGCTTCGCGCAGTGGACGCTGCGCCCGCGCCTGCTCGGCGTGGCGGGCGTGGCGGGCGTGAGCCTGTTCGGGGGCGAGATCGAGCAGCTCCAGATCCAGGTCGATCCGGCGCGGCTCGCGCGCGCGGGCCTGAGCCTGGCCGACGTGCTGGCCGCCGCGCGCGCGGCGACCGGGGTCCTCGGGGCCGGCTTCGTCGAGGGCCCGAACCAGCGCGTGGTGCTGGAGGGCCGCGGGCAGTTCAGCACGCCCGAGGAACTCGAGCGCGTGGTGCTGGCCCGGCGCGCGGGACACACGCTCTTGCTCTCGGACGTGGCGCGCGTGGTGCTCGGGCCCGAACCGCTGTTCGGCGACACCCTGATCCAGGGTCGGCCGGGCGTGCTGCTGACGATGCTCTCGCAGTACGGCTCGAACACCTACGAGGTCACGCAGCGGGTCGAGGCCGCGCTGGAGGAACTGGCGCCGCTGATCCGCGAGCGCGGCATCCAGCTCTACCCGCGCCTGCACCGGCCCGCGACCTTCATCGAGAACTCGCTGGCCAACCTGCGCGAGTCGCTGCTGATCGGCGCGGTGCTGGTGGCGGTGGTGCTGTTCCTGTTCCTGCTCGACCTGCGCACGGCCTTCATCTCGCTCACGGCCATCCCGCTCTCGCTGGGCGCGGCCCTGATCGTGATGGACGCCGCCGGCCAGACGCTCAACACGATCACCCTGGGCGGGCTGGCGATCGCGCTGGGCGAGGTGGTGGACGACGCCATCATCGACGTCGAGAACATCCTGCGCCGGCTGCGGGAGAACGCGGCCGCGGGCCACCCGAAGAGCTCCTTCAAGACGGTGCTGGAGGCCTCGCTCGAGGTGCGCGGCGCGATCGTGTACGCGACCCTGGTCGTGGCGCTGGTCTTCGTGCCGGTGCTGACGCTCTCGGGCCTGCAGGGCAAGCTGTTCGCGCCCCTGGCGCAGGTCTACCTGCTGGCGATCCTGGCCTCGCTGGGGGTGGCCCTGACGGTCACGCCGGCCCTGTCGCTCTTGCTGCTGTCGCGCTCGCCGGCCGAGGCGCGCGAGCTGGCCCTGCTGGGCCGGGCGCGCGAGTTCCACGCCCGCCTCGTCACCGCGCTCGCGCGGCGGCCCTGGCCCGCGGCGGGCTTCCTGGCGGCGCTGTTCGTGGCCGCGCTGGTGGCGCGCACGCAGCTCACCTTCGAGTTCTTGCCCGCCTTCCGCGAGGGACACTTCGTGCTGCAGGCCTCGGCCGCGCCGGGCACCTCGCTCGAGGAGATGAAGCGCGTCGGCGCGCGCCTCTCGCAGGCCTTGCTCGCCAACCCGCACATCGCCACGGTCGAACAGCAGATCGGGCGCGCCGAGCTCGGTGAGGATCCCTGGGGCCCGAATCGCAGCGAGTTCCACGTCGAGCTCGTGCCGCTCGCGCCCGAGGTCGAAGCCCTGGTCGAGGACGAGATCCGCGCCACGCTGGAAGCCGAGCCCGGGCTGCGCACCGAGGTCCTGACCTTCCTCGGGGATCGCATCGGCGAGACGATCAGCGGCGACGCCTCCGAGATCGTGATCAGCCTGTACGGCGAGGACCTCGACGCGCTCGAGCGCGCCGCCGAACGCCTGGCGGCCGAACTCGCCACGCTGGACGGCGCGGTGGACGTGCAGCCGAGCTCCGCTCCGGCCTCGCCGGCGCTGGAGATCGTGCCGCGCGCGGGCGACCTGGCGCGCCTCGGGCTGCGCCCGCTCGACGTGCTCGAGGCCGTGCAGATCGCCTTCCAGGGCGTGCGCGCCGCCGAGACCTGGGAGCACGAGCGCCTGCGGGAGGTGGTGGTCGTGCTCGCGCCCGAGGCGCGCGGTTCCCCCGAGGCCGTCGCGGCCCTGCCCCTCGGCACGCCCGACGGCGGCAGCGTGCCGCTCTCGGCCGTGGCCGACGTGCGCGGAGCGGAGAGCCGCGCGCTGGTGCTGCACGAGGGCGCGCGGCGGCGCGCCACGATCACGTGCAACGTCGCCGGTCGCGACGCGAACGCGTTGCTCGACGAGGCGCGCACGCGCCTGGCGCGGATCCCCTTGCCCCCGGGCACCTACCTGTCCTTCGGCGGCTCGGCCGCGGCCGAGGGCGCGGCCCGGCGCGAGCTGCTGCTGCACTCGGCCCTGGCCCTGGCCGGGATCGTGCTGGTCGCCTGGATGGCCTTCGAGAGCCTGAGCTGCCTGGTGCTCCTGTTCCTGAACCTGCCCTTCGCCCTGGTGGGCGGCGTGTTCGCCGCGCTGCTCGCGGGGAGCGCGCTGTCGCTCGGCTCGCTGGTCGGCTTCGTGACCGTGTTCGGGATCACGACGCGCAACTCGATCATGCTGCTGTCCCACTACCAGCACCTCGTGCGCGTCGAGGGCTGCAGCTGGAACCTCGCCACGGCCGTGCGCGGCGCGCGCGAGCGCTTCGTGCCGGTCACGATGACGGCCCTGGTCACCGGGCTCGGACTGCTGCCGCTGGCGTTGCAGGCCGGCGCGGCCGGGCGCGAGATCGAGGGCCCGATGGCGACCGTGATCCTGGGCGGCCTGGTGACCTCGACCCTGCTGAACCTCCTGTTCCTGCCGGGCTTCGCGCTGCGCTTCGCCGATCCCCGCGGGCGCACGAAGGCCGAGGACGGCGAGCCCGCGCGGGAACCGGGCTGATCAGGCGCGCGCGCGCTCGGCGCGCCGTTCGCGCCGGTACGGATTCGGCTGACCCGGCGGACGCGAGCGGAAGCGCTGGTAGCTCCACAGGTACTGCTCGGGGCAGGTGCGGATGAGCCGTTCGAGCTCGCTGTTGAGCGCACGGGTGGCCTGCTCGACGTCGCCGCGCTGCAGCGGGCCGAGGTTCGCCTCGCAGAAGTGCAGCCGGAAGCCACGCCCGCGTTCGAGCCGCTCGGCCCACGCGAACAGCGGCACCGCGTCGGTACCGGCGAGCAGGCGCGCGGCCAGCATGCTCGTGTTCGCCATCTGCCCGAAGAACGGCGCGAACATGCCCGAGTTGCGCCCGGGATCCTGGTCCGGCAGCACGCCGATCACCTCGCCGCGCTGCAGCGCCCGGTACAGCTCGCGCACGCCGCCCGCATCCGTGGGCACGAGGCGCGCGCCGAAGCGCTCGCGGGCGCGGCGGTAGACGCGCTCCAGCCGGCGCACGCGCGGTGGCCGGTAGAGCGAGGTCACCGTGGTGTGCGCGCTCATGTACAGCCCGACGATCTCCCAGGAACCGAGGTGCGGACCGAGCAGCACGACCCCGCGCTTGGAGGCCAGGGCCGCGTCGAGCTGCTCCTGGCCGACGACCTCGCGCACCAGCCGGAGCACGCGCTCGCGCCTCCAGCACCACAGCGGGCCGAGTTCGAGCATCGCCCGCAGGGCCTCCGCCAGGCTGCGCTCGGCCAGCTCGGCGCGCGCCGCGCGATCCAGCTCGGGAAAGCACAGCGCCAGGTTCAACAGCAGCGAGTCCCGCGCGCGCCCCGGGACCCGGATCAGCGGACGCGCCAGCCAGCCGCCCAGGCGTTGCGTCGCGCGCAGCGGTACCAGGCTCGCGCAGCGCAGGCTCAGGCGCGCACCGGCGGCGCGCAGCGCGTGCGAGAACGAGCGCCGCGCCCGCGCGATCCTCGAATCCGCGGCGGGGCGTTCGGGCTCGAGCGGGGCGGAATCCACGGTGGCAACTGGCTGTGGTAAGGAAGGCCGCGGGATCGAGCGATTACACCGCCGTCACCCCACTTGCGACCCGGAAGAGTCTCGGCCGTCGATGGAACGCGCCATCGGCCGCATGCGCAAGCTCAATCCTTGGCCTGGAGCGTGACCATCGGGTAACTCTGGGGCGCGCGCCGACGCCGCGTAGGATCGTCGCGCCCTTCCCACCCCGCTCCGCGTCCACCGAACGAGTTCGATCCAGCCGTATCCCTCCGAACGATGGGCAACTCCCCCGGCTCGCTCGCACCCGCTCCTCGTGGGTCCGGAATCATCGCTCCCGGCCCCAGCTCCGGCGGGCCCGCGCGCTTCCAGTCCGAGGTCCTGCCGGCCCTGTGCGTGCTCTTCTTCGCGCTCGCGGTGCCGCTCGTGCGTGCGCCGCTGCCGATCGACGAGACCCGCTACCTGGAGGTCTTCCGCGAGAGCCTGAACGGGAGCCCGCTCCTCCTGCGGCTCCTGGGCGAGCCCTACGCCGAGAAGACGCCGCTCCTGTTCTGGCTCGGACGGGCCCTGGGCTGGTTGTCGATCCCGCCCTGGACGGCGCTGCGCCTCGTGCCCGGACTGGCTTCGGCCCTCACCGTGTTCGTGGTCGCGCGCCTCGGCACGCGCGCCGGGCTGAGCCTGGTGGGCTGGGTGCAGGCCGCGTTCTGGATCCCGCTCGTGGCCGGCCAGTTCCTGGCCTTCGATCCGCTGGTCGCGCTGGGCGTGTGGTGCACGCTCGACGCCTGGGTGCGCCGGCGCACGCTGGCACTGGCGGGCTGGAGCGCCTTCGCCTTGCTCGCCAAGGGCCCGGTCGCGCTGCTGTTCTTGATCCCGTTCCTGTGGGCCATGACGCCCCTCGCCGGCGCGCGGCGCGGCGATGCCCGCCGCGCGGCCCTGGTCCTCGCGCTCGCCTTCCTCCCGCTCGCGGCCTGGGCCGTGGCCGCGGCCGTGCGCGGCGGACCGGAGTTCGCGAACGCGCTCCTGTGGGAGCGCTGGGCCGGACGCATCGGCAAGGGCGCCGACCACTCGCGCTCGCTGTTCTTCTACCTGCCGGTGGTGCTGCTCGGCGCGCTGCCGGGGACGCTGCTCTTCTTCCGGCGGACGGGTAGCGAAGCGCCCGTCTGGGTCCGTCGCCTCGGCTGGGCGCTCGCGCTCCTGCTGCTCTGCTTCACGCTGATCAGCGGCAAGCAGGCGCACTACCTGGTGCCCGCGGCGCCGGCCCTGGCGCTCTACTTCGCCTGGAGGCTCGAAGCGGATCCGCGCACGCTCGGGCTCCTGCGCACGGGCGTGCGCATCCAGCTCGCGCTGGTTCTCGGCGTGGTCGCAGCTGCCGCCGTCTGGATCCCGCGCACGCCGGAGTCCTTCGGCGCGCGAGGGCACGAACTGCTCGCCAGCGGTGGAGCCTGGCTCCTGCTCGGGACGGCGGGAGCGCTCGCGCTGGCGAGCCTGGTGGCCACGTTCCGCGCGGGGCTCGCGCCGCGCGCGCTGCTCGCGCTCGCCCTGCTCGGCGCTGGCGCGAGCCTCTTGCCCCTCCACCGCCTGGCCGGCGAGCTGCTCTTCCCCCACGCCCTGGCCGCGGCCCTGCGCGCGGACAGCCGCGCTCCGCTCGCGTTCCTCGGGACCGCGCACCACGGGATCTACGCGCTGCTCGCCGGCCGCGAGCTCGAGAAGCTCGTGAGCCCGGCCGAGGTCGAGGCCTTCTGCGCCGGCGCACCCGGCAGCCTGCTCGTGCTCGACCCGAGCGACCATCCCGGCCCGCTGCCGGGGTCGATGCGCGAACTCGCGCGCGACGTCGTGCACCGCAGCGAGGTGCAGGTCTGGCGGGTCGCAGGAGCCCCGCGCGGTCCGCCCTGAAAAAAAGCGCTGCGCTGCGGGCCTTCCCGCTCTAGTCTAAAGCCCCGCTTGAGGACCGACGAAAGAAGCGCACCGGCCATGTGGAGGTCCCTCTCGGGTAAGCCAATACCGGACCTCCTGTGTGCGGTCCAGGAGCTCCTGCGCCGCGACCGCGAGGAGGTCCACGTCGGATCCGACTCGCAGAACTACGGCACGACCACGCACTACGCCACGGTCGTGGCGGTCGTGGACCCCGGCCACGGCGGGCGCGTCTTCTACCAGCGCACCTCGATCCCGCGCACGCGCTCGCTGGCCCACAAGCTGTTCCTCGAGGCCGAACTCTCGCTCGACATCGCGCTGGTGCTCTCGCGCGCGATCGCGCACGACATCGTGGTGCACGTGGACGCCAACGAGGACCTGAAGCACCTCTCCTCGCAGTACGTGCGCTCGCTGGCCGGCATGGTCCTGGGGCACGGCTTCCACGTGCGCGTCAAGCCCGACTCGTGGGCCGCAACGCACGTGGCCGATTCGCTGGTCAAGGGCAAGCACGTCGGCGCGGCGTAGCGCCCGGCGGAGGGGAACGATTCGGTCCGACCGTCGCAGCCAGCGCCGTAGACTGACGCGCTCGACTCCGATGCGCGTGCTCGTTTCCTTGCTCGGCGTGCTGGCCTTGGTGGGGCTCGTGCTGTGGCTGCGTCCGGCGCGCGCACCTGCGGCCGCGACGCCGGCCGTCGCGAGGGAACCTGCGCCCAAGCCGAGCGTCGAGCGCCCGCCGGAACTCGCGCCAGCACCCGTGCTCACGGAGGATCCCGATGAAGGCCAGGGGGACGCGCAGCGCGAATCGGTCGCGCCACAGGGCAAGGCCGTGGCCGGACGCGTCGCGATGCCCTGGGATCTCCCGCCGGACGAGCGCCCGCGCATCGTCGCTCTCGCGCACCGGACCGGCACGGCGCGCCCGCGCTCGTCGCAGAGCGAGACGGTCGCGCGCGACGGTTCTTTCTCGATCCGGCTGCCCGAGGACACGCGCTCGGTCACCCTGGGCCTCGTGGGCCGGCTCTTCCTGCTGCCCGAGGTCGAGGTTCCGCCGGGGACGCTCGACGTGGTCCTCTCCCCCACGGTCTTCGCCGTCTTGCGCGGACGCGTGCACCTGCCTCCCGGGCTCGACCCGCAGTCGAAGCTGGGGCCGACCTACGTCACGGCCGGCAACCAGAGCGCGACGTACACGGGGCCCGACGGAGCCTTCGCGCTCGTGGTCGAACCAGACCGCCCGCTCGAACTGGTGGCCCACAGCGAGGTAGGCACCGCCGAGCCCGCGGAGCCGCTGTCCCTGGAAGTGCGCCAGGAATTCGCCGCACTCCGACCGGGCGAGAGCGCGTGGATCGACCTCACCGTCGAGAGATTGGGCACGGTGCGCGGCTTCGTGACCGACCCGAGCGGAGTCCCGCTCGAGGGCGCCATGGTCGAACTCCTCCCCCCGCCCGGGGCTTTCGGGAGGCCCACGAACAAGGTGCTGCGGGTGGGCGCGGACGGAGGTTTCGTCCTCGGGCCGTTGCCTACGGGGGCTTCCGAGCTCCTGGTCCGCGCGCCTGGCCACCGCACCGAGCGACGCACGATCTTTCTCCCCGCCGACGCGCAGACCCTGCTGCATTTCGCGCTCGCCCCGGGCGCGACCGTGCGCGGACGGGTCCTCGGGCCGGACGGCGCCGCGCACGCGGGAGCGCAGGTCGAGCTCCGGGGGCCGGGCCTCTGGGGAGGGGATGTCGTCTTCGAGATGCAGGCCGACGGCGAGGGACGCTTCACTCTGTCCGACGAGGAAGGCGTGCTCCGCATCGTCGCCGCGGCACCCGGGCTGGCCGACTCCGCTCCCCTCACCCTCGAACTGCCTCCAGGCGAGGAGCGCGACGACGTCGTGTTGCACCTGCGCCCCGCCTGCTCCCTGGTCGGGCTCGCCTTCGGGGCGGACCACGAGCGCGTGAGCACGACGTTCGCCTTCTACTCGGAGGACGGCACGTCACGCCTCTTGATCCCCGACGACCAGGGCAGGATCGCCGAGCACGACCTGCCGCCAGGGAAGGCCCGAATCGATGCCGGCCCGTTCCAGTTCGTCGACGGCCGCCGGGTCCGTTCGAACGACTCGGGCAGTGTGGACGTGGAGCTCACGCCGGAGGTCGAGACGCGCGTGGAGCTGAAGCTCGTACGCTCGAAGTGAGCTTCAACGCGGACGGGCGCCGTCGTCCGCACTCGGCAGCTCGACCAGCGTGTAGTACGCGCGGTCGTGCAGCGGCGGCTCACCGGTGGCCGAGCGCAGGCCCTCGTAGTGCAGCTCGTGCACGTAGCCCGAGCGCAGACCTTCCACCGCGAGCCGCACGTGGGTCGCGTCGACGACGGTCGGCACGCAGGCCGGCGCCTGCTCGTCCATCTTCGGGCTGCCGTACTCCTCGTGCAGCTCGTAGGTGTAGCTCGACATCCGGTAGGTGGCCGGATCGGCGGCGCTCGGCGCCTCGATCGGCGCGGTGAACTCGAGCTCGAAGCCGCCCGGCGCGGCGCGCATCTCGCGCAGCTCGAAGGGCGTCGTGCCGCTCCACGTGACGCGCTGCAGGCCCTGCGTGTCCTGACCGCGCGAGCCCCAGCCGCGGTTGGTCATGCCGACGAGGAGCGACCCGTCCGCGCCCCAGCACAGGCGCGTGACGCCGCTCGCGAGACCCATGCGGAACGGGTAGCACGCGCCCTGCCAGCGGCCGTTGACCTGTTCCAGCGTGACGCGGATCAGCGAGGCGTCGAACTGGTCGCCGACGAAGACGTGGCCCTCGAAGAACGGCCCGAAGCGCCCCTCGGTGTCCCACACGAAGCCCGCCGGCGAGCGCCCCATCTCGTCGTAGGGGAACCACACCGCGGGGAGCTCGAAGCTCGGCACCTTCTCCCTCACGAGCGGCATGAGCGTCTTGTCCGGCGGCATCGGCACCTCGCCGTGCTTCCACTCGGGACGCTTGGTCGATTCGATCCCCCACGGGTGTCCGTGGAAGCTGCCGGGCCTGAGCAGCGCGAGCTTCGACGCGCCGCACCACTCGCCCTGGTTGTCCGTGTAGAAGACGTCGCCCCACGGCGCGGCCTCGATCCCGCAGGGCGAGCGCAACCCGGCGCACACCGGCTCCCAGGCACCGCTCGCGGGATCGATGGCGAGCGCGAAGCCGCGCCAATCGACGTGCCCGAAGGGCTCGTCGCCGAAGGGACGGTTGAGCGTGAGCCACAGGCGCCTGTCGGGCCCCCACGCCGGCCCGAAGGCGTACTCGTGGTAGTTGCCGGAGATGCGCCAGGCGTCGGAGATCGTCTCGAGCTCGTCGGCGCGTCCGTCGTGGTCGGCGTCGCGCAGGCGCGAGAGCTCGCCGCGCTGCACGGTGTAGACCCACTCGCCGTCCACCAGCAGCCCGAGCGGCTCCTGCAGGCCGTCGAACCACAGGTGGAAGCCCGCGCCCTTGCCATCGGGGGTGCAGGCGTCGTCGAGCAGCCACACCTGCCCGCGGCGCGTGCACACGAGCGTCTGCCTATCCGCGAGCAGCGCGATCCCGCCCACCTCGAGCACGACCTCCCCGGGCACCTCGACGGTCGTGATTGGGTAGAAGTCGGCCTCGGCCGGAGCCTGGAGCGCGAGAACGAAGAGCGCGATCACCACGAGTACTCCACCTCCAGGTCGTTCGCGCTCGGCACGCGCAGCTCGGCGCCGCTCGCTCCGTGCACGACGAAGGCCGTCTCGGGTACGCGCACCCGCAGGCGGCCGTCGATGCGCCACTGGCCATCCTCGCTCCGCTCCACCGATTCCCCGACCGCCACGCGCAGGAAGAGCTCGGGCGCGGCCGTCAGATGGAAGCGACGCACGAGCGTGGCTCCGCCCGGGCGAATCAGGGGCTCCAGGCTCTCCTCCACTTCCACCCCGCAGACGCCGTACGCGAACACCGGTCGTCGCGCCGGGTCGAAGCGGCGTCCCCGGTTGCGGTAGCCGGCCTCCCGGCCGAGCTCGCTCGGCCACGGATCGTCCGGGGCATCGAGCATCATCAGCGCGCAACCGGGCGCGAACTCGAGCACGTCCTCGCCCGCCGGCCGCTCCAGCTCACCCGCGCGTCCGCGCCAGGTGCCCGTCGCGTCGAGGAAGCGTCCGCGCCACGCGCAGACCAGGCGTGAGTTCTGCACGTCGAAGGCGTAGTGCACGCGCTCGGGCAGCCCGACCGCGAGCGTGCGCGGACTGGCGCCCTTCATGAACACGCCGACGCACACCGGCGTGTCGGTGACCTCGACCTCGTACTCGCCCTCGCGCGGCACGAGGCCCTCCGGCAGCGGCATCGAGCTGCCGAGCGAGAGGTACGTCCACAGCGCGTCGACCTGGCGCGCGGGATCGCCGTCGAGCACGCCCTCTACGGGGCTCTTCCCCTCCACCCAGAAGCTCGGCATGCGCGTGTTCATGCCGATCGCGACCGGATCCATGAGCAGCTCGCGGAACCAGCCCGGGTAGACGCGCTCGTGCACCCTGGCGAGGTCGACGGCCGGGATGCCGATCGAGGGATGACCCGCGAACTCGTGGCACTGGATGCAGCCCAGGCCCCTGATCCCGGCGAGCTGCTTGCCGGCCTCGACCGCCTCGCTCGTGAACTCGGGCTCGCGCTCGTCGCGCAGGCTCGCGTCGGCCGCGGCGAACAGCTCGGGCAGCGCGCCCACGTTGGCCGCGCCGAACTGCGGCATGCGCGTCTTCATGTAGGGCCGCGCGCGCCCGCCGGACTCGAGCACGGCCTGGAACCAGGCCGGCTTCAGCTTCGCGCCGGCGCGCTCGAGCAGCGGCGGGAAGCGGCCCTGGTCGCCGAGGTCGAGTCCGGAAGCGACCTGGAAGAACGGGCGGCGCTCGTCGTTCGGGCCGGCGAGCGCGCCGCGCACATGGCAGGCGCCACAGTTCAGGCGCGCGAGCTCGGCGTCGAGGCGCTCGGCGGCCGTTCGACTCGGCGGCGTCCCGGCGCGCACGGCCGCGACCAGGTCCGCGCGCTCGCCGGGCGCGAAGCGATAGCGCGGCGCCGTACCTCCAGGCACGGACGCGAGGCACCCGCGGCGCGGATCGAGCTCGGCCAGCGGCGCCGCGCGCGCGGGGCCGGACCCGTGACAGCTCGCGCAACCGAGCTCGGCATGCAGCGCGCGTCCGCGCTCCACTAGCCGCGCATCGAGCGCGAACGTCGGCGGCGCGGGGCGTGCGGTGAAGCCGACGACGAGGTGCGACAGCCGCTCGAAGGGGATGGGCCCCTTGGAGGTCTTCGGCCCGATCCACGCAACCTCCAGCCCCTCGTCGCCCAGGTGCTCGAAGTAGGTCACCTCGAGGGCGTGGTAGCCGCGCGTGAGCTGGATGCGGCCGAACTGCTCGTGCATGCCGTGCTGCCCGTGGTTGTCGACCACGAGTCGCCCGTCCACGGACAGCATCGAACCGTCGTCCGAGCGCGTGTAGAACCAGTGCTCGCCGGCCTCGGTGGCCTGCAAGAACCCGCGGAAACGGAACGCGAAGTCGTCCTCGCGGTGCGGGATGCCCTCGAAGAAGCTCGTGACCGTCTCCGTGCGCACGGGTTCGAGCACGTCGAAGTCCACCTCCTCGTCCGGGAAGTCGCCCTCGAAGACTTCCAGTTCGAGACCGGCGCCGTGCGCGAACCGCACGCCCCCGCGCGCGAGCTCGTCCTCGTACAGGAGGTACGCGGCCACGTCGTGCGCCTCGCGCGCGTCGAGCCCCAGCGACGGCATGCGCCCGGACGGGTGCACGGCCAGCGGGTCCTCCAGCGTGCGCGCCAGCGCGCTGAGCGAGGTGCGCTCGGCGAGTCCGCGCAGGGCGAGCGGGTCGCGCGGCGCGGAGTCCGCCGGGCGCTCCGGCGACGGCTCGAACGACTCATCGAAGTCCCACAGCGGCCGCGCCAGCGTCGCGACCTCCTCGAACGGCGCGTGACACGCGACGCAGGCGATCGAATGGTAGAGCTGGCGCCCGCGCTCGACGGCCTGGGCATCCACGAGGAGCGGCTCGGGCGCGAGCGGGCCGCCCAGCGAGGCCAGGTAGTGCGTCAGGGCTTCGCGCGCCGCGGTGCGCTCCCGCTTGGCGAGCGACGCCAGACAGTCGGGCATGCGCGCGCCGCCGGAGAGCGCGGATCCGATCCCCCCGGGCGTGAGACGCGCGCCGATGCCCTCGAGCCGCGGCGCGGGCTCGGCCGCCAGGGCGTCGCTCGCGTGGCAGCTCGTGCAGCCGAACTCGCGCACGAGCACGAAGCCGCGCGCCGGGTCGCCGGTGAGCGCGGGGCCGACCCGGGGGCCGGCCTCGCCCAGGCGACAGCCGGCCAGGAAGAGGGCGCCGAGGACGAACAGACGGGGAATCGGAGGCATGCGGCGAGGGGCGCGGCAGTCTAACGGCCCCGATGAGCTCCCCGCCGGATCGAGATCCGTCCCAGAGGAGGCGGATTCCTTCAGCGCTCCCCGCCCGAGGAGCGTTCGTTGCCCGGACGATGTCGACTCCGCCGAACGGTGCGGGGAGCCCCACCGCGGAGCTCCTGCGCGCGGTCGAGGCCGGAGCCCCGGAGGCCGTCGATGCCTGGTTCCGCGCCGAGCATCCCGAGGTCTACCGGCTGTGCTTCGGTTTCCTGGCCCATGCCGCGGACGCGGACGACGTCGCCCAGGAAGCCATGCTGCGGATCCTCGACACGCTCTCCACGCGCGACCCGGCCCACGCCTACCGCGCCTGGCGCACGACGCTGGTGCTCAACCGCTGCCGCGATCGGCTGCGGCGCGGCGCCACGCGGCGCTCAGCCGAAGGCGCGGCGGGCGAGGCTCGGGTCGAGCGCGCGCTGCCGGATCCGCACGAGAGCGTCGAGCGCGCCGAGGTCCAGGAGACGCTTGCGCTGGCCTTGCGCTCGCTCCCCGAGCGCGAGCGCGAGGCCTTCGTGCTGCGCGACCTCGAGGAGCTGTCGACGGCCGAGGTCGCGGGCCAGCTCGCGATCAGCGAGAGCAGCGTGCGCTCGTTGCTGACGCTGGCGCGCCGCCGCCTGCGCGAGCTGCTCGGCGCGCGCCTGGCTCCGGGAGGGCCGATGTGAGCACGGAGGACGATCGCGTGCCCGACGCCGAGGCACTGCGCGAGCTCGGCGCGCTCTACCGCGGCCTGCGGCCCCCGCCGCTCGCCGACGGGGCCTCCGAGGCCGATCCGGAGACCGCGCGCGCCGTGCAATGGATGCGGGCGGCCTGGGGCGGGCTCGAGATCCCGCCGGCGCGCGTGCCAGCGCTCCCGCGTCGGGCTCCCCGCGCGCTCTGGCGCCTGCGCGGGCCGGCGCGATCCAGGCTCCTCGGCGCGGCCGCGCTGCTGCTCGCGCTGGGCGGCGCGGCCCTGTGGCGCGCGCTACGACCCGGGGCCGAACCGGCGCGCGCGCCGCGCGTGGCCCAGGGACCCGCCCCCGCCGCCGAGCGCGGCGTGGAGGTCCTGGCCGCGCTCCCGGATCGACTCGAGCTGCGCTCCGGACCGGTGCGCCTCGTGCTGCTCGATCCCCCGCACACCGAACCCGATACCCAGACGATCGAACCCAACCTCGGAGGCTGACCATGAACCGCATTCGCTCCTTCCGCGTGCTCGCGCCCCTGGTCCTGCTGGCCCTGTGCACCTCGACGCGCGCCCAGGACGCGGGTTTCGAGCCCGCGAAGCCGCTGGAACTGAGCCTCGGCGAGCTCGTGCTCGAGCAGTACCCGGTGAAGAACGTGAGCTCCGAGGAGCTCTTCACGATCGTCCAGGGCCTCGTCGGGCGCACCTACTTCGTCAAGGAGAACGGGAGCTCGAACAGGCAAGCCAGCATGCGCCGGCTCGGGGGCACGATCGTGATCTACGACACGAAGGAGCAGGTGCAGCGCGCGCGCGAGCTCCTGGTCAAGCTCGACGTGACGGGCCGAGAGTCGTCGACGGCCTGGGAGGCGGTCGAGTACAAGCCGCGCTTCATCTCGGTCGATGCCGTGCTCGGTGCGGTCAGCAGCATGTTCAGCAGTGTCAGCCGGGTCGAAAAGCGTGGCCTGGTCGTGTTGCACGGCGAGCGCGCGACCATCGAGACCGCCCTGGCGCTGCTGAAGCGCATCGACGTCCCGGAACGGCAGGTGCTCCTGAGCTGTCAGCTGATCGAGGTCGGGGGCTCGCCCCAGGGCCCGGCGTTGCCGCGCGAACTCGGCGACAACCTCCAGAAGCTCCTGCCCGAGAGCACCTTCACGCCGGTCGGGCTGGCGATGCTGAAGACCTCGGTCAACGCCCAGTCGCCCGTGTCGGTGCAGATCGAGTCGACTGGCAAGCGCTACCTCTTCGCCTTCCTGCCGGTGGCCTTCGACGAGGCCACCAGCTCGCTGACCGTGTCGGATTGCCGCCTGGTCGAGCAGGCCGACAGCGGCGCGCGCGAGCTCTTCTCGACCAGCACCGTGCTGCGCGGCGGCGAGTACACCGTGCTGGCCGCGACCGGCGCGACCCCGCGCCTCCTGGTGGTGAGGGTCACGCCGCAGGGCTGACGGGAGGAATCACAGCAGGACCGCGGAGGCGCAGAGGACACGGAGCCTCGCGGAGGAGGAAGAACAGGAGAAGCCGAAACCCGTCGCTCAGCGCTTGCCGTCGCCCGCGCCCTTGCCGGGCTCGGATGGGATCTTCCCGAAGCGCCGCTCGCGACCCTGGAAGCGCAGGGCCTGCTCGATCTGGTCGAGGGTCGTGGCGCCGGTCTTCACCAGCGCCTCGCCGATGCGCGTCCCGCTCTGCTTCTGGACCTCGAGCGCGCGCTCGAGCTGGCGGCGCGTGACCACGTTGCGTTCGATCAGGATCTCACCCAGCAGGGCCTCGCCCGCCAGCTTCAGGCCCATGCCGCGCACGTCGGCCTTGTCCTTGGCCTCGGCCGGATCGCCCAGGTTCTCGCGCACGCGCCGCAGGCTCGTCTGGTAGGTGAGCGCGTCCGCGACCTGGGTACGCGAGCAGGCGCCGATCTTGACGAAGATGTCGCCGATGCGCGCGGAGGTGGTGCGCTGCACCTTCATGGCCTGGTGGATGTGCTCCTCCAGGATCTGACCGCGCTTCAGCAGGATCTGTCCGAGCAGCATGTCGCCCATCAGGTCGGTGGCGCTGCGCGACCCCTCGGCTGCACTCGGGAGCGCGGCACCCGACGCGGAGGCCGGCGGCTTCTTCCCGATCACGGGGAAGGTGGGGGTGCGGCTCGGCGGTGCCTCGGCGCCGGCCGGAGCGCGCGCCCCGGCCTCGGCGTCGGCCGCGCTGCGCAGGGTGCGCACCGCGATCGCGCGCACGTCTTCACCCGCGAGATCGCCCATGCGCGCCAGGTAGGCGATGAGCATGCCGGCGGCCTCGAGCCGGCGGTGGCTCTCCGGGTCGAGCGGGCCGTCGAAGGCCGAGCGTAGCTCGCGGATGCGCTCGAAGATCTCGCGCTGCTCGTGTGCGTCGGTCGGGTCCGAGGCCTGCAGGCGCTCGGCGAGGTGCTGGATGAAGGAGACCGACATGGACGCGGAGGGGCGGGCGCCTCGTGCATCGGCCGCCTTCGGGTGCGACTTGAGCACCCCAGGAACTCCTTTCCCGGGCCCAGGAAGGGTCGCGCGCAGCGCCTGGCTCGAGCGCGGGGTTGCACAACCGACACCTTGCGGGAGGTCCTCCCGTGGACGTCGCTCCTGCTACGGCACGCTCAGCGAGCGCTCGGCGTCGCGCGCCTTCTCGGCCGCGTAGCGGATCGTGGCGGGGCCCGAGCCGCGCACGATCCAGCGCACGCGCAGCTCGTCGCGCGAGCCGAGCCCGCCCTCGCACAGGAGCCGCGCGGGCTCGTGCTCCTGCAGGCGGATCTCCTCGGGCCGGAAGCGGTCCTGGCGGAAGCCACCGGCCAGGATCTGGAGCCCCGCGCCCTCGAGCGTGAGCACGTCGGGCGCGCCGATCTTCTTGTCGCGCGCCACGGCCGTGCGCGTCGCCATGACGTGCTCGTTGGCCACGATCACGTCGATGGCCTTGACGCCGCCGCCGAGCTCGCTGACGAGCGCCGAGCGGATCACCACGCGCGGCAGGGCCTCGGCATGGCGCACGCAGAAGAGCGCGTTGCGGTGCAGCATCTCCTCCTCGAGGAACGAGGGCGGCACGCGGCCGACGTCCTTCTTGAAGCCGCCGATCTCGACCTCGCCGTAGAGCGGGTGCGTGAACGGGTGCCAGGGCACGAAGCCGGCGCCGAGCAACAGCTTGTCGTCGAAGAAGTAGCGGTCGCGCGCGTCGATGCGCTTCTCGGGGTCCTGCGCGTCGTCGTTCCACAGCTCGTTGGTGAAGCTGAGGATCCCCAGGCCCTCGTAGGTCCAGTTCACGAAGCCGCCGAAGACCGAGTAGAGGTCCTTCCAGATGATCATGTAGCGGTAGAACGGCAGCATCTTCTCGCCGTCCTTGCCGAGCTCGTCGTACACGCGCACGTCCTCGCGCGGGTACTCGCCGTAGACCTCGGCCCCGGGGCCGCGCAGGATCATGCCGCCGTTGTTGTGGAAGCTCTGCACCGCAGCCACGTTCGGGTGCGCCAGCAGGAAGCGGGCGATCGCGCGCGTCTCGGCCCAGTACAGGGGGTACGGCCCGGCCCCGCCCTGGACGTGCTCGGGGTACCACAGCGCCGGCCAGGCGCGGTTCATGTCGTAGCCACCGACCTCGTCCTCGTTGACGCGCCCGTCGCCGTCGTTGTCCAGGCCCTCCTGACCCACGTAGATCCAGTCGCCGCGCAGGCCCTTGTCGTTGGGCGGCACGCGCACCATCACGCGCGGGTCGTCGGGGTCCAGGCGGAAGTCGCCCTCGCCCGGCACGTACTTGCGCATCATCACGATGTTGCCGTCGCCGTCGAGGTCGTCGGGCGGGTCTTCGTCGTAGAGCCCGTCGTGGTCGTCGTCGATGGGTTGCACGCCCGTGCGCGAGCTGTGCGCGTTGTGCGCGCCCTCGAACCAGTGCGCGCGCCCGTCGGGGTTGACCGAGGGCAGGAGGTAGAACACGGTCCCGTCGACGAGCTCGGTCGCG
>CAZWAY010000085.1:0-18449 GCA_964631945.1 uncultured Planctomycetaceae bacterium
GTCGGAGAGACCGAAGCGGTTCTCGATCGAGATCGGCCGCGTGGGCGCCGGCTCTGCGCCCGGACGGCGCAGTGCCGGCTCGGCCGTGCGCGCGTTCGACTGCGCGCTCCAGGCGGGCGCTTGCCGGTGTTCGGGCTCCGGCGCGCTCGGGAAGGCCCTCGTCACGGCCTCGCTCGCCAGCGCTCCGGCCACGAGCCCCGGAGCCGCCGTCGCCGCCGTCGCCGCTGGCGCGGACTCGAGGCGCTCGCGCGCGGGCGCGTCGGTCGGGGGCGCCGGTGGCGGCGTGGGCAGGGCCTCCAGCGTCAGACCGGGCGCGGCCAGCGCCGTGCGTTCGAAGCGCTCGCGCGGCACGGCCAGCGTGGGCGCTGGCGCGGGGGTCGCTCCGCGGGTGGGCCGTGCGTCAGGCTCGGGGGCGTGCGCGAGCGGGTCCGCCGCGGGCGCCGGCAGGGGCAGGGAAGCGCGGGCCGGACTCGGCGCCGGTGTCGCGCGCTCGCGCGCGTCCGCGCTCATGCGCTCGGGGGTTCCGACCTCGCGCGCCTGCGCGGCCAGGGTTCGCGCCGGCAGCACCAGCTCGGGCGCGGGCGCGGCGTGGCGCTCGTTCGGTTCGGCCGGCACGGCCAGGGCGGTCATGGGCAGCGGGCTCGCCGTCGGGGCGAGCGTCGCCTTCGCGCGCGCGGGGGCGGCCTCGGGCGCACGCTCGGGTGCCTGCAGGGCCAGCCGGGCCGGGGCCGTGGCGGGCGCGACCTCGGGCTCGAAGCGTCGTCGCGCCAGGCCCGCGGGGCCCTCGCCTGATCCGTCGACGGCCCCGTTGGCCGGCCCCGGATCGGGAGGCGCCACGCGCACGCGGAAGCTCGGTCCCTCGCGCCGGCCGCGCTGGTAGTCCTGCTCCCCGGGCGCGACCGTGCGCAGGTACAGCATCAAGAGCAGGTGCACGAGCAGCGAGACCAGGAAGCACTTGTAGAGGATGTCGAGCGCGTGCCAGCGCTTGGCGAGCTGGGCCAGCAGCGCCAGCAGCACGAGCGCCGCGAGGGTCAGCCACTGCGCCAGCGTCACGGCCGGCGTGGGCACGCGGAAGAGCTCGCGCGAACGCGCATGCGCCAGTCCGACTGCGCCGAGTTCGTCCTGGCGCTCGAAGTAGAGCTCGAAACCGTCGCCGGCGACCCACGGCGCGCGTTCCGCGCGCGCGCTGCACAGCTCGCTCACTCGCAGGGGGGCCTGCCAGCCGTCCGCGCCGGCCAGCGCGCGGTAGAGGTCGAAGTCGCCCGCGCCGCCGGCGCGGTCGGAGGCGAA
Source organism: uncultured Planctomycetaceae bacterium (assembly GCA_964631945.1). Classification (GTDB taxonomy): domain Bacteria; phylum Planctomycetota; class UBA1135; order UBA1135; genus JABFRZ01. The sequence continues at coordinate 1,291 of CAZWAY010000085.1, forward strand.
GTACAGGCTGCGCCCGTCGTCCGCGAAGGCCGGGCCCTGCTCGATGCCCGCCGTGTTCAAGGCCGCCAGCGGTTCCACCGAGTAGAACCCGCCGTCCGCGGGCGTGGCCGCGTAGAGGTCCAGGTCGCTGCGCGCACGGTCGGAGGCGAACACCAGCGTGCGCGTGCCCGGGAGCGGGGCCGGGTCGGTCTCGTCGGCGGCCGAGTTGAGGCCGGGCGGGAGCGGCTCGGCGCGCGCGAACTCGCCGTCGCGGTAGCGTGCGCGCCACAGGTCGAGGCCCCCCGCCCCGCCCGGACGGTCGCTCGCGAAGTACAGGTAGCCGTCGCCGAAGGCCGGTGCGAGCTCGTCGGCCGGCGTGTCGAGCTCGAGCAGGGGGCGTGGCTCGCCCAGCCCGCCCGCGCGGCGCTCGGCCACGAACAGCTCGGCGTTCAGGCCGCGCGCGCCGCTCGCGAACACCAGCCAGCGTCCGTCCGGCGAGAGCGTCGGATCGCCGCCCGCGCCGAGCTCGAGCAGGGCCTCGGACTCGTCCCATACGGCGTGGCGCACGCGGCTCTCCGTCGCCGAGTCGAAGCGCCGCAGGCCGTCGCTCCAGCTCGCTCCGAAGGCCCCCCGTGCGCGCAGGAACAGGAAGGCGCCCAGCGCCAGCGCGCCCGCCAGCGCGGCCGCGGCCACCAGGTCCTTGCTCCAGCCCGCGCGCATCTGCCGCCCGAGCTAGCCGCGCTCCTCGCGCGTGGTCCCGACCGAGAGGTTGTGCAGACCCGCCTGTCCGCAGGCGTCCATGACGGTGACGATGGCTTCGTGGCGCGCCAGGCGGTGGCCGCGGATCGTGACGGGCGTGTCGGGCGCGCTGCGCGCGGTGCGCTCCAGGCGTTCGGCCAGCTCCTGGCGATCGAGCACCTCGCCGCCCAGCACGAAGCTGCCGTCCTCGAGCACGTTGATGACCAGGTCCTCGGGCGGCGGCTCGGCGCTGGAGGAGGCGGCCGGCAGCTCGACCCCCAGCGCGCGCTCGGGATCGGAGAAGGTCGTGGCGAGCATGAAGAAGACCAGCATCAGGAACACGATGTCGGTCATCGAGGTCAGGTTCAGGGCGAACTCGTCGCCCTCCAGCTCGTCGCGCAGCCTCACGAGGCCGCTCCGAGCGCCACCACGGCTTGCCCCGGGGCACGTGCCAGCGTCTCGTCGAGCTCGACGTAGATGTCCTCCGTGCGGCGCTTGAAGCGCTCGACGCGGCCACGGAACCAGAAGAACGCGGCCTGGGCCGGGATCGCCACGCACAGACCCGCCGCGGTGGTCACCAGGGCCTGGCTGATGCCGGCCGCCAGCAGCTCGGGCCGTCCGAGGCCGTCCTTCATGGCGATCTCGAGGAAGGCCTGGATCATGCCGAACACGGTGCCGAGGAAGCCCAGGAGCGGTGCCAGCACGCTGATGATGGCCAGCGGGCGCAGGCGTGCGTTGAGGCGTGCGAGCTCGCGCGCGCCGGCGTCCTCGACGGCCTTCTCGCGTTCGAGCGCCGGCCGCTGCGCGCGCACCAGGCCCGAGCGCAGGATGCGCCCGAGCGGGCGCGGCTCGCGCTCGCAGGCCTCCAGCGCGCGCGCCGCGCCGCCCGCGACCAGCGCGTCGAGGATCGTGCGCGCATAGGGCAGCGAGCCGAGCTCACGGTCGCGCAGGCGCACGCCGCGCTCGACCACGAAGGCCAGGGCCACCACCGACAGGCACGCGATCGGCCACATCAGGGGGCCGCCGCTGAGGGCGATGTCGAACAACGAATCGAGCTGGACGGGAGGGACGGCTTGCGCAGGGCTCATGGGACTCGGGCGGAGGGTGGGGGACGGGTGGGGATGGACGGGGAAATCGGAGGAAGCCCGGGCCGATGGATGCCAGGTGCGTTCGAACCGCCGCGAACCTCGCGGACGGCCGCTCCCGGTTGCCCCACATCACCCTCCATCGACTCGAGGCTTCCTCCGATGCACGTTTCAGCGCCTCCGCGCGGGCTCGCGCGCCGCGCGCGCGCGCAGGCGCTCGCGCGCCTGCTCGGCGAAGGGAGAGGCACCGTGTTCGTCGACCAGCTCGCGGTAGCGCGCCGCGGCCTGCTCGTCCGAGCCCTGGGCCTCGAGCACGCGTCCGGCGCCGAGCAGCGCCTCGGCCACGGCCTCCTCGTGCGCGAAGAGCAGCGCCACCTTCAGGTACTCGGAGAGCGCGTCGTCGAGGCGTCCCTCGCGCTCGTGCAGGTGCCCGAGGGCGAGGCGGGCGCCCGCGGCCAGCAGGCCCTGATCGAGCGCCAGCGTGCGCTCGAAGGCCGCGCGCGCCGCGCGGCCCTGGTCCTGGGCGGCGAGCGCGCGGCCGCGCCACAGCTCGGCCTCGGCCAGGTTCGGGAATTGCGGGGAGACGCGCGCCAGCTCGGCCAGCGCCGTGGCGCACTCGCTCCAGCGCGCGAGCTCGCCCCACGCGAGGCCCGCCCGGAACAGGGCCCGCGCGCGCAGCTCACTGCCCGCGAGGGCCCCGGCTTCCGCGCGCCGTGCCAGGTCCGCGAAGCCCGTGGCGGCGCGCTCGAAGTCACCGCGCCGGAAGGCGCATTCGGCGCGCAGGAAGCTGGCCTCGGGCGCGAGCGCGCTCGTGGGGTGACCAGCGAGCAGCCTGGTCAAGGCCGCTTCGGCGAGCTCCAGCTCGCCGCGCCCGAGCTGCACGAAGGCGAGCTTGTAGAGCGCATCGGCCGCGCGCGGCGAAGACTCCGTGGCCGCGTCGGCGAAGAGGGACAGGGCGCGCGCCTCGTCGCCAGCGGCCAGGCGCGCCTCGCCCACGTGGAAGCCGGCCTCGGCCAGCCGGGCCGGATCGGCACCGGTGCGCTGCGCGCGGCCCAGGCTGGCCTCGGCCGCCTGCGGATCGCCGCGCTCGAGCGCGAGGTACGTGCCCTCGAGCCATGCCTCGGCCGCGAGCGCGGGCGTGGTGAGCGACGAGAGGCACTCGCCGAGCAGGGCCTCGGCCGCGTCGAAGCGCTGCGCGGCGCGCAGCGCGGCCAGGATCCGGCGCGCGCCCGCCAGCCGGCGGTCCTCGTCGCCGCCCTGGGCCACGAGGGCGCGCCAGGCATCCACGGCCTGCTCGAGTCGGCCGTCCTCGACCTCGACCCAGAGCCCGAGTTCGAGCGCGGCCCGGCGCAGTTCGGGCGTGGGCTCCGCGGCTTCGGCGCGCGCGGCCGCGTTCTGGGCGGCCTGCGCGGCCTTCGCGCCTTCACGCGGGCTCGCGGCCGGTTGCGCCGGAGCGAGCAAGGGCGCCAGGGCCTCGCGGCAGGCCGCGAGATCGTGGCGCTCGAAGGCGCACCAGGCCTGGCCGTAGGTGGCGCGGGCCGCCGCGCTCGATCCGGGGGCGAGCTCGCGCACGCGCGCATAGCGTCGCGCGGCGTTGGCGTGGGCCCCGGCCGCGAGTTCGAGCTCGGCCAGCTCGAGCTCGACCGCCACGCGCTCGGGATGCTCGGGGAAGCGCTGCAACCACTGCTCGAGGCCGCGACGCGCGTCCGCGCCCGTGGCCGCGCGCGCCAGCGCGAGCAGGGCCCGATCCGCATGGCTTCCGCGCGGGTAGCGCTCCAGGTAGCGCATGGCGGGGGCGCGCGCCGCCTCGGCCGGCCCCTCTTCGGCCGCGATGCGCACGAGCAACGCCAGCGCCTCCTCGACCTCGGGCGCGCCATCGGGCGCGTCCCCGTGGCGCTCCACCAGCTGTGCGAAGCGGGTGCGGGCCGTGCCCAGGTCGCCCGCGAGGTAGCGGCACCACGCCAGGCGGGAGGCGAGCCGCACGGCCTCGGCCCCGTCGGCGGGGCGCGCCTCGGCCTGCTCGAAGGCGCGCTCGGCCTCGTCGTAGCGTCCGGCGAGGAAGTGCGCTTCGCCCAGGATCACGCGCGCCGCCTGGGCCGGCTCGGGCCCGGGCTCGGCGCGCAGCAGCCGCTCGGCCAGGCGCACAGCGCCGTCGGCGTCGCCCTGTTCCAAGGCCGCGAGCGCGCCGGCGTGCAGGGCCGTGGTCGAGCCGCTCTGCTCGTAGGCGCTCAGCGCCTCCGCCGCGCGTCCGTCCGCCGCCAGGCAGTCGCCGCGCAGGACCTGGATGCGGCTGGCGAGTTCGACTCCGGGCTGGGCGCGCAGCGCGCGCGCGAGCGTCGCCAGCGCGGCCGAGATGTCCCCGTTCTCGCGCTGGGCCCGCGCCAGCCAGTAGATCGTCTCCGCCTCGCCGCTCTTCGCGGCCGCTTCGAGACGCCGCACGCCGGCCGCGGCGTCGCCCGTGCGCAGGCGCGCGATTCCGGCCTGCAGCGCGGCCTCGCGCGCGAGCGGCCCCTCGGGTGCCCGCTCGAGCAGGGCCTCGAAGGCCCGCGCCGCGCCCGCGTCGTCGCCGAGCGCCGCCAGCGCGAAGCCCTCGCCCCGCAGGCGCGCCTCGGCCTGTTCTGCGGTGCTCAGCGCGCGGAAGGCCTCCAGTGCGGCTCGAGGGTCGCTCGCCAGCAGGGCCTCGCCCAGCAACAGCTGGAGCTCGTCGCGCCGGGCGGGGTCGCGCTCGTCGCCGAGGAAGTCGCGCGCGCGCTGCACGGTCGCGGCTCGATCTCCGCGCTCGAAGGCGCACCACACCAGCGCACGGCGCGCGAGCGGCGCCTCGGCGCACTGCGGGTGCGTGCGCAAGAGCTCCTGGTAGCGCGGCTCGGCCAGCTCGAAGCGCCGCGCGCGGAACTGGCCCTCGGCCAGCGCGAAGAGCGCCGGCGCCAACAGGTAGTCCTGGGCGCTCGTCAGCACGCCCTCGAAGGCCGCCTGCGCGCGCGTCTCGTCGCCGCGCGCCAGCGCCGCCTCGCCGCAGCGGAACAGGCACTCGGCGCGATACTCGAAGCCCTCGAGCCGTGCGAGCGCGTCGTACTCGCGCGCGGCCTCGTCCCGCCGAGCGAGCTCCCACAGCGCGTTCGCCAGACGATAGCGCACCAGCGCGGCCTTCTCGTGGCGTGGGTAGGCGCGCAGGAACGCCTGCGCCTCGCCCACGGCCAGCTCGTGCAGGCCCTTGTCGACCAGGCCCGCGAGGAAGCGGTACTGCTCGTCGGCCGCGGCCTGCGGCGCGGGCGGAGCGGGTGCGCGCGTGCCGAGCGCGAGCAGGAGCAGGCTGGCGAGGAGCGGGGGACTCACGGGGTTCCTTCGGGCGGGGCGTGGGGACGGACGGGAACCGAACGCGCGGGCGGAGCGCGGCGGGGGTGCACGCAGCAGGGGACGCGGCGGGGAAGCCGCGCGGGAGCGGACGGATCCGCGCCGAGTCAGGCGTGGATCAGCGCAGGCGTTCCGCCGATCGCGGTGGCGCGCCGTCGGGCAGGGCGCGCAGCTCGCGCCGCAGGCCCTCCAGCGAGCCGCGCAGCTCGCGCATCTCGGAGCGCATCTCCAGCATCAGCAAGCGCAGTTCGTCGAGCGCATCTTCGGGGCGCGCCGCGCTGCGCCCCGGCGCGTCGGCGCGCGCGCGCGGCGGCGCAGGCGTCGGGACCGAGGCCGCGGGCGCGCGAGCCTCGGTTCGCCCCGGGGCCGGCGGCAGCACGGCCCACGCCGTGGGCATGGGTTCGGCGGGCCGCGCCATGGGCGCGGGGAGCGGCTCCGGTGCCGGTGCCAGTTGCCAGTGCGGCGTCGGCGTCGACGGAACGGCGGGCCCCGCGCCCGGCGCGCGCGGGGCGATGGTCACGCCGTAGCCCTGCGAGCTGGGTAGGGCCGGCATCGGCGGCGCGCTCTTCGAGCTCTTGGACTTGGAGCGCTCCTTGGCGGGCTTGTCGGCCTGCTTCTGCTTCTCCGCCTTGCGGGAATCCTTGGCCTCGTGCTCGTGCGCCTCGCACGGGGTCTCGTGGACGGGTGCGTGCTCGGCCTCGCAGGCGCTGCCTTCGCACGGCTCGCACGGCTTGCAGGCTCCGGACGAGCACGAACTCGAGCCGTCGAGCACCGCCACGGCTTCGTCGCTGCTCGGTGCATGCGCGCTCGGCAGGCGTTGCTCCAGGACCCCGAGCGCGGCCTCGAGTCCGGCCAGCGGCTGGAAGGACGCGCTCAGCTGCTGCAAGGGCTCGAGCACGGGGCCGAAGGATCCGCCCAGGCCCGCCAGGCCAATCGGGTTCGCATCCGGCTGCACGAGCACCCACCGGCCGGCGAGGGTGGGTTCGGAGCCGCGCGCCCAGGAGACCGAGTCGTCCGGATCGGATTCGATGTCGAGCTCGAGGTCCGGCTCGTCCCACTCCGTCCCATCGTCGGCTCCGGACGCATCGTCGGCCTCGTCCGCATCGTCGGCTTCGTTCGGGTCGTCCGGCGACTCTCGCCGCAGGTGCTGCAGTCCCTGCAAGGCCTGCTCGAGCTGCCCGTCCAGCAGGGCGCGGATCGATTCCGAGAGGGCGTCGTGCTCGTCGCCGCGCCCGCGCAGGGCCCGTTCGATGGCGCGCTTCGCCTCGGCCGTCGCACGCTCGGCCACGCCCAGACCCGCGACCTCCGCCTGGGCGCGCTGGCAGGCCTCGCCGCGCGCGCGCCGGCGCTTGCAAGAATCGCGCTCGGGGTGGCACTGGGCGCGCGCGCCCGGCACGACGGCGAGCCGGTCCGAGAGCTCGCGCTCGAGCGTCTCCATCCAGTCGGTGCCGAAACGCTCGCCGACCTCGCTGGCCTGGTGCAGGCGCTGTTCGAGTTCTTCCTGCAGCGCCGCGAGCGCCTCCTGCTGGCTCTCCAGCTCGCGCTCGGTCTCGGCCAGCTCGCGCTGCGCGAGTTCCTCGAGCTCCTCGTCCAGACCCTCGAAGTGCTCCTCCAGCTCCGCGCCGGAGTCCTCCAGGCCGGCTCGTTCCTGCTCGATCTTGCGCTGGAGCTCGCTCTGGAAGCGTTCGCGCTCGGCTTGCAACGCGCGCTGGGCCTTCTGATGCGCGCGCTGGGTCTCGCCCTGCTTGCGGCCGAGCTCGGCACGGGTGCGCTCCGCGGCCTGCTGTACCTCGCGTCGTGCGCGCTCCAGGCTGCGCTGGGCCTCGCTGGCGGCGCGCTCCTGCTCGCGTTGTGCGCGCGCTTGCTCACGCTCGAGCTCGCGGCGCGCGTTGCGCAGGCCGGCCTCGGTGGCGGCGCGGGCGGTCTCGAGTTCGCGCTGGGCGCGTTCGAGCTCGCGTTGCAGCGCGCTCTGGCCCGCGTCGTCCCGGGCATCCTCGCTGTGCGCCTGGAACTCGCGCTGCAGTGCGGCGCGCCGCTCGACGAGCGCGGCCAGGTCCTGGGCGAAGCGCTCCTCGGTCGCGCGGCCGCGCTGCTGCAGCGCGCGCTCCAGCGCGGTGCGGGCCTGTTCCTGCTGCGCGGCGTATTCGTCCGCCTGGTCCTGGCTGGCCTGCTCCGCGCGCTCGGCCTGCTCCTCCAGCGCCTCTTGCTGCCGTTGGAGTGCCTCGAGGGCCGCGTCGAGCGCCTCGGCTTCGCGCTCGACGCGCTGCTCCACGTCGGCCTCGAACTGCTGGCCTTGTTCCGCCAGGGCCTCGAGCGCGGCCTCGTAGCGTTCCTGGGCCTCGCCGCGGCGGTCCTCGTACTCGTAGCGGACCGCGGCCCGCCGCTCCTCCAGCGCGGCGCGCGCATCCGCGCGGCGCTCCTCGAGTCCCTCTCGGCGCTGCTCGAGCTCGTCGCGCAGCTGCTCGAGGCGCTCCTCCAGCGTCTCGATCTCGGCCTCGAGCGCGTCCTCGACTTCGCGCTCGACGCGCTCGCCCTGCGCCTCGAGGGCGTCGTGCAGGCAGTCGGCGCAGGTGCCGCTGGCGGTGGCCGGTGAGGCCTGGCTCGCGGCGCGGGTCGCGACGCGCGCCACGGCGGGCGCGGGCCAGGCGACGACGCGGCGCCCCTCCTGGGCGGCGGGGGAGGCGAGCGGGCGCGCGGCGCCCAGGGACAGTGCGACGGCGAAGAGCGCGTGGATCATCGGGGGTCTCCTGCGGTGGGTTCGTCCGGAACGGAGGGCGGGTTCGGCGCGGGCGCGGTGCGGGGGCTCGGAGCGGCGTCGCGCAGGGGCTCGGCGTCGGCCTCGGTCGGCCGCGCGGGTTCGGTCAGGAGCGCCAGCAGCTCGCTCGCGCGCTGCTGTCGCCGGCGCAGGGCTTCCATGCGCGCGTCGATGCTCGCCAGCGCAGTCTGGAAGCGTTCCTCGAGCGCGCGCGCCTGGAGTTCGGCGTGCAGGGCGGCGAGCTCCGTCTCCAGCGCGCCGAGTTCGTCGGCCAGCGCGTCACGCTGGGCCGCGAGCTCGAAGGCCGGCCGCGGTGCCCGTTCGACGGGCGGCGCCGCCGGCGCGCTCGTCGGCGCCGCCCTGGCGGAGACGCGCGCGCTGTGGAGCGGGCTGGGCGGGAGCGGGGCGGGCCGCAGCCAGCTGGAGTCCGCCTCGGCGGCCGAGACCCCCGGTCCGACCAGGGCCACCAGTCCGAGCGCGCCGAGCGCGAGCGGCGGCCACCAGGGCGCGGGCGGCTCACCGCTCGGCGAGCGGCGGTCGTCGAGCAGGCGCTCGACGCGCTGTCCCAGGCGCGAGCGCTGGCCGGCCAGACCCGGGGGCGCGAGCAGGCGCGGCTTCTCGGCCAGGACCCAGTCCGCGACCTCGGTCAGGCAGCTCGCCAGCGCGAGACGCGCGCCCGTCCAGCGCACGGCCCAGTCATCGCAGGCGGTTTCGGCCAGCTCGGCGAGCTGGCGGCGCGCCAGGCGGTTGAGCGGCTGGAAGAAGAACACGCGCTCGATCAGGTAGCCGAGGCCGAACCAGGCCGGGTCGCGCCGCGCCAGGTGCGCGAGCTCGTGTGCCAGCAACGCCTCCTGCTGCGCCGGCGTGAGCGCGCTCAACGCGGCGCGGGGAAGGCACACCTCGGGTCGCAGCAGTCCGCTCGAGAAGGGCGCGGCGATGCGCGCCGAGACCGAGAGCCGCACCCGCCGCCCGAGCTTGGCGCGCGCGCGCAGGCGCTCGAAGCGCTCGAACAGCGCGCCCCCGCGCACGGGCTCGCGGCCGAGCATGCGCCGGCGCAGGCCGCTCCACGAGGCCAGCAGCCCGAGCAGCCCCAGCAGGCCGAGGCCGCTCCAGAGCGCCAGGACGAGCCCGGGCCAGCGCTCGCTCCACGTCCGGGAGGAGGTGCCGAGGCGAGGGCGTAGGCTGGCCGGGCTCGTGGGCGTCGGATCGCCGGCGCTGCGCGCGAGTTCGGGCGCCGGCGACGGCGCGCGGGCGCCGCTCACTCGGGCGGGCGCGTGGGCGGGAGTGGCAGCTCCGCGGGAGACGCCATCCGAGGTTTCGAGCGCGCTCGGCCGCGTGGTTCCGAGCGCGAGCGTCGAGTGCGATGCGGTCGTTTCGGCCGCGAGCGCCGGGCCGTTGCCTGTCGCCCCTCGCAGGTCCTTGCGCGCCGCCCGCGGCTGCGGCGGCGACCCGGCGGGGCGTTCGGGGACTGGCCGGGAGAGCGGGCGGGTTGCGCCAGCCGCCGGCAGGTCCGCGGCTGGGGCCGTCGCGCGCGCCACGGAGTTCCGCGCGTCGAGCTCGATGTGGCCGAAGGGCGCGTGCGCTCCGAGAGCGAGCTGCAGCGTCGCGCTCAGGAAGCCACCCAGCAGACCGAGCCTCCACAGGCGCTCGCGGTTGCGGTCCAGACGCGGCGGCCGGAAGCGGCACACGAGCCAGGCCGCGCCGAGGAAGAGCGTGCTGTGCAACCCGTAGGTCGCGAGCCACGACAGCGCCAACTCCACGCCTTCACCCGTCGTCATCTGCGGCCTCCTCGCGTTCCCTTTCGACGATCATCGCGCGCAGACGGACGAGCTCGTCCCGGTCGATTTCCTCCGAGCGCAGGAGGTGGCCGACCAGCGCGGAGACGTCGCCCTCGAACAGCCGCCGGGTCAGGTCGGTCACCAGCGAGCGCCGGACCTCCTGCTCGCTGAGGCGCGGGCGGTAGACGAACTGGCGACCCTCGACGCGGTGCTGCACGAGCCCGCGCCGCTCCATCTTGCTGAGCATGGTGGCGATCGTGGTCGGCGCGCGGCGCTTGCCGGGCAGGGCCTCGGTCACGCGCGTGACGGTGGCCTCGCGCTCGTCCCACAGGACCTGCAGGATGGCGACCTGGAGGTCGCCCAGACGGAGGGGCTTCTTCATCGCTTCGAGATTGGGGTCGTGGTCGCCCGCGAGGGCGAATCGCCGACTACCAGGGTAATACGACCGCGGTAGTAGATACGCCGCCAGGGGGCGCCTGTTTTGCGAGCGAGCGGAGTTTTCTGCCGGGCCACCTCAAGCCCTTGTCCAGGGCAGGGATAGAGCGGCGACGAAGGGTCTGGGCGCGGCGCGGGAAAAAGAAGGGCCCGGCGCAGCCGTGCTGCACCGGGCCCTTTGGCGCGCCGGAGGAGGCATCCGCTCTCGCGGGCCCTCCACCCCTAGGTCGCGCGCCAGGAATCGGGTCGGTTCGAGGGTTCCGTTATCCGCGCTCTAGGGACGCGCGGAGGCCTCCAGCCTCAAGGTGCTTCCGTCGTACTCCACGTCCCAGGCCTCGAGCGGTGCATAGGCCGGATCGAGGGGTTCGGCGCGCACGCCGAAGCGCGCGCCGACCGGAACGGTGGCGCGTCCGAGCACGCTGGTTCGGGCGGCCGAACTCCAGGTCCCGGTCGTGGGCGACCAGCTCCACACCCGCGCCGCGATCGGCAACCCCTTGCGCTCCAGGCGCACGACCTGGACGGCGCCGCGCTCCAGCGTCAGGCTCAGCGCAGCGGTGGGGGGGACCTCCCAGCGCGTCTGGATCGGGAGATGCGCGCCGCTCGGGTCGAGGGCGCGCACGCGCGTCGGGGCGGCGCCGAAGGGCAGTTCGAAGCGACCCTCCGAGTCGCTGGTGACGAAGCCGCTCCAGCCACCCTCCTGGCCCTCCTCCGAGGTCACCAGCCAGATCCCGGCGAGCGGCCCGGCGTCGTCGTGCACGACTCCGCCGACGCGGGTCGAGGGCGGCAGCGTGAAGCCCAGCACGTCGCCCTCCACGGGCACGGCGTGGTCGAGGTGCCAGCGCGCGAGTCCGCCATCCGGCGCGAAGGCCGCGACGTCCGCCAGGGCCGGCGCGACCAGCTCGGCGCGCCCCGCGGAATCCGTCCGCGCCAGGGCGATCACGGCGGCCTCACTGCGGTGCTCGTAGACGCGGACTTCCGCGCCGGGCACGGGCTTCCCGAGCGGGTCGCTCACCGTGACCTCGAGCCGTCGCGCCGGGCGCAAGACGAAGGTCTGCAGGCCCATGGCCTCCTCGGCGGGCGGTCCCCAGGAGGGCAGCAAACCGCTCCCGGCCGGTGGACGGACGAAGACCCGCGGTCGCTCGGGTTCGAACTGGAAGGCGAAGTCACCGCCGGGTTCGGAGCGCGTCTCCTCCAGGAGCTGCAGGCGCTCCTCGGAGAACAGGAACACGGCCGCGTCGGCGATGCCGAAGCCACGCGCGTCGACCACCACCCCGCGCACCGCTCCGGGGCCCCCGCGCGTCCCCACGAAGTACGGCACGCCCATCAGCGCGAGCGCCAGCAGGGCCACGAGGGCCAGGGCCAGCTGATCGGAGCCGATCCTCACGGTCCCGCTCCGGGCAGGGTCGGGGCCGAGTTCAGCGCCCGCAGCATGGCCGCGGTGCCCTCGGCGCGGATCAGGATCTGTTCGCGCCGCGCGCGCGCGAACTCGGCGCTGGCGCCCTCCGAGAGGGGGCCGCCGGGGAGCACGGGCGCGGCGCGGAGCGGGCGGGCCAGGGCGCGGAAGCCACCCCACCCGAGGAGTGCGACGAGCGCGATCCCCCCGAGCCAGGTGCGACGAGTCCTGCCGTTCGAGCGCACGGCTCTGTTTCGGGCGCGGCCCCAGCGGGCTTGAGCTTTACGCGCCGCGCCGTCCTCGAACGTTGTGGCCGCCGGCCGGGCTGTGGCATCGTGTCGCGCTCGCACCCGTCCAAGGACAGCCAACGAGGCAGGCCACCCCCTCCGCGGCGTCGGAACGGCCCTCGCCGCTCCAACGCCCGGCGCCGGGGGACCGTAGCCGCCCCTCCGATGAGCGCGACCTCCACGATGACGAGCCAACCCCCTGCTCCCGACCTGGCCGAACGGATCGAACGCGAGAGCGCCTGGGTCGGGGAGCTGGACGCCGCCCTGCACGAGGTGCTGGTGGGGCAGGACGAGCTCCTGCAGGGGCTCCTGATCGCGCTGCTCACGAACGGCCACGTCCTGCTCGAGGGCCTGCCCGGTCTGGCGAAGACGCTGGCCGTCTCCAGTCTCGCCGGCGCGGTGCACGGCAGCTTCGCGCGCATCCAGTTCACGCCCGATCTCCTGCCCTCGGACCTGGTCGGGACGGAGATCTACAACGCCAAGGAGGGCAACTTCCAGGTCCGGCGCGGGCCGGTCTTCGCCAATTTCGTGCTGGCCGACGAGATCAACCGCGCACCCGCCAAGGTGCAATCGGCCCTGCTCGAGGCCATGCAGGAGCGCCAGGTCTCGATCGGCGGCCAGACCTTCCCCCTGCCGCGCCCGTTCCTCGTGCTCGCGACCCAGAACCCGATCGAGCAGGAGGGCACCTACCGCTTGCCCGAGGCCCAGGTCGACCGCTTCTTCCTCAAGCTCGTGGTGGGCTATCCCAGCGAGGCCGACGAGCTCGCCATCCTGGAGCGCATGGCCACGACCCAGGAGCCGCCCAAGGTGCGTCGCATCCTGACGCTCGAAGGCATCCTGCGCGCGCGCGCGCTGGTCGACGAGATCCACCTGGACTCGCACCTGGCGGCCTACATCGTGCGCCTGGTGAACGTCACGCGCGCCCCGAAGCAGCACGGCCTGGGCGAGCTCGAGGGCCGCATCCAGTACGGCGCCAGCCCGCGCGCCTCGATCGTGCTGGCGCTGTGCGCGCGCGCCTGCGCCTTCCTCGCCCGCCGGGCCTTCGTCACGCCGGGCGACATCAAGCGCGTCGCCCCGAGCGTGCTGCGCCACCGCGTCGTGCCGAGCTACGAGGCCGAGGCCGAGGGCCGCACGTCCGATCAGCTGATCGCGCGCGTGCTCGAGAGCGTGCCCGTCCCCTGACCCGAGCCGCTCGTGGGGCAGAAGCAGCAGCAGAACGGGGCCGATGCCTGGCTCGCACCCGAGCTGATGGCGCGCGTGCGCACGATCCAGGTGCGCACCCACAAGCTGGTCTCGAGCGCCCTGGCCGGCGCCTATCGCTCGAACTTCCGCGGCACCGGGATCGAGTTCGAATCGGTGCGTCCCTACGAGCCGGGCGACGACGTGCGCACGATCGACTGGAAGGTGACCGCGCGCGTGGGCGAGCCCTTCATCAAGACCTACGTCGAGGACCGCACGCTCATCCTGCAGCTCCTGGTCGACACCAGCCGCTCGATGGACTTCGGCAGCGGTGAGAAGACCAAGCGCGAGGTGGCGGCCGAGGTGTGCGCGCTGCTGGCGCTGGTGGCGGGCCGCAACCAGGACCAGGTCGGGCTGTGCCTGTTCGCGGACGAGCCCGGGCTGCACCTCGCGCCCAAGAAGGGCCAGCACCACGTGCTGCGCCTGATCCGCGAGGTCATGGCGGCGCCCGCCACGGGCCGCGGCAGCTCGCTCACGGCGGTGCTCGAGCACCAGCTGCGCCACCTCAAGCGCCGCTCCCTGGTGCTGGTCGTGTCCGACTTCCTGGGGAACGAGGGCGACGCCTGGGAGGATCCGCTGGCACGCCTGGCGCGCCGGCACGACGTGATCGCCGTGCGCGTGTTCGATCCTCGCGAGGAGGAGCTGCCGCGCGCCGGGTGGCTCGAGCTGCGCGAGATCGAGAGCGGGCGCGCGCTCGACGTGGACGCGCGTTCGCCGCGAACGCGCGCGGCCTGGGCCGCGGCGGCGCAGGCGCGGCGCGCGCGGCTGCAGGCGAGCCTGCGCAAGGCGGCCGTCGACCTGGTCGAGGTGGCCAGCGACGGCGACGTCGCCGAGCCCATCGCGCGCTGCTTCGCGCGGCGCGCGGCACGCCACGGGAGGCGCTAGGTGCTGGCGACCCTGCTGCTCTGCTCGGGCATGCTGGCGGGGGACGGGGCCAGCGCGCAGTGGCGCTGCGAACCGAGCGAGGTCGAGCTGGGCCAGCCGTTCGAGCTGGTGCTGGAACTCGAGCACGCCGCGTCCTCGGCCGGGGCCGAGCTGGTGGTGGGCGAGCTCGTGCTGGACGAGTCCTGGGTGCTGCTGGGCGAGGAGCCCGTGCGCAGCGCGCGCGCGGGCGAGGGCCGGCTCGCGACCCGTCGCGCCTGGCGCGTGGCCTCGCTCGAGCCCGGCACGCGCAGCCTGGGCGAGGCGCTCTCGCGCTTCGCGCTGCCGGAGGGCGTGACGCGCATCCAGGTCGGCGCGGCCGAGGTGCGCGTGCGCGGCGTGCTGGCCGAGGGCGAGGACGCGCCGCGGGCGCTGCGCGAGTTCCCGGAGGGCTTCGCGGACGGGACGGACGGCGCGGACGGTGCGCGCGGCTGGATCTACGGGCTCGGCGCGCTGGCGCTCCTCGGCGCGGGTGCGGGCTGGCTCGTCCGGCGTCGCCGTCGGCGGGCAGGGCTGGCGCCGGCGCCGGCGACGCCCCTCGAGCGCCTGGCCGAGCTCGAGCGCGAACTCGAGGGTGCGCGCGCGCGCGACGGCTGCTTCGAGCTGACGCGGCTCCTGCGCGGCGCCACCGACGGCGTCCGCGCGCGCGATGGTTCCGGTCTGACCGACGAGGAATGGCTGGCCGAGCTGGAGGCCTCGCGCGCGCTGCCCGCGGCGCGCGCGGAGCTGGCCCAGGTGTTCGCGCGCGCCGCGCGCGTCAAGTACGCGGGCGAGCCCGCCACGCCCTGGGCCCTGCAGGAGACCTTCGCGCACGCGCGCCGCGCGCTCGCGGCCGTGGGCGGGGAGAGGGCGCCCGCGTGAGCCCGATCGCGAGCCTGCTCGGGCCCGAACTCGAGGCCCTGCACAGCGCCGCCGGCGCGCGCCTGCCGCTGTGGGGCGACTACGCCCTGGCCGATCCGCTGGTGCTGGCACTCTTGCCGCTCGCGCTGCTGCTCTACCTGTGGGCGCGCGCGCGCGGCCGGGCCTTCGGGCGCGCCAGCGTGGTCGCCGCCGTGCCGGCCAGCGCGCGTCAGCGCCTGCGGTTCGTCCCGAGCGCGCTGCAGCTCGCCGCGCTGGCCTGCGCGGTGGTGGCCCTGGCGCGGCCGCTGCGCTCCAACGTCGAGCACGCGATGCACTCGGAAGGCGTGGACATCGCGCTGGTCCTGGACCGCTCGGGTTCGATGCAGTTCGAGGACCTCGAGCCCGGCAAGAACCGCCTGCAAGTGGTGAAGGAGGTGGTGGGCGAGTTCGCGAAGCGCCGCATGACCGATCGCGACAACGCGGCCGACAGCGTGGCCCTGATCACCTTCGCACGCTACCCGCAGCTCTTGTGTCCGTTCACGCTCGACGCCGACGCGCTGGCCGGCTTCCTGCAGCAGGTCGAGCTGGTCAAGCGCGAGGAAGAGGACGGCACGGCGATCGGCGTGGGGCTGGCCAAGGCGGTCTCGATCCTGCGCGAGTCCGACGCGCGCTCGCGCGTGTGCGTGCTGCTCACCGACGGCGAGAACAACGTGGACGACATCCCGCCCTCGGCCGCGGCCGAGCTGGCGGCCGAGGAGGGCATCAAGGTCTACACCGTCTACGCCGCGCGCTACGTGTACGAACACCATCCCTTCCGCGGCTTCGTGCCCACGCGGCGCGCGCCCGACACGAGCGAGCTCGAGCGCATGGCCGAGCTGACCGGTGGTCGCTTCTACCGCGCCACCGACCGGGCCGAGCTCGAGAACATCTACGCCGAGATCGAACGCCTGGAGCGCACGCCGCGCTCCGAGCAGCGCTTCGAGGAGACCTTCGACCTGTACCCGTGGTGGCTCGCGCCCGCGCTGGTGTGCGCCTTCCTGAGCCAGCTCGCGCGCGCGACCCTGTGGCGGAGGCTGGCGTGATCGGCTTCGACTTCCTGCGTCCGGCCCTGCTCTGGTTGCTGTTGCTGGCACCGCTGGCCGGGCTGGTCGGCTGGGCCGGCCTGGCGCGCTCGCGGCGCGAGCTCGCGGGCTGGGTCGCGGCGCGGCAGCGCGCGCGCTTCCTGCCGGGCGTCGCGCCCGCACGCGCCTGGCTGCGGCTGGCGCTGGGCGCGCTCGCGCTCGCGTTCCTGGCGCTGGCCGCGCTCGGCCCCGTGCGCGGCTACACCTACCGCTCGGTCTCGCGCCAGGGCCTGGACCTGGTGCTGTGCCTGGACACCTCGCGCAGCATGCTGGCCCAGGACCTGCGACCCTCGCGGCTGGAGCGCGGCAAGCGCGAGATCGTGGGCCTCCTGGACCTGCTGCGCGGCGACCGCGTGGCGCTGGTGGGCTTCTCGGGCGACGCGCGCGACGTGGCGCCGCTGACGCGCGACCGCCAGACGCTGCGCGGTCTGCTGGCCTACGTTTCGCCCGAGGACAACCGCGCGGGGGGGACCGATCTGGCCGCGGCCCTCGCGCACGCGCTGGCGCTGTTCGACGGGCGCACCGGCGCGCACGAGGCGATCGTGCTCCTGACCGACGGCGAGGAGCTCGAGGGCGAGGCCGCGGCCCAGGCCGAGGAGGCCGCCAAGCGCGGCATCCGCGTGTTCGTGGTCGGTCTCGCGACCGAAGCCGGCGGCAAGATCCCGATCCTCGACGAGGGCGGGCGCCCGGCCTTCCTGCGCGATCCGGAGGGCAACGAGGTGGTCAGCAAGCTCGGGCGTGAGAGCCTGTCGGCCCTGGCCGCGCGCACGGGGGGCGAGTTCCTGTCGGCCGAGCAATCGCCCACGCCGCTCGAGGACCTCTACCGGCGGCGCATCACGCGCATCCAGGGACGCGAGATCGAGGGCGGCGAACGGCGCGTGCCCTACGACCGCTTCCAGTGGCCGCTGGCGCTCGCGCTGGCGTGCCTGATCGCGGAGCTCGCGCTGCGCGAGCGCGCCCCGCGGCGCGCGCACGAGCGCGAGCGTCTGGCGGCCGCGTTCCTGTGCCTGGGCCTCCTGGGGGGCGAGGAGCCCGTGTCCTTCCCGCGCGCCCTGCGGCACACGCTCGAACTGTTCCAGCGCGGCGAGGTGGCGGCCGCGGAGGAAGCCGCGCGCGCGCTGCTGGCGCGGGCCGAGGCCCAGGAACTCTCCGATTCCGAGCGTGCGCGCGCGCACTTCGCGCTCGGCGTGAGCGCGGCCACGCGCGCGCTGGCGCCCGCGGCCGGCGCCGGGGA
>CAZWAY010000086.1:0-16180 GCA_964631945.1 uncultured Planctomycetaceae bacterium
CTTCCCCTGGACTCGGTTTCCACGGGCCTGGTGATTACCGGGACAGGCTCCTAGCGCGGGCTCCGAAGTCCCGCTCCCCAACCGCCCGGTTCCGAAGGAGTCCCCCATGCCGCGCCTCGCCCTCGCCACCCTCGCCTTGCTGGCCAGCCCCGTCCGCGCATCGGCGCAGGACACGCTCTTCGTCACCAGTCGCTTCAGCGACGAGGTGCTGCGCTACGACGCGACCAGCGGGGACTTCCTGGGCGTGTTCGCGAGCGGCGGAGGGCTCGACAATCCGGTGGGCCTGACCTTCGGCCCGGATGGCGACCTGTACGTGGCGAGCGGGGACACGAACCAGGTGCTGCGCTACGACGGCAACACGGGCGCGTTCGTCGGCGTGTTCGCCAGCGGCGGAGGCCTGAACGGCACGCGTCAGGTGAACTTCGGCCCCGACGGCGACCTGTACGTCTCGAGCGGCGCGAGCAACCGCGTGTTGCGCTACGACGGGACGAGCGGGGCCTTCCTGGCCGTCGCAGCGACGGGCGGGAGTCTGTCCGGCCCGACCAGCTTCACCTTCGGGCCCGACGGACTGCTGTACGTCGGCAGCGTGCTCAACGACCGCATCAAGCGCTTCGACCCCGCCAGCGGAGCCTTCCTCGACAACTTCGTGAGCACGGGTCTCGACGGCCCGCACGACCTCGCCTTCGGCCCGGACGGGAAGCTCTACGTCACGAACGCCTTCAGCACGCGCATCCAGCGCTACGACGGCCTGACCGGGGCCTTCCTGGACACCTTCGTGCAGGACGCGCGCCTCCTGAATCCGCTCGGACTGAGCTGGAACGAGCGCGGCGACCTGCTGGTCGTCAACCAGGGACACGACGAGGTGCTGCGCTACGACGGGGTCACGGGCGCCTTCCTGGGCAACGCCGTGGCGCCCGGTCTGGGCGGACTCACCGCGCCGCTCTTCGCGGCCTTCGAGCCGCGCGCCGGCCTGCGCCTCCACGCGCCCCTCCCCGGCCTCGCGGGTCAGCTGAACTTCGTGACCCTCAGCGGCGCGACGCCCGGAGGAGCCCTGCGCTTCGGCTTCGAGCCCGCCCCGCGCCTGCGCATGGTGCGCGGGTGCCCGGCCCTGCTGCGATTGATCGAGGTCATGACGCCGCGCACGCTCGTGGCCGACGAGTCGGGCCGCGCCTTCGTGCGCGCCTACGTCAGGCCGAGCATGGCCGGCCAGCGCTACCTGTTGCGGGCCATCGAGCCGCGCACCTGCGCCGCGACGGCGCTGTTGCTGGCTCCGTTCTGACGACCGCCGCGCGGCGCTACCAGCCGATGACCATGTCGAGCGCGTTGCAGAACTCGCGCCCGCCCCCGACGATCAGCGCCTGGCACGTGGTGGGGAGTCCGATCAGGATCGGATCGACCGGGATGTTCATGGTGGTCTGGCTCACGCCACCGTTCGCGGGGTAGGTGAACTTCATGAAGCGCGAGCTGGTCGGGTCATACAGGATCTGGCCGCCGACCACGACGCGCCCGGAGGCGCCGCGCGCGTAGAACAGGAGCACGACTCTGAGCGCGCCCGCGTGCGGGGTCGTGTCCACCGACGCCGTCCATGGCTTGCCGATCACCGGCCGCGGAGCCGAGTAGCACACGCGGTTGATGCCCGAGCCGTTGCGCATCGTGACCGTGGCCAGGCGCACCGAACCGCTCGCTCCGGCGAAGTTCGTGGGCGAGTTGGTGGCCTGCGCGCCGGTGCCCGAGAGCGACGTGCGCCCGTCGCCCGGCAGGCTGGTGAAGACGAGCGAGTCCGGTCCAGGCACGTAGGTGAGAGTGTCCCCCGTGGTCCGCAGGAACCCCGCCGGGATGAGGTAGTCGGGCGCGGGCGCCCCGGGAACGGCCGCGAAGGCCGCGGTGGCGATCAGCACGCGCCGGTTCTCGGTGTTCGAGCTCGGCAGGTTGTTCGGGAAGTTCAGCACGCTCCCGCTGGCCGTCGTGAGCAGGTGTCCGGCCAGCAGGTGCTCGTCCTTGCTCGTGTTGGAGAGCTCGATGAACTGCACCGTCCCGTCGGCGCTGCTGAAGACCTCGGCGATCTCCCACTTGTGGTTGTCGGCCGCGGTCAGACGGGCACAGGCGAGCAGGACGAGGAGGGCGCCGAAGGGGCGCGCGAGGGAGGTGAACATGGGGAGAGGGCTCCAGAGGGGGAAGAAACCCATTGGAAGCGAGTCCTCTCCATATTGCAATCTCCTAGATGGAACAAAGCAGCGCGGCGCGCACGCTCGGAAAAAACTTCGCGCAGCGCGGCAACTCCGCCAGCCCGCGGCGCCCGCGCGGAGCTCAGAACTTGCCGCCGGGACTCGAGACACCACCGGCGGAGGTGGTGCCCGTCAGCGCGGGTCCACCGTCGCGGCCCCAGCGCCCCAGCTCCTCCAGCAGGAAGGACACGTCGGCGAAGGGCTGCGCACCGGTGTGCGCCCAGCGGATGCGGCCCTGGCGGTCGATCAGGATCGTGGCGTGCAGGGCCTGGTCCTCGAAGTCGTTCCAGGCGTGGAAGGCGCGCGCGTTCGCGTGCTCGGGGTCGGACAGGAGGCGCAGCTCGAGGCCGGCGAGCGGCGCGGGCCGCGCCAGGTCGGCCGGCGCATCCGGGCTCAGCGCCAGGATCGTCGCGTCGAGCGCGGCGAAGTCGCTCGCGCGCTTGGCGAGCGCCGCCAGCTCCTCGACGCAGTGCACGCACTGGCCGCCGAGATAGAAGACGAGCACGACGTTGTGTCCGCGCCGCTCGGCCAGCGTGACGGTCTCGCCCTGCGGGTCGAGCGCGGCCAGCGCGGGCGCGGCGAACGGCTCCCAGGCCAGCGGGCCGAGTCGCGCCAGCGGCTCGGAGTGGTACTCGCGCTGGGGCTCGGGTGACTCGTCGATGCGCTCGGACTCCAGGCCGAGCGCGCGCGCCGACTCCATCCAGCGCAGGCCGGAGTCGGCGTGCTGCCAGACGAAGCGCAGCCGGCCGTAGGCGCGCGTGGCCTCGGCCAGGTTCCCGAGCGCGTGCTCGGCGCGCGCCAGGCCGCTGAGCGCGAAGCCGTCGTTGCGCACGAGCTCGAGGCCCTTCTGGAAGCACTCGACCGCGAGGCGCGGGCTGCCGCGCTCGAGGTGCCGCTCGCCGAGCAGGTCGTAGAACAGCGCACGGTCGTCGGGCGGATCGTCGAAGCGCCGGAACTCCTCGGCCTGCTCGCGCGCCAGCTCCTCGAGCTCGGACAGGCCCTCGAGCTCGCGTCCGGTGCGCAGGCGCACCAGCGCGTCGAGCTCGCGGAACCAGCGCGTGGCGCGCTCCTTCGGGTACCCGTCCTTCAGCTTGCCGACGAGCTCGTCGAGCTCGCCCGTGCTCGCCAGCGCGGCGGGGAGATCGTCCTGGCCGAGGTGCGCCAGCGCCTCCGCGTAGTGCCGCCAGGCCCTGTGCGTCTCCGACTTCTTCCACGGGATCGCGTCGGCGCGCAGCACCTCGTCCCAGCGCTCGAACTTCAGCAGGCACCGGACCAGCGCCGTCAGACCCTGGGACTGGACGTAGTCGGAGTCCTCGTTGTCTCCGCCGTTCTCCTCGCCGTCGTCCTCCTCGTCCTGGCGCGGTGGCCGCGTGGGCGAGGCCAGCAGCGCGCGCGCGCCGTCGAGCGCCTGGTCCACGAGACCCTGCTGCTCCTGGATGTAGGCGAGGTAGTTGCGGTTGTGCGCGAAGTTCCAGTAGTCGTAGGGGAACAGGCCGCGCTCCTGCATCTGGCGCAGCTCGACGCGCGTGGCCGATTCCATCCACAGCGCCGCCTCGCGCCACATCCCGAGACCGCTGTACACGTGCCCGGGCATGTGGTTCGCGTGCCCGACGTCCCAGGCGATGCGGCCATAGCGCGCGCAGCTCGCGAGCGCGACGCCTTCCTCGGGACTGTTGTCCCACAGGTGGATGCGGTAGTGGTGCGCGCCGGGGTGCTCGGGCGCGACCGCCAGCACCTGCTGCAGCAGCGCCTCGCTGGCGACGCGCGCCTCGAGGTCGAGCGAGGCCAGGGCGTAGAAGGCCTTGGCCTCGATGTCGTCCGGGAAGCGCACGATGATCTTCTCCAGGCCCTCGAGCAGCGCGGCGCGCTCCTTCTCGTAGGCCTTGCCGCGCTCTTCGCCGCGCGCCGCGAAGCGCCCCTCGAGCCGCGGCGCGCGCGCCCCGACCCAGGCCTCGATGTAGAGCCGCTCGCGCTCGCTGACGCCGTCCTTGCGGCGCAACGCCTCGGACAGGAGCTGCTCGAAGCGCTTCGGGTCGTCGCTCGCCGCCAGGGCCATGCCCCAGTACCCCATCGCGCACTCGGGATCGAGCTCGACGCACCAGTGGAAGCTGCGCTCGGCCTCGTAGAACTGGAAGTCGTGCAGGAGCGCCAGGCCCTGGTCGAACCACTGCTGCGTCTCGGGCACGCGCGTGGTGATCGGGAAGTGGACCTGCCCGATCCCCTCCATCTTCCACGGCTTCTGCCACGGCCCCTGGTCGAAGGCGTGCCCGCGCGCGGAGTGCCCGGGCAAGCGCCCGTCGCGGTGCGGATCGGCGCCAGCCTTCTGGCGCGCGTGGATGAGGGTGGGGAGGGCCAGCGCGACGACGATCAGGGCGCGCATGAAGAGGGTGAGTCGACGATCCATCCTCTCAAGGTACGACACGATCGCTCCGCTGCACGCGACCGCGGGTCGATCTGTCGGGATGCAACGGCTTGACCCCGGCGGCCCGACCCCGCATCGACGAGGAGGGGAGCGGCGTGCACCCCTTCGCAGCGCGGCCGCGGGCAGGCAGGATTCCTCGGCGGCGCTCCACTACCCTGTGGGCGTGGACCCCGCGGAACTCAGGGGGCGTGTCGACGCCCTGGCCGACGAGCCGGATCGGATGCGCCGTCGGCTGGTGGCGCTCGCCGCCTTGACGGCCCGGCTCGCGCCGCTCGGGATCGAGCCCATCCTCGTGGGCGGGTTCGCGCTGGAGGTGTACACCGACGGCGGCTACAGCACCACGGACGTCGACCTGGCCCTCGCGAATTCCCCCGAGGTCGACACGGCCTTCTCCGACCTCGGCTTCGGCAAGCGGGGTCGCTTCTGGGTGCGACCGGAACTGGACCTCTACTTCGAGGCCCCGGCTCCGGCGGGACTGCCGGGCGAGACGGCGCCGCGCACCGAACTCGAGGTCGATGGGTTGCGTGTCGTGGTGCTCGGCGTCGAGGACCTGCTCGTCGATCGCCTGCGCGCCTGGGTCCACTGGAAGAGCGACGAGGACGGTCGCTGGGCGCGGCGGCTCGCGTCCCTGTACGCGGAGACGCTCGATTGGGCCTACCTGCGGACGCGTGCGGTCGATGCGGGAGAACGCGCGGCCCTGGCCAGCCTGGAGTCGAAGCGATGATCCCGTGGGAAGAGTTCCGCGCGCGCGTGCGGCGCCTCAAGGCCGAACGCTGGCCGGACATCCTCGCTTCCGAGCCAACGGGCCGTGCCCCGGGGCGACGCCCGCGCGATCCCGAGCAGGAAGCGCTGCTGGCCGAGGCCGATCGCCGCCGCATCGCGGAGAGCGAGCTCCTGTCGAAGGCCAGGCGCGTGCCGCCCGAGCGGGAATAGGGTCGTCGAACTCCGACCTCTGCTTGGCGACGTGGTTGCGCTCGAGTCGTCGGTCCGTCACCCACCCAGGATCACTCGCGCGCGAGCGGCGTCAGCTCGACGCGCCGGAACTCGCACGCCGCGCCCTCGGCCTGCAGCGCGATCTGGCCGCGCTCGGCCGTGCAACCCGTGCCGTGGTTCACCAGCGCGCCGTTGACCCACACGCGCACCTCGCGTCCGCGGCACTCGATCTCCATCCGGTTCCACTCGCCCGGCGGCCGCTCGGAATCGTCGGTCAGGTTCAGGATGCGCCGCGCGCGGTCGCCGTCCACGCCCCAGCGCTCGCGCGGCCCGCGGCGCGCTTCCATGTCGGGCACCGTGATGTCCTCGCCGATGCACCAGAAGTCGCCCGCGTTGCCGGCGTGCATCTGGCACTCGATCGACTGCGGGAACATCCCGTACAGCCGGCGCGGCGTCGAGGCATGCACCAGCACGCCGCAGTTCCCGGGCTCGCCCGGCCAGCGGTACTCGACCACCAGGCGGTAGTCGGCGAAGGAGCGATCGGTGATCAGGTGCCCCTCGGGCGCGCCCGGCGTCACCAGCAGTCCGTCGCGCACGAGGAACGAGGGCTCGACCAGCGCACCCCCATCCGCGGCGGGCACGTCGGCGTGCCAGCCCGACAGGTCGCGGCCGTTGAAGAGCGCGAGCGTCTCCGTTCCCGGCGTCGAGCGGCAGGACGCGAGGCATGCGAGCGCGAGGAGGGTGCGGGCCGGGTGCATGGAAGAGCGTCTCCGGGGGTGGCCGACATCATGGCGATCCCGACGCCGCCTGTCGCCGCGCCGCGCGCGCACCGCGACAAGAACCGTACGGGCCGGGCTCGGCTGCGCGTCCGGCGCGGCCGTCATACTCAACCTCCCGCCTGCCCCGCGGCCACGCCCCTCCGAACGGAGTCGAATCATGCTCACGAGCCTGTTCCTCGTCCTGACCTCGAACCTCCTGGCGCCGCCGCGAGCGCCACAGGAGGCCGAGCTCGCCCCCGAACGGCTGGAGGCGCTGGTCGAGGCGCTCGCCAAGGCGATCGAGGAGCACTACGTGTTCCCCGACACCGCGCACACGATCGCCGAGACGCTGCGCGAGCGCCTGTTCGACGGCGCCTACGAGGGCATCTCGCTCCAGACGCTGGCCGGACGCCTGACGATCGACCTGCGCTCGGCGAACTCGGATCGACACCTCTCCGTCTCGGTCGCGCCCCCGCGCGCTGCCCAGGAGGCTCCGGATCCCGCGCAGCAGGCCCGCGCGGACCGCGCCGACCTGCGGCGCAGGAACTACGGCTTCCGCCGGGTCGAGATCCTCGACGGCAACGTGGGCTACCTCGAGCTCGAGGGCTTCGTCCCGCTCGAGCACGGCCGCGACACGGCCGCGGGCGCGATGGCCTTCCTGGCCAACGTGGACGCGCTGGTGGTGGACCTGCGCGGGAACGGCGGCGGCGATCCCTCGATGATCCAGTTCCTGACGAGCTACTTCTTCGCCGAGCCCACGCACCTCAACTCCTTCGAGTGGCGCGGCCGCCCGGGCCTCGAGGAGTCCTGGACCTTCCCCGAGGTGCCCGGCAAGCGCCTGCTCGACGTGCCGATCTTCGTCCTGACGAGCGGGCACACCTTCTCCGCCGCCGAGGAGTTCACCTACGACCTGAAGTGCCTCCAGCGCGCCACCATCGTCGGCCAGACCACCGGCGGCGGCGCCCACCCCGGCGACACGCACGAGATCGGCGGCCTGCTGCACGTCTTCATCCCCCAGGGCCGCGCCATCAACCCGATCACGAAGACGAACTGGGAGGGCACGGGCGTCGAGCCCGACGTGAAGGTGCCGGCCGAACAAGCCCTCGATGCCGCCAAGCGCGAAGCGGTCCGCGCGATCGCGGAACGGAGGAAGCGGACGGCGGAGGAGGGCTGACCATGACCCCGCGTTCTCCGCGGCTCCGCGGTAACTCCGGTTTCTTCTCGGAGATTCACCGCGGAGGCGCGGTGAACGCGGAGGAAGAGGAGGGCCTAGGCGGGAAGCGAGGGCGCTCCTAGCACTGGCTGAAGCCGCAGTCGTAGCACTTCACGCAGCCTTCCTCGAAGGCGAGGTTGGAGCTGCAGCTCGGGCACTTGAGCTTGTACTGCGCGGACTGCTTCTCGGCGGCGGTGGACTTCGGGGCGTTGCTCGACCTGGCCTCGGCGAAGTCGGCGAGCTGCTGGCTCGGGACGCGGCCGAGGAGCAGGGCCTCGAGGCCGAACTCCTTCTTGGCGGCCAGGTAGCGGCGCAGGGCGCGCGCCAGGCCGTCGGCCAGCGACATGATGCGGCCGTCCTTGGTGGCGACGGTCATCGAGGAGCCGATGCCCTCGAGCTGCTTCAGGGCCGTGTCGAGGCTGCCGTTCGAGCGCAGCCACAGCGACAGCAAGCGGCAGATCGCCTCGAGGTCGGAGTTGGCCACGTCGCCACCCTTGCCGAGCTGCGCGAAGACCTCGCGTTCGCGCCCGGCGCCGGGGTCGACGGCCACCTTCACGTGCATGTTGCCGAAGGGCGTCATCTGCCGGATGCGCAGCGAGGGCATGATCTCGGGCAGGCGGATCGGCTGCAGCTCGCCGTTGCCGGCCATCATGAAGGCGGTGTCGGCCAGCGCGCTCTGCTCGGCCGACGGACTCTCGGCCTCGGCCTTGCGCTGCGAACCCTTGAGCGCCATCGGCTGCACGTCGCGGCAACCGTCGCGGTAGACGGTCACGCCCTTGACGTCGAGCGCCACGGCCAGGTCGTAGATCTCGCGCACGTCCTCGGGCGTGGCCTCGTGCGAGAAGTTGATGGTCTTCGAGATCGAGGAGTCGCAGTGCTTCTGGAAGGCCGCCTGCATCTGCATGTGCCAGTGCGGCGCGATGTCGTGGGCCGTGACGAACACGCGCTTGACGTCGGCCGGCACCTCGGGGCGGTGCTGCAGGGTGCCCTTGTGCGAGATGTCGTCGACCAGCTCCTCGGAGTAGAACTCGCGCTCGCGCGCGGCGTGCTCGAAGACGTGGTTGACCTCGCGCAGGATCGTCGGGCGCCCCTTGGTGTCCTTCATCACCTGGCGCAGGAAGGCCAGGCTGAACATCGGCTCGATGCCGCCCGAGCAGCCGGCGATGATCGAGATCGTGCCGGTGGGCGCGACGGTGGTGGTGTAGGAGTTGCGCAGGCGCCGGCCGCGCGCCTGCCAGTCGGAGCCGTCCCAGGCCGGGAAGACGCCGCGCTCGGCCGCCAGCTCCTCGCTCGCGTCGTGCGAGGAGTCGTTGAGCACGCGCATGACCTCTTCGCCGAAGCGGCAGCCCTCGGCCGTGTCGTAGCCGATCCCGAGCTTGTAGAGCGCGTCCGCGAAGCCCATCACGCCCAGGCCGATGCGGCGCGTGGTCTTCGACATCTGGTCGATCTGCGGCAGCGGATAGCGGTTGACCTCGATCACGTTGTCGAGGAAGCGCGTGGTCGTGTGCACCACGGCCTTGAACTCGTCCCAGTCGAACTGCGCGGTCGGCCCATGACCCGCGACGAACTCGCCCAGGTTGATCGAGCCCAGGTTGCAGGAGTCGTAGGGGTGCAGCGGCTGCTCGCCGCAGTTGTGGGCGACGAGGCCGTTCGCGTCGAAGGCGTTCACGCCCGGGATCTGGACGTCGTACACCGCTTCGACGCCGGCCTCGACCACGCGCGCGACCCGCGCCGTGAAGCGCTCGCGATTGAGGGCGCGCTCGTAGCCGGCGAGGAGCGTCTCGAGGCGCACGGCCTTGTCGGTGTCGGAGAAACCGACGACATCGCGGAAGCGCACGAGGTTGTCGTTGGAGACGACCAGCTCGTGCTGGGCGTACTCGGCTCGCCCACCACGCCCGTCCGGGAGGAGGGCGACGCCGGCCTCGCGCCGGTTCGCGTAGATCGTCGAGGCGATCCCGAGGCGCAGCAGCATCCGCTGCACCGCCGCGAGGCATTCGCGGTCGGACTGGGCCAGCCGGACGCTCACGCCCTTCTCGTGGTGGCCCTGCACGGAACCGTCGCTGTCGAACAGGCCCTGCAGGACGCCCCGGGTGAACTCGCTCGAGCCCTTCTCGATGGCGGCCGTGATGGTCTTCCGCCCGCGCTCGAGGCCCAGCTCGCGCGCGAGGTCGCGGACGGCCGCGAGCTTCATGCGGCTCTCGCCCCGCCCTTCGACCTCGTGGAAGCCCTGGAAGTCGCTGCGGTGCGGCATCGCCGTGGCAAAGCGCTCCGCCTGGGCCCGAACTCCCGCCACACCCGCTCCGGCGGTCTCCCAGACCGAGAGGACGGCGGCGTCCTCCTTGAGCGTGCCGTCGCCGATCAGGAGACCGAGGAGATAGCCCTCCGCGTACGTGTGCGCGCCCTTCCACCCGATCCGCGCCTGGTGGTCGTTGAGCACGACCTGGTCGCCGGGACGGAGCTCGCCCGCGGCACACCACTCGCTCTCGACGGCCGTGCGGGTCACGCGCACGACGCGACGCAGGCGGTGATCGGCGGTGAGCCGCAGCCGCTGGCCCTCGACCGTCTCGAGCTGCACGACCGGCTTCGTGCCCGTGAGGAAGAAGCCCTCGGGCCCGCTGGCGTGGTCGCGCCCATCGAGGCGCGCGAGGAACGGCTGGCCGACGAGCTCCGCGACCTGCCGAGGTCCCGCCGCCGTGTGGACCCAGGTGTCGGCGGTCACGCACGGATTCGTGGCCTCGATCAGGCCGACGTTCTTGATCGGGTTCTTCTCGTTGATGCGGTCGATGAACACGACCCCGGGCTCGCCCGTGCGCCAGGCGTGCTCGATGATCAGGTCCCACAGCTCGCCGACGGTGAAGTGCTCGGCGGTGGGCTCGCCCTCGGCGTTCTTCTTGTGCAGCTTGGCCCAGGTCTTGGTGCGCGGGTTCTGGACCTGGTGCGGGGTGGCCGGATCGGCCGCGAGCTCGGCCAGGAAGCGGTTCGTGACCGCCACCGAGATGTTGTAGTTCTCGATCTTGCCGAGGTCGTCCTTGAAGCGGATGAACTCGATGATGTCGGGGTGGTCGATGCGCAGGATGCCCATGTTGGCTCCGCGCCGGAACGCGCCCTGCTGGATCGCGTCGGTGGCCTTCGAGAAGACCTGGATGAAGGACAGCGGGCCCTCGGTCGTGCCGCCCGAGGAGCGCACCAGGTCGCCCTTCGGCCGCAGGCGCGAGAACGAGAAGCCCGTGCCGCCGCCGGCCTTCTGGATCAGCGCGGTGGCCTTGATCGAGTCGAAGATGCCCTCGATCGAGTCCTCGACCGGCAGCACGAAGCAGGCCGAGAGCATGCCCATCTCGCGCCCCGCGTTCATGAGCGTCGGGCTGTTCGGCATGAACAGGCGCTTGGCCATCAGGTCGTAGAACTCCTCGGCCACCGCCAGCGCGCGCTCGGCCGTGCCGCCGGCGAACAACAGCTCGGCCTTGGCGATGTGCGCGGCCACGCGCCAGAAGGCCTGACGCGGCGTCTCGACCACGGCCCCCGTCTCGGGGTCCTTCTTCAGGTAGCGCCGCTCGAGCACCGCCAGGGCGTTGGTCGCCAGGTCGGGATCGGGCAGGTGCGCGGGCGGTTCGATGGCTTCGAGCTGACTCAAGGCGGCGGCCTGCACGGGATCGGCTCCCGGCCGGGTGTGGGGATCCAGCTTCCGGAACGCCTCGGTGTGCTTCAGCTCGGTCGTGGACAAGGGTTGCCTCCTGGGGCGGGCTCTGGATGGGCTATTGGACGCGCGAGACGGACGTAAGTGCTTTTCTCACAAGGCCTTCCGGATCCAGCCGGGGCTCGGAGCGCAGCCCGGGGAGGGTACACCCCAAGGAATCGGCCAGACAAGCCCCAAGGCGCCAAAAAGACCCCACATCTTGTGGCTGTCGGTCCCAGCGGGACTTGCGAGCGAGAGCAATCCTAGCGAGCGGAGCCGAAGCGCGAGCGGACGCGCCGCCAAGCCTCCGCCCACTCGGGGATGCCAAGCCCCTGCGCCGCCAGGGCGTAGCTCACCAGGGCGGCGCCGATGCCCGCGAGCAGGGCCGGGATCGAGCGGCGCGGCTCGGCGGCGCCGAGCGCGGTCGCGACTCCGCGCTGCACGCCCCAGGCGACCAGCGCGCAGACGAGCGAGGCGAGTGCGATCCTGAGGATGCGCGCGCCCAGTTCGCGCGCCGGCGGCGGCAGGCCGAGACGCGTGCGCATCGCGCGCACGAGCCAGGCCAGGTTGAGCCACGCCGCCAGCGCGGTCGAGAGCGTGAGCCCCGCCACGTCGAGGCCGAAGCCGAGCACGAACAGCGAGTTCAGCACCACGTTCAGGAGCAGGATCCACAGCGCGATGCGCACGGACGTGCGCAGGTCGTCCATGGCCACGAACACGCGGCTGGCGAGCGCGGCCGCGCCGGCCGGGACCAGCGCGAGCGCCAGGCAGCGCAGCCCGACGGCCGTGCGCAGCGTGCCGTCCAGCCCGAAGTTGCCGTGCTCGTAGCACACGCTCGCGATCGGCAGCGCCAGCGCGAACATGCCGGCCGCCGCGGGCAGCGCCAGGAACAGCATCCCGAGCTGCGTGCGGTCGTGCAGCGCGCGCACCTGGGCGCGCTCGCCGAGGTGTCCGTGCGCGTTGAGCAGCGGGAAGACCGAGTTGACCGCCGCCGTGGCGATCAGCGCCAGCGGGAACTGCTGGAAGCGGTTGGCGTAGTAGACGACGCTCGAACCGCCCGGCCGCAGCAGGCTGTTCGCCATCAGCCCGTCGACCATCACGTTGATCTGGTAGATGGCCGCGCCCACCACCAGCGGCCCGGTCGCGCGCAGGACCCGCCAGGGATCGGCGGACTCGCGCGCACCGTCACCTGCACCGAGGCCGGCACCGTCACCCGTCAGGCCGAAGCGGCGCAGCGGCGGCACGTGCATCAGGACCTGCACCACCCCGCCGAGCAGGAGCCCCCAGGCGAGCCAGCGCGCGAGCTCCCACTGTCGCGCCACGACCGCCGTGCTCGTCCCGCCGAACTCGCGGCCCCAGCCCGAGGCAACCCCGATCGCCACCAGGGTCCCGATCCAGACCAGGTTCATGCCGGTGGGCGCGAGGTTCGGCAGCGCGAAGTGCCCGCGCACCGCCAGCGCGCCGCCGCAGATCGCCGCCAGACACACGAGCACCACGTAGGGCAGCACGCGCACCGTCAGGTCGCGCACGGCCCACGGCACCGGCCCGAGCCAGGCCCAGCCGGTGAGCGGCATGGCGTCGGGCAGCAGGAGAACGAGGCCCATCGCGAGCGCGGTGACGACCAGCAGGATCCCCGCCAGCGCGCGCAGCGTCGCGCGGAACAGCGCGCGCCCGGCCGCGTCGCCGTGCTCGATGTCGGCGCGGGTCATGGCCGCCTGCAGCGAGACCGAGAGCGCGCCCTCGCCCAGCAGCCGCCGGAACAGGTTCGGCGCGCGCCAGGCGGTGATGAAGGCGTCGGAGATCACCGACTTGTCGCCGAACACCGCCGCCATCAGGGCCTCGCGCGCGAAGCCGAGCAGGCGCGAGAGCAGCGTCAGGCCGGAGACGAGCACGGTGCGCGCCACGAGCCCACGGTGGCGGGTCACGGCGGGCGAGGTCTTGCTCGGAACCGCCTCGCTCGGACCCGTTTCCATCGCGCCTAGACTCCCGAAGGGCGGCCGGAGTGCAAGCCCCGCGCCGCGCGGCGTCGTGGAAACGCCCGCCTCGGGCCCGCACACTCGTGCGATGAAGCGCCGGCTCTTCGCCGCGGCCTCGATCTGGGCCGCGAGCATCCTGGGCTCGCGCGTGATCGGCCTGGTGCGCGAGGCCGTGCTCGGGCGCACGCTGGGCGCGGGGCCCGAGACCGACGCCTACTGGGCGGCCTTCCTGGTGCCCGACTTCCTCAACTACCTCTTGGCGGGCGGCGCGCTCTCGATCGTGTTCATCCCGATCTTCGCGCGCCACCTCGCGCGCGGTGACGCGCGCGGCGCGTGGGATTCCTTCAGCACGATCGCCAACGTCCTGTGCGGCGGCATGCTGCTCCTGGTGGGTGCGGCCTGGCTGCTGTTGCCGCGACTCGCGCCGCTGATCGCGCCGGGCTTCGACGCCGAGGGTCGCGCGCGCCTGGTGGAGCTGTCGCGCATCGTCCTGCTGGCCCAGCCCTTCCACGTGGTCGGCGGGCTGCTCGCGGCCGCGCTGCTGGCGCGCGACCGGCACGCGCTCCCGGCCCTGGCGCCGCTGGTCTACAACCTCGGGATCGTCGCGGGCGGTCTCTTGGGCGGACGCGCCCACGGCGCCGAGGGCTTCGCGTGGGGCGTGGTCGCGGGCAGCGCGCTCGGGCCGTTCCTCCTGCCGCTCCTGGGCTGCCGCGGGATCGGGCTCGCCTGGCGGCCGCGGATCCGCTGCGCGCACCCGGACCTCGGCACCTACCTCTTGCGCTCGCTGCCGATCATGCTCGGCTTCTCGATCGTGGTGGTGGACGACTGGTTCCTGCGGCGCGAGGGCTCGCGCCTGGGCCCGGGCGCGGTCAGCGTGCTGGGCTACGCGAAGACCCTGATGCGCGTGCCGGTCGGCGTGGTCGGCCTGGCCGCGGGCGCGGCGGTTTATCCGACCCTGGTGCGCCTCGCGGGCGAGGGCCGGCGCGAGGAGCTGAAGCGCACCGTGCTCACGACCCTGCGCGCGCTCGTCCTGCTGTCGATCCTGGCTCAGGCCGCGCTGCTGGTGGCCGGGCCGGAGATCGTGACGGTGGTCTACGGGAGCGGGCGCCTCGATCCCGAGCGCGCGCGCGAGATCGCCGGCGCGCTGACGCTGTTCGCGCTGGCCCTCGCGGCCTGGTCCACCCACGCGCTTTTCGCGCGCTGCTTCTACGCGCTCGGCAACACCTGGCTGCCGGCGCTGCTCGGCACCGCCGTGGCGCTGGGCGCCTACCCGGTCTACGCGCTCCTGCGCGCGCGCGCGGGGTTGGAGGGTCTGGCCGTGGCCAGCGTGCTCGCGATCGCGGTCTATGTGCTCTTGCTGGGCTGGATCCTGGAGCGCGGCTGGCTGCGCCTCGAGCGTGACGAGCGCCGCGCGCTCGGCGCCTTCGCGCTGAAGAGCCTGGTCGTGCTGGCCGTGGGCTGTGCCGGCGGCCTGGGGCTCGGCCACGCTCTGCCCGAGGCCGTCTCGTTCGCCGGAGCACTGCTGCGCGGCGCGCTGCTCGTGGGCGCGGCCAGCCTCTCGGCGCTGGCGGCTGGCGTGGCGCTCGGCCTGAGCGAGCTGCGTCCGCTGTTGGCCTCCCTCGCTCGCCGCGGGCCGTAGGGAGCCCGAAGCGCTCGAGCGCGCCAGCGCAGGCGGTTCGCGGCTATCCTGGTCCCCTTCGGCATCGAGGAGGCCCGTTGATCTCATCCCTGTTCGCGCTCGCGCTCGTCCTGTCACAGGACTCCGGCAGCGAGCTCCCGATCCTGCGCGTCGGCGAGACGCTCGCGGGCGAGATCACGGATGCGGATGCCGCGGTGCACACGCCGACGCTGGACAAGGGCTACACCGATGCTCCGGTCGTCGGCAGAAGCCTCCTGCTCGAGGTCGACGAGCCGGACACCTACACCATCGAGCTGCGCTCGTACTTCTTCGACTCCTATCTCGTGCTGCGCGACGAGCCGGGCGCGATCCTGGCCGAGGACGACGACGGGCTCATCGGCACGCACTCGAGGATCGTGGTCGAACTCGAGCCTGGCATCCGGCCAGTCAACGCATGCGCTCTGCACGGGCAGCGGGGAGCATTCGAGATGAAGCTCTTCCGCGGCCGACCGGCTGAGCTGTCGCCCCTTGCGCGAGCACACGCACAGCGTGGGGAACTCGAGCGGGCGCTCGCAATAGTCGAGGCGGCGCGCGGGCACGAGCACCCCGATACCGCTCGGAGCCTGAACAACCTGGCCGTCCTGATCTACTCCCAGGGCGACTACGCGGCGGCGCGGCCCCTTTACGAGCGCGCGCTCGCAATCTGCGAAAGGGCCCTCGGGCCCGAGCACCCGAGCACCGCGGGAAGCCTGAACAACCTGGCCAGCCTGCTCTACTCCCAGGGCGACACCGCGGCGGCGCGGCCCTACTTCGAACGCGCGCTCGCGATCCGGGAGAAGGTGCTCGGGCCCGGGCACCCCGATACGGCCCAGAGTCTGAGCAACCTGGCCGAGTT
Source organism: uncultured Planctomycetaceae bacterium (assembly GCA_964631945.1). Lineage (GTDB taxonomy): Bacteria > Planctomycetota > UBA1135 > UBA1135 > JABFRZ01. The sequence continues at coordinate 15,714 of CAZWAY010000086.1, forward strand.
GCTCAGGGCCCAGGGCGATACCGCGGCGGCGCGGCCCTACTACGAGCGCGCGCTCGCAATCTTTGAGAAGGCGCTCGGGCCCAACCACCCGAGCATCGCGACGTGCCTGAACAACCTGGCCGCCCTGCTCTACTCCCAGGGCGACTACGCGGCGGCGCGGCCCTACTACGAGCGCGCGCTCGCGACCCGGGAGAAGACGCTCGGGCCCGAGCACCCGGACACCGCGGCAGGCCTGAACAACCTGGCCGAGTTGCTCCAGGCCCAGGGCGACACCGCGGCGGCGCGGCCCTACTTCGAGCGCGCGCTCGCGATCGATGAGAACGTGCGCGGGCCCGAGCACCCGAGCACCGCGACGCGCCTGAACAACCTGGCCAGCCTGCTCCACGCCCAGGGCGACTACGCGGCGGCGCGGTCCTACTTCGAGCGCGCGCTCGCGATCGATGAGAAGGCGCTCGGGCCCAAGCACG
>CAZWAY010000087.1:0-16102 GCA_964631945.1 uncultured Planctomycetaceae bacterium
GACGACACCGCCAGGGCCATCTCTGACCGCCAACCCTTCAAGTTGGGCTAGCGGGGCAGCGCGCGATGCAGCGCGAGGACGCCGTCCAGGATCCGCCCGAACTCGTCGAGGCGCACCATGTTCGGCCCGTCCGACGGAGCCCGGTCGGGCTCGGGGTGCACCTCGAAAAAGAGTCCGTCGACCTCCCCGGTCGCGACCGCCGCGCGCGCGAGCACCGGCGCGAGACGCCGCTCCCCGCCGGTCGTGCCGTCGGCGCCGCCGGGCCGCTGCACGGAGTGGGTGGCATCGAACACCACCGGGTGGCCGGTCTTGCTCAGCTCCTCGAGGCCGGTCATGTCCACCACCAGCCGTCCGTAGCCGAAGGTCGTGCCGCGCTCCGTGACGAGCACGTTCGGGTTGCCGCTCGCGCTGATCTTGGCGGTGATGTGGCGCATGTCCCAGGGCGCGAGGAACTGGCCCTTCTTGACGTTGACCGCCTTGCCGGTCGCGGCCGCCGCCAGCACCAGGTCGGTCTGTCGGCACAGGAAGGCGGGGATCTGCAGCACGTCCACGGCCTCGGCCGCCAGCGCACACTGCTCCGGCAGGTGCACGTCGGTCACGATCGGTAGCCCGACGCGACGCTTCACCTCGTCCAGGATCGCGAGCCCCTCGTCGATGCCCGGACCGCGGCCCGAGCCGAGCTTGGTGCGGTTGGCCTTGTCGTAGCTGGCCTTGAACACCAGCGCCAGTCCGCGCGCCGCGCACAGCTCGCGCAGGCTCTCGGCGATCGAGAGCGCCAGCGCCCGCGTCTCCAGCACGCACGGTCCGGCCAGCACGAAGAGTTCACCGCCGCCGACCGTGCGGCCGGCGATCTGGCAGGTGGGCCGCGAGGGGGTTCCCATGGCGGGATTGTACGGCATCCCCGCGGGGGAGCCGCGCGACCGGCGCGACCCCGGGTCCGCGCGGGTCAGGGCACGACGAGCCGGAAGCGCTCGGGCAGGAGCTCCAGCGCGAGCGGCGTCGTGCCGCCGGAGTCGCCATCGACCTGGTAGGGGACCGGCTCGGCCGCCTCGACGCGCACCGCGCGCGCGCGCTGCATCGTGATTGCGCCGCCCGGCAGGCGCGCGACCAGTCCGCGCAGGAAGGCGCCGGCCAGTTCGACCAGGTGCGCGTGCGGGAAGAGGTAGACCTCCCACAGCCCGTCGTCGATGCGCGCGTCGGCCGCCAGGTTGAGCAGGTCGGCGTACTTCGCGGTGTTGGCGATCCACACCATCCCGGCCGGGTGCGCGGGCTCCTGGCCGTCGATCCAGACCCGCAGCGGCACGGGCCGGCGCCAGGAGAGCGCGCGCAGCGCGGCGCCGAGGTAGGCGGCCTTGGTGATCGGCCCGCGCCGGCGTGCCTCGACCTCGCACACCGTGCGGGCGTCGAAGCCGACGCCGACCACCAGGTGGGCGTAGCGCTCTCCCACCCGGGCGACATCGAGCCCGTGCGTCCGGCCGCGCAGGAAGACCTCCACGGCCTGGGCGGGGTGCTCGGGCAGCCCCAGGGCGTGCGCCAGCACGTTGGCCGTCCCACAGGGCAAGAGCCCGACCGGCGTCGAGCGTTCGGGCAGGCCGAGCAACACCTCGCTCAGCGTGCCGTCGCCCCCGACCGCCACCACGAGGTCGGCCGGAGGCGCCGCGCGCAGCAGGCCCGGTGCGTCGCCGCGCGCGCGGGTCAGCAGCAGCTCGACCGCGACCCCGCGCTGCTCGAGGCCGCGCGCGAGCGCCTGCGCCGCGCGTGCGCCCCGCCCGCGCCCCGAGATCGGGTTGGCGACGACGAGCGCACGCCGCGGGGGAGCGGGAGGGTCCTGGAGCATGGGCACGAGCCGTGCGCGAGGGCACAGCATAGCGGCCGCCGTGGAGGCAGCGCTCGGCGCGGCGAAGCGGGAGTCTTGCGGCGGCCGGGCGCGTCCGGCGCCATACTCGCGACGAGCATGGGCGCGCGGTCGGTGCTGATCCTGGGCGCGAGCGGTTTCCTCGGTCCACACCTGGTGCGTGCGGCGCGCGCGCGAGGCTGGCGCGTGCTGGCGGCCGTGCGCACGCCCCACGCGGTTCCGTGGCTGGCCGAGGGCGTGCCCGATGAGCGCTGCCCATGGGATGCCGAGCAGCCGGGCGCGCTGGCCGACCTGCTCGCGCGCGTGCGCCCGGATGCGCTCCTCTCGGCGGCTGCCCTCGCGCGCGTGGAGGCCTGCGAGCGCGAACCGGAGCGCGCGACCGCGCTGAACGTCGAGCTGCCGGCCGAGGCGGCGCGCCTGTGCCGTGCGCGCGGGCTGCGGCTCGTGCACGTCTCCACCGACCTCGTCTTCGGCGCGCGCGCGCCGCGCGCGCAGGGCTTCGGCGAGGACGAGCCACCCGCGCCGGTGCACGCCTACGGGCGCAGCAAGGCGGCCGGCGAGGAGCGCGTGCTGCGGGCCTGTCCCGCCGCCCTGGTGGTGCGCTTGCCCCTGCTCTACGGCGACTCCGGCGGACGCGGGCTGGGCGCCACGGACGGCATCCTCGCTGCGCTCGCGCGCGGCGAGCGGCCGGCCCTGTTCACCGACGAGTGGCGCACGCCGCTCGAGGCCGGCAACGCGGCGCGCGCGCTGCTCGAGCTGCTCGACGGCGAGCAGCGCGGGCTCCTGCACGTGGCCGGGCCCGAGCGCCTGACCCGTTTCGAGCTCGGGCTGGCGCTGCTGCTCGCGCGCGGGCACGCGCCGGCCGCGGCGCACGCGCGCCTCCGCGCGCTGACGCGGGCCGAACTCGGACTGACCCAGCGGCCCGCCGACGTCGCGCTCGACGCCAGCCGCGCGCGTGCCTTGCTGGCGACCCCGTTGCTCGCGCCGCGCGCGGCGCTGCCCGCGTCGCTTCCTTGACCGTGTCGTGCGGGCGCGTTCAAGTGGTGCGCCCCACCATGGAACTCGACCCGCGCTACGATCCCCACGCCCACGAGGCCGCGATCTACCAGGCCTGGCTGGACTCGGGCGCATTCACGCCCCCGGCCGAGGCGCGCGGCGAGCGCTTCGTGATCATGATCCCGCCGCCGAACGTGACCGGCGTGCTGCACATGGGGCACGCGCTCAACGGCACGCTGCAGGACGTGGTCATCCGCTTCCAGCGCATGCGCGGGCGCGACGTGCTGTGGCTGCCCGGCACCGACCACGCCGGCATCGCCACCCAGGCGGTGGTCGAGAAGAAGCTCTACGCCGAGGAGAAGAAGACCCGCCACGAGCTCGGCCGCGAGGCCTTCGTGAAGCGCGTGTGGGAGTGGAAGGAGGTGCACGGCAACAAGATCCTCGAGCAGTTCCGGCGCCTCGGCTCGTCCTGCGACTGGTCGCGCACGCGCTTCACGCTCGAGCCGGGCCTCTCGCGCGCCGTGCGCGAGGCCTTCGTGCGCCTGTGGGAGAAGGGGCTCGTGTACCGCGGCGCGCGCCTGGTGAACTGGGATTGCGTGCTCGAGACGGCCGTCTCCGACGACGAGGTCGAGATGGTCCAGCAGAAGGGCACGCTCTACCACATCCGCTATCCGCTGGTGGAGGGCGAGGGCTTCGTCACGGTCGCCACGACGCGTCCCGAGACACTGGTCGGGGACACGGGCGTGGCCGTGCACCCGGGCGACGAGCGCTACCGCGGCCTGCTCGGCAAGCGCCTGCGCCTGCCCTTCGTGGAGCGCGAGATCCCGATCGTGGGCGACGAGACGGTCGAGCCCGCGTTCGGCACGGGCGCGGTCAAGATCACGCCCGGGCACGATCCGGCCGACTACGAGCGCGGGGCGCGCTTCAAGCTGCCGATCGTGAACGTGCTGACGCCCAACGGGCGCATGAACGAGAACGCCGGGCCGTTCCAGGGCCTCTCGCGCGAGGAGGCGCGGAAGTGCATCGTGCGAGAGCTCGAGGCGCGCGGGCTGCTCGAGAAGAGCGAGTCCTACACGCACAACGTGCCCATCAGCGACCGCTCGAAGAGCCCGATCGAGCCGCTCGTCAGCGAGCAGTGGTTCGTGAAGATGCGGCCCCTGGCCGTGCCCGCGATCCAGGCCGTCGAGAACGGCGCGCTCACCTTCAAGCCCGAGCGCTGGACCAAGGTCTACCTCGACTGGCTGGAGAACGTGCAGGACTGGTGCATCTCGCGCCAGCTCTGGTGGGGGCACCGCATCCCCGTCTGGTACGACGAGGACGGCGTGCCGGTGGCCTCGCGCAGCGACCTCGCGCTGGGCTCGGCGCACCCGCGCACCGGCAAGCCGCTGGTGCGTCAGGACGAGGACGTGCTCGACACCTGGGCTTCGTCGTGGCTGTGGCCCTTCGCGACGCTGGGCTGGCCCGACCGGACGCCGGACCTGGCGCGCTTCTACCCGACCCAGTTCCTCTCGACCGCGCGCGAGATCATCTACCTGTGGGTGGCGCGCATGGTCATGGCCGGCTACGAGCTGCTCGACCATCTCCCGCTGGACCAGCGCTGTCCGTTCTCGACCTGCTACGTGCACGCGACCGTGCTGGATGGCAAGGGCAAGCGCATGTCGAAGAGCGCCGGCAACGGCATCGACCCGCTCGACATGATCGAGAAGTACGGGGCCGACGCCGTGCGCCTGTCGCTGCTCTTGCTCACGCGCGAGGGTCAGGACGTGAAGCTGTCCGAGGACCGCTTCGAGATGGGCAAGCGCTTCACCAACAAGGTCTGGAACGCGGCGCGCTTCGTGCTGCAGAACCTGGCCGGCGCGGACGTGTCGGCGCCGCTGCAGCCGAGCGTGCTGGAGGATCGCTGGATCCTGTCGCGCCTGGCGCACGTGCGCGACGAGGTCAGCGCGGCGCTCGAGTCGTATCGCTTCAACGACGCGGCCAGCGCGCTCTACCGCTTCGTGTGGAACGACTTCTGCGACTGGTACCTCGAGCTCTCGAAGTCGCGCCTGGTGGAGGGCGAACCGACGGGCGCGGCGGCGCGCTGGACGCTCCACCGCGTGCTGGAGGGGACGCTGCGGCTCCTGCACCCGTTCACGCCTTTCCAGAGCGAGGTCCTGTGGAAGGCCCTGCACGACGTGGTCGGTCGTCCCTGCGAGTTGCTCGTGCGCACGGCCTGGCCCGCGGCGGACACGCTCGCGTCGCGCAGCGCCGAGGCCGAGCGCGAGATGGGCGTGCTGCAGGAGCTGGTGGGCGCCGTGCGCAGCGTGCGCGCCCTGACCACCCTGGGCGACCGCAAGCCACTGGTGGCCGTGGTCTGTGCGCCGCGCGCCTTCGACCGCGAGATCCTGCACGCCAATGCCGCTCGCGCGCGCGCCCTGGCGGCGCTGTCCACGCTCGAGGTCCACGAGCGCGCCGCACGTCCCCCGGCCTCGGCCGTGGGCGTCGCGGCCGGCTTCGAGGTCTTCATCGCGCTCGACCAGGGCGTGGACCTGGGCGAGCTGGCCGCGACCTTCGCGCGCCGCGCCGAGAAGCTCAAGAAGGCCCTGGCCGGCGTCGACGCCAAGCTGCAGAACGAGGGCTTCTTGCGCGGCGCCGAGGCCGAGGTGGTCGAGGCCGAGCGCGTGCGCCGGGCCGAGACCGCCAGCGAGCTCGAGCTCCTGCGCCGCAACCTGGCCGGGCTGGCGCGCTAGTGGCGCGGCCGGCGGGCGCGCGTCACTTCCAGCTGTCGTCGTAGGTGCCGGGCGCGACCAGGATCGCGAGATCGAAGAAGAACGCCTTGGACCGCGAGGTCGCGCTCCCCACCGGGATGGTGAAGCGCAGCGTGTCGATGGGTTTGGGCGGCGGGGTGTCCTTGGGCAGCGTCTTCGGATCGGGCGCCACGAAGGGTTCGTTGGCCACGCTGCCGCTGCGGGCCTTCTCGGTCTTGGGGGCCGGCGCCTCCATCGCGACCTGCGGCTCGCCCTGCGCGTCGTAGAAGATGAAGCAGTTCTTGTCGGCGGCGAAGCCCGTGACCTCGTGGAACGGCGTCACGTGCGCCTCCTGGGTCTCGATGCGCAAGCCCTGCTTCGAGTCGGTGCCCTTGGGCAGCTCGCCCGCCGCGCGCCAGGCGACGAAGTAGGTGCCGGCATCGAGCTCGGGCCGCAGCATCGGCCGTGGCAGGTCCAGGAACCCGATGAAGACCGGGCCCTCCTTGAGGGTGAGGTCGGCCAGGTTGTCGCCGGAGGAAGCCGACACGTCCTTGCGCGGGCAGAAGAGGACGTGCTGGTAGGCGCTGATCACGGCGTAGCCCGGCAGCTTGACCTGGCCCGGGACCGTCTCCCAGCGCCGCAGCACCATGGTGTCCACCGGGGCCAGCTCGGCGTTGCCGATGACGCTCATGCGCAGCTTCTGCTCGATCAGCGCGTTGGCCGCGTCCACGCCGGGCTTCGGGCTCGCCGCGCAACGGAATCCGATCGCGTTGGTGGACTGGATCCGGTCGGCGTTCATGCGCGTGCTGGCGCGCACGCCGACGCGGTCGGTGTGGAAGGAGCCGCTGACGATCACGCGCTGGTTCGGGTCGAAGGCAGCCATGCCCTCGATCGTGCGCTTGCCCGTCTTGATCCGCAGCGGCGCGTAGCCGGGGTAGGGATCGTAGGGCGTGGAGGTCCACTCCCACACGTTGCCGGCCAGGTCGAAGAAGCCGTTGAGCGCGCCCTCCGGGTACGAGCCGACCGCGGCCGGCTGGTCCTTGCCCGTGAGCAGGGACTGGCAGTATTTGCGGTCGTCCCAGTCGTCGCCCCAGGGGTAGTCGCGCGCCGAGTCGCCGCGCGCCGCACGGCGGAACTCGAATTCGCTCATCAGGCGCAGACCCGCCCAGCGGGCGTAGCTCTGAGCCTCCGCGTAGGTGACGAACGTGACCGGCAGGGCGGCGCCGTCGGGCGGGACTTCCCACTTGGCCGAGCTCCAGTTCTCCGCCCACCAGATCTCCGGATCGAAGATCTTGGGCTCGAACGGCTGGCCCGCGGCTCGCGCCGCCTGCTTGGCCTTGCCTTGTTCCTCGAGGAACGCGGCCTGACCCGCCTGGAGCGCCGCGGTGCCCCACGAGCGCGGTGGGCGGGCGCCGGTGGCCGTCACGAACTGCGCGTACTGCTCGTTCGTGACCTCGCTCGGCATCAGCAGGAAATCGTCCACGTCCAGCGAGAACTGCGGCGTCTCGCCGGCCATGACGCGCGCGATCTCCTCGCGGGTCAGGACCAGATCTTCGACCTGCTTGGGCGTGCTGCCGATCTTGGTCTTGCCACCCTTCACGGGGAGCAGTCCGGGCGGGCCCTCCGCGGGAGGGTTGCCCAGGACGGTGAGGCACGTGAGCGAGGCAAAGAGCAGAGTGAGCATGGGGTGGGGATCCTCGTGGCGCGGGCTGGCGGCGAGGAAAGGCCCGCGACGGCGCCGCGACTGAATAGCGCCGTTCGCCGGGAATGCTACGGGATCCGGCCCGGGCCGCCCAGCCGGCCGTCCTGCCGGAGGGCCGACCGAACAATATAGTGACCCGATGACCGCCCGCACCTTCCTGGTTCCGCCCGAGCTGGCGGGCGAGCGCCTGGACGTCGCCCTGGTGGAACTCCTCGGGGGCCACCTGTCGCGCACCCGCCTCCAGGAGATGATCCGGGACGGCGGGGTCCAGGTCGACGGTGCCCCGCCGGTGCGTGCGGCCCAGATCCTGGAGGCCGGCCAGCGCATCGAGCTCAGCGACGTGCCGCGTTCACGCGCGCGCGTCGGGGGGCCGGTGGGGGGCGAGCTCGTGCTGGTCTTCGAGGACGAGCACCTGGCGGTGATCGACAAGCCCGCCGGGCAGCTGGCGCATCCGACCACGGTGGTGCGCGGCGGCACGGTCTCGGAGCTGGCCGAAGCGCGCTTCGGCGCCCTGCCCGCGCCCCAGGGCGAGGATCGGCCCGGCATCGTGCACCGCCTGGACGCGGACACGAGCGGGCTCCTGGTGCTGGTCAAGAGCGAGGCCGCCGCTGGCTCCCTGCTGGCGGCCTTCCGCGAGCGCACGGTCGAGAAGCGCTACCTCGCGCTCGTGCACGGCGAGCCGCGTTTCGACGCCGACTGGATCACCGCTCCGCTCGGGCGCTCGAGCCGGCACGCGGACCGGGTGTGCGTCCTGCCCGAGGGCGAGGGCAAGCCGGCCGAGACCTTCTACTCCGTGCGCGAGCGCTTCGCGCGCTTCGCCCTGCTCGAGTGCCGCCCGACCACCGGCCGCACGCACCAGATCCGCGTGCACCTCGCCTCGCTCGAGCACCCGATCGTCGGCGACCGCATCTACCCGGGTCGCTCGCGCATCCCGCTCCCCAAGGACACTCCGCCGCTCGCGCGACACCTGCTGCACGCCGCCGGTCTGTCCTTCGCCCACCCGGTGACGGGCGAAGCGCTCGCGTTCGAGAGTCCGGTGCCGGCCGACTTCCGCGCCTGGCTCGACTGGCTGCGCGCCGCGCGCACCTGAGCCCCGGAGGAACCGCGGGGTCTTCTCCCTTTCCCTCTTCCTCCGCGGGGCTCCGCGCTCTCCGTGGCTCCGCGGTCCTGCCTTCGTCTTGGCGTCACTTCGCCAGCGCCGGAGCCGTGCCCGCGCCGCCCACCATCCCCGCCTCGGTCGCAACGGGCCGCGGGCTGCGCTGCATCCAGTAGCGGCCGACCAGGAACACGGCCGCGATCGCGGCCAGCACCAGGAAGAACAGGACTCGGGAACTCGCGAGGCGGGAGCGCATGGGGCGGTCGGCCAGGGCGCACGGGGCTCCGGCCGAACCCGCATCGTACGCTGCGCCCGGCACCCCCGGCAGGCCTTCGAGGTCCCCGCGCCGCGGGCAGGCCACCAGGCCTCGGCTACTAGCGCAGCCGCAGCTTCAGGCGGCGTTCGGGCTGGCCGTCCAGGGTGACGGGCTTGGAGGCCTTCCTGCCGTCGGCGGCGAGTGCGGTCACCGTGTAGGCCCCCGGCGACAGCGGGCCCACGGTCTGCTTCGAGCCGTCGAAACCGCCCTCGCCGAAGCTGCTCATCATCTCGGCCCAGCCCAGCATGCCCTGCAGCTCGCGGCCGCGCTCGTCGACCACCGATACGCGTGCCTTGAGCGGCGCGCCCTCGTCGTCGACCACTTCGAGCACGAGCTTGGTGCCGGGATAGAGCACGAGCTCCACCGTGGCACGCGCACCCTTCTCGACGCGCACGGGCGCGCTCTCGGCGCTGGCCATGCCCTTGCCGCGCGCCGAGACGACGTACTCGCCCGGCGCCACGCCGGTGTAGGTGAAGCCGCCGTCGGCGCCGCTCGTGATCATCGAGAAGCGGTCGAGCAGGCGCCCGTGCGCGTCGCGCACGAAGAGCGCCACGTCCTTGACGGGTGCGCCCGCGGAGTCGACCACGCGCCCGCCGATGTCGCCCGGTTCCTCCAGCGTGAAGTCCACCCCCTCGAGCGTGCGCCCCTCCTCGACCCGCAGGCCGCTGCGCACCAGGCGTCCGGCCTGGCTCTGGCCTCCGAAGGCGCCGCCGAACAGCGCGCCGCCGGCGGCCACGGCGTAGGAGCCGGGCCGCAGGTAGTCGAAGGAGTAGCGGCCGTCCCCGTCGGTGGTGGCCTCGGCGTATTGTCCGCCCATGAGCGTGCCGCTCTCGATGCCGCCCTCGGCCGCCAGCGTGACGCGCGTGCCGGCCGGCGAGACGCCCCCGGGGACGCGCACGGCTCCGCGCAGGGAGCCGAGTGGCAGCTGGAAGTCGAGCACGTGCTCCTCCACCTCCGGGACGAGCTCGCTGAACTCGACGCTGTTCTGCTGCAGCGCGCCGCCGCCGGCCGTGACCTGCACCGTCACGAGGTAGCGTCCGGGCGCGCCGAGTTCGGCCTGGAAGCGCCCGTCGGCGCCCAGCGCGGCCATCTTGAAGGCCTCGAGCCCCTTCGAGCCCTCGCCCACGAAGCTGACCAGCCCTTCCCCGACCGGACGATCGCCGTGGCGCACGGTGCCGCGCACGCGCACGGGGTTCTTGGGCGGCGCGCCCAGCACGACGTGCTCCTCCTCGCCGTCCTCCAGCGTCACCATCGCGATGCGCAGGTTCTCCATGAACGAGGCGCTGGCTTCGGCGGCCGAGCCGTCCGTGTCCACCGCGCCGCCCTCGAGCATGGCGGTGATCGTCCAGGCGCCCGGCGTCAGGTGCTCGAAACGGAAGCGCCCGGCCGCGTCGGTGCGCTTCATCTCCACGTTCATCGAGCCCGGTTCCTGGGCCACGATCTGCGCGCCGGCGACGAGCTTCGCGTCGCGCCCGTACACCTCGCCGGTCACCAGCGCGCCCCGGCGCAGGCGCAGCAGCACGTCGCGCGCGGGCGCCTCGGCCGAGGCTTCCACCGCCAGCGGCTCGCTGCCCGCGAAGCCCTCGTGCTGGGCCACCACCAGGCTCGTCCCGGCGGCCAGGCCGGTGAGCAGGAAGGTCCCGTCCGCCTCGCTCTGCGTCTCGGGCGCCCTGGCCGCGCTGCGCATGCGCTGGAGACGCTGGGCCACGTCGGTCTGCAGCGCGACGCGCGCGCCGCCCACCGCCGCACCGGAGGGATCGACGACCCGGCCCGCGACCGTGGCGGCGGGCGCGAGCACGAGCACCAGCGGCTCCGCCTCGGCGCGCGGCAGGCTGAGCTCGAGCGGGGTCATCGGGCCGAAGCCGTCGGCGCTGGCCTCGAGCTTCCACTTGCCCGCCTCGAGCCCGCGCAGCACGAAGTCGCCCTCGGGATCGTCGCCGGTCGCCTGGCGCGATTCTCCGGGCATGAAGTAGACCCCGCTCGCCTGCGTGGCGCGCACCACGAACTTCGGCACCGGCACGCCCGCGAGGTCCTGCACCCGGCCCGTGAGCGCGCTCGGCGCCGCCAGGGTCAGCTCGAGATCGGCGGTGCCCGGCTTGACCGAGCCCGCCTTCGCGCTCCAGGTGTCCTTCACGCCGTCGGCGCCCTCGCGCGTGAGGCTGGCGCTCACCTGGAACGGCCCCTTGCCGAGTCCGGTGACCTCGAAGCGACCGTCCGCGCCCGCCGTCGAGCTGCCCTTCGCGCCGCGCGCCGCGTTGAGCGCACCCATGCCCGTCAGGGCCTCGGGATCGAAGCTCACCTCCACGGATGCGCTGGCGGCCGGGCTCCCGTCCGGCAGCCGCACGCGCCCGCGGATCGCGGCGCCGCTGGAGAGCACCAGCGCAAGTCCATCGCGGCTCAGGGCGTCGGTGAGCTCGAGCTTCTCGGCCTCGCTCTCGAGGTAGCCGTCCTTCTTGGCGAGCAGGAGGCACTTGCCCGGGGCCACGTGCTCGAGCGCGAAGACACCGCTCGCGTCGCTCTCGGCCTGCGCCAGCTCCTGGCCCGGAAAGCCCCACATGGCGCTCTCGGCCGCGGTCACCTCGGCCCCGGCCAGGGGCGTGCCTTGTTCGTCGCGCACGACCCCGCGCAGCGTGGCGCCGACCACGAGCGCGAGCGTGAGCTCGCGCACGCGGCCCGGCTCGAACTGCAGGCCCGCGACCTTGGCGTCGGCCAGGCTCTTGGCGCGCACCGCCAGCGCGTGCGAGGCTCCCGCCGGCAGGGCGCGCAGCTCGAAGCGTCCCTCGGCGTCCAGCACGGCGGCGCGGCCGAAGAGCGGCTCCGAGCCGAGCGAGGCCATCGAGAAGTTGCGCTCGTCCGGGCCGAGCTCGACCTCCAGGTCCTCGAAGGTCTGGGCGTCGGGTCGACCGTCCGGCAGCGTGATGCGCCCCGCCAGGCAGCCGCCGAGTTCCGCCGCGAGCTCGACCCGCGCGGTCTCGACGCGGACGCGCTCGGGCCGCGCCGAGGCGAGGAAGCGCCCGTCGAGCACGAGCCAGACCTCGTCCTCGGTGGCGAGCGCGAGCTCGAAGCCGCCGTCGGGCCGCACCGCGGCCGTGCCGAGCACCGCCGGCTCGTTCTTGCCCTGCGCGAGGTCCGCCAGCACCCCGCCCGAGCCGTAGACCCGGCGCGGTGGCAGGTTCTCGCGCAGCGCCAGGACCCGCAGTGTCTCGTCCGCCGGGGCGGCGCTCGGGAGCAGGACCCGTCCGGCGATGCGCCGTCCGGCTCCGTCCTGCACGGCCTCGCGCCGTTCGGCCTGGGGCACTTCGGGGGCAGCGGGTGGAGGGGTGATCGCCGGCCTCAGCTCGGCCGACGCTGGCGCGAGTTCGGCCTCGGTGCGCACGGACTCGGAAGCCACGGCGATCCCCGCTTCGCTGCGCGGGGCGCGCTCGGAGTCGTCGAGCAGGAGCCACAGCGCGAGCACGGCGAAGAGGGCGAGGGCGCTGGCCAGCAGCGTGAGCGTGGGCTTGTTCATGGCAGGGGGACTCGGGGTGGGAGTCCGGGACAGGGCCGCGGCGGACGAGCGCCAAGGGGGGGCGCCCACACCGACGGCGGCGGCGCGGCGCCGACTCGTCGCGGGAAGGCGCGTTTCGCCGACCTCGTGCGGCGATCGAAGGCCTCGACAGAGAGGATACACGCCCGGCCGCGCCCGGCTCCGGCGTAGAATCCGCCGCCCCTCGCCCCTCCGGGCGCGGCACGAAAGCGATGAGCCGCAGGAACAGCGACCCCGGCGACGCCGGCGAGCCCGGTGAGAGCGGCGCGGCCCAGGCCGAGGGGGCCTGGCGGGAGCTCGTCTGGATGCCGGCCGTGGAAGCGAGTCCCGAGCGCGCTGCGCCCTTCCGGACCCCGTCGGGCCTCGAGCTCGAGCCGCTCTACGCCTGGGCACCGGTGCCGGGCGCGCCCGAGCCGCCGGCCGAGGCCGGCCAGCCCGGCTGCTATCCCTACACGCGCGGCATCCACCCGACGATGTTCCGCGGGCGCTTCTGGACCATGCGCCAGTACGCCGGCTTCGGCAGCGCGGCCGACACGAACCGGCGCTTCCGCGTGCTGCTCGAGGGCGGCCAGACCGGGCTCTCGACCGCCTTCGACCTGCCGACCCAGATCGGCTACGACTCCGACCACCCCTTGGCCGAGCCCGAGATCGGCAAGGTCGGGGTCCCGATCAACAGCCTGGCCGACCTGGAGCGCCTGTTCGAGGCCATCCCGCTGGGCGAGGTCTCGACCTCGATGACGATCAACGCCACGGCCGCGGTGCTGCTGGCGATGTACGTCGCGCTGGGCGCGCGGCAGGGCGTCGCCTCCGAGCGCCTGCGCGGCACGGTCCAGAACGACATCCTCAAGGAGTACGCGGCGCGCGGGAACTACCGCTTCCCGGTGGCGGCCTCGCTGCGCCTGACGACCGACCTGATGGCGTTCTGCGCCGAGCGCGTGCCGCAGTGGAACACGATCTCGATCTCGGGTTACCACATCCGCGAGGCCGGCTCGACCGCGGTGCAGGAGCTGGCCTTCACGCTCGCCAACGCGCGCACCTACGTGCAGGCCGCGCTGGCGGCCGGACTCGAGCTCGACGCCTTCGCGCCGCGCCTGTCGTTCTTCTTCAACGCGCACAACCACCTGTTCGAGGAGGTGGCCAAGTTCCGCGCCGCGCGGCGCATGTGGGCGCGCATGATGCGCGAGGAGTTCGGGGCCCGGGACACGCGCTCGTGGACGCTGCGCTTCCACACCCAGACGGCGGGCTCGACCCTGACCAGCCAGCAGCCCGACAACAACGTGGTGCGCGTCACCGTGCAGGCCCTGGCGGCGATCCTGGGCGGCACGCAGTCCCTGCACACGAACTCGCGCGACGAGGCCCTGTCCCTGCCCAGCGAGGACTCGGCCCGGCTCGCGCTGCGCACGCAGCAGGTCCTGGCGCACGAGTCGGGCGTGGCCGACGTGGTCGATCCGCTGGGCGGCTCGCCGCTGATCGAATCGCTGACCGACGAGCTCGAGCGGCGCGCGCTGGAGCTGATGCGCGAGGTCGAGCGCCAGGGCGGGGCCGTGCGCGCGATCGAGAGCGGCTTCGTGCAGCGCGAGATCCACCTCTCGGCCCTGGCCGCCCAGCGCGCGCTGGAGGCCGGGCGCAACGTGGTGGTCGGCGTGAACCGCTTCCAGGCCCGCGAGGACGAGCCGGCGCTCTTCAAACCCTCCGACGAGGCGCGCGAGCAGGTGCTGGCGACCCTCGCCCGCGTGCGCGCCGAGCGCGACGGCGCGCGCGTCGACGGCAGCCTGCGCGCCCTCGAGGAAGCCGCACGCGGCCGCTCCAATCTCCTGCCACCGATCTTGAGCGCGGTCGAGGCATACGCGACCATCGGCGAGATCTGCGGGCGCCTCGAACGCGTCTTCGGACGCTACAAGCCGCCCGAGGGCTTCTAGGACCGCCCCGACCACCCCTGCCCCGATGCACAGCGCGCTCGAATCCCTGGTCCTCGGCCTGCACCACGTCGCCATCGTCGTCCCGAGCCTGGCCGAGGCGCGCAAGACCTACGTCGACGCGCTCGGCATGCGCGCCGGCGAGCCCGAGTACGTGGAGGACCAGCAGGTCAACGTGCTGGTGTGCTACGTGGGCGCGCAACGCATCGAGCTGGTCGAGCCGGCCACGCCCGACTCGCCGGTCTCGCGCTTCCTCGCCAAGCGCGGCGGCGGCCTGCACCACCTCGCCTACCGGGTGGAGAGCGTCGAGCTCGCGCTGCGGCGCCTCAAGGCCGCCGGCCTGCGCCTGATCGACGAAGAGCCCCGGCCCGGCGCGCACGGCACGCGCATCGCCTTCCTGCACCCGAGCGCCGCGAACGGGGTGCTCACCGAACTGGTAGAGGACTCCCATCCCTGACATGAGCCAATCCGAGACCCCCCTCGCGCGCCTGCAACGCATGCGCGAGCTCGCGCTCGCCGGCGGCGGCCCGGAGCGCCTCGAGGCGCAGCACAAGAAGGGCAAGCTGAGCGCGCGCGAGCGCCTCGACTTCCTGCTGGACGAGGGCTCGTTCGTCGAGCTCGATCGCTTCGTCGCGCACCGCTCGACCGACTTCGGGATGGACAAGCAGCGCATCCTCGGCGACGGCGTGGTCACCGGGCACGGGCTCATCGACGGCCGCCCGGTGTACGTCTACAGCCAGGACTTCACGGTCTTCGGCGGCTCGCTGTCCGAGACGCACGCCGAGAAGATCTGCAAGGTCATGGACATGGCCCTCAAGGTCGGCGTGCCGCTGCTCGGGCTGAACGATTCGGGCGGCGCGCGCATCCAGGAGGGCGTGAAGAGCCTGGGCGGCTACGCCGAGATCTTCTGGCGCAACGTGCAGGCCTCGGGCGTCGTGCCGCAGATCTCGGCCATCCTCGGGCCGTGCGCGGGCGGCGCGGTGTACAGCCCGGCCATCACCGACTTCATCTGCATGGTGGAGGGCACGAGCTACCTGCACATCACCGGGCCCGATGTCGTCAAGACCGTGACGCACGAGGAGGTGACCTCGGAGGAGCTCGGCGGGGCCGAGGTGCACAGCACGCGCTCGGGCGTGGCGGCCTTCACCAGCCCCGACGACCGAGCCTGCATGGCGCTCCTGCGGCGCCTGCTCGCGTACTTGCCGCTCAACAACGCCGAGGCGCCGCCCTTCGTGCCCAGCGACGACCCGAGCGATCGCAGCGAGCCCGCGCTCGACACCCTGGTTCCTGCCGACCCGAGCAAGCCCTACGACATGCGCGAGGTCATCCGGCACGTGGTCGACCGCGACTCGTTCCTGGAGGTGCACCAGGCCTACGCCGCAAACCTGCTGGTCGGCTTCGCGCGTCTCGGCGGGCACGTCGTCGGCCTGGTGGCGAACCAGCCTGCCGTGCTGGCCGGCTGCCTCGACATCGACGCCTCGAAGAAGGGCGCGCGCTTCATCCGCTTCTGCGACGCCTTCAACGTCCCGGTGGTGACCTTCGAGGACGTGCCCGGCTTCCTGCCCGGCACCGAGCAGGAGCGCAACGGCATCATCCTGCACGGCGCCAAGCTGCTCTACGCCTACGCCGAGGCCACCGTGCCGAAGCTCACCGTGATCACGCGCAAGGCCTACGGCGGCGCCTACGACGTGATGGGCTCCAAGCACATCCGCGCGGACCTCAACCTGGCCTGGCCCAACGCCCAGATCGCCGTGATGGGCGCGGCCGGCGCGGCGCGCATCATCCACCGGCGCGAGATCCAGGCCGCCAAGGACCCGGCCGTCGAGGAGAAGAAGCGCACGGCCGAGTACGAGCACACCTTCTCGAACCCCTACATGGCCGCCGAGCGCGGCTTCGTGGACGACGTGATCGAGGCCCGCACCACGCGCCCGCAGCTGATCCGCTGGCTCGAGCTCCTGAAGACCAAGCT
>CAZWAY010000088.1:0-15821 GCA_964631945.1 uncultured Planctomycetaceae bacterium
CGGGTCAGGTCACCCGACTCGATCGCAATGCGTCGCCCCCCGACCGGTCGGGCCGCATCCTTCCTCGTCTTGCCAATACCGGGACAGGCTCCTAGCGCTCTCGGCGCGCGCGGTTCCGCGGGCGGGGGCGAACGGCGGTGCCGCGGGGGCGAAGCGCGCCGCGCGCGATCGCGGAGGCGCCGGCAGAATGGAGCCAGATGGGTCCCACCCCCGCGCGCCACACGCCCTACCTGCTCGTGGCGGGGGCCCTGGTCCTGCTCGGGCTCGTCTCGGCCTCGCGCATGTACTTCGGGTACGAGGCGGCGGGCCACCCGATCTCGGCCTTCGACGCGCTCGGGAGCGGCTTGCTCGAGTGGGTCCTGTGGGCGCCGGTCCTGCCCTTCGTGCGCCGGTTGGCGCGCGCCTTCGCCTTCGAGCGCGGGCGCTTCGCGCGCTCGGCGCTGGTGCACGTCGTGGCCGGCGGGCTCGCCTCGCTGGTGGAGATCGTGCTGTTCGGCGCGGCCTCGGCCGCGATCCGCGCCTGGCGCTTCGGCGCGGGCTCGCTCGCCGCGGAGGTCGCCGCGGGCTTCCTGTTCAAGCTCCACACCGGCTTCGTGGCCTACTGGGCGGCGTTGCTCGGCTTCCTGGCCTGGGACTACGCCGCGCGCTCGCGTGACGAGGCCCTGCGGCGCGCCGAGCTCGACCGCTCGCTGGCCGAGGCGCGCCTGGCGACCGTGCAGTCGCAGCTCGCGCCGCACTTCCTGTTCAACACGCTGCACGCGATCTCGGCCACGCTGCACGAGGACCCGGACGCGGCCGAGCGCATGCTGGCGCGCCTCGGCGAGCTCCTGCGCACCGTGCTGGCGCGGCGCGAGGAGCCGCTGCAGACGCTGGCGGACGAGCTGGACTTCCTGGACGGATACCTCGAGCTGCAACGCGAGCGCCACGGTTCGCGCCTCACGATCGAGCGGCACGTCGATCCGCGCGCGCTCGGCGAACGCGTACCGTGTTTCCTGCTCTTGCCGCTGCTCGAGAACGCGCTGCAACACGGCCTCGGTGAGCGCACCGGGCCGGCCCGGCTCGGGCTGCGCGTCGAGCGCGTGGGTGAGCGCGTCGAGCTCGTGGTCGAGGACGACGGCCCCGGCTTCCGGGTCGACGAGCCGGGCCTCGCGCGCCGCGGGCTCGGGCTCGAGAGCGCGCGCGAACGCCTGCGTCTGGTGCACGGGGAGGCCGGGCGCTTCGAGCTCGGCCGCGCGCCCGCGGGCGGCGCCGCCATCCGGCTCTCGTTCCCGGCGAGCGTGCGCCCATGACCCCGTTCCGCGTGCTGATCGTGGACGACGAGCCGCCCGCGCGCCGCCGGCTGCGCGCGTTGTTCGCGAAGGTGCCCGATTTCGAGCTGGCGGGCGAGTGCGAGGACGGCGAGCAGGCCGTGGCGCGCCTCACCAGCGAGGCCTTCGACCTGGTGCTGCTCGACGTGCGCATGCCCGGGCGGAACGGGCTCGAGGTCGTGCGCGCGGTCGGTCCCGCCAACTTGCCGCCGGTGGTGTTCGTCACGGCCTTCGACGACCACGCCGTGCAGGCCTTCGAGCTGCACGCCCTCGACTACCTGCTCAAACCCTTCGAGTCCGCGCGCTTCACGGCCATGCTGGCGCGCGCGCGGCGCGAGATCGTCGAGCGGCGCCGCGCTGGCCTGGCCGAACGGCTGGAGCGCCTGCTGGCCGAGACCGCGCGCGTCCAGCCGAGCGAGCCTCTCGTCCTGCGCACCGGCGGCCGCCGCCTGCTGGTGCAACCATCCGAGATCGAGTGGATCGAGGCCGCCGACAACTACCTGCGCGTGCACCTGGCCGGGGCGGTGCACCTGGTGCGCGGCACGCTGGGCGCGCTGGCGCAGCGCCTGGCGCGCGACGGCTTCCTGCGCATCCACCGCTCGCTGCTGATCCATCCACGCGCCGTGCGCGAGCTCCTCCCGCAGCGCAGCGGCGAGGTGAAGGTCGTGCTGCGCGACGGCACCGTGCTGGTGGCCGCGCGTTCCTACCGCAACGCCCTCGCCGCGCGCTGGCCGCGCGAGAGCTCCGGCGAACCGGGTCCGCCGCCGGCCTGAGCACGCGCGCGCCTAGTCCGCGCGCCGCACGTGGTACAGGCCCCGGCCGAGGTCGGTGACCCGGCCCAGCGCGCCGAGCTCGACCGGACGCTGGGAGTAGACGAAGCAGTCCTGCGCGGGCAGCACCAGTCCGCGCGAGGACGCGTAGAGCGTGGTGACGTCGGCGCGGATCAGCCCGGCGCGCTCGTAGACCCCGTGCTGGGCGTCGCGGTAGTAGGCGACGTCCAGGAACACGAGCGTGGCGCCGGGCGGGACCTCGGCCGCGAGGTGCGCGAGCAGGTCGGCCTGCTCCAGGTGCAGCGGCATGCGCAGGTTGTCGAGCAGGCTGAGCGGCACGCCGATCCAGTCGACCTGCAGCCCCGGCAGGTACGGCGCGACGCGGCGGTACAGCGGTGCCACGTCGAACAGCGCGATCAGGCCGAGGCCGAGCAGGGCGTGGCCGATCAGCAGCCGCCGTCGCAGCGCGGGCGCCACCGCCGCGCACGCGCGCACGAGCGGCAGCGCGACGAGCGCGAACAGCGGCACGAAGTAGCGCATGTTGTAGAAGGTGGTCGGGAACGGCATCAGCCCGAGCACGTACGGCGCTCCGAAGCACGCGAACGGAGCCAGCAGCTCGCGACTCCACGCGCGCCGGTGCGCCAGGAAGGCGAGCGCGAGCTGGAACTGCAGGAGCAGCGCGAGCGCGAGGGCCACGCCCGTGCCGCGCGCGCTGGACCACAGCTCGCCCGCGCCGTACTGGCCCACGCCGCCGCCCTCGCCCTCCAGACGCGAGAGCGGGTTGTGCCCCGTCCAGGCGAGCGCGACGAAGGCCCCGATCCCGGCGAAGACGAACAGCGCAACCGGCACCAGCCGCCGGAAGCGCGCGCGCTCGGCGCGCAGCCTGCGCAGGTGCCACAAGAGATACAGCGGACACGAGGCCAGCAGCACGAGCCCGTAGTTCTTGAGCAGGATCGCCACCAGCAGCGTCGCGCCGAGCGCCAGCGTGCCGCGCACGGGCTCGACCTCGCCCGTCACCAGCCGCTGCGTCAGGCTCCACGCCAGCACCGCCAGCGCCGCGAACCAGCCGTCCGGGTGCGCGCTCCAGAACTGGTAGAAGACGCACGGCCCGAGCGCGCCGAACCACAGCACCCCGAGCGCGCCACCCGCGGGCAGACCCGCGCGGAACGAACGCGCGAAGTGCACCAGCGCCAGGAGGTACGCCGCCGTCGTCAGGAACGAGGTCAGGCGCAGCCCGTCGTGGTTCCCGAGCGCGCGCACGAACGGGGCCGAGACCCACGAGTACAGGATCGGCTTGTCGTAGGAGAGCGCCGAGTCCGCCACCACCGGGCGCGGGTCGTAGCCGTGGGCGGCGACGTTCTCGCTCGCGCGCGCATACACGAGGCTGTTGCGGACCAGCGGCAACCCACGGTTCGCCAGCGTGAACGCGCCGCCGAGCAGCACAAGCGCGAGCCACAGGCGGAGTGCGGGGGCGCGCGGCATGCCCAGCAGGTTGGCAGCCCGGACCACCCTCGGCCACAGCGCTCCGCCACACTACAGGCTCCCAACCGCGGCTGCGCCCGGCGCTTACGCGGCCCGCCCGGCCCGGCCCGGCCGGGGCCGCGGCTAGGATTCCGACCTCGAATGGCCAGCCCTGGACCCACGGACGCGCAGACGACCTCGACCGTGCTGATGATCCGGCCCGCGCGCTTCGGGGCCAACGCGGAGACGGCCGCGACCAATGCGTTCCAGCGCGGCGCGGTGGGGGAGGCGGCCACGGTGCTCGCGCAGGCACGAGCGGAGTTCGACGGCCTGGTCGCGGTGCTGCGCGCGAACGGAGTCGAGGTGCTGGTGCTGGAGGACCCGCCCGAGCCCGCCCGGCCCGACGCGGTGTTCCCGAACAACTGGATCTCGTTCCACGCGGACGGGACGGTGGTGCTGTACCCGCTGCTCGCGCCCAGCCGGCGCGCGGAGGTGCGGCCGGAGGTGCTGGAGGAGCTCCAGCGGCGTGGCCTCGCCGCGCCCCGGCGCGTGCTCGACCTGCGCGCGGAGGCCGGCGCGGAGTTCCTCGAGGGCACCGGCAGTCTGGTGCTCGATCGCGCCGCGCGCGTGGCCTACGCCTGCCTCTCGCCGCGCACCTCGCCGACGCTGCTGGCGCGCTTCTGCGCGGCCCTCGGGTATCGCGCGCGGGCCTTCCACGCGTCCGACGCGCGCGGGGTGCCGATCTACCACACCAACGTGATGATGGCGGTCGGGACGCGCTGCGCGTTGGTGGGGCTGGAGGCGATTCCCGACGCGCGCGAGCGCGCCGAGGTGGCGGCCGAGCTGACGGCCACGGGCCACGAGCTCGTCGCGCTCACGCAGGCCCAGCTCGACGAGTTCGCCGGCAACGTGCTCGAGCTGCGCTCGCGTGCGGGCGAGGCGCTGCTCGTGCTCTCCGCGCGCGCGCGGCGCGCCCTCCGTCCGGATCAGCGCGCGGTGCTCGAGCGTCACGCGCGTCTCGTCTCGGCCGACCTCACGACGATCGAGACCCATGGCGGCGGCAGCGCGCGCTGCATGCTGGCCGAGGTCTTCGCGCCGCTGCCGCGCGAGTAGACTGGCGGGCCGAACCCGAGCACGGGTCCGCCGTCCACCACCCGACTCGTCCGTTCGTCGGCGACCTGCGTCAGCCGAAGCCGACGTAGTGACCGCCCCCGCTCGGTGTGGGCGTCGGGAGCTTGCTGCCGAAGCCTCCGGCTGCGTTGCGCTGCAGACGCAGGGCCGTCAGGAGGCGATAGCCGAGCGCGCGGAAGCGGTTCGGCTCGGGCACGAGGAGCGGGCTCGAGGCCCCGGACTCGATGTCGACGGCGTGCAACTCGAGCCCGGCTTCGTGCCAGCGCCGCAGGACGTGCGTCAGGTCGTCGCGCGGATGCGTGCGCGCTGCCTGCACCAGCAGCACGCGTCGGATGCCGTGTGCGCCGAGGCGCGCGGCCGAAGGGAAGTCCTGCGGGAACACGGCCCAGCGATTGTCGAAGGTACCCGGCCGCGCCTCGCCCGCCAGTCGGCGAGCGTCGAGCACGAAGGCCGGCGGCGCCTGGTCCGCGAGTACGACGGCCTGCAGGGCCTCGGCACCTTCGATCAGGCCCGCGCGCAGCGGCTCGTTGTCGACCACCGCCACCGGCCCCGGGCAGGAGTTGTAGAGCGGCACGGGCCGCCAGCCCTGCGTCGCGCAGCAGAGCGCGAGGGCCAGCCCCTCGGCGCCGGGCAGGTCGATCACCAGCGCGACGTCGGGCTCGGAGCTCCGCTTCCAGCGCGCGCGCGCGGCCTCCGATGCCTCGCGCCACACCAGGAAGGCAGCATCGGGCACGTTGTCCTGCACGGCGAAGAGCACGGGCTTCACCCACGGCGACCAGCGCGCCTCGGGCGGCGCCCACCTCTCGAAGGACTCCAGCGCATTCATGGCCGCACCAGCACGGGGACGTCGAAGGCACGCGCGTCGACCAGCGGCCGGGGCGCGATGCGGCCGTAGGTTCCGGCCGCGCGGCCGTCGATCACGAAGACTCCGAGGCAGGGATAGAGCCCGCCTCGTTCGCCGGGGATCGGGACGGCCTCGAAGCGGCGCTGGGCGACCCACCACGAGGGATGCCAGCGCGCCGAGCGCTCGATCGCGCGCCAGGCGCGCGGCTCGATGACCCCGCGCAGGCCCACGTCCTCGCCCACGCGTCCGAACACGGGCTTGAGCACCCAGCTCTCATCCGCGCGCCAGGGAACCTCGCGCGGCGAGCGCGTCTCGGTCAGCAGCGCGCGCCACAGCGGGAGCGGCGTCGCGAGCTCGTCCCACACCAGCGGGAAGCGCTTGCTCTGGACCAGGAGCGCCGCGCCCGGGTTCGAGAGCGGCGTGGCGCTGCCGCGGAAGTACGTGCGCCAGTCCGAGCCGCGCGGCAGGTTCTCCAGCCACTCCGCGGGGTAGAAGCGCAGCAGCAGGTCCAGCGGCCCGGCGTACCAGCCCGTCGTCGCCCGAGCCCGGCCGTCGTTCCAGCGCACCTGGGTCGGATCCAGGAGACACGTGGCGAGGCCCTCGTTCTCGAGCGCTCGCGCCAGGTGCACCATGACCTGACGATCGTCGGTGTAGGCCGTGGCGTGCACGAGTCCGATCGTCCCGGCCGGTCCGACCGCGCGCCGCACGGCCGCGACCAGGGCCCGGGTGGGGTCGCCGGTGCGCTCCAGCGCGAGCATGCCGGCCGCGACCCCGCTGAAGCCGGAGGCCTCGATGAAGCCGCCGGGAACGTCGCTGTTCACCTCGGAGAGCCGCCAACCGTCGCGCGTCCAGTGGAAGTCGAAGCGCAGCACGCGCGCGGCACCGAGCGAGGGTGGCCCGGCGCTCGCGCGCAGGGCTCGGCGCAGCGGAAGGCTCAGACCCAGGCGGGCGTGCAGCTCCGAGCGCGCGAGCAGCTCGCTCTCCGCCGCCAGGGTCTCGCGCGCCAGGCCCTCGGCCAGGCCCGCGAGCTCGGTCCAGGCCTCGCGCGCGAGCTCCAGGGCGAAGTCGGCCAGCACCGACTCGTCCCCGAACTGCGGGTCCCACTTGCCGTGCTCGAAGATCGTGCGCTGGCGCAGCTCGCGCACCTGCTCGCGCGAGAAACGGGGCGTCAGGGCCAGCGGCGCGTTCACTCCCACGACCCCCGCGAGGCGATCCAGGCCCAGGCGCCGCCCAGGTAGACGAACGCCGGCAGCAGCCCGGCCAGGAGCACCGAGCGACGCGGTACCTCGGCCGTCGGCCGCAGCGTGCGCTCGAACACCACCCCCAGGGCGAGGAGCACGAGCACGGTCCAGCCGTTCGTCGCGAAGTCCAGCAGGGTCGCACCGGGCGAGACCCAGTCCCCGGCCGCCGCCCGTCCGAGGATCGCGCCCAGCGCCAGGCAGAACGCGCCGTGTCGCACTCCGGCGGCGAGATCGCGATCGATCCCGATCGCCTCGGCCGGACGAGCCAGGCGCTCGAGCCTCCCCCAGGTCGCGAAGAAGCCCGCCGTCGCCAGGCTGGAGGCGAACAGGACGACCTGCCAACCCGGCCCGTCGCCCACGTTTCCGCCGGCATAGCACAGGGCCAGGCCGAGGAACGCGCCGGCGAGCGCCACGGCCGCGGCGAGGTTGCCGCGCTCGACCGCGTCGTCGCGCACGCTCAGGCCGAGCCGGGTGAAGGCCAGCGGGCCCAGTCCGATCCACGCCGCTCCCAGGGCCAGGTACTGCGTCAGGTACTCGAAGCTGTCGCGCACGTCCCAGGACGCCGAGGTGCGCAGCACCAGGAAGACGAGGGCCGTCGCGGCGAGCACCGCGCAGCCCACGATCCGGCTCGGCGCACGCGCGGTACCCAGGCGAGGACCGGCGGCGAGCTGTCGAGCTCCGAGGAACCAGGTCATCCCCCACACGACCAGGGATGCGATCAGGACTCCGAACTCGTCCTGCGAGTACGCCAGCGGGAACAGCATTGCAGGGGGCGCCACCCTACGCGGCTCTTCGACTCGCCTTCAAGGCTCCCGAGCGCCAGAGCGGCGATCGGGCCCGTGCTTCCTGGTGGCTCACCGTCAGCCCGGGCGATGCTCGAACTATCCGGTCACGCGCCGACGGGATACCGTCTCGTTCCGGTGCGACCGGAGGACGGCACCACGACTCTCGGGGAGCACGGGCCCGTCATGATCGAGCTGCAGCCAATCGACTACTCGAGCGGGGGGAAGTCGTTCACCGGCTACCTGGCCGATGGCTCCGGCGGTCGGCGGGTGCCGGGCATCCTCGTGGCGCACGAGGGGCCGGGGTTGACCGCGCACCCCAAGGAGCGCGCGCGCATGCTGGCCGAGCTCGGCACCGTCGCCTTCGCGCTGGACCTGTACGGCGAGAAGGAGCCGAGCCTCGAGCGGGCCCGCGGCCTGGTCAAGAGCCTGCGCGCCGACCTGCCCACCCTGCGGGCGCGGGCCGCCGCCGCGCACGAGGTGCTGCGCTCGCACGCCTGCGTCGAGCGCACGCGGACCGCGGCGATCGGGTTCTGCTTCGGCGGGACGGCCGTGCTCGAGCTCGCGCGCAGCGGCGCCGAGCTCGCCGCCGTCGTCGGCTTCCATCCGGGCCTGGACACGACCGCACCGGGCGATGCGAAGGCCATCCGCGCCAAGATCCTGGTGTGCCTCGGCGCCGACGATCCGATCGTCGATGCCGAACAGCGCCGGGCCTTCGCGGCCGAGATGACGGCTGGCCAGGTGGACTGGCAGATGCACCTGCACGGGCGCGCCGGGCACAGCTTCACCAATCGCGACATCGACGCCTTGGGGTTCCCCGGCTTCGCCTACCACGAACTTGCGGATCGGCGTTCCTGGCAGGCGATGCGGAGCTTCCTCGACGAGGCGCTGGGGCCGATCGCGCGCTAGTCCCGTGACGCTAGGCGCGCGTGGGCAGGTCCCACAGCACGAGTTCGGCCTCGGCGCCCTGCTCGAGCGTGAGCGCGGGCTCGTCCTGGATCGCGGCGCCGTCGCCGGGGCCGAGCCGCTGGCCGTTCAGGCGCAGCTGTCCGCGCGCAACGTGCAACCAGGCTGCGCGCCCGGCCGCGAACTCGTGCTGGATCGTCTCGGCGCCCGTGAGCATGCCGGTGTAGAGGCGCACGTCCTGGCCGATCGTGAGCGAACCGGCGCGGCCGTCGGGCGAGACGACCAGCCGCAGACGCCCGCGGCGTTCGGCGGCGGGGAAGGCCTTCTGCTCGTAGCGCGGCTGCGTGCCGGAGCGCGCGGGCAGGATCCACATCTGCAGGAAGTGCAGCGCGTGCTCCTTCGAGCCGTTGTACTCGCTGTGCTGGACGCCGCTGCCGGCCGACATGAGCTGGACCTCGCCGTGACGCATGCTGGAGCCGTTGCCCAGGCTGTCCTGGTGCTCGAGCACGCCGTCGAGCACGAGCGAGACGATCTCCATGTCGCGGTGTCCGTGACGCGGGAAGCCGCGACCGGGCGCGACCCTGTCCTGGTTCAGGACGCGCAGCACGGAGAAACCCAGGTGGTCCGGGTCGTGGTAGTCGGCGAAGGAGAAGGTGTGGAACGTGTCGAGCCAGCCGTGGTCGGCGTGCCCGCGCTCCGCGGAGCGGCGCAGGCCGATCATCGCGGCCCGTCCTGCTCCCAGCGCGCCTGACCGCCGCGCTCGGACTCCAGCTTGCGGATGGCCGACTCCGGGAAGTCCTTGGCGGTGATCCGGCGGAAGCTGAGCGTCACGCCGTCGCTGTTGCGCAACTCCAGGTGATCGGCCTTCAGGGTCGCGCCGTACTCGTACACCTGGTTCGAGGACTCGCGCTCGAGCTCGCCGTCATTGGTCTGGTTCGTGACGCTCATCACGCTGGCGAGTTGCAGGAAGGCCTGCCCGTCGAAGCGATAGCGATAGGCGCCCGCGTGCAGGAGCAGGAACTCGCGCGCGCGGAAGAGGTGCGTCTCGTAGGAGTCGATCGTGAGCAACAGCGTCAGGAAGCCGTCGTGGAAGGTCGCGAAGCCCCCGGCCGCGCCCTCGTCGGGCGGCTCGGCCGGGTCGACGTAGTCGAGCAGGATCCACGAGCCCTCGATCTCCTTCGTCAGGCGCTCGGCCTCGTCCTGGAAGAAGCGCGTGATCGAGCCCTCGGCCTTCTTCTTGGGGGCCGGCGGTTCCTGGCGTGGGCTCAGGACGGGGGCGAGCAGCGCGGACAGGCACAGCAGCACGGTGAGCTTCATACGGGACCTCGTACGGCGGGAAGCGGAGCCCCGCGGGGCACACAGCATGCCTCTCGGCAGGTCACGGCGGAAACCCGAGCCTCGTACGCGCGAGTCGCGCTCACCGCGGAGCCAAGTCCTACGTTAACGGCGCGGCCGAAGGACGGGTCGCCGTCGCTCCGCTTGCTAGGCTGAAAGGCCTTCCCGAGACCCCCTCATGCTCCGACGCACCCTCCTCGCCACCCTGGCGCTGTTCTCCGCGCTCGCGCACCCCGCCGCCCGGCCCGCCCAGGGCCAGGCGCAGGCGAAGCTCTACACGCGCGTCGCCGACGGGCTCGTGCGCGCCGTGATCCGGGTCAAGCTCACGGGCAACTGGCACATCTACCATCGCGAGCTCGGGCACCCCAAGGCGGTCGGCCAGCCGACCACGGTGACCTTCTACGGCGAGGGCATCGAGTGGGGCGAGGTGCGCTTCCCCGAGCCGGTGCGCCTGGACCAGTCCGCGGTGGCGGGCGAGGGCACCTTCATCCTGGCGCACGAACACGAGCTCGTCTTGTACGCGGTCGGCCGGCTCGCGCCCGACGCGAGCACCGACGGGCTGGAGGTCAAGCTCAAGAGCCTGGTGTGCGACGACCTGGAGGGCTGCGTCCCGTACAAGCCGACGCTGAAGTCGGAGGGCCCGGGCGACGACGCGCTGTTCGCGGCCTTCCCGGCGGACCTCTTGGCGGCGGCACGCGGCGCGCGCACGACCGAGGCGAGCGCGAGCGGAGGTGCGAGCCCGCCGCCGTCTCCGTCGCCGGCCCCGCCGCAATCCCCGCCCAAGGCGCCCGAGGACGTGCGCAAGGGCGAGCACGCCGATGCCACGCTGTACACGCGCGTCGAGGGCAACGAAGTGCGCGCCGCGCTCGAGATCGCGCTCGACGAAGGCTGGCACCTCTACCACACGGCCGACGACCTCGGGCAGGACCCGATCGGCAAGCCCACCACGCTCACCCTGCGCGGCGAGGGCATCACCTGGGAGACGGCGCGCTTCCCGACGCCGATCCGCATCGACCAGTCCGACCTGAGCGGCCCCGGGGCCTTCATCCACGCGCACGAGGGCACGTTCGTGGTCTATGCGCGCGGCACGCTGGCTGCGGGCGCCAGCGGAGAGGGACGCGCGGCGGAACTCGCGGGTCAGGTCTGCGCCGACTCGTGCGTCAACTACTCCGAGACCGCCTTCGACCGCGGGCGCGGGCCGGAGGAGGTGTGGCGCGGCTGGAGCGCGGCCATGTCGGCGCCGAGCGTGGGCGTGCCGGCGCCGCCGAGCGCGGGGACAGGGCCCGACGAGGAGGGGCTGCTCTTGTTCCTGCTGCTGGCCGTGGGCGGGGGGCTGTTCGCACTGGTGATGCCCTGCACCTATCCGATGATCCCGATCACGATCAGCTTCTTCACGAAGCAGGCCGAGAAGCGCGGCGGCAACGCGCTCTCGCTGTCGCTGGCCTACGGCGCCGGCATCGTGCTGATCTTCGTGGTCGTGGGCGTGCTGTTCGGGTCCCTGGTCAAGCCCTTCGCCTCGCACCCGGTCACGAACCTCGTGCTCGGGATCGCCTTCGTGTACTTCGCGCTGGTCCTGTTCGGCGTGCTCAACCTGGAGCCGCCGCGCTTCCTGATGAACGCGGCCGGTTCGGCCTCGAGCAAGGGCGGCTACCTGGGCGTGTTCCTGATGGGGGCGACGCTGGTGGTGACCTCGTTCACCTGCACCGCGCCCTTCGTCGGGTCACTGCTGTCCATCGGCGCGAGCGGGGGCAGCGCTGGGCGCGTGGCGCTCGGCATGACGGTGTTCGGCTCGACCATGGCGATCCCCTTCGTGCTGCTGTCGCTGGTGCCCGGACGGCTCAAGGCCATGCCGCGCAGCGGCGAGTGGATGAACACGGTCAAGGTCACGCTCGGCTTCGTCGAGCTGGCCGCGGCGCTGAAGTTCTTCTCGAACACCGATCTGGTGTGGCACTGGGGCTGGCTGTCGCGCGAGCTGTTCCTGACGCTGTGGATGGGGATCTCCGCGGTCGCGGGGCTGTACCTCTTCGGCCTGATCCACGTGAAGAGCGCGCCGGCCCCGATCTCGCCCGGGCGCATGCTGACGGGCCTGGGCTTCGTGCAGTTCGCGCTGTACTGCTGGATCGGCTCGACCGGCAGCTCGCTCGATCCGGTGATGACCGCGATCATCCCGAACTACTCGAATCGGCCGAGCGGTGGCGGCACCGAGAGCGCGCGCAAGCACGCGATCGTGGTGGACGACTACGCCGTGGCGCGGGCCCGTGCGCTCGACGAGGGCAAGCTCGTGCTGCTCAACTTCACCGGCTACACATGAGTGAACTGCCGCTGGAACGAGGAGAAGGTCTTCCCCTCACTGACCCGCGAGCTGGATGAAGGCTTCGTCGAGGCGCGCCTGCACACGGATGGCGACCGCGGCGAGGAGCTGACGGAGTTCCAGGAACGCGTCGCGCACTCGATCGCGACGCCGCTGTACCTGGTGCTCGACCCGCGGACCGAGCGGGTCCTGGCCGGGCCCCTGGGCGGCATCGTCACGGTCGACGGCTTCCGCCGGTTCCTCGCGGATGCCAGGAGCACGGCGCCGCCGCGCTGAGCGCCGGGACCCGGCCTTCGAAGAAGCGTGCGGACTCTCCTGGCTCCGGGTACAAACCGGCCCCGAACCGGATGAGCGAGTCCGCGAAACGTCTGGTGGCGCGCGAGCAGGTGCTCGCCTACGTCCTGTGCGCGCTGTTCGTGGGCTTCTTCGTGGCCGCGGAGGTGCTGGGCGGGAAGCTCTTCCGCTTCACGCTGTTCGGCCTGGGGCCGGCGGACCTCGGGCTCGGCGACGGGCCCGAGTTCGTGGCCACGGCCGGGATCCTGGCCTTCCCGTTGACGTTCGTGATGACGGACATAGTCAACGAGTACTTCGGGCGCCCGATCGTGCGCCTGTTCACCTGGATCGCGATCGCGGTGAACCTGCTGCTGCAGCCGGTCATCCGCGCGGCCATCGCCCTGCCCGCCATCAGCTACACGGCCGGCGTCAGCGACGCGGACATGCAGCGCGGCTTCCAGGTCGCCTTCGGTCAGACCACCAGCATCGTCTTCGCCAGCCTGTGCGCCTTCGCGCTCGCGCAGTGGCTCGACGTGCGCGTGTTCACCTGGCTGCGGCACTGGACCGGCGGCAAGTGGCTGTGGCTGCGCGCCCAGGGCAGCACGGTCGTCAGCCAGCTGATCGACACGATCGCCGTGATCTACCTGGCGTTCGTGGTCATCCCGATGCTGACCGGCGGAACGCCCTGGACGCTCGCCAACGCGCTCTCGGTCTCGCTCACGAACTACGTCTACAAGTTCCTGATCGCCGTCGGCAGCACGCCCGTGCTGTACGGCGTGCACGCGGCCGTGGACGGCTACCTCGGCCAGGACACGGCCGAGGCCCTGGTGCACCACGCGCACCCGCGCGATCCGGATTGAGGCGCCGCGGCCTCGGCCGGGCTCACTCGAACCCGAGCAGGCGTCCGCCCTGGTACACGACGAAGCTCGCGATCCACGCCAGCACGGTCATGTAGGCGAACAGGAAGGCCGGCCAGCGCCACGAACGGGTCTCGCGCTTGACCACCGCCAGGGTGCTCATGCACTGGCAGGAGAGCGCGAAGAAGACCATCAGCGAGAGGCACACGAGCGGCGTGTAGAGGCGCGAGCCGTCCGGGCGCGTCTCGCTGCGCAGGCGCTCCCGCAGGGCGGTGGAGGACTCGTCCGCGCCCTCCAGGCCGTAGACCACGGCCATGGTGCTGACGAAGACCTCGCGCGCGGCGAAGGCGCCGATCAGGCCCACGCCGATCTTCCAGTCGAAGCCGAGCGGGGCGATGGCGGGCTCGAAGGCGTGTCCCAGGCGGCCGCCGAAGCTGTGCTGGAGGCGCTGGGCGGCGAGCGCGGGCTCGAGCGCGTCGCGCTGCATCGTCGCGGCCGGCGATGCGCTGGCGTCCGCCGGAGCGGAGCGCGGGAACGACAGGAGCGCCCACATCACCACGGTGCACGCCAGGATCACCGTGCCGGCCTCCTTCACGAAGACGTTGCTCTTCTCCCACATCATGCGCAGGACCGAGGGCCAGTGCGGCACCCGGTAGGGCGGCATCTCCAGCAGGAACGGCACGCGCGGGCCCTTCAGCACCGTGCGTCCGAGCACGGCCGCGGCCAGCAGCGCGATCACGGTCGAGAACAGGTACATCCCGGCCAGCATCAGGCCCTGGGTGAAGGGGCCCGAACTCCCGTCCGGGTTCACGCCCACGGGCACCATGGCCGCGATCAGCAGTCCGTACACCGGCAGGCGCGCCGAGCACGTCATCAGCGGCACGACCAGCATGGTCAGCAGGCGGTCGCGCTGGCGCTCCATCGTGCGCGTGGCCAGGATCGCGGGCACGGCGCAGGCGTAGCCCGAGAGCATCGGCACGAAGGCGCGTCCGTGCAGGCCGAGGGTCTTCATCACGCGGTCCATCAGGAACGCGACGCGCGCCATGTAGCCGGTGTCCTCGAGGATCCCGATGAACAGGAACAAGAGCAGGATCTGCGGCAGGAAGACCAGCACGCTGCCCACGCCGGCCACCAGCCCGTCCACGACGAGGTCATGGACGAGTCCCGCCGGCAGGGCCGCGCCGACCACGCTCCCCAGCCATGCGAAGAAGCTCTCGATCCAGCCGATCACCGGATCGGCGCCCGCGAACAGGGCCTGGAACACCAGCGTCATCAGCGCCAGGAAGAGCGCGAAGCCCAGCGCGGGGTGCAGCAGCACGCGGTCGATGCGGTCGGTCAGCGAGGTCCCCGCCGCCGACTCGCGCAGGAACAGCCCGGCGCGCGCATCGAGCCACGCGTAGCGCCCGCGGATGATCTCCTCGTCCAGCTGGCGCTTCGAGGCCGCCGCCAGGCGGCGCTTGCGCTCGACCACCGCGCGCAGTCCGGGTGGGATGGCGGCGAGCTCGTCGCCCTCGTCGAGCGAGAGCAGCGCCCACAACGCCAGCGCGCGCGCGCGGTCCGGGTCGCCGCCCGTCCATTCCGCGGGCAGCTCCTTCTCCACCGCGCGGATGTCGGCGATCAAGAGCGGCTCGTCCGGCACCCAGCGCCAGCCGGGCGAGCAGCGCTCGGGCTCGGCCAGCGCACGCGCCATGGCGCGCTCCAGCTCGGGCAAGCCCTGGCCCTTGGCGGCCACGATCGGCACGCACGGCACGCCCAGTTGCTCCTCCAGGGCGCGCGCGTCCAGCGCCTGGCCGGTCTCCGCCAGCCGGTCGGTCATGTTGAGCGCGACCACCACCGGCAGACGCAGCTCGATCAGCTGCAGCACGAGGTACAGGTTGCGCACCAGCTGGGTCGAGTCGACCACGCACACGACGAGGTCCGGGCGCTCCAGCGGGTGCAGTCCGGCCACGGCCTGGATCGCGAGCTGCTCCTCGCGGCTGCGCGCGGACAGGCTGTAGGTCCCGGGCACGTCCATCAGCAGGACCTCGCCGAAGCCGGTCAGCTCCAGCGGGGCCACGTGGCGCTCGACCGTCACCCCCGGATAGTTGCCGACCTTGCCGCGCGCGCCCGTGAGCTGGTTGAAGAGCGTGGTCTTGCCCGTGTTCGGGTTGCCCGCCACCGCCACGCGGCGGGTGTCCTGATCCGCTCGCGTTGCACGGCTCATGGGAAGGAGGCGGTCGCGCTGCCCGCTCTGGCAGCCATGGAAAGCTGGGCTAGGGCGCGACGAGCACCAGGCTCGCCTCGCTCGTGCGCACCGTCAGGCGCGCGCGTCGCACCTCGAGTTCGAGCACGCCCCCGATCTCCGCCCGCCGGACCACGCGCACCGCGGTCCCCGGCAAGAGCCCGAGCTCCATCAGGCGCCGCCGGAAGGCGCGGTCGCCCTCCAGGCTGATCAGGCGGCCGACCTGGCCGTCGAGGAGTTCGGTGAGGCGCACCATGGGGAGGTCTTCGGCTCGCGCCGAGGTTGAGAACAAGTCTCAACTACCAGGAAGTCTACCCCCCCGGACGGGAGCGCGGTAGGGGGCCCCCGGAAGGGGGTGGGGCCCATCCCGAGCCGGACCTAG
>CAZWAY010000089.1:0-15268 GCA_964631945.1 uncultured Planctomycetaceae bacterium
GTTGGCGGGACTTCAGCCAGGTTGATGGCCAACGCAACGGGACGTTCAGGTACCTCGTCGTCCGAGTTGGCAGCGACGCATGAGCCTGCGGCACCGCACGCCCCTCAACTCCCGCTCCACCCGGCC
Organism: uncultured Planctomycetaceae bacterium; assembly: GCA_964631945.1. Lineage (GTDB taxonomy): Bacteria > Planctomycetota > UBA1135 > UBA1135 > JABFRZ01. Next base: position 127 of record CAZWAY010000089.1, read on the forward strand.
GCATCCGGTTCTCGCCGCGGCGCACCGGCCTGACACTCCACCCCCCGCCCTGCGGCCGCGTTCAACAGCCTCTAAACAGCCACCGCGCGTCCGCGCTAGGATGCCGCAACCGCCTCAACCGCCCTAACTTGCGCTCCACACGCGAGATAGATGGAGCGGGCGAAGGGACTTGAACCCTCGACATTCAGCTTGGGAAGCTGACGCTCTACCAACTGAGCTACGCCCGCGGAGGATCGGCAGGTTAGCGAGCGCTGGCGGGGAACGGAAGGCTCGGGAGGGGGGGTCGGGAGCGCCCGACGCTCGCGGCGCGCTCACGGGCCGAAGAGTTCGAGCTGTTGGGCCCTCGCAGCTCGCAGCGGGACGCCGCCTCCGGGGCCGACCTCGAATCCCAAGCGCCGGCACTGCAGGTGGAAGAGTTGCTGCACGGCGTCCCAGCGTGGCCCCTCGCCGCGCATGCGGGTGCCGAAGGCGCTGGGGTTGGGAGCGCCGGCGCGCATCTCGCGCAGGGCGTGGAGGACCTTGGTGGCGCGCTCGGGGTAGGTCGCGCGCAGGCGTTCCTCGAAGACGGGGCGCACCTCGGCCGGCAGACGCAGGAGCACGAGGAAGGCGGAGGTCGCGCCGGCGGCGCGGGCGCGGGTGAGGATCTCGGGTACCTAGTGGTCGTTCAGGCCGGGGATGAGCGGCGCGATGGCGACGCCGACGGGCACGCCGGCCGCGGACAGGCGGCGCAGGGTTTCGAAGCGCGTCGTGGGCGAGCTGGCGAAGGGCTCGAGCCTGCGCGCGTCGCCGTCGTCGGCGAACGGGATCGAAAGGCACACGCGCGCGCCGGCGCGGCGCTCGAGGCGGGCCAGGAGCTCTTGGTCGCGGCGCACCAGCGCGCTCTTCGTGATCACCCCCACCGCCTGGCGGAACTCGAGGCACACCTCGAGACAGCGGCGGGTCAGCTCGTAGGAGGCCTCGAGCGGCTGGTAGCAGTCGGTCACGCCCGAGAAGGCCAAGGGCGAGGTGCGGCCCGCGCGGCGCAGGTTGGCGAGCTCGCGCCGCAGGAGCTCGGGCGCGTTGCGCTTGACCACGATCTTCGAGTCGAAGTCCGTGCCCGCGCCGAGGCCGAGGTACGGGTGCGTCGGACGCGCGTAGCAGTAGGCGCAGGCGTGCTGGCAGCCGCGATAGGGATTGACGCTGCGCTCGAAGCCGACGTCGGGGCTGTCGTTCGTGGCGACGATCGAGTGCGCGTCCTCCTCGTAGACCTCGAGCGCGACGGGCGGCGGCTCCTCGAGCCACTCGACGTGCGTGCTCGACCAGGGATCCGGCGGATTGCTGACGCGGCGGGGAGCGGTGGTCACGGGGAGCGCCCGCGCCCGGGGGCGCGGCAAGGGTCCGAGACGGAGTGTGCGACCCCCCCGCTCCATGATCGCACGAACCGGCGCTATCCTGCGCGCTCTCCGGTGAAACCGTCCGAAGCCCGCGAGCTCCCGCACCCGACGAGCCTGTGCCACGCCTGCGCCGCCCGTCGCTACGTGCACGGCCGGACGACGCTCTTCGTGCGCTGCACCGCGCTGCCGCTCAAATACCCGCCGCAGCCGGTACGGCGCTGCGCGGCCTTCACGCCGCGCGACCACGAGGCCTGAGAGATCGGCGCGCGGCCGAGCGCGCGCCTCGCTGCCGGCCAGCAGCTCGGTCGGGTATCCTCGCGGCGCATGGCGAACCTCCTGTGCTCGGCCCTGGCGCTCCTCCTCTGGCCCGCGTCCGGCGTGCTCGCCAGGGCGCACACCGCCGCGCTCTCACCCGAGCCCGAGCGGCGCACCGCCCGCCTCGAAGAGGACGAGCTGCGCGACGAGCTCGAGCGCCTCGGCTGGGAACTGACCGAGACGCAGCACGTGCCGGGCGTGGCCATCGCCTGCGTCCGCGCGGGCAAGACGGCCTGGACGCTCGGCTGCGGGTACGCCGACCTGGCCTCCGAGCGCCCGGTCACGGGCGACACGCTCTTCAACATCGGCTCGATCTCCAAGACCGTGGCCGCCTGGGGCGCCATGAAGCTGGTGGAGGCCGGCAAGGTCGAGCTCGACGCGCCGATCGCGGACTCCGTCAAGCGCTGGACGCTGCCGCCCTCCGAGTTCGACGCACGCGGCGTGACGCTGCGACGCCTGCTGAGCCACACGGCCGGACTGTCGCTGCACGGCTATCCGGGCTTCGACCCGGGCCAGCCGCTGCCGACGCTCGAGCAGTCCCTGGCGGGCGACACGAACGGCGCCGGCGACGTACGCCTGGTGCATGCGCCGGGCACGAAGTGGCAGTACTCGGGCGGCGGCTACACCCTGGCCCAGCTGATGATCGAGGAGCTCGGCGGGCGGCCGTTCGCCGAGTACATGCGCACCGAGGTGCTGCTCCCGCTCGGCATGGAGCACAGCGACTACCGCTGGACGGAGGAGGTCGCGCGCCTCGCGGCCACGCCCTACGACGAGGAGGGCAAGCCCTTCGGCGGACCACGCTTCAGCGCGACGGCCGCGGCCGGACTGCAGACCAGCGCGCTCGATCTGGCGCGCTTCGTCTGCGCCAGCCTGACGCGCTTCGCCGGCGACGAGGCCCCGAAGGTGCTCACGCGCGCGACCATCGAGCTCATGCAGACGCCGGCGCCGGCCGCGCCCCGCTACGGCCTCGGCTACGAGGTCGAGCAGCAGGGCGCGCTGGTCGTGGTTGGCCACGGCGGCGCCAACCGCGGCTGGATGGCGAGCCTGCGCCTCGTGCCCGCGAGCGGCGACGGCATCGTGATCCTGACCAACGGCTCGAACGGACAGCGCCTGCTGCTCCCGCTCGAGCGCGCCTGGCTGGCGTCGCTGCAGCGCGCTCGCTAGCCAGGCTGCTAGCGCGAGCGTGCCGGGCGCACGTCCAGCGCCAGCGCATCGCTCCAGACACGGCCCGCCGCGCCACGGGCGCAACCCGCGCCGACGCAGCTCGGCCCGTGCTCCCACACGAAGCGCGCGTGCAGCAGCGCTTCCCCGGGCGGGACCTCGGCCAGCGCGATCTTGGCGAAGCCGCCGCGATTGGCGTGCACGGGATAGACCGCGACCAGCGCGGACGCGCTCGGCTCGCCCTGCGGCGTGAACGGCGCGCGCGCGAGGACGAGCTCGCCGCGCGCCAGGGGCGGCGCGTGCACGCAGCTCAGCGTCAGGGGCTCACCACTCCGCGCCGGACCGCTGGCGCCGATCGCGATCGGTCCGGCGCAGGCCGCGCGCGAGAGGCCGTAGCGCCGCTCGCCCTGGCCGACCTCCTCGCGCCCGGCGTCGCGCAGGGTCTTGAAGGCCTCGCGCGCCTCGGCGATGCGCGCGAGGGCCTCGTCCTCTTGCTGGCCGAAGAACTCGAGCTCGGGATGGTCGAGCGTCGTCTTGGCGACGACGTCGCACCACAGCATCCAGTACTCGGCCGCGACGGGGTCGTTGATCGGGCGCCCGTCCACCACCACGAAGACGGCGCCCGTGTGGGCGCGCTGCGAGCACAACCGCGCGGCCACCCAGGTGCTGGCCGCGAACGGCAGGTCGTCGAAGGTCAGGCTGAGCTCGCCCGCGACGTCCAGGTGCACGAGCCGCGAGTCGTACACCTCGCCGCCCACGACCAGCTCGATGCAGTCGTCGACGGGCTGGGCCGAGCGCAGCACGAGCGTGGCCGACGCCTGCGCCTCGGGCGAAGACAGCTGGAGCTCGTCGCCCACCTCCCTGCCCGCCAGGCTCAGGCGCAGGAAGGTCCCCGCGCCGGCCGCGACCGAGGTGCGTCCCGCCCCGAGGCCGGCGACCCAGGCGTCGTACGTCAGCTCCTCGTCCACGCGCACGTAGGTGCGCGGGTAGAGGGTCGGGTCGATCGTGAAGCAGGCGCGGTCGGTGCCGGCCGAGAGCCCCACGCGCACGCCGGCCGAGAGCAGCTTGTAGTAGAGCGAGGTCCAGTGCACCGGCGGCTGCAGGGGCATGAAGGTCTCGCGCCCGCCGAGCGAGATCGTCTCGACGAACTGCACGCTGCCGAGCACGGCGTCCATCGGGCCGAGCAGCGGCAGGAAGGCGCGCTGGCTGTTGGGCGGCGCGGTGATCCCCATCAGCTTGTCCACGTTGGGAACGGCCAGGAACTGGCCGGGATCGAGGAACAGCGCGTCGTGCGTGAAGCCGGTCGCGAGCAGCTTGGCGTTCCAGTCGTAGCCCTGCGGGTGGTAGGTCCCGATCGGCCAGTAGGTGTGCGCGTAGCCGCACACGGCCCCGGGCGAGGCCAGGAAGCGCTCGGCCGCGGCGCCGTTCAGACTTCCGGTGCCATCGCCCTGGAAGCCGAGCCCGGGCATGTCGGCGCAGGCGCCGGCCGCGTAGGAGCCGGTCGCGATGCGGGCGTGCTCGGGCTGGAGATTCAGGCCGATCAGGTGCCCCCAGCGCGAGCAGTCGAGGCCGGAGGTCTCGACCCCGTACTGCAGGATGCGGCGGCCGTCCGAGAGCGCGTCGGGCTGACCCGTCAGGAGGCAGATGAAGCTCCGGAACGGCAGGGCCTGGCGGTGCCAGATCAGGGCGCTCGCGACGTTCAGGTCCTCGGCCTCCATGCGCGCGCGAATCTCGGCCAAGGGGTGCACGGTTCCGTTGCAGTACTGCACGTGCTCGTGGGTGTCTCCGCTGTACCAGCCGGGCGCCATGGTGCCGCTCGGGGTCGCGCCCTGCTGGGGGCCCGCGGGCGGAGATCCGGCGCTGTAGCCCACGCTCACCGGGAACTGCACGATCCGCACGTTGCTCGAGGCGTCCGTGGCGGTGCAGGTCACCTGCGTGAGGCCGCGGACAAAGAAGCTCCCGGAGGGCGGCTGGCAGATGACCTGGGGCGCCCGATCGACCGCATCGAAGACCTCCGGCGCGAACGTCACGACCGCGCCGGCCTCGCTGCGGCCGATGCGCACGCTCACGGGCACGACGTGGATCTCGGGCGCGGTCGTGTCCTGCACGCGCACGTGGAACAGGCAGGTGGCCTGGGCGCCCGTGTCGTCGACGGCCTTGCAAACCACGGCCGTGAGGCCGAGCGCGAAGCGGCTACCCGACGGCGGAACGGTGGTGACGGACGGAACGAAGCGGCAGGAGCCGGTGGCCACCGGAGCGAAGCCGACGAACTCACCGCCCGGATTCGTGGCCTCCAGCGTGATGTCCTCGGGACATGCGATCGTCAGCGGAGCCGAGTCGGTGACGAGCACGGGGAAGGCCCCGAACGTTCCGTTTCCGGCGGCGTCGGTCGCCAGACACGTGACGCGCGTCTCGCCGATCGGGAACAGGCTGCCCGAGGGCGGCGTGCACACGACGATCGGTTCTGGATCCTGGTCGTCGTGGGCCTCCACGACGAACTCCACGCGTGCACCCCCCGGCCCCGTGCAGGCGGCCTCCACGATCTTGGGCAGCACGAGGACGGGCCACACCTCGTCGGGTTCCGAGCCACTTGAAGCCTGACCCGCTCCGGAGCCCGAGCCCTGGGCGATGGCGCGGGGCGCCGCCGCCAGCAGGAGCGTAGCCAACCACCAACCGCGTCCGACGGTCGCGGACGACGGACGGCTCGGTGCACGACGCCAGCAGTCAGTCGAGTCGAATGCCACGCTCTTCCCCAACGGAGAGCCGGCCTCGGCCTCCCGCGCTGGGACGGTACTCTGGCCTCTGAAGTCCCACAAGCTGCTCCGTAGGAGTCACCCCGGACCGTTCGACCCGACGGGCGAGCGCGGCCCGCCCAACGTGGCGCTACAGGCCCCCGGAAGCCCGGCCACACCCGCCCCGGAAGCACCCCCCAGCCCCGGGGCCCGGAATCCCTGGAAAGAGGCGGAGTGTCCCCGAGCCGATTCCGTTCAGGGTGGCATGTGCACGAGCCTCCTCTCCCTGATCGCCACCCTGCCCGCCCTGACCCCTGGCCACGCCCTCCCGACGGGCAGCGACGAGGTCCGGGCCGCCCCGCGCATCGCCGAAACGCGCGTCTACCGCATCCGCCAGACCGTTGCGCTGAGCGACGTGCCTTCCGACGCGCGCGAGGTGCGGATCTGGGTACCGGTGCCGGCCGACGGCGCCTGGCAGCACGTGCTGGACCGCCGCGTGGTCGAGGCTCCGAGCGGCTGGAGCCTCGAGAAACAGCCGGTCAGCGATGCCGAGATGGTCGTCGCGCGCACCAAGGCCCAGGGCACCGTGACCGTGGTGGTCGAGACGACCGTGGCGCGCCAGTCGCCCGTCTTCGACCTGGGGTCGCTCGCGCCGGGCACGATCCAGCCGAGCCTGTTCGTCGCGGAGCTGCAGAAGGACGCGCCCCTGATGGCGGTCGACACGAGCGTGGCCGAGCTGGCCAGCAAGGCCTGCGCCGGGGAGCAGGATCCGCGCCGCAAGGTCGTGAAGATCCTGGATGCGGTCGCCGACGTCGCCGATCACTACTCGAAGGACCCGAGCAAGCCCAAGTGCGGGCGCGGCGCGGCCGAGGACTGCCTCACGAACGGCGGCGGCTGCTGCACGGACCTGCACTCGCTGTTCATCGCCGCGGCGCGCTCCCAGGGCATCCCCGCGCGCATGCAGTACGGCTACCGCCTCAAGGCGGACAAGGTGGACACCGACTACGACCCCAGCTACCGCTGCTGGGCCGAGTTCTACCTGCCGAACGCGGGCTGGATCCCGACCGACCTCGTGGTCGCCGACGCGGGCGAGGCGAGCGCGCGCAAGGACTCCTACGGCATGCTCGACGCGCGCCGCGTGTGGCTGTGGCAGGGGCGCGGGCTGGAACTCGTCCCGCGCCAGAACGGCGCTCCGATCCAGACCATGTCCTGCGGCTGGGCCGAGATCGACGGCGTGCCCGTGGACGTGCTCCCGGACGAAGACGGCACGCCCTCCAAGCTGAGCCGCACGATCCGCTTCCAGGATCTGACGGCCGACGGCTTGACGAAGTAGGGGGAGTGCGAGCGCGCCCGCCGTGGGTGGGCCGCGCCCGGGTCGTGCACAATGGGGCCGTGCACGACCCGCGTCTCCGTTTCGCGCTCGCGGCGCTGCTCGCGCTGGGGCTCCCGGGCTGCGTCCTGATCGACGCGCCCATGCTGGCCCTGCACTCGCTCGCGGGCGGACTCCACAACGCGCGTCAGGCCAGCGGGATGCGGCCGTTCTTCCTGCCGGACGGACGCCTCGGGATGGCGGCGAACGGGGCGCTGGCCGTGGAACGCGAGCCGGGCGGCGAGTTCGTGACGCTGGCGGACTCGTGGTCGGAGATCGACGACCCCGAGCCCAGCGCGGACGGCAGCGCCGTCGTGTTCACCTCCGGGCGCGAGCTGATCCAGGCCGGCGGGGCCCACAAGGACCACGTGTTCCAGCTGTACTCGCTCGAGCTCGCGAGCGGCGCCTGGCGGCGGCTCACGCACTCGCGCCGGGCCGAGGCCTGGCCGCGCGTCACCGCCGACGGGCGCGCGCTCGTGTTCGTGCGGCGCGCCGAGTACGACGGTTGGTCGCTCGACGACCCGTGGGGCGCGGGCTCGCTGTTCATGGTCGACGCCGACGGTTCCAACGAGCGCCGCCTGACCGAGGGCCTCTTCCAGCCCTACTTCGGGCTCGCGCTCGTGGCCGACGACACGCGGCTCGTGTTCGCCGCGCGCGCGCCGGAGGAGGCCGGGCGGCGCGCGCTGTACGCGCTCGATCTCCCCCCCACCGGCCCGCCGCGCGCGTGGCTCGCGGACGCCTACCTGCCGACGCCCATCCCGGGCACGGCCGAGCTCCTGGTCGCGCGCGTGCACGCCGACGGGCACGGCCTGGCGCGTCTGGACCCGGCCGGAGCGGTGCTGGAGGAGTCCCCGTTGCGCGTGCGCGAGTTCCTGGGCCTGGCCGTGTCGCCGGACGCGCGCCGCATCGTGTTCAGCGACTTCGACCCGGAAGGCGGCCTCTTCGGCGAGTACCGCCTGTGGTCGCTGCCGATGGGCGGCTCCGAACCCGCGCTGCTCGCGACGCGCCCCTATCGGCCGGCGAAACGCTTCAAGCCGCTCGACGTGCTCGCGCCCCCGAGCTGGTGGTTCCACCCGGGACGCTCGCCCGGCTCGCGGTAGCGATCCTCGGGCGCGCGCGCGGCGGGAGCCGGTGTGAGCTCGGGCTGCGCGGACGCGCCCACGACCGTCCCGTAGAACTCGGCCGCCAGCTGGCTCGCGCGCGCGCGAACGCCCGTCCAGTAGTGGTCGGCTTCCTCCAGCACGCGCACCTCGCCGCGCGGCAGGTGAGCGAGCCACAGCGCGCGGTAGCGCGCCTCCGCGGCCGGGTCCGCCACCCCGAGCAGGCGGTCGGAGCGTCCGAAGCACACCAGCGCGGGCAGCGCGCTGACCACGCCCGCGAGCGGCTCGGAGGTCAGGTACTCGAAGGTCGCGAGCCAGGTGCGCGCGCGCTCGTAGCGCAGGATCCCGAAGTGGTCGCGCGACTTGTCCACCTCGGGGAAGAGCCGCTGGTTGAGGGCGAAGAGCATGCCGCGCAGGTCGAAGGGATTGCGCCAGGCGAAGCGCCGCTGGCCGGTCTCGTCCTCGGGCCGGAACCAGTTCGCGAGCACCTCGCGCGGCCCGGCCACGTGCTGCAACGAGGGGATCGGGTTGAACAGCACGAGCGCGCGGAAGGCCGCCGGCTCGGCCGCGGCGGCGCGCAGGAGCGGGATGCAGCCATAGCAATCCGCCAGGCCGAAGAGCGGCTCGGGCCCGAGCTCCGCGCGCACGGCCCGCAGCACGGCCAGCGCATCCTCCAGCGTGTGGCGGATGAAGAAGCGTCCGCCGCTCTTGCCGTGCCCGCGGTAGTCGAAGGTGACCAGGCGGTAGCCGCGCTGGTTGAGCTCGCGGAAGTAGCCCACCTGCTGCAGGCCGCTGCCCCCGATCAGGGGCGGCACGAACACGCTGCCGCGCAGCGCCGTGCTCTCCGGCGGAGCCACGATCCGGATCGAGACCGCGTCGCCCCCGACGGACGTCTCGTGGCGGCTCACCTTGGGCATGGCCCTGGTCGTACGCAGCGCGCGACGAGAAGTCCAGCCCGCAGCGGCGAGCGCGAGCGGACCCGGCCCGCCGCGCCTACTTCTTCTTCGCCAGCCAGGTGAGGTAGCGCCACTCCAGGGTGTCGGTGGAGCCGTCCATGGCGCTGATGGGCAACCCGTAGACCGTCTCGACGTTGACGTCGAGCGGATCGCGCGCGGGGTTCTCGGCGTGGGTCAGGATCAGCTGCGCGAACTTCGCGCGCGACTCGGCCTCCGTGGGCAGGGCGTGGCGCTGCAACCAGTACAGGAAGCCCGCGCGGTAGGCGCGGAAGAAGTCCTCGTAGTCGTCCAGGAAGTCGAGCGGCGGCAGCGCTTGCTTCTCGGCCAGGAGGCCGAGGAACGGCGCCGTGACGGCGTGGTCGGCGAAGGTCTTGAAGCTGTGCACGGCGAAGTGCGCGAGCTTGTCGTCGGCCAGCCGGTGCTTCTTGTCCTTGGCCACCAGCTTGGCGCCGGCGATCTGGCCCTCGCGCAGCGGGCCCAGGAAGTAGTCGGCGCCGAAGGTCGTGCGGTACAGCGAGACCTCGGTGGCACTACCGGAGGACGAACCGGGCCCGGCCGGGTTCTTCGGCAGCGTGCCGCCGTTCGGGTTGCCCCCCGGGACGAAGCGCGAATAGGGCTGCGTGCTCGAGCCCGAGGTGTGCATCTCGAGCTTCCATTCGCCCGAGCGCAGGTTGTTGCGCCCGGTCGCGGCGATCACCAGGTTGCCCGCCAGGGCCTGCTCGTAGAAGTGCGCGTCCTGGCGCCAGAACTCGCGCCGCAGCAAGAGCGCGGCCGCGCGCTCGGCCATGTACTGCGCCAGACCGGTCTTGTCGTCGGCGTTCATGTTCACGCCGGCGAAGGGCTGCTTGATGTCGACCGGCAGCTGCGTGAACTTCATGCACACGATCTGCGTCCAGCCGACCCACTCGATGGTGTGGTCGATCACGCGGTCGTTCCAGAAGCTCTCGCGGACGGCCTCGTTGCACCAGCCGATCACGGCCATGAGCTGCAGGAAGTCGCGGCGCGTCGGGGCGAACACGATGCGTCCGACCTCGCCCAGGGCCGCGCAGGTGGCCTCGTCGGCGCGCATGGCGGCGCGCAGGCGCGTGGCCGCCGCGCGCACGCTCTCGCTGGCCTGCAGGCTGTCGAACAGGGAGGCGCCGCCCTGGGCGTGGGCCAGGCGCCCGCGCGACCAGGACTTGACCCACTTGCCGAGCGCCTTCCAGTCCTCGGCGAACTCCGGCGCGCGCTTGGGGTCGCTCCACTCCAGCCAGCTCGCCTGGACGTCGAGCGCGGCCGTCACGGTGACGCGGAAGTCCTCGGCGATCTCGACGTCCTCGAGGCTCTTGGCGGGGATGCGCAGCTCGAGCGTCCCGAGCTCGATCGACACGAACACCGGGCTGAGCGCGAACTGGTCGAAGTCGCGACCCGCCGACCCGGCGGCGATCCAGCTGTCGAGCCCGTGGTCGTCGAGGAAGCTGCGCGCGAGCTCGGGGTAGTCCAGGCTCCGGATCGTGTCCTGGGGGCCGGCCTGGGCGAATGCCGCCAGCGCGAAGCCTGCGAAGAGAACCTTGCCGTTCCACATGAGCGAGCCCTCCTGCCGTGGTCGCTGTCTGCCGTCCGGATGCGCACGCCGGAGGAACGCCCCCCCGCCGCCTTTCGATTCCAGGGCTGCCAATCCCCAGGATCGACCTTCCCCACCAGGCTAGGGAGCGGCCGCGAGCGAGTCACGGAGCGGCCCGGAAAGAAATGGGTTCGATCCGGGCCGGCGCCCGGTCCCTGCTGCCCCGCTCGCTCGTGGTCTCCTCGGCCAGGGTCCGACCCCGCCCCGCGTCCCGCTGAGCTTCCCCGGCTATGGTTGTGCACGCGGCGGACCCGGTCCGCGCCGCTCCCCCGCAAGGCACACCGCCCCATGTGGCTCCCGATCTCCGCGCTGCTCGCCCGCCTGGCCCTGGTCGCGACGACCGTGTTCGCGCTCGTGCGAGCGCAGGAGCCCGGCCCGACCGCGGCCAACGCGGCCACCGACGCCCAGGCCGCGGGTCACGCGCGCATGCTCGCCTACCTGGCCGATCCACGGCGCCAGGCCGAGTACGACCAGATCTTCACCGGCGCGGACGAGCTGCCGGCACTGCGCGCGGCGCTCGCCGAGCTCTTGCCCGGCAAGCAGAGCGCGAAGCGCTGGGAGCTCCTGGGCAAGATCGCCATGACCGAGCTGCGCCTCGGGAACACGCAGGCGGCGGTCGAGGGCTTCCGCCAGGCGTGCGCGCTGAACGCCGAGCTCGCGGGACGGATCGACCCCGAGGGCCTGCGCAAGCCGCGCTTCTTCCTGGCGCTGTCCTGGCTGCGCCTCGGCGAGAACCAGAACTGCGTCGCGCACCACACCAGCGAGAGCTGTCTCTTGCCGATCGGGAAGACGGGCGTGCACGTCGAGCAGGAGGGCTCGCGCCAGGCCATCCAGGTCCTGCTGGCGCTGCTGGCCGAGAACCCGGGCGACCTGCCGTCGCGCTGGCTCCTGAACCTGGCCTACATGACGGTCGGCGAATACCCCGAGGGCGTGCCCGAGGCGCAGCGCATCCCGCCCTCGGCCTTCGCCTCGGACGAGCCCTTCCCGCGCTTCGTCGACGTCGCGCCCGAGCTCGGACTCAACTCCATGACCCTCTCGGGCGGCGTCATCGCCGACGATTTCGACGGTGACGAGGTGCTCGACCTGGTGGTCTCGGAGGCGCTCCCGACCGGGCCCCTGCGCTATTTCCGCGGCCAGCGCGACGGGACCTTCCGCGAGCGCACCGCGGAGGCCGGGCTCGCGGGACTCTTCGGGGGCCTCAACCTGGTCCAGACCGACTACGACGGCGACGGCGCGCTGGACATCCTCGTGCCGCGCGGCGCGTGGATGTTCGAGCACGGGAAGATCGCCAACTCGCTGCTGCACAACGACGGTCACGGCACCTTCCGCGACGTCACCTTCGCGGCCGGGCTGGGCGCGCAGAACTACCCGACCCAGGCCGTGGCCTGGGCCGACTACGACAACGACGGCGACCTCGACCTCTACTGCGCGAACGAGTCGAGCGCGCGCCTCACTGCGCCGAGCCAGCTCTTCCGCAACGACGGCGACGGCACCTTCACCGACGTGGCCGAAGGAGCCGGGGTGCAGAACTTGCGCTACGCCAAGGGTGCCGTCTTCGGGGATTACGACGGCGACCGCTTCCCCGACCTGTACGTCTCGAACCTCGAGCCCAACCGCCTCTACCGCAACCGCGGCGACGGGACGTTCGAGGACGTGGCCGTGCGGCTGGGCGTGACCAAGCCCGAGCGCAGCTTCCCGGCCTGGTTCTGGGACTTCGACAACGACGGCGTGCTCGATCTCTACGTGGCCAGCTTCCTGCCGCGCCTCGGGCCCTACGTGCTGGATCTCCTGGGCGGCGAGAGCAACGCCGAGCTCGCCTGCCTGTACCGCGGCGACGGCCAGGGCGGATTCCGCGAGGTGGCCAGGGAGCTGGGGCTGGACGAGATCACCGTGACCATGGGCGCCAACTTCGGCGACCTCGACAACGACGGCTGGCTCGACTTCTACCTGGGCACGGGCTTCCCCGACTACGAGGCGCTGATGCCCAACAAGATGTACTGGAACCGCGCGGGCAAGCGCTTCTCCGACGTCACCTCGGCGGGCGGCTTCGGACACCTGCAGAAGGGCCACGGTATCGCCTTCGCCGACCTCGACCGCGACGGGGACACCGACGTCTTCGCCGAGATGGGCGGGGCCTTCCCGGGCGACGCCTTCGGCAACGCGCTGTTCCGGAACCCGGGCTTCGGCAACCACTGGGTCACGTTGAAGCTGCTCGGCGTGCGCTCGAACCGCCCGGGCATCGGCGCGCGCATCCGCTGCCAGATCAGCGCGGACGGCGTCTCGCGCTCGGTCTATCGCCACGTGAACAGCGGCGGGAGCTTCGGCGCGAACCCGCTGCGCCAGACGCTCGGACTCGGCCGCGCGACCCGCATCGACGTGCTCGAGGTCAGCTGGCCGACCAGCGGACGCACGCAGGTCTTCCACGACGTCGCCGTCGACCAGACCTTCGAAGTCCGCGAGGACCGCGACGAGTTGCGACGACTCGAGTAGCCGCGCGCGCGCGCGCGGCGCGAGTGCGTGCGCTGCCGGAGCCGCACGCGAGTGCGGAACTTTTTTCGCGCTGCTCGACGCAGAGCGCAGCGTGAACTTTTTTCCTGGTGCGCGACGCGCGCGCGCGTCGGTCATCTCTTCTCGGAATCCAGGATTCGACCTAGGCGTCCGGAACTCTTTGCGAGATCCTAAGTGGAACGCGATTCCCGCCCGGGAATCCACTTCCCAAACGCTCTCGCTCACAGGGGTTCTCCGATGTCTCGTACGTGGTCGCTCGCCTTGCTGGGAGGGGTGCTCCTGCTCCCACTCCCGACCTTCGCCGCTCCGCTCCAGGCCCCGCCGGGTCCCGGTTCGGTGCTGCGGGTCCAGAAGATCAGTCACACGCAGGGCGGCCGTGGTCCGCTGCTCGACGACGAGGACCAGCTCGGTCGATCCGTGGCGCTGCTCGGGGACCTGGACGGGGATGGCTTCCCCGAGCTGGCTTCCTCCGGACACGGCGACGACGACGGGGGCCTCGACCAGGGCGCCGCCTACGTGCTGTTCCTGCGCCAGGACGGCCTGGTGCGCAAGACCCAGAAGATCAGCGCGCTCGAGGGCGGCTTCACCGGCGACCTCGACCCGGGCGACCAGTTCGGGCGCTCCCTGGCGGGGATCGGCGACCTCGACGGCGACGGTGTGCCCGACATGGCCGTGGGCGTCAACTACGACGACGACGGCGGCATGAACCGCGGCGCGGTGTACCTCCTGACGCTGAATCGCGACGGGACGGTCAAGCGCACCACCAAGATCTCCAGCACCCAGGGCGGCTTCGTCGGTCCGCTGCGCAACCAGGACGAATTCGGACGCTCGGTGACCTCGCCCGGCGACCTGGACGGGGACGGCGTGCCCGAACTGGCCGTCGGAGCCCCGACCGACAACACCGGCGGCTCGCGCCGCGGAGCGGTGTGGCTGCTCTTCCTGCGCCAGGACGGCAGCGTGAAGCGCTCGCTCAAGATCGCGCAGAACTCCGGCGGCTTCAACGGACGCCTGCGCAACTTCGACTGGTTCGGCTTCTCGGTTGCTCCGCTCGGAGACTTCGACGGCGACGGCGTGCCCGACCTGCTGGTGGGCTCGGCCCTCGACGACGACGGCGCGACCAACGCGGGGGCGGTCTGGCTGCTGTACATGAACCCCGACGGCACGGTCAAGGACACACGCAAGGTCAGCATGCTCTCGGGCGGCTTCACCGGGCAGCTCGAATACCCCGACCAGTTCGGGACCTCGGTGGCGACGCTCGGCGACGTGAACGGCGACGGCGTCACGGACCTCGTCGTCGGCGCGGTGAAGGACGGCGACGGCGGCAAGGAGAACGGCGCGGCCTACGTGCTCTGCATGACCTCGGCCGGCACGGTCCTCTCGCACCAGAAGATCAGCGAGCTCGAGGGTGGCTTCCCCTTCCGCCTGGACGACTGGGACTGGCTCGGTTCCTCGCTCTGCGCGCTGGGCGACCTCAACCGCGACGGGATCCCCGACTTCGCGATCGGGGCGCGCAACGACGACGACGGCGGTCCGAACCGCGGATCGGTGTACCTCACCTTCCTGCGGGGAACGCGCGCGGCCCTGACGGCCGGCCCGAGCCGGGGCCAGCACCAGCCGTCGATCGATCCCAGCCCGACCGCCACGGACCTCCCGCACGGGACGCGCGTGGCCCAGGGCCGCTTCGCCGAGCCCGAGGGTTCGCTCGAACTCGTGGCGGGCGCGACCCGGCCGGGTGAGACGCTCGTGTTCCGGGTGCGCGTGCCCGAACCGCTGGTCGCGCGGGGAGCCCTGGTCCGGCTGCTGGTCGCCCGCGGACTCGGCGACGTCGCCTACGGCGAGGTCACCGGCTTCCTGCTGGAGCCGAGCGGGATCCTGGCCGCACGCAACTCGCGCGCGCGCGCCGGACAGACGGACGTGACGATCGCGCTGGAGCTGCCCGACGACACTTCACTGTCGGGTCGCCCGCTCGCCTTCCAGGCCGTGTGGGACGACCAGGGCGAGCGCACCTGGAGCGACGCGCTGCAG
>CAZWAY010000089.1:15368-15433 GCA_964631945.1 uncultured Planctomycetaceae bacterium
CTGATCCTGCGCTGATCCTGCGCTGATCCTGCGCTGATCCTGCGCTGATCCTGCGCTGATCCTGC
>CAZWAY010000090.1:0-15326 GCA_964631945.1 uncultured Planctomycetaceae bacterium
TTTCCTCTACTCAAAGAACCTCAAGTCCGGTGTCCACGGAATCGAGGGAGGGCCACCTCGTCGTCCGAGTTGGCAGCGACGCATGAGCCTGCGGCACCGCACGCCCCTCAACTCCCGCTCCACCCGGCCGCATCCGGTTCTCGCCGCGGCGCACCGGCCTGACACTCCACCCCCCGCCCTGCGGCCGCGTTCAACAGCCTCTAAACAGCCACCGCGCGTCCGCGCTAGGATGCCGCAACCGCCTCAACCGCCCTAACTTGCGCTCCACACGCGAGATAGATGGAGCGGGCGAAGGGACTTGAACCCTCGACATTCAGCTTGGGAAGCTGACGCTCTACCAACTGAGCTACGCCCGCGGAGGATCGGCAGGTTAGCGAGCGCTGGCGGGGAACGGAAGGCTCGGGAGGGGGGGTCGGGAGCGCCCGACGCTCGCGGCGCGCTCACGGGCCGAAGAGTTCGAGCTGTTGGGCCCTCGCAGCTCGCAGCGGGACGCCGCCTCCGGGGCCGACCTCGAATCCCAAGCGCCGGCACTGCAGGTGGAAGAGTTGCTGCACGGCGTCCCAGCGTGGCCCCTCGC
This sequence comes from uncultured Planctomycetaceae bacterium, assembly GCA_964631945.1. GTDB lineage: Bacteria > Planctomycetota > UBA1135 > UBA1135 > JABFRZ01. The sequence goes on from CAZWAY010000090.1 coordinate 578, forward strand.
CGCGCATGCGGGTGCCGAAGGCGCTGGGGTTGGGAGCGCCGGCGCGCATCTCGCGCAGGGCGTGGAGGACCTTGGTGGCGCGCTCGGGGTAGGTCGCGCGCAGGCGTTCCTCGAAGACGGGGCGCACCTCGGCCGGCAGACGCAGGAGCACGAGGAAGGCGGAGGTCGCGCCGGCGGCGCGGGCGCGGGTGAGGATCTCGGGTACCTAGTGGTCGTTCAGGCCGGGGATGAGCGGCGCGATGGCGACGCCGACGGGCACGCCGGCCGCGGACAGGCGGCGCAGGGTTTCGAAGCGCGTCGTGGGCGAGCTGGCGAAGGGCTCGAGCCTGCGCGCGTCGCCGTCGTCGGCGAACGGGATCGAAAGGCACACGCGCGCGCCGGCGCGGCGCTCGAGGCGGGCCAGGAGCTCTTGGTCGCGGCGCACCAGCGCGCTCTTCGTGATCACCCCCACCGCCTGGCGGAACTCGAGGCACACCTCGAGACAGCGGCGGGTCAGCTCGTAGGAGGCCTCGAGCGGCTGGTAGCAGTCGGTCACGCCCGAGAAGGCCAAGGGCGAGGTGCGGCCCGCGCGGCGCAGGTTGGCGAGCTCGCGCCGCAGGAGCTCGGGCGCGTTGCGCTTGACCACGATCTTCGAGTCGAAGTCCGTGCCCGCGCCGAGGCCGAGGTACGGGTGCGTCGGACGCGCGTAGCAGTAGGCGCAGGCGTGCTGGCAGCCGCGATAGGGATTGACGCTGCGCTCGAAGCCGACGTCGGGGCTGTCGTTCGTGGCGACGATCGAGTGCGCGTCCTCCTCGTAGACCTCGAGCGCGACGGGCGGCGGCTCCTCGAGCCACTCGACGTGCGTGCTCGACCAGGGATCCGGCGGATTGCTGACGCGGCGGGGAGCGGTGGTCACGGGGAGCGCCCGCGCCCGGGGGCGCGGCAAGGGTCCGAGACGGAGTGTGCGACCCCCCCGCTCCATGATCGCACGAACCGGCGCTATCCTGCGCGCTCTCCGGTGAAACCGTCCGAAGCCCGCGAGCTCCCGCACCCGACGAGCCTGTGCCACGCCTGCGCCGCCCGTCGCTACGTGCACGGCCGGACGACGCTCTTCGTGCGCTGCACCGCGCTGCCGCTCAAATACCCGCCGCAGCCGGTACGGCGCTGCGCGGCCTTCACGCCGCGCGACCACGAGGCCTGAGAGATCGGCGCGCGGCCGAGCGCGCGCCTCGCTGCCGGCCAGCAGCTCGGTCGGGTATCCTCGCGGCGCATGGCGAACCTCCTGTGCTCGGCCCTGGCGCTCCTCCTCTGGCCCGCGTCCGGCGTGCTCGCCAGGGCGCACACCGCCGCGCTCTCACCCGAGCCCGAGCGGCGCACCGCCCGCCTCGAAGAGGACGAGCTGCGCGACGAGCTCGAGCGCCTCGGCTGGGAACTGACCGAGACGCAGCACGTGCCGGGCGTGGCCATCGCCTGCGTCCGCGCGGGCAAGACGGCCTGGACGCTCGGCTGCGGGTACGCCGACCTGGCCTCCGAGCGCCCGGTCACGGGCGACACGCTCTTCAACATCGGCTCGATCTCCAAGACCGTGGCCGCCTGGGGCGCCATGAAGCTGGTGGAGGCCGGCAAGGTCGAGCTCGACGCGCCGATCGCGGACTCCGTCAAGCGCTGGACGCTGCCGCCCTCCGAGTTCGACGCACGCGGCGTGACGCTGCGACGCCTGCTGAGCCACACGGCCGGACTGTCGCTGCACGGCTATCCGGGCTTCGACCCGGGCCAGCCGCTGCCGACGCTCGAGCAGTCCCTGGCGGGCGACACGAACGGCGCCGGCGACGTACGCCTGGTGCATGCGCCGGGCACGAAGTGGCAGTACTCGGGCGGCGGCTACACCCTGGCCCAGCTGATGATCGAGGAGCTCGGCGGGCGGCCGTTCGCCGAGTACATGCGCACCGAGGTGCTGCTCCCGCTCGGCATGGAGCACAGCGACTACCGCTGGACGGAGGAGGTCGCGCGCCTCGCGGCCACGCCCTACGACGAGGAGGGCAAGCCCTTCGGCGGACCACGCTTCAGCGCGACGGCCGCGGCCGGACTGCAGACCAGCGCGCTCGATCTGGCGCGCTTCGTCTGCGCCAGCCTGACGCGCTTCGCCGGCGACGAGGCCCCGAAGGTGCTCACGCGCGCGACCATCGAGCTCATGCAGACGCCGGCGCCGGCCGCGCCCCGCTACGGCCTCGGCTACGAGGTCGAGCAGCAGGGCGCGCTGGTCGTGGTTGGCCACGGCGGCGCCAACCGCGGCTGGATGGCGAGCCTGCGCCTCGTGCCCGCGAGCGGCGACGGCATCGTGATCCTGACCAACGGCTCGAACGGACAGCGCCTGCTGCTCCCGCTCGAGCGCGCCTGGCTGGCGTCGCTGCAGCGCGCTCGCTAGCCAGGCTGCTAGCGCGAGCGTGCCGGGCGCACGTCCAGCGCCAGCGCATCGCTCCAGACACGGCCCGCCGCGCCACGGGCGCAACCCGCGCCGACGCAGCTCGGCCCGTGCTCCCACACGAAGCGCGCGTGCAGCAGCGCTTCCCCGGGCGGGACCTCGGCCAGCGCGATCTTGGCGAAGCCGCCGCGATTGGCGTGCACGGGATAGACCGCGACCAGCGCGGACGCGCTCGGCTCGCCCTGCGGCGTGAACGGCGCGCGCGCGAGGACGAGCTCGCCGCGCGCCAGGGGCGGCGCGTGCACGCAGCTCAGCGTCAGGGGCTCACCACTCCGCGCCGGACCGCTGGCGCCGATCGCGATCGGTCCGGCGCAGGCCGCGCGCGAGAGGCCGTAGCGCCGCTCGCCCTGGCCGACCTCCTCGCGCCCGGCGTCGCGCAGGGTCTTGAAGGCCTCGCGCGCCTCGGCGATGCGCGCGAGGGCCTCGTCCTCTTGCTGGCCGAAGAACTCGAGCTCGGGATGGTCGAGCGTCGTCTTGGCGACGACGTCGCACCACAGCATCCAGTACTCGGCCGCGACGGGGTCGTTGATCGGGCGCCCGTCCACCACCACGAAGACGGCGCCCGTGTGGGCGCGCTGCGAGCACAACCGCGCGGCCACCCAGGTGCTGGCCGCGAACGGCAGGTCGTCGAAGGTCAGGCTGAGCTCGCCCGCGACGTCCAGGTGCACGAGCCGCGAGTCGTACACCTCGCCGCCCACGACCAGCTCGATGCAGTCGTCGACGGGCTGGGCCGAGCGCAGCACGAGCGTGGCCGACGCCTGCGCCTCGGGCGAAGACAGCTGGAGCTCGTCGCCCACCTCCCTGCCCGCCAGGCTCAGGCGCAGGAAGGTCCCCGCGCCGGCCGCGACCGAGGTGCGTCCCGCCCCGAGGCCGGCGACCCAGGCGTCGTACGTCAGCTCCTCGTCCACGCGCACGTAGGTGCGCGGGTAGAGGGTCGGGTCGATCGTGAAGCAGGCGCGGTCGGTGCCGGCCGAGAGCCCCACGCGCACGCCGGCCGAGAGCAGCTTGTAGTAGAGCGAGGTCCAGTGCACCGGCGGCTGCAGGGGCATGAAGGTCTCGCGCCCGCCGAGCGAGATCGTCTCGACGAACTGCACGCTGCCGAGCACGGCGTCCATCGGGCCGAGCAGCGGCAGGAAGGCGCGCTGGCTGTTGGGCGGCGCGGTGATCCCCATCAGCTTGTCCACGTTGGGAACGGCCAGGAACTGGCCGGGATCGAGGAACAGCGCGTCGTGCGTGAAGCCGGTCGCGAGCAGCTTGGCGTTCCAGTCGTAGCCCTGCGGGTGGTAGGTCCCGATCGGCCAGTAGGTGTGCGCGTAGCCGCACACGGCCCCGGGCGAGGCCAGGAAGCGCTCGGCCGCGGCGCCGTTCAGACTTCCGGTGCCATCGCCCTGGAAGCCGAGCCCGGGCATGTCGGCGCAGGCGCCGGCCGCGTAGGAGCCGGTCGCGATGCGGGCGTGCTCGGGCTGGAGATTCAGGCCGATCAGGTGCCCCCAGCGCGAGCAGTCGAGGCCGGAGGTCTCGACCCCGTACTGCAGGATGCGGCGGCCGTCCGAGAGCGCGTCGGGCTGACCCGTCAGGAGGCAGATGAAGCTCCGGAACGGCAGGGCCTGGCGGTGCCAGATCAGGGCGCTCGCGACGTTCAGGTCCTCGGCCTCCATGCGCGCGCGAATCTCGGCCAAGGGGTGCACGGTTCCGTTGCAGTACTGCACGTGCTCGTGGGTGTCTCCGCTGTACCAGCCGGGCGCCATGGTGCCGCTCGGGGTCGCGCCCTGCTGGGGGCCCGCGGGCGGAGATCCGGCGCTGTAGCCCACGCTCACCGGGAACTGCACGATCCGCACGTTGCTCGAGGCGTCCGTGGCGGTGCAGGTCACCTGCGTGAGGCCGCGGACAAAGAAGCTCCCGGAGGGCGGCTGGCAGATGACCTGGGGCGCCCGATCGACCGCATCGAAGACCTCCGGCGCGAACGTCACGACCGCGCCGGCCTCGCTGCGGCCGATGCGCACGCTCACGGGCACGACGTGGATCTCGGGCGCGGTCGTGTCCTGCACGCGCACGTGGAACAGGCAGGTGGCCTGGGCGCCCGTGTCGTCGACGGCCTTGCAAACCACGGCCGTGAGGCCGAGCGCGAAGCGGCTACCCGACGGCGGAACGGTGGTGACGGACGGAACGAAGCGGCAGGAGCCGGTGGCCACCGGAGCGAAGCCGACGAACTCACCGCCCGGATTCGTGGCCTCCAGCGTGATGTCCTCGGGACATGCGATCGTCAGCGGAGCCGAGTCGGTGACGAGCACGGGGAAGGCCCCGAACGTTCCGTTTCCGGCGGCGTCGGTCGCCAGACACGTGACGCGCGTCTCGCCGATCGGGAACAGGCTGCCCGAGGGCGGCGTGCACACGACGATCGGTTCTGGATCCTGGTCGTCGTGGGCCTCCACGACGAACTCCACGCGTGCACCCCCCGGCCCCGTGCAGGCGGCCTCCACGATCTTGGGCAGCACGAGGACGGGCCACACCTCGTCGGGTTCCGAGCCACTTGAAGCCTGACCCGCTCCGGAGCCCGAGCCCTGGGCGATGGCGCGGGGCGCCGCCGCCAGCAGGAGCGTAGCCAACCACCAACCGCGTCCGACGGTCGCGGACGACGGACGGCTCGGTGCACGACGCCAGCAGTCAGTCGAGTCGAATGCCACGCTCTTCCCCAACGGAGAGCCGGCCTCGGCCTCCCGCGCTGGGACGGTACTCTGGCCTCTGAAGTCCCACAAGCTGCTCCGTAGGAGTCACCCCGGACCGTTCGACCCGACGGGCGAGCGCGGCCCGCCCAACGTGGCGCTACAGGCCCCCGGAAGCCCGGCCACACCCGCCCCGGAAGCACCCCCCAGCCCCGGGGCCCGGAATCCCTGGAAAGAGGCGGAGTGTCCCCGAGCCGATTCCGTTCAGGGTGGCATGTGCACGAGCCTCCTCTCCCTGATCGCCACCCTGCCCGCCCTGACCCCTGGCCACGCCCTCCCGACGGGCAGCGACGAGGTCCGGGCCGCCCCGCGCATCGCCGAAACGCGCGTCTACCGCATCCGCCAGACCGTTGCGCTGAGCGACGTGCCTTCCGACGCGCGCGAGGTGCGGATCTGGGTACCGGTGCCGGCCGACGGCGCCTGGCAGCACGTGCTGGACCGCCGCGTGGTCGAGGCTCCGAGCGGCTGGAGCCTCGAGAAACAGCCGGTCAGCGATGCCGAGATGGTCGTCGCGCGCACCAAGGCCCAGGGCACCGTGACCGTGGTGGTCGAGACGACCGTGGCGCGCCAGTCGCCCGTCTTCGACCTGGGGTCGCTCGCGCCGGGCACGATCCAGCCGAGCCTGTTCGTCGCGGAGCTGCAGAAGGACGCGCCCCTGATGGCGGTCGACACGAGCGTGGCCGAGCTGGCCAGCAAGGCCTGCGCCGGGGAGCAGGATCCGCGCCGCAAGGTCGTGAAGATCCTGGATGCGGTCGCCGACGTCGCCGATCACTACTCGAAGGACCCGAGCAAGCCCAAGTGCGGGCGCGGCGCGGCCGAGGACTGCCTCACGAACGGCGGCGGCTGCTGCACGGACCTGCACTCGCTGTTCATCGCCGCGGCGCGCTCCCAGGGCATCCCCGCGCGCATGCAGTACGGCTACCGCCTCAAGGCGGACAAGGTGGACACCGACTACGACCCCAGCTACCGCTGCTGGGCCGAGTTCTACCTGCCGAACGCGGGCTGGATCCCGACCGACCTCGTGGTCGCCGACGCGGGCGAGGCGAGCGCGCGCAAGGACTCCTACGGCATGCTCGACGCGCGCCGCGTGTGGCTGTGGCAGGGGCGCGGGCTGGAACTCGTCCCGCGCCAGAACGGCGCTCCGATCCAGACCATGTCCTGCGGCTGGGCCGAGATCGACGGCGTGCCCGTGGACGTGCTCCCGGACGAAGACGGCACGCCCTCCAAGCTGAGCCGCACGATCCGCTTCCAGGATCTGACGGCCGACGGCTTGACGAAGTAGGGGGAGTGCGAGCGCGCCCGCCGTGGGTGGGCCGCGCCCGGGTCGTGCACAATGGGGCCGTGCACGACCCGCGTCTCCGTTTCGCGCTCGCGGCGCTGCTCGCGCTGGGGCTCCCGGGCTGCGTCCTGATCGACGCGCCCATGCTGGCCCTGCACTCGCTCGCGGGCGGACTCCACAACGCGCGTCAGGCCAGCGGGATGCGGCCGTTCTTCCTGCCGGACGGACGCCTCGGGATGGCGGCGAACGGGGCGCTGGCCGTGGAACGCGAGCCGGGCGGCGAGTTCGTGACGCTGGCGGACTCGTGGTCGGAGATCGACGACCCCGAGCCCAGCGCGGACGGCAGCGCCGTCGTGTTCACCTCCGGGCGCGAGCTGATCCAGGCCGGCGGGGCCCACAAGGACCACGTGTTCCAGCTGTACTCGCTCGAGCTCGCGAGCGGCGCCTGGCGGCGGCTCACGCACTCGCGCCGGGCCGAGGCCTGGCCGCGCGTCACCGCCGACGGGCGCGCGCTCGTGTTCGTGCGGCGCGCCGAGTACGACGGTTGGTCGCTCGACGACCCGTGGGGCGCGGGCTCGCTGTTCATGGTCGACGCCGACGGTTCCAACGAGCGCCGCCTGACCGAGGGCCTCTTCCAGCCCTACTTCGGGCTCGCGCTCGTGGCCGACGACACGCGGCTCGTGTTCGCCGCGCGCGCGCCGGAGGAGGCCGGGCGGCGCGCGCTGTACGCGCTCGATCTCCCCCCCACCGGCCCGCCGCGCGCGTGGCTCGCGGACGCCTACCTGCCGACGCCCATCCCGGGCACGGCCGAGCTCCTGGTCGCGCGCGTGCACGCCGACGGGCACGGCCTGGCGCGTCTGGACCCGGCCGGAGCGGTGCTGGAGGAGTCCCCGTTGCGCGTGCGCGAGTTCCTGGGCCTGGCCGTGTCGCCGGACGCGCGCCGCATCGTGTTCAGCGACTTCGACCCGGAAGGCGGCCTCTTCGGCGAGTACCGCCTGTGGTCGCTGCCGATGGGCGGCTCCGAACCCGCGCTGCTCGCGACGCGCCCCTATCGGCCGGCGAAACGCTTCAAGCCGCTCGACGTGCTCGCGCCCCCGAGCTGGTGGTTCCACCCGGGACGCTCGCCCGGCTCGCGGTAGCGATCCTCGGGCGCGCGCGCGGCGGGAGCCGGTGTGAGCTCGGGCTGCGCGGACGCGCCCACGACCGTCCCGTAGAACTCGGCCGCCAGCTGGCTCGCGCGCGCGCGAACGCCCGTCCAGTAGTGGTCGGCTTCCTCCAGCACGCGCACCTCGCCGCGCGGCAGGTGAGCGAGCCACAGCGCGCGGTAGCGCGCCTCCGCGGCCGGGTCCGCCACCCCGAGCAGGCGGTCGGAGCGTCCGAAGCACACCAGCGCGGGCAGCGCGCTGACCACGCCCGCGAGCGGCTCGGAGGTCAGGTACTCGAAGGTCGCGAGCCAGGTGCGCGCGCGCTCGTAGCGCAGGATCCCGAAGTGGTCGCGCGACTTGTCCACCTCGGGGAAGAGCCGCTGGTTGAGGGCGAAGAGCATGCCGCGCAGGTCGAAGGGATTGCGCCAGGCGAAGCGCCGCTGGCCGGTCTCGTCCTCGGGCCGGAACCAGTTCGCGAGCACCTCGCGCGGCCCGGCCACGTGCTGCAACGAGGGGATCGGGTTGAACAGCACGAGCGCGCGGAAGGCCGCCGGCTCGGCCGCGGCGGCGCGCAGGAGCGGGATGCAGCCATAGCAATCCGCCAGGCCGAAGAGCGGCTCGGGCCCGAGCTCCGCGCGCACGGCCCGCAGCACGGCCAGCGCATCCTCCAGCGTGTGGCGGATGAAGAAGCGTCCGCCGCTCTTGCCGTGCCCGCGGTAGTCGAAGGTGACCAGGCGGTAGCCGCGCTGGTTGAGCTCGCGGAAGTAGCCCACCTGCTGCAGGCCGCTGCCCCCGATCAGGGGCGGCACGAACACGCTGCCGCGCAGCGCCGTGCTCTCCGGCGGAGCCACGATCCGGATCGAGACCGCGTCGCCCCCGACGGACGTCTCGTGGCGGCTCACCTTGGGCATGGCCCTGGTCGTACGCAGCGCGCGACGAGAAGTCCAGCCCGCAGCGGCGAGCGCGAGCGGACCCGGCCCGCCGCGCCTACTTCTTCTTCGCCAGCCAGGTGAGGTAGCGCCACTCCAGGGTGTCGGTGGAGCCGTCCATGGCGCTGATGGGCAACCCGTAGACCGTCTCGACGTTGACGTCGAGCGGATCGCGCGCGGGGTTCTCGGCGTGGGTCAGGATCAGCTGCGCGAACTTCGCGCGCGACTCGGCCTCCGTGGGCAGGGCGTGGCGCTGCAACCAGTACAGGAAGCCCGCGCGGTAGGCGCGGAAGAAGTCCTCGTAGTCGTCCAGGAAGTCGAGCGGCGGCAGCGCTTGCTTCTCGGCCAGGAGGCCGAGGAACGGCGCCGTGACGGCGTGGTCGGCGAAGGTCTTGAAGCTGTGCACGGCGAAGTGCGCGAGCTTGTCGTCGGCCAGCCGGTGCTTCTTGTCCTTGGCCACCAGCTTGGCGCCGGCGATCTGGCCCTCGCGCAGCGGGCCCAGGAAGTAGTCGGCGCCGAAGGTCGTGCGGTACAGCGAGACCTCGGTGGCACTACCGGAGGACGAACCGGGCCCGGCCGGGTTCTTCGGCAGCGTGCCGCCGTTCGGGTTGCCCCCCGGGACGAAGCGCGAATAGGGCTGCGTGCTCGAGCCCGAGGTGTGCATCTCGAGCTTCCATTCGCCCGAGCGCAGGTTGTTGCGCCCGGTCGCGGCGATCACCAGGTTGCCCGCCAGGGCCTGCTCGTAGAAGTGCGCGTCCTGGCGCCAGAACTCGCGCCGCAGCAAGAGCGCGGCCGCGCGCTCGGCCATGTACTGCGCCAGACCGGTCTTGTCGTCGGCGTTCATGTTCACGCCGGCGAAGGGCTGCTTGATGTCGACCGGCAGCTGCGTGAACTTCATGCACACGATCTGCGTCCAGCCGACCCACTCGATGGTGTGGTCGATCACGCGGTCGTTCCAGAAGCTCTCGCGGACGGCCTCGTTGCACCAGCCGATCACGGCCATGAGCTGCAGGAAGTCGCGGCGCGTCGGGGCGAACACGATGCGTCCGACCTCGCCCAGGGCCGCGCAGGTGGCCTCGTCGGCGCGCATGGCGGCGCGCAGGCGCGTGGCCGCCGCGCGCACGCTCTCGCTGGCCTGCAGGCTGTCGAACAGGGAGGCGCCGCCCTGGGCGTGGGCCAGGCGCCCGCGCGACCAGGACTTGACCCACTTGCCGAGCGCCTTCCAGTCCTCGGCGAACTCCGGCGCGCGCTTGGGGTCGCTCCACTCCAGCCAGCTCGCCTGGACGTCGAGCGCGGCCGTCACGGTGACGCGGAAGTCCTCGGCGATCTCGACGTCCTCGAGGCTCTTGGCGGGGATGCGCAGCTCGAGCGTCCCGAGCTCGATCGACACGAACACCGGGCTGAGCGCGAACTGGTCGAAGTCGCGACCCGCCGACCCGGCGGCGATCCAGCTGTCGAGCCCGTGGTCGTCGAGGAAGCTGCGCGCGAGCTCGGGGTAGTCCAGGCTCCGGATCGTGTCCTGGGGGCCGGCCTGGGCGAATGCCGCCAGCGCGAAGCCTGCGAAGAGAACCTTGCCGTTCCACATGAGCGAGCCCTCCTGCCGTGGTCGCTGTCTGCCGTCCGGATGCGCACGCCGGAGGAACGCCCCCCCGCCGCCTTTCGATTCCAGGGCTGCCAATCCCCAGGATCGACCTTCCCCACCAGGCTAGGGAGCGGCCGCGAGCGAGTCACGGAGCGGCCCGGAAAGAAATGGGTTCGATCCGGGCCGGCGCCCGGTCCCTGCTGCCCCGCTCGCTCGTGGTCTCCTCGGCCAGGGTCCGACCCCGCCCCGCGTCCCGCTGAGCTTCCCCGGCTATGGTTGTGCACGCGGCGGACCCGGTCCGCGCCGCTCCCCCGCAAGGCACACCGCCCCATGTGGCTCCCGATCTCCGCGCTGCTCGCCCGCCTGGCCCTGGTCGCGACGACCGTGTTCGCGCTCGTGCGAGCGCAGGAGCCCGGCCCGACCGCGGCCAACGCGGCCACCGACGCCCAGGCCGCGGGTCACGCGCGCATGCTCGCCTACCTGGCCGATCCACGGCGCCAGGCCGAGTACGACCAGATCTTCACCGGCGCGGACGAGCTGCCGGCACTGCGCGCGGCGCTCGCCGAGCTCTTGCCCGGCAAGCAGAGCGCGAAGCGCTGGGAGCTCCTGGGCAAGATCGCCATGACCGAGCTGCGCCTCGGGAACACGCAGGCGGCGGTCGAGGGCTTCCGCCAGGCGTGCGCGCTGAACGCCGAGCTCGCGGGACGGATCGACCCCGAGGGCCTGCGCAAGCCGCGCTTCTTCCTGGCGCTGTCCTGGCTGCGCCTCGGCGAGAACCAGAACTGCGTCGCGCACCACACCAGCGAGAGCTGTCTCTTGCCGATCGGGAAGACGGGCGTGCACGTCGAGCAGGAGGGCTCGCGCCAGGCCATCCAGGTCCTGCTGGCGCTGCTGGCCGAGAACCCGGGCGACCTGCCGTCGCGCTGGCTCCTGAACCTGGCCTACATGACGGTCGGCGAATACCCCGAGGGCGTGCCCGAGGCGCAGCGCATCCCGCCCTCGGCCTTCGCCTCGGACGAGCCCTTCCCGCGCTTCGTCGACGTCGCGCCCGAGCTCGGACTCAACTCCATGACCCTCTCGGGCGGCGTCATCGCCGACGATTTCGACGGTGACGAGGTGCTCGACCTGGTGGTCTCGGAGGCGCTCCCGACCGGGCCCCTGCGCTATTTCCGCGGCCAGCGCGACGGGACCTTCCGCGAGCGCACCGCGGAGGCCGGGCTCGCGGGACTCTTCGGGGGCCTCAACCTGGTCCAGACCGACTACGACGGCGACGGCGCGCTGGACATCCTCGTGCCGCGCGGCGCGTGGATGTTCGAGCACGGGAAGATCGCCAACTCGCTGCTGCACAACGACGGTCACGGCACCTTCCGCGACGTCACCTTCGCGGCCGGGCTGGGCGCGCAGAACTACCCGACCCAGGCCGTGGCCTGGGCCGACTACGACAACGACGGCGACCTCGACCTCTACTGCGCGAACGAGTCGAGCGCGCGCCTCACTGCGCCGAGCCAGCTCTTCCGCAACGACGGCGACGGCACCTTCACCGACGTGGCCGAAGGAGCCGGGGTGCAGAACTTGCGCTACGCCAAGGGTGCCGTCTTCGGGGATTACGACGGCGACCGCTTCCCCGACCTGTACGTCTCGAACCTCGAGCCCAACCGCCTCTACCGCAACCGCGGCGACGGGACGTTCGAGGACGTGGCCGTGCGGCTGGGCGTGACCAAGCCCGAGCGCAGCTTCCCGGCCTGGTTCTGGGACTTCGACAACGACGGCGTGCTCGATCTCTACGTGGCCAGCTTCCTGCCGCGCCTCGGGCCCTACGTGCTGGATCTCCTGGGCGGCGAGAGCAACGCCGAGCTCGCCTGCCTGTACCGCGGCGACGGCCAGGGCGGATTCCGCGAGGTGGCCAGGGAGCTGGGGCTGGACGAGATCACCGTGACCATGGGCGCCAACTTCGGCGACCTCGACAACGACGGCTGGCTCGACTTCTACCTGGGCACGGGCTTCCCCGACTACGAGGCGCTGATGCCCAACAAGATGTACTGGAACCGCGCGGGCAAGCGCTTCTCCGACGTCACCTCGGCGGGCGGCTTCGGACACCTGCAGAAGGGCCACGGTATCGCCTTCGCCGACCTCGACCGCGACGGGGACACCGACGTCTTCGCCGAGATGGGCGGGGCCTTCCCGGGCGACGCCTTCGGCAACGCGCTGTTCCGGAACCCGGGCTTCGGCAACCACTGGGTCACGTTGAAGCTGCTCGGCGTGCGCTCGAACCGCCCGGGCATCGGCGCGCGCATCCGCTGCCAGATCAGCGCGGACGGCGTCTCGCGCTCGGTCTATCGCCACGTGAACAGCGGCGGGAGCTTCGGCGCGAACCCGCTGCGCCAGACGCTCGGACTCGGCCGCGCGACCCGCATCGACGTGCTCGAGGTCAGCTGGCCGACCAGCGGACGCACGCAGGTCTTCCACGACGTCGCCGTCGACCAGACCTTCGAAGTCCGCGAGGACCGCGACGAGTTGCGACGACTCGAGTAGCCGCGCGCGCGCGCGCGGCGCGAGTGCGTGCGCTGCCGGAGCCGCACGCGAGTGCGGAACTTTTTTCGCGCTGCTCGACGCAGAGCGCAGCGTGAACTTTTTTCCTGGTGCGCGACGCGCGCGCGCGTCGGTCATCTCTTCTCGGAATCCAGGATTCGACCTAGGCGTCCGGAACTCTTTGCGAGATCCTAAGTGGAACGCGATTCCCGCCCGGGAATCCACTTCCCAAACGCTCTCGCTCACAGGGGTTCTCCGATGTCTCGTACGTGGTCGCTCGCCTTGCTGGGAGGGGTGCTCCTGCTCCCACTCCCGACCTTCGCCGCTCCGCTCCAGGCCCCGCCGGGTCCCGGTTCGGTGCTGCGGGTCCAGAAGATCAGTCACACGCAGGGCGGCCGTGGTCCGCTGCTCGACGACGAGGACCAGCTCGGTCGATCCGTGGCGCTGCTCGGGGACCTGGACGGGGATGGCTTCCCCGAGCTGGCTTCCTCCGGACACGGCGACGACGACGGGGGCCTCGACCAGGGCGCCGCCTACGTGCTGTTCCTGCGCCAGGACGGCCTGGTGCGCAAGACCCAGAAGATCAGCGCGCTCGAGGGCGGCTTCACCGGCGACCTCGACCCGGGCGACCAGTTCGGGCGCTCCCTGGCGGGGATCGGCGACCTCGACGGCGACGGTGTGCCCGACATGGCCGTGGGCGTCAACTACGACGACGACGGCGGCATGAACCGCGGCGCGGTGTACCTCCTGACGCTGAATCGCGACGGGACGGTCAAGCGCACCACCAAGATCTCCAGCACCCAGGGCGGCTTCGTCGGTCCGCTGCGCAACCAGGACGAATTCGGACGCTCGGTGACCTCGCCCGGCGACCTGGACGGGGACGGCGTGCCCGAACTGGCCGTCGGAGCCCCGACCGACAACACCGGCGGCTCGCGCCGCGGAGCGGTGTGGCTGCTCTTCCTGCGCCAGGACGGCAGCGTGAAGCGCTCGCTCAAGATCGCGCAGAACTCCGGCGGCTTCAACGGACGCCTGCGCAACTTCGACTGGTTCGGCTTCTCGGTTGCTCCGCTCGGAGACTTCGACGGCGACGGCGTGCCCGACCTGCTGGTGGGCTCGGCCCTCGACGACGACGGCGCGACCAACGCGGGGGCGGTCTGGCTGCTGTACATGAACCCCGACGGCACGGTCAAGGACACACGCAAGGTCAGCATGCTCTCGGGCGGCTTCACCGGGCAGCTCGAATACCCCGACCAGTTCGGGACCTCGGTGGCGACGCTCGGCGACGTGAACGGCGACGGCGTCACGGACCTCGTCGTCGGCGCGGTGAAGGACGGCGACGGCGGCAAGGAGAACGGCGCGGCCTACGTGCTCTGCATGACCTCGGCCGGCACGGTCCTCTCGCACCAGAAGATCAGCGAGCTCGAGGGTGGCTTCCCCTTCCGCCTGGACGACTGGGACTGGCTCGGTTCCTCGCTCTGCGCGCTGGGCGACCTCAACCGCGACGGGATCCCCGACTTCGCGATCGGGGCGCGCAACGACGACGACGGCGGTCCGAACCGCGGATCGGTGTACCTCACCTTCCTGCGGGGAACGCGCGCGGCCCTGACGGCCGGCCCGAGCCGGGGCCAGCACCAGCCGTCGATCGATCCCAGCCCGACCGCCACGGACCTCCCGCACGGGACGCGCGTGGCCCAGGGCCGCTTCGCCGAGCCCGAGGGTTCGCTCGAACTCGTGGCGGGCGCGACCCGGCCGGGTGAGACGCTCGTGTTCCGGGTGCGCGTGCCCGAACCGCTGGTCGCGCGGGGAGCCCTGGTCCGGCTGCTGGTCGCCCGCGGACTCGGCGACGTCGCCTACGGCGAGGTCACCGGCTTCCTGCTGGAGCCGAGCGGGATCCTGGCCGCACGCAACTCGCGCGCGCGCGCCGGACAGACGGACGTGACGATCGCGCTGGAGCTGCCCGACGACACTTCACTGTCGGGTCGCCCGCTCGCCTTCCAGGCCGTGTGGGACGACCAGGGCGAGCGCACCTGGAGCGACGCGCTGCAGCTGATCCTGCGCTGATCCTGCGCTGATCCTGCGCTGATCCTGCGCTGATCCTGCG
>CAZWAY010000091.1:0-15199 GCA_964631945.1 uncultured Planctomycetaceae bacterium
AGAACCCGATCGAGCAGGAGGGCACCTACCCGCTGCCCGAGGCCCAGCTCGACCGCTTCATGTTCATGGTCCACGTGCCCTACCCGTCGCGCGAGGAAGAGCGCGAGATCCTGCGGCGCACCACGGGCGCGGGCGAGGTCGAGCTGCACAAGGTGCTGAGCGCGAGCGAGCTCAGCGAACTGCAGGAAGCCGTGCGCTCGGTGCCGGTGGCCGATCACGTGCTCGACTACGCCCTGGCGCTGACGCGCGGCACGCGCGTGCACTCGAGCGAGCCGCTGCCCTTCCTGCGCGAGTGGATCACCTGGGGCGCGGGCCCGCGTGCGAGCCAGTTCCTGGTGCTGGGCGCCAAGGCCCACGCCGCCATCCAGGGACGCAACCACGTGGCCGTCGAAGACGTCAAGGCCGTGGCGCACCCCGTGCTGCGCCACCGCATCGTCACGAACTTCTCGGCCAGCGCCGAGGGCATGACGAGCGACAAGATCATCGACCGCCTGCTGGCCGAGGTCGATCCCTCCGCGGCCGTGGGTGCGGGCCTCCCTGGCGTCCGCACGGCGGGCTAGCCGTCCCTTGGAAGCTCGCGCCGAGCGCTCGCCCTCCGCGCTCGATCCGGCCGTGCTGGATCGGCTGGAGGGCCTCGCCCTGGTGGCGCGCACGGTGGTCGAAGGCTTCATGGCCGGCCACCACCGTTCGCCCCAGCGCGGCAGCTCGGTCGAGTTCGCGCAGCATCGCCAGTACGTCCCCGGCGACGAGCTGCGCCGGCTGGACTGGAAGATCTTCGCGCGCAGCGACCGCCTGGTGGTCAAGGAGTTCGTGGCCGAGACGAACTTCAGCTGTCACCTGCTGGTGGACGCCAGCGAGTCGATGGGCTTCGGCTCGCAGCGCTGGAGCAAGTTCGACTACGCGCGCTGGTGCGCGGCCGCGTTGGCGCACCTCGTGATCCGCCAGCGCGACTCGGCCGGGCTGGTGCTGTTCGACGAGAGCGTGCGCGACAAGGTCGCGCCGCGCACCGGACTGGCGCAGGAGAGCGAGATCGTGCACGCGCTCGAGCAGGCCGGCCCGCGCGGTGCGACCGGGGTGGGCAGCGTCCTGCACTGGATCGCGGGCCGCCTGCGGCGGCGCGGCATCGTGGCGATCTTCTCCGACTTCTTCGACGACGACGAGCACCTGATCGCGGGTGTGCGCCGGCTGCTGTACGGCGGGCACGAGCCGATCCTGTTCCAGGTGCTCGATCCCCAGGAACTCGAGTTCGACTACACCGGGCTCCTGCGGCTGGACGGGCTGGAGGGCGCGGGCCGGCTGCTGGTCGATCCGAACGCCATCCGCGCGGCCTACAAGGAGGAGCTCGCCAAGCACGTCGAGCGCCTGGCGCGCGCCGCGCGCGAGCTCTCCTGCGACTTCGTGCCGCTCACGACCTCGACCCCGCTCGACGTGGCCCTCTCGACCTACCTCGCGCGGCGCGCCGCGCGCACGCGCGCGGGCGCCTAGGGCCATGGGCATCTTCGAAGGCTTCCTGCACCCCTTCCTGCTGTGGGGCACCGCGCTGGCCGCGGTGCCGCTGATCATCCACATCCTGAACCGGCGCCGGCACAAGCCGCTGTCCTGGGGCGCGATGCGTTTCGTGCTGGCCGCCCACAAGCGCACGCGCCGGCGGGTGCAGCTCGAGAACTGGCTGCTGCTGTTGCTGCGCATGGCGGCCGTGGCCGCGCTGGCCTTCGCCATCGCACGCCCGTTCATCGGCAAGGAGAGCCCGCTCGCGCCCCTGACCGAGAAGCGCCGCGACCTGGTGCTGATCCTCGACAGCTCGGCCTCGACCGGCTACCGCGACGTCGAGAGCGTGCACGAGGCGCAGCTCGCGCGCGCGCGCACGATCCTGGCGGAGCTCGACGGCACGCGCGGCGATCGCGTGCGCCTGCTGCTGGCGGCCCAGGGCGTGCAGGTGCTGGCCTCGCACGCGCCCGACGACGCGCTGGCAGCGCTCTCGACCGTGGGTCCGCCGCGCGACGAGCCCCTGGACCTGTCCGCGCTGCTGGCCGAGGTGCTCGCGCTGGCGCGCGAGGACGCCGGCAAGAGCGGCCACAGCGCGCTCGAGGTCCGCCTGCTGACCGACCTGCAGCGCAACACCTTCGTGCCGCCGCTGGCGCTGGCCAGCCCGGACGGCGAGACGGCGCCGCCCGCGCCCACGCCGCTGCGCGAGGCCCTCGACCGCCTGCGTGAGCTGGAGGTCCCGCTGTGGGTCGAGGACCTGGGCGCTCCGAGCCCGCGCCCTGCCAACGTGGGCATCGAGAGCCTGGCGCCGCTCGACGGCGTGGTGGGTGCCGGCCTGGCGAGCGAGATCGCCGTGCGCGTGCGCAACTTCGGCCCGGCGGGGCGCGCCGGCGTGCGCGTGGTGCTCACCGTCGACGGCCAGCGCCAGCCCAGCCAGGAGCTCGAGCTCGGCGCGGGCGCCAGCGTGCAGGGCGTGTTCGCGGTGGTCTTCGAGCGCGCGGGGTTCCACGCGCTGCAGGCCGAGATCGAGGGCGACCGCCTGGCGGTGGACGACCAGCGCGCCGCGCTCGTGTACGTGCCCGCGCCGCTGCGCGTGCTGCTCGTCAACGGCGCGCCCAGCGACGACCTCGCGCGCGACGAGGTCGGCGTGCTGCGCGCGGCGCTGGAGCCGCCCGACGACGACGCCCTGGTGCGCTCGCCGGCCGGCAGCTACGCGCCGTTCCTGTGCAGCGAGGTGCCGGCGGCGGCCTTCGGCACGCCCGAGGCCGAGCCCAGCGCCTTCGACGTGGTGGTGCTGGCCAACGTGGCCTCGCTCTCGGCCCAGGTGGTCGAGAAGCTCGAACACTGGGTCGCCCGCGGTGGCTGCCTGTGGATGACGCTGGGCGATCGCGCCTCCGATCCCTCGGCCCTGGACAGCCTGAACGCGCGCCTGTGGCGCGCCGACGACAGCGGCCTGCTGCCGGCGCGCCTGGCGCGACACGTGGCCGTGGCCTCGCGCTACGGGGCCTACTTCCGCGCGGCCACCTTCGAGCAGGATCACCCGGCCCTGGCCTTCTTCGCCGACGAGCGCTGGAAGCCCTACTTGACCGAGCTCCCGATCTACGAGTTCGTGGCCACCGAACCGGTGGCGGGTGCGCGCGTGCTGGTGCGCCTCGACGACGAGGAGCGCAGCCCGTTGCTGCTCGAGCGCGCCTACGAACGCGGCAAGGTCTTCCTGTGGACGAGCTCGATCGACGCGGACTGGAACGTCTTCCCGCAGTCGCCGGCCACGCTCATCCCGCTGGTGCACGAGCTCCTGCGCTACGGCGGCTCGGGCCAGGTGCCGGCGCGCGAGACCGGCGTGGGCGGCACGCTGGAGCTCGAACTCGCCAGCTTCCCGCGCGCGCCTGCGCTGGTGCGCCCGGACGGCGCACGCACTCCGCTCGACCTCGAGCCACGCGAGGTCCTGCAGGGCGTGTGGCGCCTGGGCCCCATCGGCCCGCTGGAGCGCGCGGGACTGTGGCGGGTCGAGACCGAGGGTGCGCCGCCGATCGCGCTCGCTTGCCAGCTCGATCCGTCCGAGGGTGACCTCGAGCGCATCCTGCCCGAGGAGCTCGAGGCCCTGCACCCGAGCTGGAAGTCCTTCCGGAGCGGCACCGACGACGGCGGCCAGGACGAGGACCCGCTCGAGCGCGGCGAGCTGTGGCGCTGGCTGGCGGGCGCGGCTCTGGCGCTGCTGGTGGCCGAGACCCTGTGGGCGGCCTGGATCGGGCGCGGACGGAGGCTCGCCTGATGGTCGCGCTCGCGCAAGTCGTCCAGTCCACCGGCCTCGAGCAGAGCCTGCGACTGCTCGACCTGCCGCCGGCCTGGGTCGTGGTGCTGCTGGTGCTGCCGCTCTTCGCGCTGGTGGCCTGGATCGGCTACGGGCGCGAGAACCTCTCGCGCGCGATGCGCGCGACCCTGCTGGGGCTGCGCCTCTCGGCCTTCGTGCTGCTCGGGATCGTGCTGGCCCGGCCGGTGCGGGTCGAGCGGCGCGAGGAGGTGCGCCCGGCCGAAGTGCTGGTGCTGGTGGACGACTCGGCCAGCATGCGGCGCCGCGATTCCTACGGCGACGCGGACCTGCGCAAGGCGCTCGAGGAGGCCTCCGGACTGCCGGCCGGCGGCGCGACGCGCCTGGAGCTCGCGCGCGCCGTGCTCACGCGCCAGCTCCTGCCGGCCATCGAACGGGGCGGCTACCAGCTCGGCCTGTACGGCTTCGCCGAGAGCGCCAGCCCGATCCCCGACCTCGCCGCGCTGAGCGGACGCGGTGGCGCCACGCACCTCGGCGACGCGCTGTTCCAGGCCCTGGTGAGCCGGCGCGGACACCACGTGACGGACGTGGTGGTGGTCTCGGATGGACGCTCGAACGGCGGCTCGTCGCCGCTCGACGCCGCGCGCGCCGCGGGCGTGGCCGGGATCCCGGTGCACACGCTGGTGGTGGGCGACACGCGCGCCGAGAAGAACGCCGTGCTGGAACTGGTGGACGCGCCCGGCGAGGCCATCGAAGGCGACGAGATCGGCGTGACCGTGCGCGTGCGCGGGCGCGGCACGCCCAGCGGTGCGCGCGCGCAGCTCTTGCTCGAGGAACTCGAGGGCGAGGGCGCCGCGCGCGTCCTGGGCGAGGAGGAGGTCGAGCTGACCGAGCCGGGCGAGCGCGTGGTCCTGATCGCGCCCGCCGGCACGAACCTCCTGGGCGGCGGCGAGCGCCGCCTGCGCGTCTCGATCGCGCCGCTCGAGGGCGAGACGATGGTGGACGACAACCGTCTCGAGTTCAGCGTGCACGTCTCGCCCGCGCGCATCCGCGTGCTGTTCGTGGAGGGCTATCCGCGCTGGGAGTACCGCTTCGTCAAGAACCTGCTCCTGCGCGCGGACAAGAACATCGACGTGCAGTGCTTCCTGCTCTCGGCCACCAAGGACTTCCCGCAGGAGTCCTCCAAGGGCCTGCCCTCGCTCACATCCGTGCCGACCACGCGCGAGGCGCTGCTCGAGAACTACGACGTGGTCGTGCTGGGCGACGTCGACCCCTACAGCGTCTCGCCCGACCCGAAGAAGTGCGAGGACTTCCTGCGCTCGCTGCGCGAGTTCGTGGAGGCCGGCGGCGGACTCCTGTTCCAGGCCGGCGAGTTCCACAACCCGCGCGCGCTCTCCAACACGCCGCTCGAGGACGTGCTGCCGGTGCAGCTCGACTCGACCCGCCTGCTGGCCTTCGAGGGCGACACCCGGGACGAGTTCCGGCCGCGCCTCGAGGACCCGACGCACCCCCACGAGATCCTGCGCCTGAACCCGGACCCGGCCACCAACCGCGCGCTGTGGGAGGACTCCGAGCAGGGCCTGCGCGGCTTCTACTGGTACATGCCGGTCCAGAAGGTGAAGCCGGGCGCGCAGGTGCTGCTGCGTCACCCGCACGACAAGAACCCGCAGAGCGGCGAGAACTACCCGCTGATGGTGCTCGGCTACTTCCCGGCCGGGCGCACCCTGTTCCTGGGCGTCGATTCGACCTACCGCTGGCGCTATCGCTACGGCGACCGCTACCTGGACACCTTCTGGCGCAACTCGATCCGCTGGCTGGCGCTCGGACGCCTGAAGAGCGGCGACCGGCGCTACCGCATCGAGAGCTCGCGCTCGAGCTACGACATCGAGGACCGCGTGCAGCTCGAGGTGCGCGTGCTCGACGAGGACTTCCGTCCCAGCGAGGAGCGGACCCAGACCATCGGCTGGAGCGGACCGGACGGCGTCGAGCACGAGCTCGAGCTGGCGCGCGAGGGCGACCGCCCGGGCGTCTATCGCGGCGGTCTCGAGCTCGACCGCCCGGGCGTCTACCGGGCCTGGGTCCTGGGGCGCGTGGCCGGGCGCAGCCAGCGCGTCAGCTCGACCGAGTTCGAGGTCGTGCTGCCCTCGCGCGAGAACCAGGACCCCGCGCCCGATCCCGAGGCCCTGCGCGCCCTGGCGGCCAAGACCGGCGGGGTGTTCCTGGAGCTCTCTCGCGCGCGCAGCCTGGCGGCGCAGTTCCCGGGCGGCGAGGAACGCCGTGAGCCGATCTCCTCGCGCCTCGAGGACGCGTGGGACGGCTGGCACACGCTCGTGCTCGCGCTCGGCTTGCTCGGGCTCGAGTGGATCCTGCGCAAGCGCGCGGAGCTCCTGTGAGCCGCCTCTTGCTGGCCGCCAGCCTGCTCCTGGGCGCGCGCGCGACGCCCGCGCAGGAGGACGGCGACGCCACGCGCTTCTTCGCGCTGCCGATGGTGCGCGACACGCGCGAGCTGGCGGCCGTGGCCGAGGAACACCTGCGGGCCGAGCGCTACCCCGAGGCCATCGGCGCGCTGCAGCGCATCCTCGAGGACCACGCCCAGGAGGTCCTGCCGGCCGGCGCGGAGCTCGGGCTGCGCGCGACCCATCCGGGCGCCGCCGAGTGGGCCCTGGCGCGACTGATGGCCCTGCCCGAGGAGGCCCGCGCCGGCTACCGCGCGCGTTACGGACCCCGCGCGGACGAGGCCCTGGCCCACGCGCGCGTCGCGCCCACGCGCACCGGTCTGGCCTCGATCCCGCGCCGCTGGCCCCTCGCGCCCGCGGCCGTGCAGGCCTGGTGGGCGCTCGGCGACCTCGAACTCGAGAGTGGCCAGGAGGACGCCGCCGAGCTCGCCTGGCGCAAGGCCCTGGCGCTCGAGAGCGCGCTCGGCTTCTCCAGCCCGGGCCAGCGCGCGCCGCGCCGCGCCTGGCTCGAGGCGCGCGAGACCCGTCGCGCCCAGGCCCCGCGTGCCGCTCCGACCCTGCCGCGCGCGGACGCGCAGGCCTGGAGCACGCCGCTCGACCTCACGCCCTTCGCGGCGACGCGCACGCGCAACCTGCAACCGGTCGTGGCCGGCGAGTTCGTGCTGGTGGGCTCGACCCTGCGCCTGTTCGCGCTCGACGCCTTCACCGGTGCCCTGCGCTGGCAGGCCGGTCCGCCGGCCGGCTGGGGCAGCTTGCCGACGCGCAGCCACAAGGAGCTGTGGGAGGGCATCAACAACGAGCTCCTGCTGGCCCCGGCCGTGGGCGACGGCGTGGCCCTGGCGGTGATGCAGGAGCCCTTCACCGAGTACGACACGGAGGACTGGCAGGGCATCGAGATCATGAAGGCGATCCCCGAGCGGCGCCTGCACGCCTACGACCTCGAGAGCGGGCGCGAGCTGTGGAACCACGCGCCCGAACTCGTCGCGGACGGCCTGCGCCAGCGCTGGGACGGCTCCGGCAGCTACGCGCAACGCATGATGGTGGCGGGTACGCCGGTCGTGGCCGGCGCGCGCGTGCTGGTGCCGTGCTACCGCATGCAGGGTCGCATCGACTACCACGTGGCCTGCTACGAGCTCGCCAGCGGCGAGCTGCTGTGGAGCACGCTGGTGATCAGCGGCCAGCGCGAGCGCAACATGTTCGGGCGCTCGGTCAAGGAGTTCTGCGCCTCGCCCCTGGTGGTCGCGGGCGGCACGGTCCTGGCCCAGACCGAGCTCGGCACGCTGGCGGCGCTGGAGCTCTTCTCGGGGCGCATCCAGTGGCAGAGCACCTACGCCCAGATCCCGCTGCCGAAGACGCGCTCCTACAACCCGCCCGAACGGCCCGTGACCTGGCGCCTGGCGCCGCCGGTGGTGGTCGGGAACGTGGTCCTCTCCGCCCCGTCCGACTCGATGGAAGTCGTGGCCGTGCGGCTCGAGGACGGAGCCAAGCTGTGGGCCTACCGCGAGAGCGACCTGCAACGGCTCGACCGCGAGACCGAGCTGCTCGGCTTCAACCTGCTGGTGGGGGCCGACCAGGACACGCTCTACCTCGCGGGCGCCAAGCTCGCGGCCCTGCACAAGGCCGGCGGGATCGGCTCGAGCGCCCCCTTCGTCTCGCGCTGGGCGCGCGAGCTCGACCTCAGCGAGACGGCGCCACGCGCGCTGCTGGCGGGCGAGTGCGTGCTGGCACCCAACGAGAAGACGCGCGTGGTGTTCGATCGGCGCAGCGGCGAGCGCCTGCCGGCCCTGTCGGGCGGCTGGGGCAACGGCGCGGCCGGCTTCGCGTGCCTGGAGGACGGCGCGCTCTACAGCCTTTCGGCCCAGGGCCTGTCGGGCACCTTCGACTGGCAGGCGCAGCTCGAGCGGGCGCGGCGCCTGGCCGGCGGCGACGAGGAGGGCCCGCTGCGGCTGGCGGCTGAGCTGTTCCTGCGCCACGGCGAGCTGCAGCTGGCGGGCGGCGATGCGAGCGCGGCGCGCCTCACCCTCGCCGACGCACGCGCATTCTTCGTGCGCCTGCGCGCGCGCAGCGCCCGACCCGACGCCCGCGCGGAGCTCGCCTGCGTGCGCGCGCTGGCCGAGAGCCTGACGCAGCTCGCGCGGGCGGACGAGGCCCTGGCGGTCCTGCAGGAGGCTCGTCCGCTGGCCAGCGGACGCCGGGAGCAAGCCGAGCTCCTGTTCCTCGAGGAGCGCATCCTGCGTCCCGCGGGCGGTGCGGCGCGCCTCGCGCTGCTCGACGAGCTCGGAGCCGGCTACGGCGAAATGCTGCTGCCCGAAGACGTCCAGGTCGAGGCCGTGGGCCGCTGGCTGGCCGGCACGAGCGAGGGCCGCGCGCTCGAGCCCGAGGCCGATGCGCTGCCCACGCTGCTGTGGGTCGCGCTGGAGCGCGCCGCCGAACGCGAGCGCGCGAACGAGCTCGAGGCAGCGCTGGCGGACCTGCACCTCGCCCTCGAGCACGCGCGCGGACTCGCGCTGGCGCGCGGCTTCCCGCTCGCGAACCTGGTGCACGAGCGCATCGCCGGCGTGCTGCGCCTGCCGGGCGGTGCCGAGGCCTACGCCCCGATCGAGGCGCGCGCCGCGCAGCTGCTGGCGGTGGCGCGCGACGGCGTGGACGGCGCGGCACTCGAGGACCTGAGCGCGCGCTATCCACATTCGCACGCGGCCGAGGAGGCCCTCGGAATCCTGATCGAGCGCGCGGCCGCGGCCCGAGACGCGCCCGCCGTGGCGCGCCTGGTGCGCACGGCCCTGGGCCGCGGAGCCCTGCCGCCCGAGCGCGAAACGGACCTGCTGCTGGTGCTCGCGCGCACCCTGGGGGCCGGCGGCAACACGGCCCTGGAGCGCGGACTCGTCGCGGCTCTGGCGCGCTCGGCGCCGGCGCACGTCTCGCCGCTCCCCGAGCACGGCGGACGGACGCTGGACGCGCTCGCCAGCGAGCTCGCCAAGGAGAGCGACTCCGTCCCGGGCCTGCAGCGCTTCGACGCGCGCGTGGTCTCGGGTGGCTCGCCGCAGCGGCTGGAGCTCGAGTTCCTGGGTGCGCTGCACCCCGCCGGTCAAGCGCCCGAGAGCGCGCCGCTCGAGCTGCACCTCTACGCCGGCAAGGACCGGCTCCTGGCCTACTCGAGCGTGGCCCCGGCCGAACCGGCCTGGACGCGCGCCCTGGACCGCGGCCGGCCGCCCTGCGCCTTCGGACCCGGGCGCTTCGTGCTCGGCACGCAGTCCGGCCTGGTGTGCCTGGACGAGCGCGGCCGCGAGCTGTGGCTGCAGGACACGCACGGCGATCCGCCGCACGCGCTGGCGCTCGAGAGCGGGGTCGTGGTCGCGTCCTTGCGTTCCGGCAAGGTCGTGGCCCTCGACGCCGTGCTCGGACTCGCGCTGTGGGAGCGCACCCTCGACGCGGACGACGGCTGGGACGGCCCCCTGGCGGGCGCCGGGCACGCCGTGTTCTTCGCGCAGGTCCAGCGTCAGGCCCCGCGCGCGCTGGTGCTCGACCTCTTCCGCGGACGCGTCACGGCCGACCTGCGCCTGGTGGGTCAGGACGCGCGCCTGGCCCTGGCGGAAGCCGCCTGGATCGCGGAGGAACGCCTGATCGTCCCGGCCTTCGCGCAGCGCCCGTCGCAGCTCACGGCCTTCGAGCTGGAGGGCGGCCGGCGCGCCTGGACGATCGACTTCGGACGCGACGAGGAGCTGCACTCGATCGCCCACAGCCAGGGCAAGGCCTATCCGATCACGCTCGCGGCCGCGCTCGGCCCGGCCAATGGCGGCGTGTACGAACTCGATGCGCGCACCGGGACCAAGCGCCTGGTCGTGCCGCTCAAGCCGGGCGAACGGGTGATGGGGCTCGAGCCCCAGCGCTCGCGCGAGCTCGAGGCGCCCTACCTCTTCACCTACTCGCACTCGGAGAAGGAGCGCAGCATCCCGATCCGCGCGCTACACCTCCCGTACGGCGTGCAGTGGACCTGGGCCCTCCCGATCACGACCCAGGAGATCTACGATGGCCGCATGCTGCCGATGCCCGCGGTCTCGGCCGACTGCGTGGCCATCGGCTACCAGACGCGGCGCGGCGGCGCGGGGCAGGGCGGCGAAGCCGTGCTCGTGTTCCTGGACAAGCGCGCCGGCAAGAAGGTCGATACGCTGGTGTTCGGCAACGACAGCGCCTTCGCCCAGGCCAACCGCATCGAGCTGCGCGGCCTGGGGGAGGCCCTGTTCGTACTCGGCAAGGCCTCCACTCCGCGCGGAGCCTGTCTCGACATCCTGGAGAAGCTGCGATGACCCGCACCCCGTTCTCGCTCCTCGTCCTGGCCCTGCTGGGATCCCTCACGCGAGCCCAGGACCTGGGCGAGGGCTTCGAGACGCTCCCGATCGAGGTCACGCCCGAGCACGCCCGAGCCGTCGAGCGCGGGCTCGACTGGCTGGCCGCGCACCAGAACGCGGACGGCAGCTGGACCGGCAAGATCGGCTTCAAGCTCAATTCCGACTACCGCGACACGGCCGAGGGCGGGCACGTGGGCGTGACGGCCCTGGCCGGCACGGCCTTCCTGGCCGGGGGCTACGCGCCCGAGCGCGGCAAGCACAGCCAGACCCTGGCGCGCGCGCTCGACTACGTGCTCTCGGGCGTGCAGGAGGACGGCTACGTCACGCTCAACGGCTCGCGCATGTACAGCCACGCGTTCGCGACGCTGTTCCTGTCGGAGGTGTGCGGCATGACGCACCGCACCGACGTGCGCGCCAAGCTGCAGAAGGCGGTCGACTTCATCGTCGAGACCCAGAACCAGGAGGGCGGCTGGCGCTACGTGCCGTTCTCGCCCGAGTCCGACATGTCGATCGTGGTGTGCCAGGCCATGGCCCTGCGTTCGGCGCGCAACATCGGCATCCGCGTGCCGAAGGCCACCATCGACCGCGCCGCGCGCTACGTGGTCGACTCGGCCATCACCGAGGAGAGCCAGCGCGGCTACAACGCGCTCTATCCGGACGAGGTCGGAGCCTTCAACTACCAGCGCAGCCGCGGCTCGCGCTCGTCCTTCCCGCTGACCGCGGCCGGCGTGACGGCGCTGCACGGGCTGGGCATCTACTCCGACGAGTCGATCCGGCGCGGGCTCGACTACCTGCGCCGCAACCTGGACGAGTTCAACGGCACCTACGGGCGCGCCCAGGGCGGCCACTACTTCTACTGGTACGGCCACTACTACGGTGTGCAGGCCATGTACACGGCCGGCACGGCCTTCCAGGTGAACTACTGGGAACCGTACTTCGAGCGCGTGCGCGCCGAGCTCCTGGCCCTGCAGAACCCGGACGGGTCCTGGCCCAACCGCGTGGGCCCCGGTCCGGCCTTCGGCACGGCCATGGCCGTGCTCGTGCTCGAGATCCCCTACCGCTACCTCCCGATCTTCCAGCGCTAGCCAGGCCGAGCGCAGCAGGATGAGCCAGGAAACCGAGTCCGCGCTGGAACGCACGCCGAAGCTCGAGCGCCTGCTGGGCGCGACGCGCAAGGCGCTCCTGCGCCAGGTCTTCGCCTACGGGATCGGGACGGTCCTCGGGGCCTGCACGCTGTGGCTCTCCTTCGCCTTCCTGGCCGACTGGGGTCTGCGCGTGCCGCACGCGATCCGCGTGCTGCACGGCCTGATCCTGGCCGCGGTGATCACGCTCTTCCTGTGGCGCGACCTGCTGCGACCGCTCGGCAAGCTGCCGGGCACCGAGGGTCTGGCGCTGCTCTTCGAGCGCACGCATCCCGAGCTGCGCGAGGCCCTGATCAGCGCGGTGCAGTTCCAGCGCGCCCCCCGTCCGCCCGACACCGACCCGACCCTGGTCGAAGCCCTCATCGCCGAGGCCGAGGCGCGCGCGGCGACGCTCGCGCCGGCCGCGGTGGTCGACCCCGAAGCGCCGCGCGCGCGCCTCCTGCTGGGTCTGGGCGGCAGCGCGTGCCTGGCCCTCCTGGCCTGGCTGAACCCGTTGCTCGCGCGCACCTTCCTCGAGCGCCTGTTCGGCGGCACGACGCCCTGGCCGCAACGCACGCACCTCGTGCTGGAGGTCCCGGGTCTCGAAGCGGACAGCGTGGTCGAACGCTCGCGCGAGCACCTGCGCCTGCGCCTGTCGCGCGGCTCCGACCTGGCGCTGCTGGTCACGGCCGAGGGCGTGGCGCCCGAGGAGGTCACGCTGCACTTCGAGGGTGGCCGCGACCTGGTGCTCGGACGCAGCGGCTCGGCCACCTACCGCACGCTGCTGCAGAGCCTGCAGGAGCAGCTGGCCTTCCACGTCACCGGCGGCGACGACGAGAACGGCCTGCCGCGCGTCGAGGTCGAGGTGCTGGAACCGCCCGACGTCGAGGGTCTGGCCGTGGAGGTGCAGCCGCCGGCCTACTCGGGTCTCCCGGCGGCGCTCTACTTCAACCAGGACGTCGAGGTCCTGAAGGGCTCGACCCTGCGCGTGCACATCCTGCCCGCGCCGCGCACGGCCGTGGGCCAGGTGCGCTTCCTGCCCGAGGACGCCACGCTCGCGCTGGTGCCGGCCGAGTTCCCGCGCGCGCCCGGAGGGCCCGAGACGCAGCCGGTCGCGAGCGGGCTGGCCTTCGACTGCACGGCCACGGCGACGCTGGGCTTCCGCGTCGAGCTCACCGACGCGAACGGGCTCACCAATCCAGAGCCGGCGCTGTACCGCATCCGCGTGCTGGAGGACCGCGCGCCGGAGCTCACCGTCCTGGCCCCGGCGCGCAGCGAGTTCGAGAGCGTGCGCGGCGGCGCCGTTCCGCTGCGCGTGCGGGCCGAGGACGACTTCGCGCTGGCCAGCCTGGGCTGGCGCGTGAATACGGCGGACGGTGCGCGCGCCGGCACGACACCGCTGCGCGAGTCCGAGCTGGCCCTGCAGCGCCTCGCGCCCGGTGAGCCGCGCGCCAGGAACGCGCGCACGGCGCGCGACGTGGCCCTCGGCAGCGCGCGTCTGGAGATCGACTCGCTCGGCAGCGCCGAGACCCCCGTGCCCATCGACAGCCGCTTCGAGCTCGAGTTCTTCGCGCGCGACCAGCGCGCGCCCGAGCCCAACGAGGGCCACTCGGCCGCGCTGCGCGTGCGCGTGGTCACGCCCGAGGAGCTCCTGCGGCGGTTGCAGGACCGGCTGGCGGCCACGCGCCTCGACGCCCTGCGCCTGTCGGAGGAACAGCGCGCCAAGCGCGTGCGCATCGAGGAGCTGCTGGACGCGCTGGACGGCGACGCGCCGCTGGCGAGCGGCGAGAGCCTGGCGCTGACCGCCGCGCTGGCCGGCGAGCGCCGCGTGCTGGCCGATGCCCAGGCCCTGGCGCGCGGCATCGCGGCCGCGGCCGAGGACGTGCTCTACGCGCGCCTGGACGACAAGGCCGCGGGCCTGCTCGAGTTCTACGACGCGCGCGTCGCCCAGGCCCTGGACGCGCGCTTCCAGGCCGAGGCCTGGCGCGCACTCGCGCGCGAGAGCGCCGCCGGCAAGCTCAGCGGCGAGGGCTTCGCCGCCACGCTGGTCAAGCTCGTGGCGCTGGCCCTGGAGATCTCGGAGGACCATGCCAGCGCCTGCGTGCAGGCCCTGGACGCGGCCGAGAAGGCCAGCGTGCGCGCGCAGGTGGCCGAGAACCTGCAGACCGCCGCCGAGCACGCCGCGCGCGTCGAGCAGCGCATCGAAGCCCTGCTGGCCGAGCTGGCCGAGTGGGACAACTTCCAGAACGTGCTGACGCTGGCGCGCGACATCCTGAACCGGCAGAAGGCCCTGCGCGAGCGCACCCAGCAGTTCGCCACGGAGAAATGACCATGGCCCGCACCCGCGCCAGACTCCTCGCCTCCCGCTGCGTTCGCCCGCTAGGGCTGCTCTCGGCCGCGCTGCTCACTTGCCTGGCGCTGCCGGCCCTGGCCCAGAAGGACCTGGCCGCCGAGCGCGACCTGTCGGCGATCGTCGAAGAGCAGACGCTGCTGGCGCGCCAGCTCGAGCGCCTCAAGGGCACGATGGAGAAGCTGCTGCAGCGTATCGAGGCCGAGGGCCGTACGCGCACGGCCGACCTCCTGCGCGAGGGCCTGACGCTCTTGCAACAGCGCGGCGCTACGGCCGGCAGCCAGGCCGGGACGCCCGAGGAGCGCATGCAGGAGGCACGCGCGGCACTCGAGAGCGGCCAGCTCGTGCAGTCGCTCGAGACCCAGCGCGCGCTGATCGACGATCTCGAGCGCCTGGTCTCGATCCTGCTCGACCGCAAGAACCTGGCGGGCCTCGAGGAGAAGATCGAGAACCTCGCCAAGCTGCAGCGCGAGCTCGCCGAGCTGGCCGACCGTGAGGCGGCGCTGAAGGACAAGACCGGCGCGCTGCGGGCCGAGGCCGGCGGCGAGGCCCAGAAGGCGCTGGAGCAAGCGCTGGCCGCGCTGGTGGCCAAGGAACGAACGCTGCTCGAGCGCAACGAGCGCCTCGGGCGCGAATCGGGCACGCTCGAACTCGAGCAGCTCGAGCAGGAGCTCGAGGCCCTGCTGCAGGCCCAGCGCACCGACCGGGCCGTGTTGGAGGGCTGGGAGCCGAGCGCCGCGCGCAGCCTGGCGAACGCCCGCAGCGCGCTCGAGGAGGCGCGCCGCGCCGAAGCCCAGGCCGCGCGCCTGGCCGAGACCGCCCAACGCCTCGCCAGCGCCGCCCAGGAGCTCGAGTCCGGTGCGAAGACGCCGGCCGAACAGGCCGAGGGCCTGCGGGCCGCGGCCGAGAGCGCGCGCCGCCACGCCAACGTCTCCAAGGATGCCGCCGCCGAGCGCAGCGCGAGCGCGCTGGAAGGCGCGCGCCAGACGCTGCAGGGCCAGGACGGGGCCGCGCCGCCGGGCGAGGAAGCCGCGCGCGAGCTCGCTGCCGTCGCCAAGGAGCTCGAAGCCGCGGCCGCCGCGCGGCGCGCCGAGGCCGCCGCGGCCCGCGGCGCCGCCCGGCCCGAGCTCGAACGCGCGGCCGAGGAAGGCTCGCCCGCGGCCGAGGCCGCG
>CAZWAY010000092.1:0-15046 GCA_964631945.1 uncultured Planctomycetaceae bacterium
GCTGGCGAGCCCGGCCACGCTGCGCGCCGGGGGCGCGGCCGAGCTGTGGGGCCGCTGGCTGCCCGCGCCCGCCTGGCAGCTCGCGACGCTCGCGCTCGTGTTCGCGGCGGGCACCTGGGACGACCGCGCGGCGCTCGCGCCGGCGCGCAAGACCCTGGTGCTGTCGCTGGCGCTCGCGCCCCTCGCGCTGGGCACGCTCGCGGAGCACGGCGCGTTGCCCGCGCTCGGGCTGCTCGTGCTCGCCTTCCTGCTGCTGAACCTGCTGAACACCTTCGACAACTCCGACGGCGCCCTGGCGGGTCTGTGCGCGCTCGGCTTCGCGGGCGCGGCCGCGCCGGTCTCGGCCGCCTGTCTCGGCTTCCTGCCCTTCAACCTGGATGCCGCGCGCGCCCGCAATCGCGCCAGCGGCGCGCCGAGCGCTTACCTCGGCGACGCCGGGGCCTTCGTGCTCGGCTATCTCGTGCTGGTCCAGCCGCGCGCCGCGGGGCTGTGCGTCCTGCCGCTCTTCGACCTCGCGCGCCTCGCGCTGGCGCGCTGGCGAGCGGGCTCGCGGCCCTGGATCGGCGACCGTCGGCACCTGGCGCACCGCCTGCTCGCGCGCGGCCTGCCACGCGCGGGGGTGGCGGCGCTCGAGTGCGCGCTCGCGGCCCCCGCCTGCGCCCTCACCTGGCTCGCGCTCGCGCGCGGGGATTGGCGTCCATTCGCGCTGGGGGTGGTCGCGACCGGCGTGCTGTACGCGCTGGCGTTGCGCGCCGCGCCGGCCGAACCAGGCGCTCCTCTCGATCGCGTTCCTTGCTCCGCGCGGGTCGGACCCCAATAATGGCGCGCCCTTTCGGCGGCGGGAGCCCGGCCCGTTCCGCCCGCAGGGCCGAGGCGCGCCCAGCCGCGCGCAAGTCGTGACCTACCCCCTCACCGCCATCCTCTCCGACCTGCACGGCAACGCGCCGGCCCTGGAGACGGCCCTGGCGGATGCCAGGGAGCGCGGTGCGCGGCGCTACGTGTGCCTGGGGGACGTGATCGGCTACGGCGCGCGCCCGCGTCACAACCTGGACTGGGTCATGCGCCTGTGCGTTCCCGAACCCCTCGGGCCGGCCGAGTTCGGCACGCTGGAGCCGGGCCTGTGCCTGCAGGGCAACCACGAGTACGCGCTGCTGAACAGCGCCGAGGACTTCAACGCGCGCGCGCGCGCCGCGATCGAGTGGACGCGCGAGGAGCTGAATCGCGACGACCAGGACGACAAGGAACGCCGCTACGCCTACTGGGACTTCCTCGCCGGTCTCGTGCCCGAGGCCCACGATGGCGTGGCCATGTTCGTGCACGGCTCGCCGCGTGATCCCGTGCGCGAGTACATGCTGCCGCGCGACATCACCGACGAGCACAAGATGCGCGCCAACTGGGAGCGCATGCGGGAGCCGGTGTGTTTCGTCGGGCACAGCCACGTGCCGGCGGTGTACTTCGAGGACCGGCGCCTGTTCCGTCCCAAGGGCAGCGAGGGGCCCTACGAACTCGGCACGAACGCGCGCCTGCGCGCGATCGTCAACGTGGGCTCGATCGGTCAGCCGCGCGACGGCGACAGCCGGCTCTCCTACGTGCTGTTCGACGGGCATGCCATCACCTTCGTGCGCCTCGCCTACGACGTCGAGCGCGCCATGGCCGACATCGCCGCCGTGCCCGCCCTGCCCCACTACCTGGCCGAGCGCCTCAAGGTCGGGCGCTAGCCCCGGCACTCTCCCCCCTTGGAAAAGCGCCTACCGCTGTTCCTGATCGTCGCGTTCCTGGTCTTCTTCGTCTGGACCTGGCTCTTCCCGCCGCCGCCCAAGCCCAGGGTGGTGGAGCCGGTCAGCACGCCCGCCGCGGCGCCGGCCCAGGAGCCGGGGCTCTCGCCGCCCGTGGCGGTCGAGCCGGCGGCCGTCTCCGAGCGCGAGGAGCGCGAGCTGGAGCTGCTCGTCGGCGGGGCCGAGCGCGCCGGTGAGCCCGGGCGGCGCGGAGCCTACCGCGCGCGCTTCTCGAACCGCGGTGCGCGGCTCCTCTCGCTGGAGCTGGCCGACTACTACCGCGCGGTCGGGCTGGACGAGGCCCAGCAGCGCGACCCCGCCAACTGGCTGCCCCTGCTCGAGTCGGTCGAGACCAGCAGCGGACGCACGGGTTCGCTGGTGTGGGAGACGGGGCGGCGCTCCTCGGAGGCGCTGGCGCGCGACCTGGCCGGCGCGCTGTGGACGATGGAGCCGCTGGCGGCGCCCGCGAGCGGGGTGCGCTTCCGCTACTCGCCCCCGGGCGGGCAGGTGCTGTTCGAGAAGGAGGTCGCCTTCGAGCCGGGCACCTGGCACCTGCGCGTCACGCTCACGCTCGAGAACCTGGGCGCCGGCCCGGGCAAGGCGCTGGGCTTCACGCTGGTGCCTGCCGGCTGCGCGCCGGCCGCGCTCGGCGACCGCTTCTACGCCGAGCCCACCGCGGTCGCGATCGGACGCTCGGCCCCCAAGAAGCCCTACGAGAGCGCGCACAAGGCCGCGCCCGGACTGAAGGAGGCGGGCGCGCTCGAGGTGCCCGCGCCGCTCACGGCGGGCGGCGTGCACACCAAGTACTTCGCGGTGCTGCTGCGCGAGGCCGTCGAGGGCGGCGGGACGCTCGGGGCGGCGCTGTACCAGCCCATCCACGAGCTCGGCCCCGCGCCGCGTCCGCTGGTCGAGGTCGCGCTGACCCTCAACCTCTCGTTACCGCCCCAGGGCGAGCGGCGCAGCTTCGAGTACGTGCTCTACGCCGGCCCCAAGCAGCCGGGCTCCTTCAGCGCCGACTTCGCCGCGCACCAGGTCGTGGTCGACGACGACCTCGGCTGGACGCGCAGCATCGCCAAGGCGCTCCTGTACGTGCTCGGCCTGTTCCACGGGCTGGTCGGGAACTGGGGCGTGGCGATCATCCTGCTGACGCTGTGCGTGCGCGCCGCGCTGTTCCCGCTGAACCGCCGCTCGCAGACCTCGATGGCGCGCTACCAGAAGAAGATGAAGCGCGTCCAGCCTCGTCTGGAGGAGGCCAAGAAGCGCTTCGCCGGCGACGCCCAGAAGCTGCGCGAGGCCCAGGCGCGCATCATGCAGGAGGAGGGCGCGTTCCCGCCGCTCGGGGGCTGCCTGCCGATCTTCCTGCAGATGCCGATCTTCTTCGGGCTCTTCAGCGCGCTGCGCACGGCCTTCGACCTGCGCCAGGCCCCGTTCTTCGGCTGGATCCACGACCTCTCGCGCCCGGACCACCTGCTGTACCTCGGGCTCGAGCTGCCGATCCTGCCCGACATCGAGTACCTGAACGTGCTGCCGATCCTGATGGTCGTGCTGTGGATCCTGCAGCAGATGGGCATGCCCAAGCCGGCCGACGAGCAGGCCGCGCGCATGCAGAAGATGATGATGTTCATGCCGGCCGTGTTCGGCCTGATGCTCTACAACTACGCGGCCGGGTTGTCGCTCTACATGATGACCACCTCGGGTCTCTCGATCATCGAGCAGAAGGTCATCAAGAAGCTCTGGCCACTCGACGACACCGAGCCGGCGCCCAAGGCGCGCAAGGGCTGCGGGCCGTTCTCGGGCATGCTGCAGCACATGGCCGAGAAGCAGCGCGAGCAGATGAAGCGCATGCAGGCCATGCAGAACGAGAAGCGCCGCCAAGAGGGCAAGCGGCGCAAGTAGGGCCGCGTGGCCGGGGACACGACCATCGCCGCCATCGCCACGCCGCCCGGGCCGGGGCGGCGCGGCATCCTGCGGGTCTCGGGCCCACGCGCGGCCGAGCTGGTGCGGGCCACGCTGCGCGGGGCGACGCCGCCCTTCGAGCCGGAGCGTTCGCGCGCGTGCCTGCGCGGGCGCTTCGACGACGGGCGCGGAGAGCAGCCGCTGAGGCTGCTGTGGATGCGCGGGCCGCGCTCCTACACGCGCGAGGACGTGGCCGAGTTCCACCTGCCGGGGGCCGAGCCGCTGCTGGCCTGCGCGCTCGCGCGCCTGCTGGCGCTGGGGGCCACGGCGGCGCGGCCGGGCGAGTTCACGCGCCGCGCCTTCCTCAACGGACGGCTCGACCTCTCGCGCGCCGAGGGCGTGCTGGCGCTGACCGAGGCCGGGAGCGAGGCCGAACGCGCGGCCGCCGTGCTGTTGCTCGCGGGCGGGCTGGACGAACGCGTCTCGGCCCTGCGCGAGCAGCTGCTCGAACTCGCCACGCTGTGCGAGGCCAGCCTGGACTTCGACGAGTCCGAGACCGGCCACGTGCCGCGCGCCGAACTGGAGCTGCGCTTCGATGCGCTCGAACGCGCCTTCAGCACGGCCCTGGCCTGGGAGCAGCGCCGCGCCGCGCCCAGCGCGCTCGCGCGCGTGCTCCTGGTCGGCGCGCCCAACGCCGGCAAGAGTTCGCTCTGGAATGCGCTCACCGGCGGGCGCGCGCTGGTCGCGGCCGAGCCGGGCACGACGCGCGACACGCTGGCGGGGCCGTGGTCGCTCGGGGCGGAGACCTGCGTGCTGCTGGACGGGCCCGGCCTCGAGTCCGGGCGCAGCGGGACGGCGGCGCGCGCCCAGGAGCTCTTCGCGCGCACGCGCGCCCAGGCCGAGCTCGCGCTGTGGGTGGTGGACGCGGCGGCGCCGGTGCTCGCGCCGCGACCCGAGGGCGTCCGGCTCCTGGTCTGGAACAAGGTCGACCGCGCCGACGCCGGCCCGCCGCCCGCGCCCGCGCTGGTCGGTGGGCTCCCGCTGGTGGCGGTCTCGGCCCAGGTCGGGTTCGGACTGGGGGCGCTGGCCGAGAGCGTGGCGCGGCTCCTGGCCGGAGCCGAACCCGGCGGGGGCGAGGGCGGAGCCGCGCGCGCCCTCCATCGGCGCCACCACGAGGCCCTGACGCGCGCGGCCGCCGCGCTGGACGAGGGGCGCGCGGGCCTGGGCGCCGGACTGGCGCTCGACCTGGTCGCCGAGGCCGTGCGCGCGGCGCTCGTGGCCCTGGACGAACTCTCCGGGCGCACCACGCCCGAGGACGTCCTGGAGCGCATCTTCGCGCGCTTCTGCCTGGGCAAGTAGGGCGGCGCGCTCGCGCCCCCGTGGGGCTCGCCCCGGCACCCCACCGCTTGGGCCCCGAAAGGCGCTCTCGACATTGACACACAATCTGTAGCGTGCTCTTCTGCCCTGCCGGCTCGCGCGCGGAGCGCGCCGACCCGCCATGAGGTGCCCTCGCTGCAAGGCCGACAAGGACCGCGTCGTGGACTCCCGGGCCTCGGCCGACGGGACCGCCATCCGGCGGCGGCGCGAGTGCCTCGAGTGCTTCCTGCGCTACACGACCTACGAGCGCATCGAGAGCACCCCGCTGCGGGTCGTCAAGAAGAACGGCGAGCGCGTGCGCTTCGAGCGCGAACGCATCCTGGCCGGGATGATCCGCGCCTGCGAGAAGCTCAACGTGATGATGGAGGACCTCGAGGCCGCCACCAGCCGGATCGAGATCCGCTGCCACGAGGAGTACGACCGCGAGGTGCCGAGCGCCGTGATCGGGAACCTGGTGATGCAGGAGCTCAAGAACCTGAACCAGGTCGCCTACGTGCGCTTCGCCAGCGTCTACCGCGAGTTCAAGGACGTGTCGCAGTTCCTGGACGAGCTCAAGCCCATCCTCGAGGGTCGCAACGCTCCCACGGGGGCGCACTAGGCGCCGAAGGCATGGCCACGCGGCGCTCGACCCCCGAAACCCCGGCCGCGAGCCCGGGCTCCGCTGCGGCACCGGCCGGCGCCGGCGTGGCGCCGCGCGCGCGGCTCGAGTTCGTGCGCAAGCGCGACGGGCGCAGCGTGCCGTTCCAGCGCCAGAAGATCGCCGAGGCGGTGTCCAAGGCCATGGCGGCGGCTGGCGAACCCGATCCGCGCCTGGCCGACGAGGTCGCGGGCATCGTGGAGCTCTCGCTGCTCGAGCGCCTGGGGCGCGACGGGGGCGCGCGTGGCGAGCCCGCCCCGGCCGAGAGCGCGCCGCACATCGAGACCATCCAGGACCTGGTCGAGCGCGCGCTGATGGAGCTCGGGCGCAGCGCGGTCGCCAAGGCCTACATCCTGCACCGCGATCTGCGCGCGCGCGTGCGCGCCGCGCTGCGCGTGCACCGCTCGGACACGCTGCGCTCGCCCGTGCGCGTGCGCGAGCGCGAGGGCGTCTCGGACTGGAGCAAGGGGCGCATCGTGGCCGCGCTCATGCAGGAGGCCGAGCTCCCGCGCGAGGCGGCCGAGGACGTGGCCAGCGCGGTCGAGCGGCGCGTGTTCGCGGCCGGCAAGAAGAGCGTCACGACCGGCCTGATCCGCGAGCTGGTGGCGAGCGAGCTGTTCGAGCGCGGCTGGCTGGCCGCGCTGACCGCCGCGCGCGTGGTGGGCCTGGCGCGTCTCGACGTGCGCCGCGTGCTGGCGGGCAAGGCCCTGCACCCCTGGAGCTCGCTGGGAGTCCCGGCCGCGCCCGCGCCCTCCGTGTCCGCCGCGCTGGCGGGCGAGGTGCTCGCGCGCTACGGCCTCGAGAGCCTGTTGTCCGACGCGGCCGGCGAGCTGCATCGCGCCGGCGACCTGCACGTGATCGGGCTCGAGAGCCTGGGTCGACCGCTCGCGCTGTGCGTCGAGGCCGAACTCCTGTGCGGCGGCGGGGCGGCCGCGTCCTCGGCCTACGGCCTGCTCGACCAGCTGGCCGAGCTCGCGCCGCGCGTGGCGCGCACGCTGGTGCTCGAGCGCCCGGCGGCGGTGCTCTCGCCGCTCCTGCGCACGACGCGCGAGAACAGTCCGCACGGTCTGGCGGCCTGGCTGCGCGCGCTCGCGGCCCTGGCCCACGCCGCGCGCGTGCGCGTCGACCTCGGGACCCCGGGCGTGCGCTATCACGCCTGCACCGCGCGGCTGGTGGAGGAACTGGCCGAGCTCGAGAGCGCCGGCGCGCCGCGCCTCTACCTGGAGGGCGCCGAGCTCGAGGCTCTGCTCGAGCAGCGTCCTGATCTCGCGCCCGCGCTCGAGCGCCTGCTGGCCGGCGGACGCCTCTTGCCGTGCTGGAGCGGGACCGAGAGCGCCTTCGCCGGGCCGGGCTGCGAGCGCCTCGCCCAGGAACGCGGCCTGATCGCGTGCGGTGGTGCGATCGCGCTCAACCTGCCGCGCATCGCGCGCCGAGCCGGGCCGTTCCGCGAGGAGCTGTTCCAGAGCGCGCTGGCCGAGCTGGTGCAAGTGGCGCTGGAGATCGCGCGCGCCCTGCGTCCGCTGACGGACGCCGGCATGCAAGCGGGCGTGCGCGCGCGCACCTCGTTCGCGCTGGTCCCGGTGGGCCTGCGCGAGGCCCTGCTCGCGCTCGGCGACGGCGCCATCGATGCGGATCTCGGCGCGCGCGTGCTGGGCTTCCTGGGCGAGGCCGCGCGGCGCTTCGGGCGCGACGGACTGCTCACCCCGCTGCCCTGTCCGTTCTTCGGGGACGAGGCCGCGGCGCGCTTCGCCTACCTGGATGCGCGCGCCACGCGCGCCGCGGGCATGCGCCAGGAATGGCTGTTCGGTCAGGCCGAGGCCGAGCTGGGCGAGACCCGTCCCTATGGCACTGGCTTCCTGCTGGCGCCCGTGGGCGGGCAGCCGGCCGGGCGGGCCGAGGCCGAGACCCTGCGCACGGTGCCGTGCGGCGCGCTCGAGCTCGTGGGCGTGAAGCGCGAGCCGGGCGCGGAACGGCCGGCGCTCGACGCCTGGCGGCGCTTCGAGGTGCTGCGCCGCGCCCACGCCGGCGAGCTGGTGCTGGAGCTGTTCCCGCGCGCGCGCGACGAGCGCCCGAGTTCGCGCCTGCGGCCCCTGGTCTGACCTCCCCCGTGATCCTCCCCGCTGCTCTTCCCTCGCCGGCATGCGCCTGAAACGACTCGAACTGTTCGGCTTCAAGTCCTTCGCCGACCGCATGGTGCTCGACTTCTCGGCGCCCGTGACCGGGATCGTCGGGCCGAACGGGTGCGGCAAGAGCAACGTGGTCGACGCGGTGCGCTGGGTGCTGGGCGAAACGCGCCCGACCTCGATGCGCGGCGGCGAGATGACCGACGTGATCTTCAAGGGCTCGGCCTCGCGTCCGGCGCTGGCCGTGGCCGAGGTCACGCTGGTCCTCGACAACGCCGAGAACGACCTGGAGAGCCGCGGCAGCGAGGTCAGCGTCACGCGCCGCGTGTACCGCAGCGGCGAGGGCGAGTACCTGATCGATGGGCAGGTCGTGCGCCTGAAGGACGTGCGCGAGATGCTCTACGGCACGGGCCTGGGCAGCCGCGGATACTCGGTACTGGAACAGGGCAAGATCGACGCGATCCTCTCGGCCAACCCGCTGGAGCGGCGCGCGATCTTCGAGGAGGCGGCCGGGATCAGCCGCTACCGCGCGCGCAAGAAGGAGACCGAGGCGCGCCTCGAACGCGTGCAGGCCGACTGCGTCCGGCTGGACGACGTGCTGGGCGAGCTCGAGCGGCGGCGGCGCGCGCTCAAGCTGCAGGCCGGCCGCGCCCAGCGTTTCGTCGAGGCCAAGGCGGCCTGGCACAGCGAGGGGCGGCGTCTGGCGCTGCACCAGTCGCACGCACTGCGGGTCGAGCTGGCCGTGCTCGACACGGCCCTGGCGGCGGCCGAGCGCGAGGGCGAGGGGCTGCGCGAGGAGCGCGCGCGGGCCGAGCAGGAGATCGCGGTGCGGGCCGGCGAGCAGGAGAGCCTGCAGGCCGGGATCGAGCGCACTCAGGCGGCCTCGGCCGAAGCCGCGGCCGAGCTGCGCGGGCTCGACGAGCGCCGCACCCAGCTGGGCGAGCGCGCCCAGGCCGCGCGGCGCGCGGCCCACGAGGAGAGCGCGCGCGCGGCCGAGCTCGAGCGGCGCCTGGGGGCGCGCCTCGAGGAGGCGCGCGTCTCCGAGGAGCGCATCCGCGAGCTCGAACACGACGCGCGCGAGGCCGAGCAGCGTTCCAGCGTGCTGGCGCGCGAGGCCGCCACGCTCGAGACCCAGCTGGGCGAGCTGGCGCGCGCGCACGAGGCCCAGAGCGCGGCGTGCCTGCGGCTCTTGCACGCGCGTACCACCGACCAGAACCACGTGCAGGCCCTGGAGCGCGCCGGCGCGCTGCTGCTCGAACGCATCGCGCGCGCCACGGCGCGCGGCGAGGAGCTGCGCGCGCAGCTCGCCGGCGGGCGCGACGAGGAGCAGCAACGCGGGCGCGAGCTCGAGACGCTGGCGCAGGGCCTGGCCGAGCTCGAGGCCGAGCGCGGCGCGGTCCTGGGCGAGGCCCAGGGGCTCGAGTCCCAGCGCTCCGACCTGGAGGCGCGCCGCAACGCGCTCGAGGTCGAGATCGCGCGCCTGTCCTCGCGGGCCGAGGCGCTGCGCGACTGGGAAGAGGAGCGCGCCGGGCTCGAGACCGGCGCGCGCGAGCTCTTCCGTGCGCGCGAGCGGGGCGAGGAGCCGGCGCGCTCGGCCGAGCTCGCCGGCCTCCTGGCCGACCACCTGCACCCCGACTCGCGCCACGCGCGCGCGCTCGACGCGGCCCTGGGGGCGCGCGCCCAGGCGCTGGTGACGGGCTCGACCGAGTCCGCGCTGGCGCTGATCGGCTGGCTGCGCGCGCGCTCCTCCGGCCGCGTCTCGCTGGTGCTGCCGGCGGGCGCCTCGGCCGCGGCGCAGGCCGGCCCGCTCGAGCTGCCGGCCGAGCTGGGCGCGCACGCGGCCGTGCTGGGGCGGCTGCACGAGTACGCGCGGCCCGAGCCCGAGTACGCGGGGCTGGCGCGCTTCCTGCTCGGCAACGCGCTGTTGGTGCGCGACCTGGCCGGCGCGCTGGAGCTCGTGCGGCGCCATCCGGAGTGGCGCTTCGTCACGGCCGAGGGCGACCTGGTGGACGCGGCCGGCCTGGCGGGCGGCTTCCAGGAGGTCACGCACGGCCCGCTCGGACGGCGCTCGACCGCGGCCGAGCTGGATGGCGAGCGCGCGCGCGCGGCCGCGGAGCTGGCCACGCTGGAGGGCGCGCTCGAGCACCTGGGTCGCCACCAGAACGAGAAGGCCTCGCACCTGCGCACCCTGGGGGCCTCGCTGGAGCGCGCCCTGGAGCGGCGCGCGCGCCTGGCCAGCGGACTGGAGGCGTTGCGCGCGCGGCTCGAGGAGCTGGGGCACGCGCTGACCCTGGCCGAGGCCGAGCAGCACGAACGCCTGGAGGAGCGCGCCCAGCTCGAGCGCGAGCTGGAGCAGGTCGGCCAGCGCCTGGCGGGCGGAGAAGAGCAGCTCACGCGCGAGCGCGCGACGCTCTCGGAGCTCGAGCAGAGCCGTGCGGCGGTCGAGGGCGAGCGCGACCAGCGCGCGCGCGACGAGGCGCGGGCGCGGGTCGAGGCCACCTCGCTGGTCGAGCGCCTCGAGGGGAGCCGGCGCGAGCGCGTCCAGCGCCTGCGGGCGAGCGAGGAGCTGCTGGCCGAGCTGGCGCGCTCGCAGCGCTTGGCGCTGGAGCAAGGCACGGCGGCCGAGCAGGGCGAGAGCTCCGCGGCGGCGCTGCTGATCGAGCGCGACGCCCGCCTCGAGCGGCGCGGCGAGCTGGAGCAGGAGCTGCTCGTGCTGCGCTCGCGCGAGCGCGAGGCGCGGCGCGTGCTCGAGGAGGCCCGCGTGCGGCGCGAGCAGCTGACCGGGGCGCTGGAGCGGGCCCAGAACGTGCTGGGCGAGCGACGCCTCGGCCGCCAACGCCTGGAACTGGCCCACGAGGACGTGCTGCGCCGCGCGCTGGAAGACTTCGCGCTGACCCTGGGGGCGCTGCCGGCCGATTTCGTGCCCGAGGAAGCGCTGGCCGAAGCCCCGGCGCTGGAGGCCCTGGGACAGCGCGTGCGCGCGCTGAAGGAGAGCCTGGACGAGCTCGGCCCGGTGAACCTGGAGGCAGTGGCGGAACTGGCCGAGGTCGAGGAGCGCCACGGCTTCCTGGGCGGCCAGCGCTCCGACCTGGAGGACGCGCGCAAGACCCTGGCCGAGACCGTGAAGCGGCTCAACGAGGAGAGCGAGCGCAAGTTCCTGGAAGCCTTCGCGCAGATCCGCGAGCACTTCAAGATCATCTTCCGCCAGCTGTTCGGCGGCGGGCGCGCGGACATCGCGCTGCTCGAGGGCGAGAGCGTGCTCGATGCGGGCATCGAGATCATGGCGCGTCCGCCGGGACGCGAGGTGTTGCCGATCAGCCTGCTCTCGGGCGGCCAGCGCACGCTGACCGCGCTGGCGATCCTGTTCGCCGTCTTCCGCGCCCAGCCGAGCCCCTTCTGCATCCTCGACGAGGTGGATGCGGCCCTCGACGACGCCAACATCGGGCGCTTCCTCGGCCTCTTGAGCGAGAGCGTCGACGACACGCAGTTCGTGGTCGTGACGCACAACAAGGGCAGCATGGCCGCGTGCGGCATGCTGTACGGCGTCACCATGGCGGTGCGCGGCGTCTCGCACGTGGTCAGCGTGGAGCTGGCGCAGGTCGACGAGATCATCCCGCCCCGGCGCCGCGAACCCGCCGCCGCGCGCGGCGGGGCGGCCGCGCACGAGGCCGGCGAGGCGCCGCCGCCGAGCGCCGAGGAAGCGCTGGTGCGCGCGCCGTCCTGAGCGCGCGCGCCGCCGGGCAGCGGCTTCGTAGGAAGCCGGAAAAGGCTCACCCGGGCCGAGCGCGGGATCCGAAGGGGTGCCGCGGGCCCGAGCGTGCGACGCGCCGCGGCGCGAAGGGTGCCCTGGAAGCTGGTATCCTCCGCGGCTCGCTCGCTCGGCCCGAGCTCGGCTGGGCGCGACGGACCACGGACAGAGATGCAGCATCGATCGGGCACGCGGCGACGGGGTGGGTCTCGGGGGGGCTGGCTGGCCGCCCTGCTGCTCGTTGGATCCGCCCCCTGGGCCCAGGAACCCGTACCCGAGGCGCCGCCCGAAGCGGCGCCGTCGGAGGAGCAGCCCCCGGCGGCAGCCCCCGCGCCCGATCCCGTGCGGACGCCGACCCGGCCGGTCGCGCTCCGCGATCCGAGCACGGCCTACCTGTTCCTGGAGGACCAGAACGCCCTGCTCGAGCAGTGGAGCCAGAGCGGACTCATCGAGCGCCTGGAACTCGGCAGCAGCGCGGGCGGCCGCCAGCTCTTCGGGGTGCAGTTCGGGGCCGCGGGCCCGCGGCCCCTGGCGGAGCGCGCCACGATCCTGCTGGTCGGCGGACTCGACGGGACCTCGCTCTCGGGTTCCCAGGCCGTCATCGCGGTGGTCTCGACCCTGCTCGCGCACCCCGAGCACCTGCCGAGCGAGGCGAGCTTCGTGGCCATCCCCTGGGCCAACCCCGACGGCCTCGCGCGCTGGCGCTCGCGTGGCACCGGGGACGGGCGCAACGACCGCGCGATCGACGACGACGGCGACGGTCAGGTCGACGAGGACGGACCGGACGACCTCGATCGCGACGGGATGATCCTCGAGATGCTGATGGAGGACCCGACCGGACCCTGGGCGCGCGCGAGCGACCCTCGCTTCCTGCGTCCGGCGCGCGAGGGTGAGGCGCCGCGCTACGTGCGCTTGCGCGAGGGCGGGGACGACGACGGCGACGAGGCCTTCAACGAGGACGGACCCGGCGGGGTCCTGCTCGATCACAACTTCCCGGTCGGCTGGGAGGACTGCAAGGGGCCGGAGTCGGGCCCGTGGCCGCTGTCCGAGCCGGACTCGAACGCGCTGGCCCAGCTGCTCCTGGCGCGACGGACGGCGGTCGTGATCGCCTTCCAGGGGAACCACGGTCTCTTGGCCTCGCCCGGCGGACGCAGGGTGCGCTCGCCGTCGTTGCCGCTGGCCGAGGACGAACCGACCTACCGGCGCCTGGTCGAGGTCTTCTGCGCGCACACCGCGCGTGTGCAGCCGCGGCCCGTGACGCTGGCCGAGGCCCGTGGGCAAGCCTGGCCTGGCTCGCTGGTGGACTGGTCCTATGCCGCGCTCGGTGCGCTGGCGATGGAGATCGGCGTGTGGGGGCCCGAGGTCCAGGCGCCCACGCGCGGCCC
This sequence comes from uncultured Planctomycetaceae bacterium, assembly GCA_964631945.1. Taxonomy (GTDB): domain Bacteria; phylum Planctomycetota; class UBA1135; order UBA1135; genus JABFRZ01. The sequence goes on from CAZWAY010000092.1 coordinate 12,942, forward strand.
GGTCGACGCCTACTACAAGAACGGCGCGGGCGAGGGGGAGAACGGCGCGGGCGTCTCGCCGGTCGAACGGGCCTGGGCGCGCTGGCTGGACGATACGCGCGGGGGCAGCGGCTTCCTCGACTGGCAGCCGATCGAGCTCCCGCGCAAGCCGGGCGCGTGGATCGGCGGCTGGGAGCCGAACACGATCGACAACCCGCCGCTGGACGTGCTGGCGCAGGCGCTGCGTGGTCTGGACGCCTTCGTGCTCGACCTGGCGCGCAATCTGCCGCGCCTCGAGGTCGAGCTGCGCGAGGCCAAGCGCGAGGGCAAGGTGTGCCTGATCAAGGCGCGCGTGAAGAACCAGGGCACGCTGCCCTCCGGCGTCGGCCCCGGCGCGGAATCCAGCGCGGTGCGCCTGCGGCTCGAGATCACGCCCGGGGTGACGTTGCGCGCGGGCCAGCTCGAGACCACCGTCGGGCACCTGCCGGGGCGCGGCACCAGCGACGAGTACGGCTGGCTCCTGATCGCGCCCGAGGGTTCGGTGCTGCGCATCGTGGTCGAGTCGGCCTGGTCGCCACCCAGCGTGCGCGAGGTGCGGTTGTGAGCCCCCGGGCCCTGCTGCTGGTCTGGCTCGCCGGGTCCGCGCTCGTGGCGCAGGAGCCGCCCGTTCCCGAGGAGGGCGAGCAGCAGGAGCAAGCCGGACAGGAGCAGGGCGGAGGGGACGAGACGCAGGAGCCCGTGCAGGAGCCGCCCAGTCCGGCGCCCGCCTCGGAGGATCCCGTGCCCAAGGTCGAGACGCCCAAGGCCGAGGAGTCGCTGCCGCCGCCGGCGGCGCCGGCCGAGCCGGAAGCGCCCACGAATCCCCAGCCGGCGGCGCCCAGCCATCCGGCCGTGGTCTGGCCGCTGGCCTACGACGGGATCGCCGAGCACCTGCGCGGCATCGTCGCCGCGCACCCGGCCGTGGCCGCGCTCGAGCAGCTCGGACGCAGCGCAGGCGGGCGCGAGATCCTGGCGCTGCGCCTGGGCGCGCGCGACGCGCTCCCGGGCCAGGAGAAGCCCGTGTTGCTGCTGATCGACTACCAGGGCGCGTCCTCGGCCGGACCCGAGGCGGCGCTCGAACTGGCCTGGCAGCTCGCGCTCGGCTTCGAGCACGACGCGCGCGTGCGCGCGCTCTTGACCCAGGCGACGCTCTTGATCGCGCCCGCGCTCGACCCGGACGCGCGCGCACCCCGCGGCGCCGCCCCGAGCCCATCCGCGCGCCCGCCGGTGCGGTTCGAGCGCAACTTCCCCTCGGGCTGGCAGCCGGAGACGGTGCGCGCGGGCGCGGGGCGCACCTCGCTGTCCGAGCCGGAGACGCTGGCCGCGGCGCGCGCGCTCACCAACCTGCGCGGCTGTGCGGTCGTGCTGGGCTTCGCCGCGCCCGCACCGCGCGGGACGGCCTACGCCGAGGCCGAACTCCCGCTCGCGGACCGCGAGGTCTTCGCGCGCCTCGTGGCCGCGCTCGAGCTCGAGGGCGCGGCGCCGGTCGTGCCCTGGTTCGAGCTCGGCTCCCCGGGCGGTGGTCTGTTCGACTTCGCCTACCAGGCGCGCGGCATCTATCCGCTCGTCCTGCCGCTGCCCGCGGAGGAGGATCTGGCGGCGGGCGGCCTGCCGGCCTACGCCGAGCAGGTCGTGGCGCGCGTGCTGCGCTGTCTGACGCTGCTGCCGCGCGTCGAGCTGGCGCAGGAAGGGCTCGAGCGCCTGGCGAGCGACACCTGGCAGCTCGACGTGCGCATCCAGAACGTGGGCATCGTGCCCACCGCGAGCGCGCTGGCGCGTCACCGCGAAGGCTCGGCCGAGGTCAGCCTGCGCCTGGAGGGCGCCAAGCTGGTGGCCACGGCCAAGAAACCCGCCAGCGGCGCGCCCTACGACGACGCCTCGTTCCAGGTCCGCTCACCGCTCTCGGGCGGCACGTTGGCCGGCGGCGAGGGGCGCTGGCTGCGCCTGATCCTGGAGGCGAGCTCGGGCGGTGAGGTGACGGTCACCGCGCTCTCGGCCTGGGCCGGGAGCGCTGCGATCCACGTCACCCTGCCCTAGGAGTCTGCGCCACGGATCGCCAGCCCGGAGGAGGATCCCCCCAGCGCGGG
>CAZWAY010000093.1:0-15032 GCA_964631945.1 uncultured Planctomycetaceae bacterium
CCTCACAACCTGTCTGACTCTCATAACGCCTGGACCAGAAACCGGGGGCAGGTCAATCCCGCTCGGGCCACTCCGTCAGACCTTCACGGCGCCCTGCATCGCCGCCCACAGCTCCGCGACGTGCTCGCGCTCGGTCGCCAGCGCGCCGATCGAGACGCGCACCATCCAGCGGCCGTCGAGCACGGCCGGGGTGAGCCAGGCGGCGCCGACGCTGGCGCAGATGTAGCTCGGGTTCGTTCTCCTTACTCGCAGGGGTCCTGGGCATCGCTTGCCGAAGCGAGACACGAGCCCCGCAGGCTGGGTGACCCGGGCAGCCCCAAACAACAGTCTTGAGACTGTCATTGACACAGAGTCGGGGGGGGGGGTACAAGAACGCCTGCAAGAAAACGTAGAGCGACCGAAAAAAGGGAGATCCATGAACACGATTCGCACTTCTATGGTCGCCGGTATTGTCGCGCTACTCCAAAATAGCGCATCGACCGCGAGCCATGCCACGCTTCAAAGTCCTGAATCCCACGCGTTCAAGACTCGAGTCTTGACCGACGTACAGACCGTGGTCCCGAGCAACAAGATCAAGATCGACCAAGCGGGTCAGGTTCGCACGGTCTTGACCGATGCCCAAGGGTATGCCCCCTGGGTTTCCATCTTGCCCGAGACCCCATTCCTGTTGACTCTCAAGCAAAAGGCTACGCCAGAAGGCGTTGCTCTCGGCCAGGTAATCGCACATGAGTTCAACGCCTTGGGAGTCCAGCACGAGGTCTTTGACTTCCTTACGCTGCATCAGCCAATGCTACAGCCCATTGTCATCGATGCCGCGGTCCAGCACTATACGGGGCTTGGTACGCGCTGGGCCTTCCAACCGCTTCCCGAGGCCACGTATGCATTCCCGGCGAGCATCGGGGTTCTGCTGAGGCCTCAAGAGATCTCTGCCTTCAGTGCGTACTACGGAATCACCCTTCCAGAGGGCGACTACAAGATGGCCTTGGTGATACAGGTCGCAGATTCCGAGCCCCTGGGGGTTGGGATGGGACTCGAGATGGATTTCTCGACCTATGGGTTCAATGACCTGCCTGTTTGCGACCGATTTCACGTGGCGCAAGGCGCTTCCGATCTGACTCCACTCGCCTCATTTCAAGTTGACCCGGCCGTGTGGGACCAAGGCGACGCACCCGATCAAGGCTACTACTATGTGACCGGGACTTTGATGCGGGGAATGAATCTGGTTCTTTTTGGAGGCTCAGCATCGGGTAGCTACGCATCTCAGGTCTCAAGCCCACCCTTCTTCGGGCCAGTTAGCCCTTCAGGCTTGCTAGATTCCTCGAGTGGCGCAGGATCGTCTGGGGGCACTTCTCCGCTACTGTCTGCAGGTGTAGACTGCAATCCGCAGCCATCGGCGTCGGCACCAGGGCAAACCTGTACTCCGGCAAGCTTCTGCACGGATCACGCAAGCTGCGCGCCCACGGGTTGCCCGAGTACATTTTCGCCGGCAGACTGTGTTTCGTGGAAAATCGCTGTGGGCCAGAAGTTCTGCGGCAAAGCCGACTCGACAGGTCAACCGTCTGGCAAGACAATCTCTTGGACTGTATATGAGAGTGGTGGAATAAACTGGGAGATAAAACTCGGTGACGATTTTGTAGGAGGAAGTGTTGGGGCTGAGGGGGGCGGAGGGCAGTCTTTTAGCGAGACTCAACCGCTGAGCGTCGGTAATGGCAGCGGAGGATGTGGGGAGTGTGCGCAGTCCTTTCAGGAATTTACCGCTTGCTTCCGATATTGTATTGTGCACAAGAGGTCATTTTCATTCTTGTTATTGAGCTTCTACTGCTATGACAAGAAGTGCTTCATGGCGTGCAAGAAGCCTACTGGCTCGAGCGTGGAACACTGCAATCGTGGAGGCTGCTGAGACGGCATCGTTTGACGACAGAGTGAAGATGCCCTGCGCGTAGATTCAACTACGCACCGCGCCCTGCATCGCCGCCCACAGCTCCGCGACGTGCTCGCGCTCGGTCGCCAGCGCGCCGATCGAGACGCGCACCATCCAGCGGCCGTCGAGCACGGCCGGCGTGAGCCAGGCGGCGCCGGAGCGGTTGAGCGACTCGCACCAGGCCAGCGTGTGGCGGTCGAGGGCCTCGCCCGCGAGGCCGGGCGGCTCGTGGCGCACGCACACGGTCTGCAGCGGCACGGGCGCGAGCACGCGCCAGGGTCCGGCCTTGCGCACCTCGCCGGCCAACCACTGCGCGTTCTCGAGATCGCGCCGCAGCCGCTTCTGCAACCCGCTCACGCCCTGCTCGCGGATCAGGAACCACAGCTTGAGCGCGCGGAAGCGGCGCCCGAGCGGGATGCCCCAGTCGCGGAAGTTCTTGACGCGTCCGTCGACGCTGGTGCGCAGGTAGCTCGGGTTCGTGCTCATCACGCGCACGAGGTGCTCGGCATCGCGCACGAAGTACAGCGAGCAGTCGAAGGCCACGCCCAGCCACTTGTGCGGGTTGAAGACGAGCGAGTCCGCGCCCTCGATGCCCTGCCACATCCAGCGGCACTCGGGCAGGATCATGGCCGAGCCCGCCATGGCTGCGTCGACGTGCAGCCACAGCTTGTGCTTCTGCGCCAGGGCCGCGATCGGCTCGATCGGATCCAGCGCGGTGGTGGTGGTCGTGCCGGTGGTCGCGACGATGGCGCAGGGCACGCGCCCGGCCGCCACGTCGGCCTCGATCGCGACCCCGAGCGCCGCCGGCAGCAGCGCGAAGTGCTGGTCGACCTCGATCCTGCGCACGTAGGCGCGCCCGAAGCCGGCCAGGAGCGCGGCCTTCTCGACCGAGCTGTGGGCCTGCTCCGAGCAGTACACCACCAGCGGCTTCTTGCCGCCCTGCAGGCCGCCGCGCGCGAGGTCGAAGTCCGAGGCGCGCTCGCGGGCCGAGACCAGCGCCACCAGCGTGCAGCTCGAGGCCGTATCGTGGATCACGCCCTGCCAGCCCTCGGAGAGGCCGGTCATGCGCCGCATCCAGTCGGTCACGACCTCCTCGAGCTCGGTCAAGGCTGGCGCCGCCTGCCAGTTCAGGCCCAGCACGCCGAGCCCGGTGCTGAGGGTGTCGCCGAGCACCGACGACAGCTCGCCGTTCGAGGGGAAGTACCCGAAGAAGCGCGGGTGCTGCCAGTGCGCCAGCGCCGGCAGGATCAGCCTCTCGACGTCGGCCAGCACCTCGGCGAAGGGCTCGGGCTCGAGCGGCGGCTCGCCCGCGAGCTTCGCGCGCAGCTCGCCCGGCTCGATGCGCGGCTGCACCGGCCTCGCCGCGATCGTGGCGCGGTAGTCCGCGACCCAATCGATGACCTCGTGGCCGAAGCGGCGGAACTCTTCGGGCGTCATGGGCAGGGCTGCGGGCGCGCTCGCGTCATGGGCGCGATCATAGCGCTCTACTCCGCCCCGAACTCCGGCACCTGCGCCGCGAAGTTCGCGTCGTTCCACAGACGCAGGCCGCCCTCGAAGGCGTCCTCGTTGCCGCCGATGCGGACGCGGGCCTGCAGCGCGGGCGGGAGCGTGCCCAATGCATCGGCGTTGCCGCCACCGATCAGGATCTCGTCCGCCTGCAGGGCGGCGCGCAGGAGCTCGATCGAGCGCACGGCGTGCTTGCGCCACTTGCGGTTCCCCAGGCGCGCGCGGCCCTTCTTGCCCAGCACCTCCTCGAAGCTGCGGCCCTTCTTGTAGGGCAGGTGCGCGAGCTCGAGCGGCAGGATGTGGTGCTCGGCGATCAGCGCCGAACCGAGGCCGGTGCCGAGGCCCAGGAACAGCAGCTTGCCGCCGCGGTAGCCGCCCACGGCCTGCAGCGCGGCATCGTTCAGGACCTTGAGCGGGCGCTCGAAGGCCGCGGCGAAGTCGAAGCCGACCCAGCCGGGGCCGAGGTTGGCGGGCTCGCGCGCCGGGCGGCCGGCCACCACGACCCCGGGATAGCCGAGGCTGACCGCGTCGTACTCCAGGTCCGCGGCGAGCTGGCGCACGAGCGCGACCATCTGTGCCGGGCCGAGGCGCGGGCCCGAGTCCGCGTCGCGTCGTTCGGAATCCCCCGGCAGCTTGAGCTTCACGCGCGTACCGCCGACGTCGACCACCAGGACTCTCATGACTTCATTCTCGGGTAACGGAGCGTGCAGGCGAACGGGCGGCGGTTCGAGCGCGAGCCCTTCCTCGGCTGCTGCGTAGGCTTCAGGAGAGCGAATCGCGCGGGCCGGCGATAGCGCCTCGGTTGCCGCTGGCCGCGCAGGCCAGTAGAGTCCGCCCGCGCGCGGCCCCGCTGCCCGCCTGAGATGAGCCTCGCCTGAGATGAGCGCTGCGCGCCCCTGGATCGTGCACAAGTTCGGCGGCTCGAGCGTGGCCGACGCGGGCTGTTTCCGGCGCGTGGCCGAGATCGTCGAGGCCCTGCCGGCCGGGCGCGTGGCGCTGGTCCTGTCGGCCTGTCGCGGCGTGACGGACGCGCTGCTCGGACTCGTGCGTCTGGCGGAGGGCCGCGATCCGGCGCGCGCGCGCGAGTTCGAGGCCCTGCGCGCGCGGCACGCGGACCTGGCGCGCGAGCTGCTCTCGCCCCCTGGCCTGCAGGCCTTCGTGGCGGGCTTCGAGCACGACCTGGCCGACCTCGAGCGCCTGCTGCACTCGGCCGAGCTCACGCGCGTGGCCGGGCGCAACGTCACCGATCTGGTGGCGGGCTACGGCGAGCTGTGGTCGACGCGCGTGTTCGAGCGCTTGCTGGCGGAACGCGCGCGGCGGCCCGGCGACGTCGCCTGGCTGGACGCGCGCCGCTGCGTGCTGGTCGAGTGGGGTCCGCTCGGGCCGGCGGTGCAGTGGGTGGAGGCGCGCCGCGCGCTCGAGGGCGAGCTCGCGCGGGCGCCGGTGGACACGCTGGTCGTGCCCGGCTTCGTGGCCAGCGACCGGCGCGGCGTGCAGACGACCCTCGGGCGCAACGGCAGCGACTTCTCGGCCTCGATCCTGGGCGCGCTGCTCGAGGCGGCCGAGATCCACATCTGGACCGACGTGGACGGCGTGCTCTCGGCCGACCCGCGGCGCGTGCCCGAGGCGCGCGTGATCGATTCGCTCTCCTACGACGAGGCCATGGAGCTGGCCTACTTCGGCGCCAAGGTGCTGCACCCGCAGACGATGGCGCCGGCCATCGAGCGCGGCATCCCGATCTGGATCCAGAACACCTTCGCGCCCGAGAAGCCGGGCAGCGTCGTGTGCGCGAAACCGGACTCGAGCAACCCGGACGATCCGCACTCGGTCAAGGGCATCACCACGATCGAGAACATCGCGCTGCTCGACCTCGAGGGCGCGGGCATGATCGGCGTGCCCGGCACCGCGCACCGCCTGTTCGGCGCGCTGCGCGAGGAGCAGATCTCGGTGGTGCTGATCTCGCAGGGCAGTTCCGAGCACTCGATCTGCTGCGCCGTGCCCGAGGCCGAGGCCGAGCGCGCCGCGACGGTCGTGCGCGCGGCCTTCGAGCGCGAGCTGGCCGGCGGCCAGATCCAGGACGTGGGCCTGCACCGCGGGCTGGCGATCCTGGCGGTGGTCGGCGACGGCATGCCGGGCATGCCCGGGGTCGCGGGCAAGGTCTTCCACGCCCTGGGCAACGCCGGCGTGAACGTGCGCGCGATCGCGCAGGGCGCGAGCGAGCGCAACATCTCGGTGGTGGTGCAGGCCAGCGAGGCCACGCGCGCGCTGCGCGCCGTGCACGCCGGCTTCTACCTCTCGCCGCACACGCTCTCGATCGGCCTGATCGGGCCGGGCACGGTGGGGGCCGCGCTGCTCGACCAGCTGGCGGCCGAGAGCGCGCGCCTGGCGCGCGACTTCAGGCTGGAGCTGCGCGTGCGCGGCCTGGCGGGTTCCGACTGGATGGTGACCAGCGAGCAGGGCCTCGAGCTCGGGCGCTGGCGCGAGGCCCGCGAGCGCGAGCGCGTGCCGCTCGAGCTCGAGCGCTTCGTCGAGCACGTGCACGCGCCGCACCTGCCGCACGCGGTGCTGGTGGACTGCACCGCCAGCGAGGCCGTCGCGCGGCGCTACGCCGACTGGCTCGCGCGCGGCATCCACGTGGTGACGCCCAACAAGAAGGCGAACAGCCTCGAGCTCGCCTACACCCACGCGCTGGCGTCCGCGCGCCGCGCGGGCGGCACGCACTACCTCTACGAGACCACCGTGGGCGCTGGGCTGCCGGTGATCCAGACCCTGCGCGACCTGTGCCAGACCGGCGACGAGGTGCGCGAGATCGAGGGCATCCTCTCGGGCTCGCTGGCCTACCTCTTCAACCGTCACGACGGTAGCCGGCCCTTCAGCGCGATCCTGGCCGAGGCGCGCGAGCTCGGCTACACCGAGCCCGACCCGCGCGACGACCTCTCGGGCACCGACTTCGCGCGCAAGCTGATCATCCTCGGGCGCGAGCTGGGTCTCGCGCTCGAACTCGACGACGTGACGGTCGAGAGCCTGGTGCCGCGCGGGCTCGAGCACGGTACGGTCGCGGAGTTCCTGCGGCGCCTGCCGGAGCACGACGCGGCCATGCAGGCGCGCCTCACCGCCACGCGCGCGCGCGGCAAGGTGCTGCGCTACGTCGGGCGCCTGGGCGCCGACGGCAGCGCGCGCGTCGGGCTGGTCGAGCTCGAACCCGGCCACCCCTGCGCCAACATCCGCCTGACCGACAACCTGGTGCGCTTCTCGACGCGCCGCTACCACGACAATCCCCTGGTGGTTCAGGGCCCCGGCGCCGGGCCCGAGGTCACGGCCGGCGGCGTGTTCGCCGAGCTCCTGCGCCTGGCGACCTACCTCGGAGCGCGCCTGTGAGTGCGCGGCGCGCCACGGCCTTCGCGCCGGCCTCGGTCGGCAACGTCGCGGTCGGCTTCGACATCCTCGGGCTGGCGGTCGGCGCGCTGGGCGACACGGCCACGGTCACGCGCACGCGCGCGCCCGGCGTGACGATCACGGCCGTGCGCGGCGTGGCCGGCGAGCTGCCGCGCGAGGCCGAGCGCAACACGGCCGGACGCGCGCTGTTGCGCCTGTGCGAGCTGGCCGGGCTCGAGGGCGGTCTCGCGCTCGAGCTCGACAAGGGCATCCCGCTCGGCTCGGGCCTGGGCGGCTCGGCCGCCTCGGCCGTGGCGGCGGCGGTGGCGGGCAACGCGCTGCTCGAGCGTCCGCTGGGCGAGGACGAGCTCTTGGAGTGCGCGCTGGCGGGCGAGGAGGTCGCCAGCGGCTCGCGCCACGCCGACAACGTCGCGCCCGCGCTGCTCGGCGGCCTGGTCCTGAGCATCGGCGGCGCGCGGCCGCGCCTGGTGCGCATCCCGGTGCCGAAGGGCGTGTGCGTCGTGCTCGCGCACCCGCGCATGTTCCTGGCCACGAAGGAGGCGCGCGCGCTCCTGTCCGCCACGGTTCCGCTGGCGGCCTTCGTGCAGCAAACGGCCAACCTGGCGGGCTTCCTGGCGGGCTGCTACGCCGACGACGTCGAGCTCATCGGCGCCTCCCTGGCGGACGTGGTGATCGAGCCCCAGCGCGCGCGCCTGATCCCGGGCTTCGCGGACGCGCGCGCGGCGGCGCTGGCGGCGGGCGCGCTCGGCTGCTCGATCTCGGGCGCGGGCCCGACGCTGTTCGCCTGGGCGCGCGCGGCGGACGCGCCGGCGGTGAGCGCGGCCCTCGAGGCAGGACTCGCGGGCCACGGACACGGCGTGGACGCGTGGATCGTCGGGCTCGACTCGGCCGGCGCACGCGTGGTCCAGCGCGCATGAAGTACGCCAGCACGCGCGACCCGGGCGTCACGGCGAGCCTCTCGCGCGCGCTCGAGCTGGGCCTGGCGCCGGACGGCGGGCTGTTCGTGCCCCAGGTGTGGCCCGCCATCGAGCTGGACGAGCTCGCGCGCGCGCGGGATTTGCCCGAGCTGGCCGCGCGCTTCCTCGCGCCCTTCGCGGCGGGCGACGCGCTCGCGCCCGAGCTCCCGGCGCTCACGCGTGACGCCTTCGACTTCCCCGTGCCGCTGGTGCCGCTCGCGGACGGGCTCTCGGTGCTCGAGCTCTTCCACGGCCCGACGGCCGCCTTCAAGGACTTCGGCGCGCGCTTCCTGGCCGCGGCCCTGGCGCAGCTCCGGCGCGGCGCCGCGCGCCCGCTCACGATCCTGGTGGCGACCTCGGGCGACACCGGCGGCGCGGTCGCGGCCGCGTTCCACCGCCGGCCGGGCTTCGAGGTGGTGATCCTCTATCCGCGCGGGCTCGTCTCGCCCACCCAGGAGCGCCAGCTGACCTCCTTCGGCGACAACGTGCGCGCCTTCGCGCTGCGCGGGCGCTTCGACGACTGCCAGCGGCTGGTGAAGGAGGCCCTGCGCGATCCCGAGCTGGCGGCCGAGCGCGAGCTGTCCTCGGCCAACAGCATCAACCTCGGCCGGCTGCTGCCGCAGGCCGCCTACTACGCCTGGGCCAGCCTGGCGCTGGCGCGCGCGGACGCGCCGGTGAACGTCGCGCCGGTGAACTTCGTCGTCCCGAGCGGCAACCTCGGCAACGCCTGCGCCTGCCTGTGGGCGCGCCGCTGCGGCCTGCCGATCGGCGCGGTCGTGCTGGCGCACAACGCCAACCGCACCGTGCCCGATTTCCTCGCCAGCGGGCGGCTCGAGCCGCGCGCGAGCGTGGCCACGCTGGCCTCGGCCATGGACGTGGGCGACCCGAGCAACCTCGAGCGCGTGCGCGCGCTCTACCCGAGCCTCTCGGCCCTGCGCGCCGCGCTCACGGCGGTCTCGGTCGAGGATGCGGCCATCCGCGCGCGCATCCGCGCCGACTTCGAGCGCCTCGGCCGCATCCACTGCCCGCACACCGCGGTCGCGGCCGAGGCGCACGCGCGCCTTCCCGCGGCGGAACGCGAACGCGGTCCGTGGGTGCTCGTCGCCAGCGCGCACCCGGCCAAGTTCCCGGAGACGGTCGAGCCGCTGATCGGCCGCGCGCTGGAGCTTCCGCCCGCGCTGGCGCAGCTCCTCGCACGGCCCGCGCGCCGCGTGGAGCTCGCCCCCGAACTCGCCGCCCTGCGCGCGAGCCTGCGCGAGCGATAGTCGCCGCGGCCGAGGGCCGGTTGCCTGCCTACCCGCCGTCCAGGTGCCCCATGCGGCCGCTCTGGTAGTCCTGGATGGCGCGGTAGATCTCCTCGCCGGTGTTCATCACGAACGGGCCGTGGGACACCACGGGTTCGCCGAGCGGCGCGCCGGCCAGCAGCAGCGCGACGGTCTCGACCTCGGCGCGCACGCGCACGCCCTCGCCCTCGAGGTCGAGCAGCGCCATCTGCGCGTCCTTGAGCGGCTCCGAGCCGTTGACCGTCGCGCGCCCGGAGAGCACGACCACGGCCGCGGTGTGGCCGGGCGGGAGCGCAGTGCTCCACTCGGAGCCCGGCGCGAGGCGCAGGTCGAAGAGCTCGAGCGGTGAGGAGGTCCGCGCCGGGCCCTGGGCCGCGCCGTGCCGGCCGGCGATCACGCGCACCTTCGCGCCGCCGCCCGCGACCACGGGGATGGCTTCGTCCAGGATCTCCTGGTAGCGCGGCGGCGACAGCTTCTGCGCGCGCGGCAGGTTGACCCACAGCTGCACCATCTGGAGCGTGCCGCCCTGCTTGGCCCATTCGCGCTCGTGCTTCTCCTCGTGCACCACGCCCGCGGCCGCCGTCATCCACTGCACGTCGCCCGGGCCGATGACGCCGGAGTTGCCGGCCGAGTCGCGGTGCGCCACGCGGCCCTGGTAGACGATCGTGACGGTCTCGAAGCCGCGGTGCGGGTGCTCGCCGACGCCGCGCGGCTCGTCGGTGGGCGAGTACCGCGTCGGGCCGGCGTAGTCGAGCAGGAGGAACGGACTCAGGCGCTCGCCGACCTCGTTCGAGGGGAACAGGTTGCGCACGTGGAAGCCGTCGCCGACCTTGTGCACGGAACCGGGGCGATAGAGGGCCAGGACGCGCTTGTCGGTGGGGGTCATCGGGAGGTTGCGGCTCCGCTCGCGGCGGGTCCCAGCATAGCCGGCGCGCGCGCGTCTACTCGGCCGGGAACTTCGTCTGCCAGCGCTCGGCGCGCGCGGCGATGCCCTGGCCCGGCTCGGCGGCGTCCCAGGTCTCGTAGAGCCCGAGCAGCGCGGCGCGTGTCTCGCGCGCGGCGCTCGGGAGCGCGTCGGGCAGGCGTGCCATCGCCTCTCCGGCCTGGACGAGCAGGGCCTCGGCATCCGTGAAGCGACCGAGCCCGGCCAGCGCGCGCCCGTGGAGCATGCGCGCGGACGCGAGCCGCCAGCTCTCGTCCAGGTGCAGCGCGGTGACGGTGCGCACCAGCTCGGCGAGCAGCGGTTCCGCGCGCTCGAACTCGCCGCGCTCGACCAGGATCTCGCCCCAGTCGGAGAGCGTGTAGGCCACCTCCTGGCTGCCGTTGCCGTCGCGCTTGCGGCGCAGGCCGAGGGCCTCCTCGAACAGCGCGTCGGCCTGCTCGTGCTGGCCGTGCCGCTCGAGCACCTTCGCCAGCGAGTTCTTGGCCGAGGGCACGAAGCGCTCCGACTGGAGCCCATGGCGCTCGACGCGCTCGAGGGCCTCGCGCAGGATCGGCTCGGCCGCCTCCTCGTCACCGGCGTTCTGCAGCGTCGCGGCCCAGTTGTAGAGCTTCTGGGGGACGAGCGGGTCGTCCTCGCTCCGGACCTCGCGCGCCTGCCGCGCCAGCGCCCCCAGGTGCTCGGCCGCCTCGGCGAAGCGCTTCTTCGCGGACAGCCCGAAGGCCGCGAGCTCGCGCGCGCGCAGCGTCTCGTGGTCGTCCTCCCCCAGGGCCTCGCGCTCGAGCTCGACCGCCTCGAGCGCGGTCGCCAGGGCCTCGTCGATCCGTCCGCCGCGCCACTGGAACCAGCCCAGGTTGTTCAGCGACGTGAACGTCTCGGGATGCGTCTCGCCCATCACGGCCCGGCGCCGCGCGAGGCAGTCGCGCAGCATGCTCTCGGCCTCGCGCGTCTGGCCGAGGCGCTCGAGCGACAGGGCCAGGCTGTTCTGGATCGTGAGCGTCGCCTGGTTGTCGCGGCCGAACACGTGCTTGGCGCGCTCGAAGGCGTCGCGCAGGACGGGCTCGGCCTCGACCTCGTCCATCGCCTGGGCGAGCGTGGTCAGGGCCGAGATCGTCTCGGGGTGGTCGTCGCCGAGGCGCTGGCTGCGGTCCAGGAAGACCTTCTCCATGAGCGCGCGCGCCGGCGCGTCCTTGCCCTGCAGCGAGAGCACCTGCGCCAGGAGCACGCGCACGCCCTCGCCCTCCAGCGATTCGTGGCCGTGGCGTTCCTCGATCTGGGCCAGGGCCAGGCGCACGAGCTCCTCCGACTCGCGGTAGCGTCCCTGCCGCATCAGGTTGTCGGCCAGATCGACGCGCGCGGCGACCGTGTCCGGGGCCTCGCTGCCCTCCTGCTCCAGGCGCGCGAGCATCTCGCGCTGGGCGCGCTCGGCCGCACGCTGGTCGCCGCGGCGCGCGGTCAGGCGCGAGAGCGCGCGCGCACTGCGCGTGGTCAGCAGGTCGTCCGGACCGTGGAGCTTGGTGAGCAGGTCCAGCGCGCGCCGCAGCTCGGCCTCGCCCTCGTCGAACAGGCCGAGCACGGCGTAGGCCTCGCCCAGCGTGTGGCGGATGCGCGCCTCGACCTCGGGCTGCTCGGCCAGCTCGCCCGAGAGGCGCGCGCGCGCGTCCTGCAGGATGCGCGCGAGCAGGGTCGTGTCCGCACCGCGCGCGAAGTCCGGATCGATGCCCTGGAAGAGCGAGAGCAGGAAGTCGGACGTCGCCAGGGCGTGCGTTTCCGCGCGCTCGGCCTCGACCCGCGCCTGGCGCTCGCGTGCGCTGGCCTCGCGCTCGCGCAGGTAGAGGTGCGTGGCCACGGCCGCGCCCGCCAGCAGCGCCAGGCCCACCGCGCCGATGCCGCCCACCAGGATCCGGTTGCGGCGCGCGAACTTCGTGAGCTGGTACCAGGCGCTCGGCGCGCGCGCGAGGATCGGCTCGTCGGCCAGGAAACGGCGGATGTCGTCGGCCATGGCCTGGGCCGAGGGGTAGCGCCGCTGCTTGTCCTTCTCGAGCGCCTTCTGCACGATCGTCTCGACGTCGCCGCGCAGCGCGCGATCGTGGCTCGAGAGCTTGCTCGGCTCCTCCTCCTGGATCACGCGCACCGCCTCGGGCAGGGCCGAGCGCTCGAGCATGTAGGGCAGCCGGCCGCTCAAGAGCTCGTACAGCACCACGCCCAGCGAGTACACGTCGGTGCGCGTGTCGATCGCCTGCGGATCGCCGCCGGCCTGCTCGGGGCTCATGTAGGTGAGCGTGCCCATCAGCGCGCCGGCGTCGGTGCGCAGCGTGGTCGTGCGCGTGTCCTCGTCGTCGGAGAGGCGCGCCACACCGAAGTCGAGCACCTTGGGCTGGCCCTCGCGCGTGACCAGCACGTTGCCGGGCTTCAGGTCGCGGTGGATCACGCCCTTCTGGTGCGCGTGCTCGACGGCGTCCGCCAGGCGCGCCGCCAGCTCGAGGCGCGCCTCCAGCGTGAGCGCGTGCTTCGTCGCGTAGTGGTCGAGGCGCTCGCCCTCGACGTACTCCATCGCGATGTAGGGCAGGATGCCCTGCTCGGTCGCGTAGGTACCGACCTGGTAGACCTGCGCGATGCCGGGGTGCTGCAGGCGCGCCAGGACCTCGGCTTCCTGCTCGAAGCGGCTCAGCGTGCGCGGCGAGAGCAGGCTCGCGCGGATGACCTTGAGCGCGACCACGCGCGTGGGCCGCTCCTGACGGGCCAGGAAGACGATGCCCATCCCGCCCTCGCCGATCGTGCGCACGATCCGGTACGGCCCGATCTCGCGCGGCGTGAGCAGGCGGGCGCGCAGGGAGGAGGCCGCGGGATCGCGGTCCGCATCGGGTGCAGGCAGCATGTTCCTGGACGGAGGCGAGTCTCCCATGCTCGCTCGGCGGCGGCCAGATGGCGGGCTCCACGGCGTGCGCCTCGCCCCGGTGCGGGCGTCCGGCACGCGCGAGCATTGCCCGCTCCACCGGCGCGCGCGAGAATCCTTGCCCGTCCCTCCCCGGAGCCGACCATGTCCCGACCGATCTGCCTGTTCACCGGCCAGTGGGCCGATCTCCCGCTCGAGGTGCTGGCGCGCAAGGCCAAGGACTTCGGCTACGACGGGCTCGAGCTCGCCTGCTGGGGCGACCACTTCGACGTGGCGCGCTGCAACCGCGACAGGGACTGGGCCAAGAAGCACTGGGAGGTGCTGCAGGACCACGGCCTGGGTTGCTTCGCCATCTCGACGCACCTGGTCGGGCAGGCCGTGTGCGATCGCATCGACGAGCGCCACCAGGCCATCCTGCCGGCGGAGATCTGGGGCGACGGCAAGCCCGCGGGCGTGCAGGAGCGCGCCGCGCGTGAGGTGATCGAGACCGGCAAGGCCGCGCGGCGCTTCTTCGACGCCGCGCCGGCGGCCGTGAAGGAGCGCCTGAAGCTCAGCGGGCGCACGGTCGTCAACGGCTTCACCGGCTCGTCGATCTGGCACCTCCTGTACGCGTTCCCGCCCGTCTCGAAGGCCATGCTCGAGGCCGGCTACCGCGACTTCGCCGCGCGCTGGACGCCGATCCTGGCGGAGTTCGAGAGGGTCGGCGTGTCGTTCGCGCTCGAGGTGCACCCGACCGAGATCGCCTTCGACCTCCACAGCACGCGGCGCACGCTGGAGGCCATCGGCGGCAAGGCCAACTTCGGCTTCAACTTCGATCCCTCGCACCTGGGCTACCAGGGCGTCGACTACCTCGGCTTCCTGCGCGAGTTCGGCGCGCGCGTCTTCAACGTGCACGTGAAGGAC
The DNA here is from genome assembly GCA_964631945.1 of uncultured Planctomycetaceae bacterium. Lineage (GTDB taxonomy): Bacteria > Planctomycetota > UBA1135 > UBA1135 > JABFRZ01. Next base: position 13,802 of record CAZWAY010000093.1, read on the forward strand.
GTGTGGTGGAGCGAGCACGGCACGGCCATCGGGGTCTTCGGCGGCCACGCCGACTTCGGCCTCGACGGCCGCTTCTGGGACTTCCGCTCGCCGGGGCGCGGCCGGATCGACTTCGAGGGCCTGGTGCGCCAGCTCAACCACGCCGGGTACCGGGGTCCGCTCACGGTCGAGTGGGAGGACCCGATGATGGAGCGCGAGCACGGCGCGCGCGAGGCCGCGGCCTTCACGCGCAAGCTCGACTTCGCGCAGTCCCAGATCGCCTTCGATTCGGCCTTCGAACGCTGATCCCGATCCTCCAACCCGGCAGGCTTCCATGCGCATCCTCGCCTCATCGCTCGCCACGCTCGCGTTCCTCGCCGGCTGCGCGTCTCCGACCGTGCAGCACAAGGCCGGCGTGCTCGAGTACCTGTACCCGGCCGGGGTCCAGCCCACGCCGCCGGCCGACGTGCACCTCGCCTTGCCGCTGCGCGTGGGCGTGGCCTTCGCGCCCAGCAGCGGCGCGACCCAGACCTCCGGCTCGTTCTGGACCGGCGACCTCGGCGCCTATTCGCCGGTGCTCGACGGGGCCGAGAAGCAGCGCCTGCTGCAGCGCGTGGTGGACGCCTTCCAGGGCACCGAGGGCGTGCAGTCGATCCAGATCGTGCCGGCCAGCTACCTGAAGCCGGGCGGCGGCTTCGAGAACGTCGACCAGCTGCGCGCGCTGCTCGGCATCGACCTGATCGCGCTCCTGTCCTTCGAGCAGACGCAGTTCCAGGACTTCAACAAGGCCTCGCTGACCTACTGGACGCTGGTGGGCGGCTACTTCATCGAGGGCAACGAGAACGAGACCCATACCTTCGTGGACACCTCGGTCTTCGACATCCCCTCGCGCGCGCTGCTGTTCAACGCCGGCGGGCGCAGCAAGGTGCAGCAGAGCGCCACGATCCTCGAGAGCTCCGCCAAGCTGCGCGCGGACAGCGCCAAGGGCTTCGAGCTCGCGATCGCCGACATGATCGCCCAGCTCTCGGTCGCGCTCGCCGCCTTCCGCGAGCAAGCCAAGAGCGGCACCGTGCGCGGCACCGGGACACCCAAGCTCGCGGTCGAGGGCGGCGCGGGCGGCGCGGCCGGGGCGGGCGCGAGCGGGGCGCTCGAGCTCGCGCTGGCGCTGTGCCTGGCCGGCGGCTGGAGCCTGCGCCGCCGCACGGGTGGGTGAGGCGGCGCCGCGGCCCGAGCCGGGGCCGGCCGGCCGCCG
>CAZWAY010000094.1:0-14607 GCA_964631945.1 uncultured Planctomycetaceae bacterium
CGCGCGCGTGGCGGCGGGCGCGCTCGGGGACGCGCCGCCGGCGGGCGGGCTCGACCTGCCGGCGCGCCCGCGCAGCGCGCAGCGTCACGACCAGGGAGAGCCACGCCATGAGTAGCGCGAAGGGGGACGCGACGAGCGCCGCGACCAGCAGCTCGAGCTGGGTCCAGGACAGCCTGGCGGCGTTCCGGCGCGGCGCGGTCGATCTGATCGAGCTCGCGGAGCTGGAGCGGCGGCTGGTGCGCGCCGCCGGCAAGCCCGGCGGGTTGCGCGTCAAGCTCGGGCTCGATCCGTCCTCGCCCGACCTGCACTTCGGTCACGCCGTGCTGCTCACCAAGCTGGCCGATCTGCAAGCCCTCGGGCACACGCTCGTCCTGATCGTGGGCGACGCGACCGCCATGGTCGGCGATCCCTCGGGTCGCAACAAGCTGCGCCCGCAGCTGACGCGCGCCGAGGTCAACGCCAACCTGGCCACCTACACCCAGCAGGCCGCGCTGCTGCTGGACATGTCGCGCGTCGAGGTGCGCCGCAACTCCGAATGGTTCGACGCGCTGCGCTTCGAGGACGTGCTGCGCCTGCTGGGCCGGCGCACCGTGGCGCAGACCCTGGCGCGCGAGGACTTCCAGAAGCGTCTGGCGGAGAACACGCCCATCGGACTGCACGAACTCGTGTACCCGGTCATGCAGGGCTGGGACTCGGTCGAGGTGCGCGCCGACGTCGAGCTCGGCGGTACCGACCAGCTCTTCAACCTGCTGGTGGGGCGCGAGCTGCAGGCGCAGAGCGGGCAGGAGCCGCAGATCGTGCTGACCACGCCGCTCATCAACGGGCTCGACGGGCGCAAGATGTCGAAGTCCTACGGCAACGCCATCGGGCTGACGGACTCGCCCACGGACGTGTTCGGCAAGACCATGAGCATCGTGGACGTCGCCATGCCGATGTGGTTCGAGCTGCTGACGCGCCTGGATGCAACCATGCGCAAGGGACTGCTGAACGGGCATCCGCGGCAGGCCAAGGCACGGCTTGCATGGGAGCTCGTGAATCGGATCCACGGCCGCGAGGCGGCCGATTCCGCGCTCGCAGAATTCGATCGACGTTTCTCGGCCAAGGAGCTGCCCGCTGAGATTCCTGAGCACACTTGGCCATTCGATTCGGCCTCGGCTCCCTTGCCTCTGGTGATCAAGCAACTCGGTTTCGCGACGTCAAATTCCGATGCACGCCGGAAGATCGAGCAGGGCGGCGTACGCCTCGATGGCCAGGTGGTGAAGGATCCGAACTACCTCCTGCGCCCCGATGGAGACCACCTCCTGCAGGTCGGCAAGCTGCACTTCGCGCGCCTCAAACCGCGCGAGTCGCGCCCGACTCCCTAGCGCAGGTGCACGACGTACTCGAGCTCGAAGCTCGGGTGCTGTGGATCGTCGAGCCGCAGCCGCAAGCGGCCCGCCAGGGGCGACTCACCCGTCAGCGGCGGCTGCGTCACCAGCGTGACGCGCCAGCGCAGGCTGCTACCGCCGTCGTCGGGCTCGAGCGCCTCGACCTCCGCGCGGAGGAGCTCGTGCTGGCCCTCGGGCAGCTCGATCCCGGTCACGCGCAGGCGCTGGCCCGCCAGGCGCGAGTAGAACTCGACGCTGGCGCGCTGGGCCTCCGCGCGCGGCGCCGCGAACACCAGGCGCTCCGGCAGGCACGCGAGGTCCTGCACCACCAGGGCCGTGTAGGGCACCTCGATCTCGCGTCCAGCAACGCCCGGCGTCTCCTCGGTGGCGATGCGCAGCATGCCCGCCAGCGGTCCGCGCGCGAGCGGTGGCGCGAGCTCGGCGCGCAGCGTCCACACCGGGGCGCCGTTCCTGGTCTCGACCCCGAGCTCGGCCGTGATCCCCGGCGGCGGCGGCAGGAGTTCCTTCGGGCGGTAGTCGAAGGGGCCGGCCTGCACGATCTCGACCTTGGCCTGGCCGCCGCCGTTCTCGGCCAGATCGCCGAAGGCCAGCGTGCCGGGCACGACCGTGAAGGGCTGTTCGGCCAGGATGTGCAGCTCGAAGGTCAGGAAGTAGCCGTTGGGCGAGTCGGTCAGGACGCGCAGCGTGATCAGCTTGTGGTTGTTCTTGGTGCTGAGGTCGCGCGTGGCCACGCGCACCTCGAGCTCGACCAGCTCGCCGGGCGCGACGGTCAGGAGGCGCTCGGCCTTGGAGGAGATCGGCGCGCCGGGCTCGAGCGTGCCGTCGGCGCGCAGCGCGCGCAGCGCGGCCACCGTGCAGCCGCAGCCCGGATCGACGCGCGTGATCGACACGGCCCGCGGATCCTCGTTGCGCAGGCGGAAGACGCGCGTGACCGTGTCGCCGTCCGGCACGCGCCCGAAGTCGTGGAAGTTCAGGCGCGGGTCGAGCGTCTCGACCCCGCGCCCGAGCTCACCTTCGTAGGGCAGGATCACCAGGCCCTTGCCGTCGGGGGCCGCGCTGCCCGGGCTGTCCGGGCCGCAGCCCGGGGCCAGGGCGGCGCACGCGAGCGCGGACAGGAGCAGGGCGGGGAACTCTGGGAAGCGGAGGGTCATGCGCACGCGAGAGGATCGGGGAAAGGGCCCGCGGCGTGCAACCCCCATGCCGCATTGATCCGGCCCGGGCCGGGCGCACAATGGCGGTCTCTTCGCGGCGCCGCCGGCGGCGCGCGAGCCCTACGCGCCCGTCCCGACCCCTGCGAGCCCCCCATGCAACGATCCGCGAGCGACGACCCCGTCTGGCAGGCCGTGGAGCGAGAGGAGCAGCGCCAAGGAGCGCACCTCGAGCTGATCGCTTCCGAGAACCACACCTCGGCCGAGGTCATGGCGGCCATGGGCACCTGCCTGACCGACAAGTACGCCGAGGGCTACCCGGGCAAGCGCTACTACGGCGGCTGCGAGAACGTCGACCGGGTCGAGGAGCTGTGCCTGGCGCGCGCGCGCGAGCTGTTCGGGGCCGAGGCCGCCAACGTGCAGCCCCACAGCGGCACGCAGGCCAACGTGGCCGCGCTGATGGCGCTGCTCGCGCCCAAGGACCGCATCCTGGCGCTGTCGCTGGACCACGGCGGGCACCTGTCGCACGGGCACCCGAAGAACTTCTCCGGCCTGTTCTACGAGATCCACGCCTACGGCGTGGACAAGAAGAGCGAGCGCATCGACATGGACGAGGTGCGCGACAGGGCCCTGGCCGTGCGCCCGAAGCTCTTGCTGGCGGGTGCCTCGGCCTACTCGCGCACGCTCGACTTCGCGGCCTTCGCGGCGATCGCGCGCGAGGTCGGGGCCGTGCTGATGGTCGATCAGGCGCACATCGCCGGGCTGGTGGCGGGTGGCGTGCACCCCTCGCCCGTACCGCACGCCGACGTGGTCACCATGACCACCCACAAGACCCTGCGCGGGCCGCGCGGTGGCCTGATCGTGTGCAAGGAAGCCTGGCTCAAGAAGCTCAACAGCGCGGTCTTCCCCGGTGGCCAGGGCGGACCGTTCATGCACGCGATCGCGGCCAAGGCCGTGGCCCTGCGCGAGGCCGCCAGCGCGGAGTTCAAGCTCTACGCCCGCGCGGTGGTGGACAACGCCGCGACGCTGGCGCGCACGCTGGTCGAGCGCGGCCTGCGCATCGTCTCCGGCGGGACCGACAACCACCTGATGCTGGTGGACGTGTCCGTGCTGCGCCTGACGGGCGCCGAGGCCGAGGCCGCGCTGGGAGCCGTGCACGTGACCTGCAACAAGAACCTGATCCCCTACGACCCCGAGCCGCCCATGAAGGCCTCGGGCATCCGCCTCGGGACCGCGGCCGTGACCTCGCGCGGCCTGGGACGGGCCGAGGTCGTGCGCATGGCGAACGCCATCGCCGACGTGCTGCACGCGCCGCTCGACGAGGGCGTCCGCCGGCGCGCGCGCGGGGAGGTGGGCGAGCTCACCCAGGCCTTCCCGATCCGCTCCGCGCGCGGCGCGCCGCGCGCGGCGCTGCGGAACTAGGCTAGGTCCAGCGCCGGGCCTGCTAGGCCGCGTCGCGCGGTTCCTCGCGCTGGTAGCCGAGCTCCAGCAGGAGCTGGAAGACCTCGCTCCAGGTCGGGAACAGGCGCCCGTGTTCGGTGCGGTAGCGCGCGCGCGCCTCGGCGTACTCGGCCAGCTCGGCCTCGCTCGGCTCGCTGCCCGAGCGCGGACGGCCGTAGCGCAGCGTGCGCAGCACGCCCAGCACCTCGCGGTCCGAGAGGAACGAGCGCATGTGCTTGCGCTTGTACTCGTCGATGGCCGCGATGAACTCGAAGGTCTCGCGCGAGAGCTCGTCCGGACGCGGGGTGTGCGTGCGCACCCAGGGCTTGGCGTCGTCCTTGGGATCGGGGCGGACCGGGCGTTGATTGGGGGGCGTCATCAGGGAAGGAAGTTCGCCACGCGGGGGGAGAGACGCGGCTCCCCAGGATCGACCGCGCCGCTCCCCGAACTGAACCCGGGACCCGAGCGACGCGCGCAAGGGCTCAGGTCGGCGGGCGCTCCGGCCCGTCGAGCAGCGCCCCGAGACGCCGGGCGTCGGGCGCGCGTACGATCCCGCGCTCGCACACCAGCGCGCTGACCAGCTCGGCCGGGGTCACGTCGAAGGCCGGGTTGAAGGCGCGCACGCCGGCCGGGACCGTGGCCACGCCGAGCGGATGCGTGACCTCGCGCGCGGCCCGCTCCTCGATCGGGATCGCGGCCCCGTCGCGGCAGGCCGGATCGAGGGTCGAGAGCGGAGCCACGACGTAGAACGGCACGCCGTGGCGGCGCGCCAGCACGGCCAGCGGGTAGGTGCCGATCTTGTTGGCCACGTCGCCGTTGCGGGCGATGCGGTCCGCGCCCACCAGCACGGCCTGGATCCAGCCGCGCTGCAGCAGCGCGCCGGCGGCCCCGTCCACCAGCACGGTCACGTCGAGACCCCCGCGCACGAGCTCCCAGGCCGTCAGGCGTGCGCCCTGGAACAGCGGGCGCGTCTCGTCGGCGAAGACCCGCAGGCGCTTGCCCTGCCGGGCCGCGACGTACAGCGGCGCCAGCGCGGTCCCGATCCCGACCGTCGCCAGGGCGCCCGCGTTGCAGTGCGTCAGCACGCCCATCCCGTCGGCGAGCAGCTCGGCCCCCAGCACGCCCATGCGTTCACAGGCCGTGCACTCGGCCGCCTCCAGCGCGCGGGCCTCGTCCAGCAGCGCCGTAAGCAGGCTCCCGGCCGGGTCGCGGCGGGCGTCGCCTCCGGCCGCGAGCTCGCGCTCGGCGCGCCCCAGGCTGCGCGCGAGCGCCGCGGGCAGGTTGACGGCCGTCGGCCGGGCGCCGGCCAGGGTCGCGGCCACCGCGCGCGCGCGCGCCAGCAGCTCGGCGGGCGGCGCGGCGCGCAGATCCTGGAGCCCGAGCACGAGTCCGTAGGCGCCCGCGACGCCCAGGGCCGGCGCGCCGCGCACCGCCGCGCGCTGGATCGCGCTCACCATCTCCGCCAGCGTGCGCACCTCCAGCGCCAGCACCTCGCCCGGCAGGCGCGTCTGATCGAGCAGCACGGCGTGCCCGCCGCGCGCGTCGCCCCGCCAGCGCAGGGTCGCGAGCTCGGCCGGTTCCACGCGCGGCCCCGGGTCAGCCCGAGAGCTTGTCCTGCAGGGCGGCGTCCTTCTGCGCGACCTTGGCCGTCTCGCCCTCGCGCCAGGAGGCGTAGCGCAGCGCCAGCGCCGGATCGGACAGCGCCAGCACGCGCGCCGCGAACAGGGCCGCGTTGACCGGCCCGCCGGCACCCGCGCCCACCGCGGCGACCGGGACTCCGCCCGGCATCTGCGCGGTCGAGAGCAGCGCGTCGAGCCCGCCCAGGGGCGGGTTGTCCATCGGGATCCCGATCACGGGCAGGTCCGTGTGCGCCGCGACCACTCCGGCCAGGTGCGCGGCGCCGCCGGCCGCGCACAGGAACACGCGGATCCCGCGCGCGGGCGCGCCCTCCACGAACTGCACGACCGCCTTCGGAGTGCGGTGCGCCGAGAGCACGCGCGCCTCGAACGGGATGCCGAGCTTCTTCAGCACGGCCACGCCCGGCTCCAGGCGCGGGAAGTCCGAGTCGGAGCCCATCAGGAGCGCGACCTTGCCGGCCGGCGCGGCCGTCACGCGCGCACCTCGGCCGGCGCGTGCCCGGTGATCTTGGCGCAGATCTCGAGGTAGCGCTCGCTGACCTGGCGCACCAGCGCGCGCGGCAACTCCGGCCCGGGCGCCTGCTTGTTCCAGTCGAGCGTCTCGAGGTAGTCGCGCAGCACCTGCTTGTCGTAGCTGGGCGGGTTCGCGCCCACGCGGTAGCCGTCGGCCGGCCAGAAGCGCGAGCTGTCGGGCGTCAGGGCCTCGTCGATCAGGATCAGCTTGCCGCCCTGCAGGCCGAACTCGAACTTGGTGTCGGCCAGCAGGATCCCGATGCGCGCGAGTTCCTGCGTGCCGCGCGCGAACAGCGCCAGCGCGGCCTTCTCGGCCGGGTCGAAGATCGCCGCGCCCACGCGCGCGCGCGCCTCGCTCGGCGTGAGCGGCAGGTCGTGGGTCTCTTCCTTGGTGGTGGGCGTGAGGATCGGCTGCGGGAGGCGCTGGCAGAACTGCAGGCCCTTCGGCAGCGCGATGCCGCACACGCTCGAGCTCTTCTGGTACTCCTTCCAGCCCGAGCCGGCCAGGTAGCCGCGCACGACCCATTCGACGCTGGTGGGCTGGGCGCGCCGCACCAGCATCATGCGCCCGCGCAAGAGCTCGTGCTCGGCCTTCGTCAGGCCGGTCACGTCCTCGGGGCGCGTCGAGACCAGGTGGTTCGCGATCACGTCCTGGGTGCGGCCGAACCAGTGCGCGGCGATGGCCGTGAGCACGCGCCCCTTGTGGGGGATGCCCTGCGGCATGACCACGTCGAAGGCCGAGACGCGGTCGCTGGTGACGAACAGCAGGTGTTCCGCGTCCACCTCGTAGATGTCGCGGACCTTGCCGGAGGTCTTCAGGTTCAGGCGCCCGAGGCGCGGGGTGCGGCCGAGGTAGACGTCAGGAGTGCTCATCGGTGGGGCCCGTCGGAAGAGGGGCGCGCGAGTATGGCAGCCGTGCCCGGAGCCTACAATCGGCGCCCCGCATGCCGGCTCCTCCGCAAGTCCTGGGGCTGGCCCCCGCCTCATGCGTGCAGGGCGAATTCCGCCCGGCGGTCTCGAAGTCCCTGGCCCAGCGCGCGCTCCTGTGCGCGTCCTTCGCGCACGGCACCAGCACGCTCGCGGGGCTGGGCGAAGGCCCCGCGGAGGGCGACGACGTGCGGGCCGCGCGGGGAGTGCTGGCGGCGCTCGACGTGCGCACCGAGGTCGCCAGCGCGGGTGGTCTGCGCGTCGCGGGTGTGCCGCCGGGCACGGGATCCGGGCTGGCGGCCGAGGCCGTTCTCGCGCTGGGCGAATCGGGCACCCTGGCGCGCCTGACGACGGCCCTGGTCGCGCTGGCCGCGCGTCCCGGCCAGCGCTGGACGCTGGCGGCCTCGGGCTCCCTGCTCTTCCGCCGGAGCCGGCCGCTGTTCGCGGCCCTCGCGCGCGCGGGCGTCGAGATCAGGCTCCAGAACCTGCCGGGCACCTGGCCAGTGGAGCTCGTCGCGGCCACGCCGCCGGCAGAAGTGACGCTCGTCGAGCCGGTCTCCAGCCAGGAGGTGAGCGGACTCCTCGCGGCGCTCGCGGCCCACACGGGCGAGCGCGTGCTGACGGTGCGCGGTCGCATCCCGAGCGCGCCGTACCTCGCCCTGACGATCGGCCTGCTGGCCGGCTTCGGGGCCAGCGTGGTGGCCGAGCCGCTCGCGTCCGAGGACGGGCTCGAGCGCCGGCGCTTCCGCGTGCGTGGTCCGCTCGAGGCGCCGAGCGCGCCGCTCGCGCTCGAACCCGACGCCTCCTCGGCCGCCGTGGCGCTGGCGGCGGCCTGCCTCTCGGGTGGGGCGCTGCGCGTGCCCGGGCTCGGGCCGGCCTCGCTGCAGGGCGACGTGCGCATCGCCGCGTACCTGGCCGCCTTCGGTTGCGCGGCCCGGGCCGACGCGCAGGGCCTGAGCGCGCAGGGCTTTCCGACGCGTGGAGCCGAGCTCGATCTGTCGGGCGAGCCCGACCTCGCGCCCGTGCTGGCCGCCGTGGCCGCCGCAGCCGCGCTGCGCCACGGCGCCAGCAGTCGCCTGCTGGGCCTCGGGACGCTGCCGGGCAAGGAGAGCGACCGGCTGAGCGTGCTGGCCGAGGGGCTGGCGACGCTCGGGCTCGCACTCGAGGTGGGCGCGGACTCGCTCGGCATCGGCCCGGGGCCTGCGCCGGAGGCGCGACCACGCCGGCTCGATCCGCGCGGGGACCATCGCATGGCCTTCGCCTTCGCGCTGCTCGGGCTGGTCGTGCCCGGCGTACGCGTGTGCGATCCGCAGTGCGTCGCCAAGAGCTGGGCCTCGTTCTGGAGCGACTTGGAACGGCTCGGCGCGGTGCTCGAGCCGGGTTGAAGCCCGCATCGAGCGGGGCCAGGTCGGGCGGGCCCTACGCTCGCACCATCGCGCTCGCTACGCTCCGCGCTCCCCCCGGACTCGGACCCGACGCATGAGCGCAAGACCAGCGAACCACGGCACCCTGCCCAGCGGCCCCGTGCTGGTGCCCGGCGGTGCGGGCTACATCGGCTCGCATTTCGTTCGTCACCTCGAGCAGCTGGGCGTGCCGGTGGTGGTGCTCGACAACCTGTCGACCGGACACCGCGCCAGCGTGCGCGCGCCCTTCGAGGGCGTGGACCTCGGCGACCGCGCCGCGCTCGAGCAGGTCTTCCGCCGGCATCGCCCGGTCGCGGTGGTGCACTTCGCGGCCAAGTGCTACGTCGGCGAGAGCGTCAGCGAGCCCTCCAAGTACTACCGCGAGAACGTGATCCACACCTGGAACCTGCTCGAGGCGATGCGCGCGCAGGGCTGCCGCGACATCGTGTTCTCCTCGACCTGCGCCACCTACGGCGAGCCGGTGAAGGTCCCGATCCCCAGCGACCACCCGCAGAACCCGATCAATCCCTACGGGCGCACCAAGCTGCACATGGAGCACATGATGCAGGACTACGCGCGCGCCTACGGCCTGCGCACGGCCGCGCTGCGCTACTTCAACGCGGCCGGCTGCCTGCCCGACGAGGGCCTGGGCGAGGACCACCAGCCCGAGACGCACCTCATCCCGCTGGTGCTCGGGGTCGCGCTCGGCAAGCGCAAGTCGATCTCGATCTTCGGCGGCGACTGGCCCACGCGTGACGGCACCTGCGTGCGCGACTACATCCACGTGTCCGACCTGGCCGACGCGCACGTGCGTGCGCTGGTCGCGCTGCAGGGCGGCACGCAGGAGCTCGCCTGCAACCTGGGCACGGGCGTGGGCTACACCGTCAAGGAGCTGATCGAGCTCGCGCGCACGCTCACCGGGCATGCGATCCCGGCCGAGGTCGTGGCGCGTCGCGCGGGCGATCCGGCCCAGCTCGTGGCCGACGGCGCGCGGGCGGTGGAGCTGCTCGGCTGGCGGCCGCAGCGCTCGGGCCTGGAGCAGATCCTGGCGGACGCCTGGCAGTTCATGCGCGCGCACCCGCAGGGCTACGCCGACTAGCGCGGGCGCGTGACGGCCACCCTCAGCGTGCTCGGCGCGGGCTCGATCCTGCCGCGCTTGGGCTACGGCTGCGCCGGCTACGCGCTGCGCTCCGCGCCGGGGGGCGAGGTGACCCTGCTCGCCTGCGGTCCGGGCTCGATCCGCGCGCTGGCGGGCGTCGGGATCGCGCTGGGCGAGGTGCGCCGCGTGGTGCTGAGTCACTACCACCTCGACCACTGCCTCGACCTCTTCGCGCTGGCCTTCGCGCGCCGCAATCCGAGCCTCGGGGGCGCGCAGGGCGTGGGCGAGATCGAGCTGATCGGCCCGCGCGGCCTGCTGGCGCGCGTGCAGGGCGCGCCGGGCGTGCTCGGGCAGGGGGCGGCGATGCCGCGCGCGACGCTGCTCGAGGTCGAGCCCGGTCAGGTGCTCGAGCGCGCGGGGCTCGCCTGGCGCTCGGTCGCCAACGGCCACACCCCGGAGGCCCTCTCCTGGCGCGTGCAGCCGGCCGGACGTGCGCCGAACTGGTCGCTGGTCTATACCGGCGACACGCCCGACGATCCGCGCGTGGCCGAGCTGGCGCGCGGCGCCGGGACCCTGCTGGCGGAGTGTTCCTTCCCCGAGGAAGAGGCCGTGCCCAACCACCTGACGCCCAGCGCGGCCGCCGGTCTGGCGCGCCGCGCGGGCGTGCAGCGCCTGATCTTGACCCACTTCTACCCGTCGATGGATCCGCACGATGCCCGCGCGCGGGCGGCGCGTGGCTTCGCCGGGGCGCTCGAGCTGGCGGCCGATGGTCGCGTCTTCCAGCTCGGGGACGCGCCGGCCGCGGGCTAGAAAGCGCGCCGCGGGACAGCACAATGGGCGCCCCGATGCGCGCGCTCTCCTGGTTCGTACCGGCGTTGCTCCAGGCCGGTGCGGCGCAGGACTTCGAGGCCGGCTTCGCGAGCATCACCGAGAAGGAGCTGCTGGTACACGTCACCGAGCTGGCGGCCCCGCAGCTCGAGGGCCGCGATTCGCCCAGCGAGGGGCTGCAGCGCGCGGGCGAGTACATCATCGCGCGCCTGCAGGCGGCCGGGGTCGAGCCGGGCATGCCGGACGGTTCCTACCGCCTCGGGTACACGCTCCAGCGCCCCGCGCCGGTGCCGGCGGAGTGCGCGCTGGTGCTGGTGGACGACGAGGGCGGGGCCGAGGAGAGCTTCGTGCTCGAGCAGGACTTCGTGCCCTTCCCCGACTGTCCCGGCCAGGCCGAGGGGCGGCTCTCGTTCTTCGGCTTCGGCATCACCGACTCGGGCGAGCGCTACGACGACCTCAAGAGCAAGCGCTGCGAAGACGAGATCGTCGTGATCCTGGAGGGCGAGCCGCGCCACAAGAAGCTCTTCGAGGGCGCGCTGGTGACCGAGGCCTCCGACGCCTACGCCAAGATCAAGAGCCTCGAGGAGCGCGGTGCGCGCGGGGTCCTGATCGTGCGCCGGCCGCCGGCCGAGCAGCCCAAGGGGCTGGACGGCAAGGTCGTGGCGCCGGTCGAGCTCGGCTTCCGCCACAGCTGGGCCGAGTGGAATCCCAGGGCCCCGGTGCGCCAGCCCAAGGGCGCCGGGAGCCCGCGCATTCCCGTGCTCGAGCTCAGCCTGGCGGCGGCCTCGCGTCTCCTCGGGCAGGACGTGGGCGAGCTGGCGAGCCGCATCGATGGCTCCGGCAAGCCGCTCCAGCTCGAGCGCAGGGGCGTGCGCGTGCGCCTGGCCGCGCGGACGGCCGTGCAGGCGGTCCCGATCGACGACATCGTCGGACTGGTGCGCGGCTCGGATGCGGCCCTGGCGGGCGAGTACCTGATGCTGAGCGCGCACTACGACCACATCGGCGTGGACTCCTGGGGCCGCATCGGCTGCGGCGCCGACGACAACGGCTCGGGCTCGGCCGGACTGATCGAGCTGGCCGAGGCCATGGCGCTCGCGAAGCCCAGGCGCTCGATCCTGGTGGCCTGGTTCAGCGCCGAGGAGGACGGTCTGGACGGCAGCAAGGCCTTCTGCGCGCGCCCGCCCGTGGCCCTGAATTCGATCGCGGCCCTGCTCAACGTGGACATGATCGGGCGCCTCGAGGAGAACGAGGTCACCGTCATCGGCGCGCACGTCAACAAGAGCCTCGAGGGCGTGCTGAAGGAGGCCAAGAAGCTCAAGCCGACGCAGATCAAGAAGGTCTTCACCGACAAGGGCCTGGACCTGTGGGAGCGCTCCGACCACTTCACCTTCCACCAGCAGGGCGTGCCGGCGCTGTTCTTCACCGAGGGCTCGATCGACGCGGACAACCCCGACTATCACGTGTACAGCGACACGGTCGACAAGCTCTCGACCGCCAAGATGGCGCGCATCATCCGCTTCATGTTCAACACCGCATGGCTGATCGCCAATCAACCCGAACGTCCGCCCGCGCCGCAGTAGCCGCGCTGCTGGCGCTGGCGCTCGGGACGACCTGCTCGGGCGAGCGGGGCGTGGCCGAGGTGCGCGCGGAGGTCTCGCAGGGCCTGCGCGCGGGCGCCGAGCTGTCGCCTTCCATCCCCACTCTGCCGGAGCGGGTGCGCGAGGACCCCGGCTTCGCGGCGCGCTCGGCGGCGCTGAGCGAGCGCTACCGCGCGCGCATCGCGCACTGGGTCGGCGAGGCGCGCCGGCTCTCGAAGGGCGCGGCCACGGCCGGCAACGTGCGCGTGGCGGCCTGCGTGCGCGAGCTCGGCGCGCCCACCGAGCTGGTGACGCTGCGCGCGGACGAGCCGCAGCGTCCGGCCTCGAACATGAAGCTGGCCACGACCGCGGCGGCGCTCCTCCTGCTCGGGCGCGGAGCCGAGTGGGTCACGCCGCTCGAGGCCGGCGGGCCGCTGGTGGACGGCACCCTGGCGGGCGACCTGGTGGCGCGCGCGGCCGGCGATCCGGTCTACGACCCGGCCGGGCGCGGCGAGGTCGAGGCGCGCTTCGCGGAACTCGCGCGCGCGCTCGCGCGCACGGGCCTGCGGCGCGTCCAGGGCGATCTCGTGCTGGACGAGGGCAGCTTCGAGAGTCCGGGGCCCGGGCCCGACTGGCCCGATCCGAGCCAGCACTGGGCCGAGTACTGCGCGCGCTCGGGCGGTTTCAGCGCGAGCGGCGGGGTGCTGCACGCGCTGGTGCGCGCCGGCGCGGCCGGGGCGAGCGCGTCCGTCACCGTGCACCCGTCGCCGCACGGCCTGAAGACGAGCTACGACGTGCGCACCACCGCCGGCAGCGCGCTGGACGTGCGCGTCGGCGCGACCAGCGCGACCGTCACGGTACGCGGCACGCTGGGGCAGGCCGTGGGCCAGTACGCGGCCGAGTTCGCGCACCCCGATCCGGTCGCGCTCTTCGGGGCCTTGCTGGCGCAGGCCCTGCGCGAGAGCGGGATCGAGCTCGCGGGCCAGGTCCGGCGCACGCGTCAGACGCCGCGCGGCGTGCGTCTGGCCGAGCTGCGCTCGCCGCTCTCCGAGTGTCTCGACGCGATCAATGCCGAATCGAAGAACGGCCTGGCCGACCAGGTCTTCCTGTCGCTCGGGCTGGCCGTCACCGGACAGGGCACGCGCGCGGGCGGGGCCCAGGCCGTGCAGCTCGCGCTCGAGCGTCTGGGCGTCTCGGGCGCGGACCTGGAGCAGGTGGACGGTTCGGGCCTCTCGCGCGCGGACCGCGTGACGGCGCGCGCGCTGTGCGCGCTGCTCGAGCACGTGCTCGGGGCCGAGCCCGAGACGGCGCGTCGCTACCGCGATTCCCTGGCCGTGATGGGCGTCAAGGGCACGCTGGACGAGCGCCTGCGCGGCACCCCGGCCGAGGGCCGGGTGTTCGCCAAGACCGGCTGGATCGCGGGGGTCTCGGCGCTCTCCGGCTACGCCGAGCCCGAGGGCCGGCGCGCGTGCGTGTTCTCGATCCTGATCGAGTACCCGAGCGCGCTCGGCGGGCTCAACACGAGCTGCTTCAAGAAGCTGCAGGACGAGCTGGTACTGCTGCTGTTCCGCGAGGGCGGCTGAGTCTCGACGCATGAGTCCCGACGCATGTCTCGAGCCCGCCGGACGCGCGCGCGCGCGCGACGTCGCGCTGGAGGCCGCGCACGCGGCGGGTGAACTCCTGCTGGCCTCCTTCGAGCGCCTCGACCCGGCGCGCATCGGTACGAAGAGCGCCGCGCGCGACCTGGTGACCGAGGCCGACCTGGCCAGCGAGCGCTTGCTGGTGGCGCGCCTGCGGGCGGCCTTCCCGGGGCACGCGATCGAGTCCGAGGAGAGCGTGCGCGACGCCGCGGGCGGGGGCCCGCGCTGGTTCCTCGACCCGCTCGACGGGACCGTGAACTACGTGCACGGCCTGCCGTGCTTCGCGCTCTCGCTCGGGCTGTGGGTCGACGGCCGGCCGGAGGTGGCGGTGGTGCACGCCCCGCGTCTGGGCGAGAGCTTCCACGCCGTGCGCGGCGGAGGCGCGTACCTCGGGGAGCGGCGTCTGTCGGTCTCGGACAAGGCCGAGCTGGCCGAGGCCCTGCTCGCGACCGGCTTCCCGTACCGGCGCGACGATCCGCGCCGCGACAACGCCGCCAACTTCACCGGCCTCCTGCGCGCGGTGCGCGACCTGCGGCGCCTGGGCTCGGCCGCGCTCGACCTGGCCTACGTGGCCGCCGGGCGCCTCGACGGCTACTGGGAACTCGGGCTCGCGCCCCACGACGTGGCCGCCGGGGCGCTCCTGGTGCGCGAGGCCGGCGGGATCGTGAGCGACCTCGACGGCGGCGAGGACTGGCTGCGAGGCGGCCACATCCTGGCCACGGGGCCACGCCTGCACGCCGCCCTGCGCGCTCGCCTGGCGCACTAGGGCTCCTGGCGGGTCCCCCGCAACGTGGACGGGCGCGGCGGGGCGCTTTCGGCCGCGCACCCGGCCGGCTACCATGAGCGTCTTTCCCTTGCAGGGGAAAGGCTCGCGGAGCCCCGTCCGTCGGGATGGACCTGCGCGGGGCCGAATGCACACCACTGACCCGCAGGAGCACAGAAAAGCCGGTTCCATGACGGCCGGAGCGATCGAGATCCGGGGGGCGCGGCAGAACAACCTGCGCGGC
>CAZWAY010000095.1:0-14585 GCA_964631945.1 uncultured Planctomycetaceae bacterium
ACGTGAGCTGGGTTTAGACCGTCGTGAGACAGGTCGGTCCCTATCTGGTGTGGGTGCAGGATGACTGAGGAGGTCTTCCCCTAGTACGAGAGGATTGGGGAGGACGGTCCTCTGGTGTTCCAGTTATCACGCTAGTGGTATAGCTGGGTAGCTAAGACCGGAAAGGATAAGCGCTGAATGCATCTAAGCGCGAAGCCCTCTCCGAGACGAGTCATCCCATGAGTCCCCTGGTAGACCACCAGGTTGATAGGCCGGCGGTGCAAGAACGGCAACGTTCTCAGCCTACCGGTACTAATCGGACGATCGGCTTAACCACCTTTTCCCATGCTGTCGCTCTGCGGCATCGCGGGAAGAGGAGTTCTTCTCGCATGACTGCTATGCCGTGACCAGTTCACCTTTTCATTCAGCTCGGCTTTCCAGCCGAGTCGGTCGTTCGGTGACTTTGATGTCGCTGCTCGACGCGCATTCCCGGTGACCATAGGCGCCTGGCCATACCCGTTCCCATTCCGAACACGGTCGTCAAGCAGGCGCCGCCGATGATATTGCTTCGCGCGAGAAAGTAGGTATCGCCGGGTTCTTTCAGGCCCCGACGCTCATGGCGTCGGGGTTTTTTTTTATCTGGGAGGTGGCACAGCTTGGACTGCCCGCAGTGAACCCAGAAGGCTCAGTGCCTACCGAAGACCTTCGGGAGGCCTAGGCGCCGGGCCAGGAGGCGAGCACGATGCAGGAGGCTCGTGGACCCTGGACGAGTCCTGGCCTCGTGCTCGACCTCGGCCAGGATCGGCCATAGGGCTGCGGCCTCGTCGCGTCTGCGGGGCGCCTGCTCCCGTGCGGCGAGCTCGTCGTAGAGCTGCTCCATGCGCTCGAGGTGGGAGGTCTTGTCGAAGGTGCGTGCGCGCGCGCGGGCGGCCTCCGACATGTGCTGACGCTGCTGGGAGGGCAGGCGCAGGTATCGGATGACCTGAGACGCCAGATCAGCGGAGTCCCGTGGGCGGAAGGTGTAACCGCAGTCGGGCTCGATCAACTCTGGTATGCCACCGATCCGGCTTCCGATCATCGGGAGGCCCGAGAGCAGGCACTCGTAGGCAACCAGGGGGGAGTTCTCGGTCCAGATCGAAGGCAGGACACACAGGCTGGCTCCGGAATAGAACTCGCCAAGACTCTGACGTGGGACCGAATCGAGGAAGCGAACGCGATCGGAGAGTCCCATTCGCCCGGCCATCGCCCTCAAGGCCTGTGATTCCGCCCCTCCTCCGAGGATCGTGAGGCGTGCGTCTGGATGTTCGCGGAGGACCTCGGGCATGGCCGCCAGGAGGACATCGATGCCCTTCTCGCGCTGGAGGCGACCGACATACAGGATCTCGGCCGGATCGCGCGGTGCGTCGCGCGGCCCTGGCTCGAAGTCGATGAAGTAGGGCATGTGCCGGACGTCACGCCAGCCGTGGGCGCGCAGCCGCTCCACGAGATAGGCGCTCGGGGCCACGGCCGTGTTCGTCCCTTGGGAGAGAATGCGGTGGCGCACGGCGGAGAGCAGCACATCCCATGCGCGATACGGGTAGTTCGCCTGACAGCCATGCTGGAAGCACTGCTCTCCGGCCCCGCCGGGGCAGGGTGATCCATCGCCCCGCACACACCAGGAGTTCGGACACAGGACCTGGAAGTCGTGGACCGTGTGCAGCAGGGGAACGTCCTGGGAGCACAGGAACTCGACGACTTCGAGCGCGACCGAGAAGACGTTGTGCGCGTGCACGACGTCGGGGCGGAAGCGCTGGGTGTAGTCACGGAGCGCGGCGAGCACCGGACCATCGCGGAGGAGGCGTTCAGGGTCGTAGAGGGGGCGCTGGATGACGCGCAGGTCGGGGCGATCGACCTCGGCCCCCGGCGAGGCACCGAACAAAGCCACCTCGTGTCCGCGCGCACGCAATGCGCCGACAAGGGACTGCGCGTAGACTTCGGCGCCACCGATCCGGTCGGCGTAGTTGCAGAAGTGGAGGATGCGCACGGGGCGAGCATAGCGTCGCGGCGGCCGACGATCTCTTCAGCGCTTCAGGCGGGGATGGTGCCCGAGCCGCGCCCCCCCACTCAACTGGCGCGGTGGGTCTCGCCCGGCCGCGCCGGCGAGCGCTGCGCGGCAAGGGTGTCCTCGAGGTGTCGGATGTGGGCCACGTGCTCGCGGAAGTAGGAGCCCAGGCGCCCGCGCTCCTCTCCGTGCTTGGCGAGGATGGTGAGGAGATCGAGATCGAGCGCGAGTCGGGGTTCGACGGACCTGCGCGGGCGCGCCAGGACCTCGGCGTAGGACTCGACGATTCGGTCGAGATGGGAATCGGGCCGGAAGTCTCGTGAGCGAGCGCGCATGGCCGTGGACATCTGCTGGCGCTGACCGTCGGGTAGTCCGAGCAGTCTCAGGATCTTCGCCGCCAGGTCCTGCGGGTCGCGGGCACGGAACGTGAATCCCGCCACTCCGTCCTCGGCCAGCTCTGGAATGCCACCCACGCGGCTGGCGATCATGGGCAGTCCGGCCGCCAGGCACTCGTACGCGACCAGGGGCGAGTTCTCGCTCCATATGGAGGGCAGAACACAGGCTGTCGCCTCCGCATAGAAGCGTCCAAGCTCGGGGCGAGGTACATGGCTGAGGAAGCTCACCGCCTTGCCGAGTCGCAGCTTCCCCGAGCGCAGGGCGAGAGCCTCCGCCAGGCTCCCGCCACCCACGATCGTCAGGTGGACCTCGGGATCCTCCGCCAGCACGATGGGCATGGCCTCCAGGAGGTACTCGACGCCCTTCTCCGGCTCCAGCCGCCCGATGAACACCAACTCCTTCGCGCGTCGAGCCGCGGGCTCGCCATTGTCGATGGGGTCGATGAAGTAGTTCAGGTGCCGCACGTCCCGCGCGCCGTTCTGGCGCATCAGGTCCGCCAAATAGCGGCTCGGGCACAGCATCAGGTCGACGATGCCGTTGAGGAGTTCGTGCTTGAGCCGCGTGTGCAGCGTGACCTCGGGGTCATACGGGTAGTTCTTCTGGCACTCGTGCAGGAAGCACTGGGCCCCGGCTCGGCCCGGGCAGGCCGTGCCGTCGCCCCGCACGCACCAGGAGTTCGGGCAGAGCAGGCTGAAATCGTGCACGGTCTGCAGCAGTGGCAGGCCCGTCGATCCAATGAGCTCGAGCACGTCCAAGCCCAGGGAAAACACGTTGTGCACGTGCACGATCTCGGGGCGGAAGCGCTGGAGCAAATCTTGGAGCGCGTCCCGGACCACCGAGTCTCGGAAGAGGAGCCTCGCGTCGTAGCGAGGGCGGCGAACGATGCGCAGCCGCTCCTCGTCGCGTTCTTGGTCCGGATGAGTACCGAAGAAGGCCACGTCGTGGCCACGCTGGCCCAGTTCGCGCGCGAGAGCCAAGGCGTAGACCTCGGCCCCGCCCACGGGATCGGCGTAGTTGTTGAACTGCAGGATCCTCACGGGGAAACGGGAGGATTCTCGCCCCAGGACTGCCGGAACCTGAAGACGGAAGTCACGAACCCGTGGAGGTCCGTGCGACGGGCGGAAAGCAAGGTCGGTTCAGTACCGTCGGATGACCCCGATCACGACTCCCCGAACCTCGACTTCGTCCACGACGAGCGGCTGGAGAGTGGCATTCGCCGGCTGGAGTCGCACACGCCCATTCGGCTCGGGGTAGTAGCGCTTCAAGGTCGCCGCCTCACCGGGCAGCACGGCGACCACGGTTTCGCCGGGCGCCGGATCGCTGCGGCGCTCGACCAGCACCAGGTCTCCGTCGCAAATCGAGTCTTCGATCATCGATGTCCCGCGGACGCGCAGGATGTACACGTCGCTCCCGGGGGGCACGAGCTCCTCGAAGGCGAGAACCTCGGGTGTTTCCAGCGCATCGATCGGCGCACCGGCTGCGATCGTGCCCAGGACCTGGAGCTCGCCGATCGGAGCCGCACCCTCGCGGACGATCTGCAAGCCACGGCTGACGCCTGGCGCTGCCCGGCGTAGGCAGCCCTTGCGCTCCAGCTCGGCCACGTGTCCGAAGATGGTCACCTTGTTGAGCCCGAAGTGCCGCGCGATCTCCTCGAGAGTCGGGCTGATGCCCTGGGCCGTGGTGTACTCCTCGAAGAAGGACAGGATGTCGCGCTGGCGGCGAGTGAGGGGGGGGTGGGGGCTCAAGCTCACACCAGGAAGGTCGTGGCGATCAGGGCGCCGAAGAACAGGTAGGAGAGGAACTCCGAGCGTCGGGCAGAACAGGTGGCGAGTTTGGGGAGCATGGCAGATGACTCCTGCTGGAGATACAGGCCTGCTGAAGGGGGAGGGGGCTGGGGAGCTCGGACTCCGGCGGGAAGCATGGGGGGGGGTGTTCGCCTCCCGCCGGAACCCGAACAGGACCCGAATCTATCGTCTCTTGGAACCCGAACAAGTGCCGAACCGTTTTTCTCGCTCCGGGGGGCGCAAGCCGCGAGTAAGCGGCGCTCGGGAAAGGAGTTGAGCCGGCCGTCACGGCCCGCGGAGGACCCTCGAGCCGTGCGACCCCTACAATGCGCGCCTTCCTTGAAGCAGCGATTCGAGCTCGACATCCCTGGACGACTCCTCTCGGTGGACTCGCGCCAGGTCCCCATCTACCGCTTCGGGGTGGTGGTCGTGGGGGCGGGGGTGGCTGGGGCGAGCGCGGCGCTGGCCGCGGCCGAAGCGGGGATCGAGGTCGCGCTCCTGAGCAAGTCCGGGCTCGAGGAATCGAACACCCTGTACGCCCAGGGGGGCGTCGCGGCCGTGCTCGCGCCCGGCGACACGCTCGCGGCGCACGTGGCGGACACGCTCAAGGTGGGCTGCGGGCTGTCGGAGCGTGCGCTCGTGGAGTCGGTCGTGCGCGACGGCCCGGCCGTGATCGCCGAGCTCGAGCGACTCGGCGCGCACTGGGACCGGAAGCAGGACGGCGCCTTCGATCTCTCGCGCGAGGGTGGGCACAGTCATCCGCGCGTGGTTCACGCGCGCGGCGATGCCACGGGACGGGAGCTCCAGCAAACCCTGGGCGCCGCGCTGCAAGCCCACCCCCGCATCACGGTCTTCCCCGACACCTTCGTGCTCGACCTCCTGTGCGCGCAGGATGGCCATGTGGTCGGGGCCCTCGTGCGCAGCGCGCGCGGGGATCTCGCCGTGTACTCCGGCGGTGCCGTGATCCTCGCCACGGGCGGCGCGGGTCAGCTCTACCGCGAGACCACCAACCCCGCCATCGCCACCGGCGACGGCGTCGCCATCGGCTTCCGGGCCGGGGCTGCCGTGCGCGACCTCGAGTTCTTCCAGTTCCACCCCACGCTGCTCTACATCGCTGGTGCGGCGCGCGTGCTGATCAGCGAGATCGTGCGCGGCGCTGGCGGTGTCCTGCGCGATCGCCACGGCGTGCGCTTCATGCAGGCCGTGGAGGGGGCCGAGCTCGCGCCGCGTGACGTCGTCAGCCGCGCGATCTTCGAACGCATGGTGTCCACGCAGGACACCAGCGTCTACCTCGATCTCTCGGCCGTGCGCGGCGATCCGCACGCGCTCTTCCCCGGCATCAGTCGCGTGTGCCGCTACTTCGGGATCGACATCGCGCGCGATCCGGTGCCCGTACGCCCGGGCGCGCACTACATGATCGGTGGGCTCGAGACCGACCTCGACGGGCGCACCACGGTTCCGGGCCTGTGGGCCGTGGGCGAGTGCGCCAGCTCCGGCATCCATGGCGCCAACCGCATGGGCTCGAACTCCCTGCTCGAGGGGCTCGTCATCGGTGCGCGCGCCGGCCACGGCGCGGCCGACGAGGCCCAGGGCAAGGGCATCCAGGACTGGCACGTGCGGGCGCCGCGCATCGCGGCGGCCGTGCCGGATGGCATGCGCGTCAACATCCAGGACGTCACCTACTCGCTGAAGTCCTTGATGTGGCGCCAGATGGGCGTCGAGCGCACGGGCGCCGAGATCGAGGACGCGCTCGCGAAGATCCGCCTGTGGAGCCGAGCCGTGCGCGAGCTCGGCGCGCACGAGCCGGCCACCTGGGAGCTCGTCAACCTGCTGACGGTCGCGCACCTGGCGGCCCTGGGGGCGCTGGTGCGCACCGAGTCGCGCGGGGTCCACTACCGCACCGACCACCCTGGCACGCACCCGACCTGGTGCGCGCACACGCGCTCCGCGCCCGTGTTCGAGGAAGGGCACATCGCCGAGGTGGTCGTCGCGCGCGTGCCGCTCCCCTCCGAGCTGCCGGTGGCAGGCGCGTGAGCCGGCGCCCGGCCGAGACGCGCCCGCCGCGCGAGCGCATCTTGGTGTGCGGCGTGCTGTTCCCCGAGCAGCCGCTCGAGCACGACGGGCCGCTGTCCGAGGCCAAGAGCCTGGTCGAGGCGGCGGGGGCCGACGTGGTCGAGGAGGAGGAAGCGCTGATCCAGAAGCGTCCCGCGCCCGACGCCTCGACCCTGATGGGGCGTGGCAAGGTGGGCGAGGTGCGCGCCGCCATCGATCGCCTGCAACCCGACGCGGTGCTGGTCGACAACGATCTCTCGCCCGCGCACATCCGCAACCTCGAGAAGGCCTGGGAGAAGCGCGTGCTCGACCGCTCCGAGCTGATCCTGGACATCTTCGCGGCGCGCGCGCGCTCGGCCCAGGCGCGGCTGCAGGTCGAGCTGGCGCAGATGGAGTACCTGCGCCCGCGCCTGCGGCGCATGTGGACGCACCTCGAGCGCCACGAGGGTGCGATCGGCACGCGTGGCCCGGGCGAGACACAGCTCGAGACCGACCGGCGCCTGATCGCGAAGCGCATCCAGGACCTGAAGGCACGTCTCGGCGAGATCGAGGAGCACCGCCGGCGCCAGGTGAAGAGCCGTTCCGAGCTCTTCACCGTGGGCCTGGTCGGCTACACGAACGCGGGCAAATCCACGCTGCTCAACCGCCTCACCGGGGCGGAGGAGTTCGTGGCCGACATGCCCTTCGCCACGCTCGACACGCGCACGCGCCAGTGGCGCCTGGGCGACGGACGAGTCGTGCTGCTCTCCGACACGGTCGGCTTCGTCCAGCGCCTGCCGCACCACCTGGTGGCCTCGTTCCACGCCACGCTCGAGGAGGCGCTGAACGTGGAGCTGCTCCTGCACGTCGTGGATGCCGCCCATCCCGATGCCGCGGTGCAGGTGCGCGCCGTGGACGACACGTTGTCCGGGCTGACCAGCCGCAAGGCCGACGTGCTGGTGCTGAACAAGATGGACCGCGTGCTCGAGCGCCTGGCGGCCCAGCCGCTCGCGCAGGGCCGGGCCGAGGAGGTCGTGCGCGTCTCCGCCCACACCGGCGAGGGTCTGGCGCAGCTCGAGGCGCTCGTGCGCACGCGCCTGGACCGGCGCTCACCGGTGGTGGAGGTGCGCGTCTCGACCGGCGACGGCAAGAGCATCGCCGCGCTCAAGGCCGCGGGCAAGGTGCTCGAGCAGCGCGTGGACGGGGACGACGAACTGGTCCTGCGCCTGCGGCTCCTGGACGGGGCTCTGGGGGCGTTGCAGCGCTCGCTCGCGGGCCGCGCACGCTTCGAGCTGCTCCAGCCCGCCTCCGAGCCCTTCTACAAGGGCGACTGAGCTCGGTCCGGTTCGTTCATGCCCGAGAGGCCGCGCGCGGGCGACGAGAAAACGAGGTCGCGCCGAAAACGCCGTCTTCGGCTCGGACCCGTACGCTGATGTCCGTGCCGCCCGCCTTCGATCTCCAGGGGCTCCTGGCCGAGGACCAATGGATCCGCCGCCTGGCCCGGAAGCTGGCCGGTGACGCGCACGCGGCCGAGGACCTGGTGCAGGACACCTGGGCCGCGGCGCTGGACGCGCGCGAGTCCGCGCGGCCGCGCGCGCTGCGTCCGTGGCTGCGCGGGATCCTGCGCAACCTGTGGAGCGATGCGAAGAGCATGCACGCCGCGCGCGCGCGGCGCGAGCAGCGCGTGGCGCGCGCCGAGGCCCTCGAGCCGACGAGTGAGCTCGTGGCCGAGCTCGAGCTCAGGAAGCACCTTGCCGAGGCGTTGCTGGCGCTCGAGGAGCCCTACCGCAGCGCGCTCTACCTGCGCTTCTTCCGGGACCACTCGCTGGCCGCGATCGGGAAGCGCCAGGGCATCGCGCCCTCGAGCGCGCACGAGCGCATCCAGCACGGCCTCGTGCGCCTGCGCGCCCGGCTCGATCGCGAGCACGGCGGTCGGCGCGGGGCGTGGGCAGTGGGACTCCTGGCGCTGGCGAAACCCGCCGGCGTGACGACGGCGGCAGCGGAGATGATCGCGATGACCGGTGGCTTGAAGTTGACGGCGTCGGCGCTGGTGATCGGCGGCGGCGTCGCTTGGTTCTGGTTCCACGGAGGCGGTGATGCAGCCCCGATCGGGTCCCGTACGCCTGCGCCGGACGAGATCGCGGAGGTGCACGCGCTCGACGGAGCGCCGGGCCTGTCCATCTCGCTCCCCGCGCGGGCGCCGGTGGTGTCCGAAGAGGGGCAGGCCCCGCGGCCGGCGGCCGAGTCGGAGGTGCTGGCCGCGCTCGTCCATGGCCGCGTGGTCGACCCCGAAGGCGCGCCGCTCGGGTCCGTGCGCGTCGGCTGGGTTGGAGCCGGAGCCCACGCTTCCGTCGCGCGCTCCGAGTCGGACGGAGCCTTCGCACTGCCCGACTCTCCAGCCGGAACGATCCGCTGTCTCGAGCCCGACCTCGTGACGCTCGTGCCCGGCGAGCGCGCCGGCTCGTTCCGCTCCGAGAGCCTGCTGGTGGTCGCCGCGCCGCGCGCGGCCTTCGGCGGCGTCGTGCTCGACCCGCACGGACAACCGGTGGCCGGCGCGCGCCTGCGCTTCCAGCCGCGCCAGTTGCTGCTGCGCGAGCTCGGCCTGACGCCCAGCCCGCTGGAGCACCCCGAATGGGAAGCGACGAGCGCGACCGACGGCACCTTCCGTCTGGAGGGCGTCGCGGGTGGTCCACGCGTGCTCTTGCAGGTCGAGGCACTCGGCTTCTGGGTCCAGAACGTCGACCTCCCGCCGGTGAGCGCGCTCGACCTCGTCGTACGGCTCGTGCCGAGCGAGCACGAGCGCCGCATCCACGGTTACGTGCTCGACCCCGCCGGCCTCGCCGCCGCGGGCGCGCGCGTGTCCGCGGGCGACGCGATCGTGGAGTGCGATGCGCTCGGCACCTTCGAGCTCGTGCTGGGTGGGCGGCACGGCACGTTCGGACCGATCGTCCCGAGCGAACCCGCTCCCGTCGAGTCGCCAGCTCATCTGGTGGCTCTACTGCCGGGCTACCTGCCCGCGCGCGAGACGCTCGCGGACCTCGAGCTGGACCAGGCGATCGTGCTGCGTCTCGGCGCGCGTCCGGCCACGATCGCCGGGCACGTGCGCGAGGAGGACGGCCACGCGGCCGCGGGCATCGTCCTGTGGGCGCGCGACTCGACGCCCTTCGGACGTCAGATGCAGTCCGGCGGAGAGGGCGCCACCATGGTCTGGGAGAAGACGGTCGAGGAGGAGCTCGCAGGCGTGCATCACGCG
This sequence comes from uncultured Planctomycetaceae bacterium, assembly GCA_964631945.1. Taxonomy (GTDB): domain Bacteria; phylum Planctomycetota; class UBA1135; order UBA1135; genus JABFRZ01. The sequence goes on from CAZWAY010000095.1 coordinate 9,485, forward strand.
CCGAAGTCCGAGAGCGACGCCGAGGGCGCGTTCGAGATCCAAGGGTTGCTGGAGCGTCCCTACGCCGTCATGGCCTACGACCCCGCTCGAGCCGAGCTGTTCGGTCCCTGGACGCTGGACGCCGGCTCGAAACACGTCGAGCTGGTGCTGGCCCGCACCGGACGAAGTGGGCCCGTGGCCGGACGCGTCGTCTCCGTGAGCGGCGCGCCCATCGCAGGGGTAGGAGTCTCGCCCTGGCGCGCCGTGCCGGACGCGGACTACCGCGGCCAGGTCCCGCGGCCGACCACGAACCGCGTCGTCACGGACGAGGAAGGGCGCTTCCGCTTCGAGGAGCTCGTGCTCGACGGTCTGGAGCTGGACCTCGAGCACCCCAGCCTGGGCTGGCGCCAGGTGCCGCTCGACCCGCGCGCCGACCTCGTGCACCTCGAGCTCGTCCAGGCTCGGTTGTGCGACGTGCAGGTCCGCGCCGCCGACCCGGGGCTGGCCGACGCCTTCGCGCTGCTCGACGCCTCCGGCGAGCGCATCGAGATCCAGGAGACTTTCGGCGGCGGCTGGATGATGACGCGCGAGACACAGATCTCGAAGGGCCTGAGTCCGGTCGTGCGCGCACCGGAGACGGCCACGACGCTGGTGCTCCTGCGCAAGGAGGCCGAAGTGCTGCGTCGGCCGATCGAGCTCGTGCCCGGCGAGCTCAACGTCCTGCGTCCGTGAGCGCGGTGCGCGCGGGCGCGAGGGTGCGTCCGAGCGCCGTGGCCAGCGGCCCGAGCTCCCGCATCAGCCCCGCGAAGCCCGCGAAGGTCAGGCTCTGCGCGCCGTCCGAGAGCGCCGTGGCCGGATCCGGGTGCACCTCGATCAAGAGTCCGTCGGCCCCCGCCCCCAGCGCCGCCTTGGCCAGCGGCGGCACGAGCGCGCGCACGCCGGTGCCGTGGCTCGGATCGGCGACCACGGGCAGGTGGCTCCGCTCCTTCAAGAGCGGGATCGCCGCGAGGTCGAGCGTGTTGCGCGTCTCGCGCACGAAGGTGCGGATGCCGCGCTCGCACAGGATCACCTCGGGGTTGCCGGCCGCGAGCACGTACTCGGCGGCGAGCAGGAGCTCCTCCAGCGTGGCCACGAGCCCGCGCTTCAGGAGCACCGGACGCTCGCTCTCGCCCACCGCCTGCAGCAGGCGGAAGTTCTGCATGTTGCGCGCGCCGACCTGCAGCACGTCGGCGTGACGTGCGACCAGCGGCACGTCCTCGGGCGCCACGACCTCGGTCACGATCGGGAGTCCGTGCGCGCGTCCGGCCGCGGCCAGGAGCTCGAGCCCCTCCTGGCCCAGGCCCTGGAAGCTGTAGGGCGAGGTGCGCGGCTTGAACGCGCCGCCGCGCAGCACGCGCGCGCCGGCCGCGGCCACCGCGGAGGCCGTGGCGAAGATCTGTTCCTCCGTCTCCACCGCGCACGGGCCGGCCATCACGATCAGCTCGGGGCCGCCGAAGGCGACCACGCCGACGCGCACCAGGCTCGATTCGCGCCGGTAGGCGCGCGAGGCCAGCGCGTAGGGCACGGCGTGCGTGCGCAGCTCGGCCACCGCCGGGTGGGCCGCGAGCTCGGCCGCGCAGGCCTTCGTGTCCTCGCCCAGGACGCCGATCCACTCCTCGCCGCCGCTCCGGTCGAGGTGCACGCGCAGGCCGCGCGCCTCGATCAGGGCCACGAGCTGGGCCTTGTCGCGCAGGGAGAGGTTGGGCTTCAGTACGGCGATCATCACGAGCCTCCGGCCGCCGCGGCGGCGCTACGCAGGGAATCGAGGAACGGCGCGGGGTCTTCGCCCCGTGCCAGGAGTTCGACCAGGGCGCTGCCGACGATCAGGCCGTCGCAGCAGGGCGCGAGCGCGCGCACCTGCGCGGGCGTGCGCACGCCGAAGCCGGCGCACACCGGCAGCGTCGTGTCCGCGCGCAGCGCGCCGAGGTAGCCCGCCACGTCGCTCGCGTCCGTACTCGCGCCGGTCGTCCCGGCGCGCGTCACGGCGTACAGGAAGCCGCGGCTGGCCGCGCCGAGCTCGCGCCGGCGCGCCGGCGGCGTCAGCGGCGTGACGAGCTGCACCAGCGCGAGCCCGTGCGCGTCGGCCAGCGCGCGCAGCTCGGCGCCCTCCTCGAGCGGCACGTCGGGCACGATCAGGCCCTCGAAGCCCGCCGCCGCCAGCTCGCGCAGGGCACGCTCGAGCCCGCGCGCGAGCAGCGGGTTCACGTAGCTCATCAACACCAGTCCGGCCTCCAGTCGCCCGCGCAGCGAGTGCGCCAGCGCGCACACCCACTCGAGGTCGACGCCCTCGCCCAGCGCGCGCCGCGCCGCGGCCGCCAGCACCGGCCCGTCCGCGGTCGGATCCGAGAACGGCAGCCCGAGCTCGAGCAGCTCGCCGCGCGCCGCCACGCGCTGCAGCACCTGCTCGAAGCCGCGCCTTTCCGGAAAACCCGCCATGAGGTAGGGCAGGAGCGCCGTGCGCCCCTGCGCGCGCGCCGCGTGGAGGCGCTGCTCGATCCGTCCCAGGCTCACGGCGTGCCTCCACCCAGCCCGGCCAGGATCCCGAGATCCTTGTCGCCGCGCCCGGAACAGCACACCAGGACCCGGGCGCCGGGGCGCTCGCGCGCCACGCGCCGCGCGCCGGCCAGGGCGTGTGCGGACTCGAGCGCCGGCAGGATGCCCTCGAAACGGCAGCATTCCTGCAGGGCGGTCACGGCCTCGTCGTCGCCGATGGCGAGGTAGCGCGCGCGGCCCGACTCCTTGAGGTGCGCGTGCTCGGGGCCCACGCCCGGGTAGTCCAGGCCGGCCGAGAGCGAGTGCGTCTCCTGCACCTGCCCGCGCTCGTCCTGCAGCAGGTACGAGAACGCCCCGTGCAGCACGCCCGGACGCCCGAGCGTCAGCGAGGCGCCGTGCGCGCCCGGCTGCGAGCCCCGGCCGCCGGCCTCCAGGCCGATCAGCTCGACGCGCTCGTCCGCCACGAAGCCCGCGAACAGTCCGATCGCGTTCGAGCCGCCGCCCACGCACGCCAGGGCCGCGTCGGGCAGGGCGCCGCAGGCCGCGAGCAGCTGGGCGCGCGCCTCGTGCCCGATCACGGACTGCAGCGCGCGCACCAGCGCCGGATACGGGTGCGGCCCGACGGCCGAGCCCAGCAGATAGTACGTGCCCTCCGGGTCGTGGGCCCAGTCGCGCAGGGCCTCGTCGATGGCGGCGCGCAGAGTGCCGTCGAGCGCGGCCACCGCCACCACCTCGGCCCCGAACAGACGCATGCGCTGCACGTTCAGCGCCTGGCGCTCGACGTCCACCGCACCCATGTACACGCGACAGGCGAGGCCCAGGCGCGCGCAGGCCGCGGCCGCGGCCACGCCGTGCTGGCCGGCGCCGGTCTCGGCGATCACGCGCCGCTTGCCCATGCGCCGCGCCAGCAGCGCCTGGCCGAGCGCGTTGTTGATCTTGTGCGCACCGGTGTGGGCCAGGTCCTCGCGCTTGAGCCACAGCTCGCAGCCCAGGTGCTCACCCAGGCGCAGCGCGCGCGTGAGCGGCGTCGGGCGGCCGCTCCAGGAGCGACTCTCGCGCTCGAGCTCGGCGCGGAAGCCGGGCTCGTCGAGGTGCTCGGCGAGGGCGCGCTCGAGCGCGACCAGGGCACCCACCAGGATCTCGGGCACGTAGCGACCGCCGAAGCGGCCATAGCGCCCCGGCGTGGCGGGGGCGGAGGTGGGCAGTTCGATCGTCACGGGCTCTCCCGGGTCTGGTTCTCGAGCGCGCGCACCGCGCGCACGAAGGCGCGCACGCGCTCGGGGTCCTTGCGGCCGCGCACGCGCTCCACGCCGGAGCTCGTGTCCACGGCCAGCGGGCGTACCGCGCGGATGCGCGCGGCCACGTTCTCGGGTGTCAGGCCGCCGGCCAGGACGAGCGCGCGTCCGGCCGCCAGCGCGCGCGCGCGGGTCTCGTCCGCCAGCACGCCGCGGCCACCGCCGCTCGGGCCGTCCAGGACGAGCGCGCCGCGCAGGCCGAAGGCCGGCGCCGTGCTCACCGGCACGCGCGCGGCGCGCGCCGCGAGGTCGGGGCCGTCGCGCAGCACGGGCAGGGCGTAGACCTCCGCCGGCAGCTCGGGCCAGTCCGAATCGAGCTCCGCCTGCAGCGCGTCCGGCCCGAGCGCGAGGGCCGCGAGCAGCTCGGCGCGCGTCGCGCGCGCGAGCACCAGCACGCGTTCGATCCCGCGCGGCACGCGCGCCAGCAGCTCGCGCGCGCGCTCCGGCGTCAGGCGCCGCGGCGAGGGCGCCAGCACGAACCCGAGCGCGTCGGCCCCGGCCGCGCAGGCGGCCTCGAGCCCGGCCTCGTCGCACAGGCCGCAGATCTTCACGCGCACCCTCACGGGGCAGCCCTCCGCTCGGCGGCCGCGGCGCGCCCGGCCGCGAGCATCTCCGCCAAGAGCGCCCCCGGATCGGTGGCGCGCATCAGCGCGCTCCCGACCAGCGCCAGTCCATAGCCCGCCTGGACCGCGGCGCGCGCGTCCGCCGCGGTGGTGAGTCCGCTCTCGGCCACGCACGGCACGCCGCGCGGCAGCCGTTCGGCGAGCGCCAGGTGCCGGTGCGGGTCGACCGCCAGCGTGGCGAGGTCGCGCGCGTTCACGCCCACCAGGTAGGTGCCCCGGGAGCGGGTCGCGAGCACGCGCGCTGCGCGCTCGAGGTCGGCCTCGTCGAAGGCCTCGAGCAGCACGAACAGCCCGTGCTCCTCGGCCGCGCCCAGGAGCGCCGCGAGCGCGTCCTCGGCCAGCATGCGCAGCACCAGCAGGACGCCGCTCGCGCCCGCGGCGCGCGCCTCGAGCACCTGCAGCGGGTCGACCAGGAAGTCCTTGCGCATGACCGGCACGCGCACCGCGCGCGCCGCCGCCCCGAGGTGGGTCAGGGCGCCCGCGAAGCGCGTCGGCTCGGTCAGCACCGAGAGCGCGGCCGCGCCCGCGGCGGCGTAGCGGCGGGCCTGGCGCGCGGCGTGCTCGGCCTCGGCCGCCTGCGCCAGGCGTCCGGACGAGGGCGAGGCGAACTTGACCTCCGCCAGCAGCTCGAAGCCGCCGACCGGGAGGCGCAAGGGGGGCGGGGGCGGCGCG
>CAZWAY010000096.1:0-14456 GCA_964631945.1 uncultured Planctomycetaceae bacterium
CCAGGAAGTCGTCGACGCCGGCCTCGGCCGCGATCGCCGCGGCCGTCAGCGTGTTGTCGCCGGTGATCATGATCGTGCGGATGCCCATCTTGCGCAGCTCGACGAAGCGCTCGCGGATCCCGCCCTTGACGACGTCCTTCAGGCGGATGACGCCGAGCGCGCGCGCGCCCTCGGCCACCACCAGCGGCGTCGCACCCGACTGCGCGACCGAGCGCACGAGCTCCTGGACCTCGCGCCCGAGAGCGCCGCCATGGCGCGCGACGAAACCCGCGATGGCGTCGCCGGCGCCCTTGCGGATCTGGCGCCCGTCGAGGTCGACGCCGCTCATGCGCGTCTGCGCCGTGAAGGCCACGAAGTGCGCACTCCTCTCGCCCAGGCCGCGCTCGCGCAGTCCGTGGCGTTCCTTGGCCAGCACCATGATGCTGCGCCCCTCGGGCGTCTCGTCCGCCAGCGAGGCGAGCTGGGCCGCGGCTGCCAGCACCTCGATCGATACTCCTGGGGCCGGCAGGAACTCGGTCGCCTGGCGGTTGCCGAAGGTGATCGTGCCGGTCTTGTCGAGCAGCAGCACGTCGACGTCGCCCGCGGCCTCGACCGCGCGCCCGGAGGTCGCGATCACGTTGGCGCGGATCATGCGGTCCATGCCGGCGATGCCGATCGCGGACAGGAGACCCCCGATCGTGGTCGGGATGAGGCACACGAGCAGCGCGATCAGCACGGTCACGCCGACCAGCTCACCGTGCCCCATGGCCGCCACGGAGAAGGCCGAGAAGGGGCGCAGGGTCGCGGTCGCCAGCAGGAACATGATCGTCAGCGCCGCGAGCAAGATCGTGAGCGCGATCTCGTTCGGCGTCCGGCCGCGCTTCGCGCCCTCGACCAGCGCGATCATGCGGTCGAGGAAGGTGTCCCCGTGGTTCGCGGTGGCGCGCACGACGATCCAGTCGGAGAGCACGCGCGTCCCGCCGGTCACGGCGCTACGGTCGCCGCCGCTCTCGCGCACGACGGGCGCGCTCTCGCCGGTGATGGCGCTCTCGTCGACCGTGGCGATGCCCTCGAGCACCTCGCCGTCGCAGGGGATCACGTCGCCGGCCTCGACCAGCACGCACTCGCCCCGGCCGAGTTCGGTGGCGGGCACGCGCTCGACCGGTGCGTCGCGCGTGCAGGCCTGGAGCCGCTTCGCCACGACCTGGCGGCGCGCGCTGCGCAGGGCCTGAGCCTGGGCCTTGCCGCGGCCCTCGGCCAGGGCCTCGGCGAAGTTCGCGAACAGGACCGTGGTCCACAGCCAGAAGGCGATCGCGAACACGAAGCCGAACGACGTCTCACCGGCACCGAACAGGGCCTGGAGCGCGAGCAGGCTCGTCAGCACCGATCCGATCCAGACCACGAACATGACCGGGTTCCTGAGCTGCACGCGCGGATCGAGCTTGCGGAACGAGTCCAGCGCGGCCCGCTTCACGATCGACGCCTCGAACAGCGGACGCGCACGGGTTTGCTTGGCTGTGTTCATGTTCTTCCCCGATCAGCCGGTCATCTGCAGGTGCTCGACGATCGGTCCCAGCGCGAGCGCCGGCAGGAACGTCAGCGCGCCCACGAGCAGCACCGTGCCGAGCAACAGCACGACGAACAGCGGCGTGTGCGTGGGTAGCGTGCCCGATCCGGCGGGCACGAGCTTCTTCTTCGCCAGCGCCCCCGCCAGCGCCAGGATCACCACGATCTGCTCGAATCGCGCTACCAGCATCGCGAGGCCCAGCACGGTGTTGTTGTAGGGCGTGTTGGCCGAGAGCCCGGCGAAGGCGCTGCCGTTGTTGTTGCCGGCCGACGAGAACGCGTACAGGATCTCGCTGAAGCCGTGCGGGCCCGGGTTCAGGACGCCGACGCGCCCCTGGGGCAGGGCCGCGGCCACGGCCGCGCCCAGCAGCACCGCGATGCACGGCGCGAGGATCACGAGCGACGCCATCTTCATCTCGTAGGCGCCGATCTTCTTGCCCAGGTACTCGGGCGTGCGCCCGACCATCAGGCCGGCCACGAACACGGCCACGATCGCGAAGGCGAGCAAGCCGTAGAGGCCCGACCCGACGCCGCCGAAGATCACCTCGCCGAGCTGCATCAGCACCAGCGGCACGAGCCCTCCCAGCGGGGTCAAGGAAGCGTGCATCGCGTTCACCGAGCCGTTCGAAGCCGCCGTCGTGGCCGTGGCCCAGATGGCCGACTGCGCCAGCCCGAAGCGCAACTCCTTGCCCTCCATGCTCCCGCCCGGCGCCTCGGGGCCCTCCGCCAGGTCGGCGCCCGCAGCGACGAGCGCCGGTGTCCCCGCGCGCTCGGCCACGTACACGGCGGCGATGCACGGCACGAGCACGATCAGCATCGCCGCCAGCAGCGCGACTCCATGGCGCCGGTCGCGCACCATCGCCCCGAAGGTGAAGCACAGCGCCGCCGGGATCAGCAGGATCGCCAGCGACTGGAGCAGGTTCGAGAGCGCGTCCGGGTTCTCCAGCGGGTGCGCCGAGTTCGCGTTGTAGAAGCCGCCGCCGTTCGTGCCGAGCTGCTTGATCGCCACTTGCGTGGCGGCCGGCCCGAGCGGGATCATCTGTTCGGCGAGCGTGCTCCCGTCGGCGGCTGCGACCGGTTCGAGGAGCCGGGCCGTCACCGAGCCGTCGAAGGTCTGCACCACGCCGCGCGAGACGAGAGCGAGCGCGAGCACGACCGAGAGCGGCAGCAGCACGTGCACAGTCGAGCGCACGAGGTCGACCCAGAAGCTGCCGACGGTTGCGCTCGACTTGCGCTCGAAGCCGCGCATCAACGCCACCAAGACCGCCATGCCCGTCGCGGCCGAGACGAAGTTCTGGACCGTGAGGCCCAGCATTTGCGTCAGCGGACTTAGCGTCGTCTCGCCCGCAAACCCCTGCCAGTTCGTGTTCGTGACGAAGCTGACGGAGGTGTTGAAGGCCGAGTCCGCCGTCACGGCCCCCAAGCCGGCCGGGTTCAGCGGCAGGTGCTGCTGGGCGCGCTGGAGCCCGTACACCGCCAGGAATCCGAGCGCGTTGAACGCGAGCACGCCAGCGCCGTACGTCTTCCAGTCGCTCTCGTGGTCGTGGCGCACACCGAGTAGGCGCATCAGCCCGCGCTCCAGCCAGCCCAGCGCGGGAATGAGGAACGTGCGCTCGCCCGCGTAGACGCGGGCCATGTACTCGCCGAGCGGCTTGGCGACCAGCACGAGCAGCACGACGTAGAGCGCGATCTGCATCCAAGCCATGACAGCGCCTTCAGTCGAAGAGTTCGGGCCGCAGCAGCGCCGCGAGCAGGTACACGCACAGCCCCACACACAGCACGAGGGCGATCCAGTCCCAGTTCGTCATGCGCTTCACCTCCGGCGGTCCAACCGGCGCTCGTCGAGGGCGACGAGCACGAGGTACAGAAGTACGAACGAGCCCAGGCCTAGGGCGAGGAAGACGAGGTCGGCGGTCGACATTGGCGGTGCACCTCCCGCGCGCGGAGGACGTGGTCAAGAACTGCGTTCGGCAGAACCTAGACGCGCGCCCCGCTAAGGGGCCGCTAAGACTCCGCTCGCTCGAGCGCGGCGGCTCCGGCGCCTGGGAGGTGGCCGCGCGCATCTCGAGCCTCGACCTGGACGACGACGGCACCGACGGCGGTGAACTCGACGACCTCACCTTCGGCGTGAACTGGTACCTGAACCCGAACACGCGCCTGATGCTCGACTACATCCTCGCCGACCTCGACCCGGCCGCGGGCGCCCCGGACGGTCGCACGAAGATCCTCGCCTTCCGCTGGCAGATCGCGCTCTGACCCGACCCTCTTCCCCGGGGCCCGCGGCCTGGAACGCGCGTGCTGTCACCGCCGTCGCGCTACGGCGCCGCGCGCACCTGCTCGTCGTAGAGCTCGCGGTAGACGCCGCCCTGGGCGAGCAGCTCGGTGTGCGAGCCCGACTCGACCAGGCGTCCCTCGCGCACGACCAGGATGCGGTCGAAGTCCTGCACGCTCGTGAGGCGGTGGGCGATCATGACCAGCGTGCGCCCGCGCAGGCGCCGGCTCAGCTCGTCGAGCACGGCCCGCTCGGTGCGCGCGTCGAGGGCCGAGGTGGCCTCGTCCAGGATCAGCACGACGGGCTGCGCCAGCAGGGCGCGCGCCAGCGCCAGACGCTGGCGTTCGCCGCCCGAGAGCCGCAGGCCCGACTCGCCGACCTGGGTCGCGAGACCCTCGGGCAGGCCGGCCAGGAACGGACCGAGCTGCATGGCCTCGAGCACCTCGACCAGCTCGACCTCGCCGGCGTGCGGCGCGGCCAGGCGCAGGTTCGCGGCCAGCGAGTCGTGGAACAGCTGCGCCTCCTGCGGCACGACGCCCACCGCGCGGCGCAGATCGGCCAGGCGCCAGCGCAGCAGCTCGAGCCCGTCCAGGCGCACGCTGCCGCGCGTCGGATCGAGGAAGCGCGCGGCCAGGGCCGCCAGGGTCGACTTGCCCGAGCCCGACGGGCCCACGATCGCCACGCGCTCGCCGGGCGCGATCGCGGCCGTGATCGCGTGCAGGATGGGCGTGTTCTCCCAGGCGAAGTCGACGCCGGCGAACTCGAGCCGTCCGGCCACCGTCGCGGGCGCGCTGGCCCCCGGCAGCTCGCGGATCCACGGCTCGAGGTCGATCAGGTGGTACACGCGCCGCAGCGCCGCGCGCGCCGTGGCGAGCTCGATGTGGATGTCGACCAGCAGCGAGATCGGCCGGTGCAGCCGCCCGGCCAGGGTGTAGAAGGCCACCAGCGTCCCGAGCGAGAGCGTGCCCTCCAGCACGCGCGGCCCGCCCAGCAGGAACACCGCGATCGGCGCGCAGGCCAGCATCACGTCGGCCATCGAGGTCTGCAGCGAGGACAGGATCGAGAGCCGCAAGTTGCTCCGGATCCAGGGCCGCGAGACGCGCACGAAGCGCAGGGCCTGGGAGCGCTCGCGCCGGAACTCCTGGATCAGCCGCACCGCCCCCAGGCGCTCCTCCAGGAAGTCGTACAGCTTGCCGACGGCGGTGCGCGTGTTCTCGCTCTCGCGCCGCAGGTGCCGGTTCAGGAGCCACAGCGACAGGCCCAAGAGCGGGTAGAGCAGCAGCAGGATCGCCGCCAGGGCCGGATCCAGGATCAGCAGGACCACCACGATGCCCGCGATCACGAGCACGTGCTGCACGCCCTGCACGACCGTGTACACGGCCGCGCGCTGCAGCACGTCGACGTCCGAGGTCAGGCGCGCCAGGACGTCGCCGTAGTGCTCGCCGCGCAGGTAGTAGGGCGAGAGGCTCTGCACGCGCTCGTAGGCGCGCCGGCGGAAGTCGAACAGGACGCGCAGGCCGCCGTAGGAGTAGAGCCAGGTCGAGACGATGCGGAAGGCGACGCGGAAGGCGAGCGTCCCGCACAGGAGCAGCGCCAGCGACAGCAGCAGTTCGCGGTCGCCGTCGCCCAGCGCGCGGTCGATCACGGCGCGCAGGATCAGCGGATCGACCAGCTCCAGCACGACCTGCACGGCCACGCACACGCCGATCTCGGCCTGCAGCAGCCAGTAGGGCGCGACGTGCTCGGCCAGGAAGCGCCGGAAGACTCCGCGGGCGTCGGCGGGCGGCGGCTTCAACGCGTCACCGCGGACCGAGCTGGAAGAGCTCCTCGACCAGCAGCCACAGGAGCGAGACGCGCTCGGCCGTGGCGATGCGCGCCGTGCCGCTCATGCCCTCGAACAGCGGACCCGGGGAGCGCGCGGGGTCGAGCTCGAGCCGCACCAGGTAGCCCTGCTCGTCCTTGCGCTCGGCCACCTGCACCACGCGCGCCTCGGCCGTGCCGTGCACCAGCCACGGATAGCCCTCCAGGCGCAGGCGCGCGCTCTGGCCCTCGCTCGCGCGCGCACGGCCGCGATCGTCGAGGTGCGCCAGGAAGGCCTCGACCCCGGGCGTGGCCACACGCATGAGTTCTTCGCCGGCCGCCAGCGCGCGTCCCACCAGCTCGCGCGCGGGCGGCGCCAGCACCCGGCCCGCGACCGGCGCGCGCAGCTCGCCCTGTGCCACGCGGCGCGTGAGCTCGGCCTCCTGCGCGGCGAGCTCGGTCAGCGCCGTCTGGTCCTCGCTCAGGCGCGCATCCAGGGTCGCCAGGGCGGCCCGTTCGAGCGCGGGCAGGCGTGCCTCCGCCGCGCGCACGCGCTCCAGCTCGACCTCGGCCAGCTCGCGCTCCAGCACGGCGCCCTCGAACTCGGCCTGCTGCACCAGTCCGCCCGACTGCAGCTCGGCGTAGCGTCGTTCCTTGTTGCGCGCGGCCTCCAGCACCAGCTCGGCCGCACGCGCGCCGCGCGCCAGCGATTCGCGCTCGGCCGGCTGCAGCGTCTCGAGCAGGTGGCGCCGCTCGCGCTCGGCCTCCGCGCGGCGCGTGCGCGCGCCCGTGCGGCGGGCGGTGAGCTCGGCCAGCTCGGCCTCCAGCTCGCCGGTGTCGAGTCGTGCCAGGAGCGTGCCGCGCTCCACCAGCGCCCCGCTCTCCACCAGGACCTCGGCCAAGACGCCCGCGCGTCCCGCGCGCACCGGCTGGGACGGACCCGAGAACACGCCTGGCGCGACCACCACGCGTCCGATGCGCACCACGCTCAGCGCCACGACGCAGGCGGCCACGAAGGCGCCCGCGAGCAGGAGCACGGTGCGCACGAGCGGCGGCCGGGGACGCATTCTGGAGGCAGGGGCGAAACGAAAACGCCCAGGGTAGCGACCGACGCTGCCCCAGGCGTGGGCACCCCGAGAAGCGCGTCCAGGACGCTCACCTCCGGGATGGAAGTCGAACTAGATGCAGGAGGCGGGATTCTCCGAGCACTTCCAGCACAACGTGATGTTGCCCCTGGCGAGGGTCTCGGGCTTGGTGGGCTTGACGATGAACTTCATCGAGGGACTCCGTGGCGTTTCTTGGATTGCGAGTAGGGATGGAGCCCGCAGGTCGCGCGTTCACCTTTCGGTGGCCGTGGACTCCGCCGGCCCCGAGCACGCTAAGGCCAAGTCCTCGGGGCCGCAAGCCGACGCGCGTGATGACGGCTCCAGCCCCCAAACGAGAACGCCCGAGGAGCAGCGAGTGCCGCCTCGGGCGATGATCACCGGGGGGCCCGACAGAGCCCGCCAGTGGGATCCTGGCAGGACTAGATGATGTCGCCGCAGGCGCGGGGATCTTCCGAGCACTTCCAGCACAGCGTGATGGGGTTGCGGCTGGCCGAGTCGGCCCTGATGGGCTTGACGATGAATTTCATCGGGGACTCCGTGTCGTTGTTGGGAAGGCAGGGCCGCGGCATCGTTCGGCCGCGAGCGGCGGCCGCCTTCGGCCACCGCATCCGAGCACGCTAGACGCAAGTCCTCCATCCCGCAAGTTGGCAGGTCGCGAGAACGGGTGTATCGTGCCCCGGGTCCGCAGCGCGCGTTCCTGCACGCGTTTCCGCCCCCCTGCGCGCGTCCTCGCGCCCAAGTCGAGATGAGCTCCGCCTTCCTGTCCAGGCCGGGATCGACGCTCGGTGAGCGCGTCAGCGCGCTCGTCGAGGGCGGGTGCTTCCTGCTGGAGTCGTCCGCGCGCGTGCGGATCGAGGACCGGGCCGTGCACTGGAACGGGACCCGACTCGACACGCTGTCCGCGCTGGTGGTGGAGGCGCCGCTCGTCCCTTGGCCGCAGCCCGCGGCCGAGCTGCGCCCAGGCGAGGCCGCGACCGAGCTGCAGCGGCGCGGCTTCGCCGCGCGCGAGCGGCGCGCGCTGCGCGTGTCGGCCCTGCGCGTGCTCGCGGGCCGCGTGCGCGTGGCCAACGAGCCGGAGCACGCGACCGAGCTCGCCTACTCGGCCGCGCTGGCGCTCGAGCGCCTCGAGCGCGCGGGGGTGCCGGTGCGCCCGTGGCGCATCGTCCCCGCGCCGAGCGGTGCGGCGGGCTGGAGCGTCCTCCCGCTCGCGGCCGAGCACGGCGCCGAGGAAGCGCGCGTGGGGCCGTGCTTCGAGGTCGAGCTCGGCGCCCGTTCGACGCGCGCGCACCTGTGCGTCGGCGCCGCCTGGGTCGCGGCCAGCGAGCCGGCGCGCTCATTCGAGCTGCGCTTCGCACGCTCGGCCGCCGAACCGCCGGCCGCCGAGCGCGAGCTCGCCTTCGCGGCGCTGGCCGCGCTGGGCCTCGACTTTGCCGCCGTGCACGTCGCCGACGGAGCCGTGGCCGCGCTCTCGGTCGCCCCCGATCTCGACGCCTGGGACCGCGCCGCGGACGGCCGCGTCGCGCGCGCCCTGGCGGGCTGGCTCACCTCACCCCCAACCCCACCCTCCCCATGAAGGCCTCGCGCTACAACCGCATCTTCCAGGCATCGAACGGGTCCTGGCTGGCCTTCAACGCCTTCTCCACGGCCCTGGCCGAGCTGGAGCCGGCCAGCATCGACTTCGTGCGCGCGCTGCTGGCCGAACCCGACAAGACGCCCTGCGACAACGACGAGAAGCGCGCCATCCGCGAATCGCTGGTGGATGCGAACTTCCTGGTCGAGGACGGCGTGGACGAGGTCGCGACCGTGCAGGCCGACCTGGTGCGCGACCGCTTCCGCACCGACCAGCTGTGCCTGACGATCGCGCCCACGCTCGACTGCAATTTCCGCTGCGACTACTGCTACGAGGAGCACCTCAAGGTGCAGATGTCGACGCGCGTGCAGGAGGAGCTCTTGGCCTTCATCGGGGCCCAATCGCGGCGCCTCGACCGCATCGCGGTCACCTGGTACGGCGGCGAGCCGCTCTTGCCCAAGGCCTACCCGATCGTGCAGCGCCTGTCGCGCGACATCACCGCGCTGTGCAAGGAGCGCAACATCCAGTACGGCGCCGAGGTCGTGACCAACGGCTTCTTCCTGGACCGCGAGCGCATGCTCGAGCTCAAGGCCTTCGGCGTCGATCGCGTGCAGGTCACGCTGGACGGCCCGCGCGAGTCGCACGACAAGCGCCGGCACCTGGTGGGCGGGCGCGGCACCTACGACCGGATCATCGCCAACATGAAGGAGTGTGTCGACCTGGCCTCGTTCCAGGTGCGCATCAACGTGGACCGGCGCAACACCATGTCCACGATCGACGTGCTCGAGGACCTGCAGCGCGAGGGCATCGCCGACAAGATCCGCGTGTACCTGGCGCAGGTCACCGAGGAGGGCGCGGCCTGCGGCAACATCCAGGAGTTCTGCTACTCGCGCGAGGAGTTCGCGCGCACCGAGGTCGAGCTGTACCGCGCGGCGGCCGAGCGCAACCTGCCACTGGCGCGCTACCCGTTCCGCATCGCCGGCGCGTTCTGCGTGGCCGACCGCTCGAACGGCTACGTGGTCTCGCCCACCGGCGCGCTGTTCAAGTGCTGGCACGACGTGACCATGAGCCCGGAGAAGTCCGTGGGCAGCCTGCTCGACCCGCAGCAGCCCTACCAGAAGGCCAACGAGGACCGCTGGCTGCACTGGACGCCGCTCTCGCGCTCGGGCTGCAAGTCGTGCGACGTCGCGCCGCTGTGCCACGGCGGCTGCCCGGTCGAGGCCATGGCGCACCCCACCAGCGATCGTGGCTCGTGCGAGCCCTTCAAGTTCCACCTCGAGCCGCTGCTCGAGCTGCGCCACCTGAAGGGCGCGGTCGCGACCGGCAACGTGCCGGTGCGCGACGTGAGCTGCCGATGACCAAGGTCGCGCTGATCGGGCCGGCGGATCGGGAAGAAGTGCAGCGCGTGGCGCTGCGGCTCGAGGAGCGCTCGGCCGAGCCCGTCATCGTCGACACGCGCCGCCCGGCGGCGATCCGCGTGGAGGGCGCGACGCTGGAGGCCTGCGGCGTGTCGCTGGCCGGCGTGAGCGCGGCCTACGTGGCCGACCTCGGACTGCCGCGCCCGGCCGTGACGGTGGCCGAGGGCGGGGTGGACGTCCCCGCCTCGCGCGTCGCCTTGGCGCACTCGCAGGCGACCTGGTCGGCCTGGCTCACGCTGCTCGTGCGCCTGGGGCGCCACGCGGCGGTCGTGAACGCGCCCGCGAGCTACGACGTGCACGGGCTCAAGCCGTTCGAGATCGCGAGCTACCTCGCGCACGGCTGGCGCGCGCCGAGCACGCTCTCGACCGACGACGAGCGCGGCCTGCTCGAGCTCGCCGGGCGTCCGCTCGCGCACGGGCGCGTGAAGAAGGACCTGGTGGGGGGCTACGCCTACACCGAACGTCTGGCGCCGCCCGCCGACCTGGCCGCGGCCAGCGCGGTGCTGCGCGAGAGCGCGGTCATGGCCCAGGAGCGCGTCGAGGGCGACGCCGTGCGCGCCTTCGTGGTGGGCGAGCGCATGCTGGTCGCGGCCGAGATCCTGCCGCAGACCTTCGGCGAGGTCGACTCGCGCCGCGGCGATGCGCGCGTGCGCCGCATCGAGCTGCCCGGCAAGGTGGCCGAGGCCTCCATCGCCGTGACCCGGCACTGGGGCATGGACTTCGCCGGCGTGGACTGGATGCGCGCGAACGGCGGGCGCGAGTGGGTCCTCTTGGAGTGCAACAGCTCGCCCTTCTTCGTCGAGCTCGAGCGCCGCACCGGGGTCGACATCGCGAGCGCGCTGGCCGACCTGCTCCTGCGGCTCGGACGCCGCCCGCGCACGTGAGCGCGCCGGCGCCGCTCCCGCCGGGCGGACCCCAAGCGGGTGGAGCACAGCCGAGCGGTCCCTACGCGACGCCGCTCCTGAATCGGCTGCTCGCGCACCTGCGTGCCGGGCTCGACCCCGACTACGACTTCCTGGCCTTCGAGCACGTGCCCTGGACGCCGCCGCGCGCGCCGCTGGCCGAGCTGCGCGTGGCTTTGCTCGCGACCGCCGACCTGCACCGGCGCGGCGACGTGCCCTTCGTGAGCCTGGAGACCCCGCTCGGCGACACGAGCTTCCGCGTCATCCCGCACGACCTGCCCGCGGCCGAGCTCGCGCTCGACGCGCCCTACGTCGACGAGAAGTACATCCCGCGCGACCCCGAGGTGGCCCTGCCCCGGCGCGCGCTGGACCAGCTCGTGGCCGAAGGCACCATCGCCGCCGCCGCGCCGCGTCACTACAGCTTCTGCCAGGGCATCGTGCGTCCGCTGCCGGCCCTGGCCGAGCGCGCACGCGAGGTGACGGCCCTCCTGCGCGCGGACCAGGTCGACGCGCTGGTGCTGCTCCCGACCTGCTCGCTGTGCGTGCAGAGCGTGGCCGTGCTGGCGCGTGAGCTCGAGCAGCTGGGCTTCTCGACCGTCGCGCTCACCATGCTGCCCGAGCTGACGGCCCGCGTCGGAGCCCCGCGCGCGCTCGCCTCGCACTTCCCCTTCGGAGCGCCGGCCGGGGATCCGGGGAACCGCGCGCTGCACGTGGCGATCCTGCGCGAGGCCCTCGACCTGCTCGCGCGCGCGCGCGAGCCACGCATCCTGCGTGACTCGGGCCTGCGCTGGCGCGCGCCCTACATCCCGTAGCTCACGAACGTGCCATCGGGGCACTGCACGTAGCCGGCGCTGTTGTCGTCCGTGGAGTTGCCGGAGGAGAAGCGCGTGCTCCAGGCGTTGTCGCCGCCGCCGCGCTGCGCCTGAACCTGCATCAAGAGGTACAGGTTGCCGGCCGGCACGGCGTAGCCCTCGTAGCCGTAGTTGCCGAAGCCGTCGAGCCAGTAGCGCCCTTGCATGACGACGCCGCCGAAGATCGAGGCCAGCGCCGTGTAATCGCTCGCGTCGAGCTGGCGGCCGTTCACGAAGACCCCGGTCGATCCGCGCGAGGCGTCGGCCGGGAGCGCGCCGAAGTCGTGGCCGGGGAGGATCCAGCCCAGCGACGGTCCGCCCTCGCTCCCGAGCAGGCCGCTCGTCGCGTCGTACCAGTAGCGGCCGGGCCGCGGACCCTGTCCGTAGCGCTCCTGGAACCCCCTGAGCTGCTTCTCGTCCAGCGCCGTGCCGTTGATGAACACCTGCTGGTCGAGCATGGCCAGCGTGTAGTCGTGCCCGGGATCGACGGCCTTGCCCACTCCGCCCCCGGCCTTCGTCTCGCTGGCGCTTCCACAGGCAAGGGCCGCGCCCGCCGCGCAGGCCAGCCACACGGCATTCCAGGTCTTCCCGTTCATGGATGAGTTCCCTCTCGATCAGCCGCGCGCGCCGACTCGCTGCGCCGGGGGCGGCCCATTCTACCGGGACGCTCGCCCCGCGAACGAGGCGTGGCGGGTGGTGGCGAGCATCTCCCCTATCGCCACTCACCCGAGAGCACGAAGGGCCCCCAGGTCGAGGGCAGCGCGTCGCCCTCGTTCGCGCGGTTCGCGGCGAGCATCGCGAGCTGCGCGTTGCGCAGCGCCTCGGCGCGGCCCTGGCCGTGGAGCAGCAGGTTCTCGTAGAAGCTGCGCATCAGCTCGCTGGTCGAGCGGTCCTTCACCGACCACAGCGAGCTCACCACCGTCTTCGCACCCGCGAGGCCGAAGGCGCGGCGCAGGCCGATCATGCCCTCGCCGGCGCGGCGCTCGCCGAGCGCCGTCTCGCAGGCGGAGAGCACGACGAGCTCGACCTTCGAGAGGTCGAGCCACAGCACTTCCTCGGCGGTGAGGAGCCCGTCGTCGCGGCCCGCGGGCGCGGGCTCGTTCGCGCCGGCGCAGACGAGGCCCGAGAGGAGGCCCGGCAGCTCGCCGACGAGCCCGCGTGTCTCGTGCTCGAGGCCGAGCATCGTGTCTTTCGCCGCCGCCTCGCGCGCGCTGTCCCACAAAGACACCGTGCCCGCGGGATGGAAGAAGCCGTGCGTCGCGAGGTGCACGTAGGCGTGGCGCGGGAGCTCGCGCTTCAGGCGTTCCTCGGTGGGCGCGTCGCCGGTGAGCAGCAGGCGCTCTCCGCCCGCCACGCTCGTCTCGAACAGGCCGTCGATTGAACGGGCTTCGTCCACCGTGTGCGACAAGCGATTCCAAGTGCCGCTCAGGCTGCCACGAAGCTCGTCCGCCAGGGCAGCCGAGGCCACGATCGGCGCGGCATGGGGCGAACCCTCGTCCATTTCGGAGCGCCTCTCGAAGTCCACGCCGCCCACGGCGAGCAGCGAGTGGTCCGAAGAGTGCGCCTGCCCTTGCACGATGTCGTCCGGCGCCTGCACGTAGACGAAGTCCTTCTCCTCGATCAGGTACTTGCCGTCGTCAATCGGTAGGACCCCGAGCGGCAGCGCGCCGAGGAACGCGTCCGCTCGTACGAAGACGCGCGTGACGCTGGCTAGCTCGGCCGCGAGCGGCTTCCAGAGGAGCGCCGTGAGCCGAGAGCCGTCGTCCGGCGCTGCTCCGGCTTGCGCAGAGACGCCGAGGCCGCGCACCGCTACGAGCTGCGCATCCGAGACGACGGACGTGAGCCACGCGCGCGCGGCGCTCTCGATCTCGGCCGAGAGACCAAGGTCGAAATGCACGAGCGCGTGGTCCTTACGCACGATCCAGGCCGAGAGGTGTGGCTCGCTCCACTCGCCCTTGCGCACGACGCGCTCGCCCTCGCGCTCCGCCGGCCGGTAGAGCGGATGCACGAGGAAGTCGAGGAAGGCCTCGTCGACAGCGAGGCTCTTCTCGAGCTCCGCGAGTCTAGGCGCCCGAGCGAGGTTCGGGCCACTCAGGCGCTGCACCTCGAGCTCGAGCTCGTTGCGCTGCTCGCGCAGCTCGCGGATCTCGCGCTCGTGCCGCTCGCGACCCTGGACCTCGGTGGCATAGAGGTGCTTCGAGAGCTCGGCCTGGACACCGCTGAGCCTGTCGATCGCGGTCGCGGCCTCGGCGGGCAAGCTCGCGCGGAGTTGGGCGCGGCTTGCGACCAAGGAGCGCGACACGAGTCCGCGCCAGGCGAGGGTGAGCTCGTAGGTTCCTGGGGCTGCGGAACGGACGGGATCCGAGAGGCACGCACGCAGAGCTGCTTCTCCGAGCCCGAGGTAACTCAAGCGCTCGCGCTCCGAGAGGGACCACAGGGTTTTCTCCGCTTGCCGCACACCAGCGCGCAGCGCGGAAAGCGCGAGGTTCAACGAATCCTTCTGGTCACCGAGGTCAGCGAGGAGGATACCCAAGTTGGACTGGGCCTGGGCGGCATCGGGGTGCTCGGATCCGAGCGCCTTCTCCCAGATCGCGAGCGCGCGCTCGAGGTACGGCCGCGCCGCCGCGGTGTCGCCCTGGGCCTGGAGCAGGCCGGCCAGGTTGTTCAGGCTCGCCGCGGTGTTGGGGTGTTCGGGCTCGAGCGTCTTCCCATCGATCGCGAGCGCGCGCTCGAGGTACGGTTGCGCCGCCGCGGTGTCGCCCTGGGCCAGGAGCAGGACGGCCAGGTTGTTCAGGGTCATCGCTGTGTCCGGGTGCTCGGGCCCGAGCGCTTCCTCCTCGATAGCGAGCGCGCGCTCGCAGTACGGCCGCGCCGCCGCAGTGTCGCCCTGGGCCTGGAGCAGGGCGGCCAGGTTGTTCAAGTCCCTTGCGGTATCGGCGTGCTTGGGCCCGAGCGCCTTCTCATCGATCGCGAGCGCGCGCTCGAAGTAGGA
>CAZWAY010000097.1:0-14383 GCA_964631945.1 uncultured Planctomycetaceae bacterium
GCGCGAGTTCGGGCGCGCGCTCGAGCGGGCGGGGGACGCGCGCGCGCGCGCGGCCGCGCTGCACGAATTCCTGGGGGCGCGCAGCGGGGAGCTGGCGGCGGCCTGGAGCGGGCGCGACTTCGAACGCTGGGCGGTCGAGCGCGCGCCCGTCCTGCCGGCCGCGCTGCGGCGCGACGCGGCGCGCGTCCTGGCCGAGCTGGAGGCGGCGCTCTACGGTGGTGGCCCGCCACCCGATGGCGCGCGGCTCCTGGCCCTGGCGCGCGCGCTGGTGGAGGCCGGCCTGTGAGCCCGCGCCGACTCGCCTGGCTGTGTGCGTGGTGGGCGTGGGCGCTGGTCCCGCTGGCCGCGCAGACGAGCTTCGAGCGCGGAGTCGAGGCCTACCGGCGCGGGGACTACCTCGAGGCCCGCGCGCAGTGGCAGGCGACGCTGGGCGAGGAGCTCGACCAGCTCGGGCGCGCGCGCGTCTACTACGACCTCGGCAACGCCTCCTGGCGCGCGGGCGAGGAGCTGGCCGCGGTCGCGTGCTACACCGCCGCCGTGCGCCTCGATCCGCGTCACGCCGAGGCCTGGCAGAACCTCGAGCTCGCGCGCGCCAAGGCGGGACTGCCGCCGGCCGATGCCGGCGACCTCGGCGCCACCCTGCAGCGCCTGCTGGTGAGCCTGCGGCCGGGCGAGCGCCGCGCGCTCCTGTTCGTCGCTCTGTGTCTGTGGAGCGTGGTGCTCGCGCTCGAGGTGCGCTTCGGCGGCAGCGGCGCGCGCGCGGCGCTGCTGGGCGCGACGCTGGTGCTGGTGCTGGCGGCCGTGCCCTGGGCCTTCGGGCAGCTCGGGCGCGAGCGCCTCGCGCCCATGCTGGTGGTCTCGAAGTCCGGCATCACCCTGCGCAACGAGCCGCTCGAGGCGCGCGCCGCCGTGGGCGAGCTGCAGAGTCTCGAGGAGGTCGAGCGCATCGACGAGCTGCCGGGCTGGGTGCGCGTCGAGCGCGCCGATGGCCAGCGCGGCTGGGTGCGCAGCGAGAGCCTGTTTCCGCTGCAGCTCGGCCCGGTGCGCTAGCCACCCTTGCGCGTGGAGGTTCGCCCGGGCTCCGGCCTCCGGGGGGCTCGGCGCGACTGCGCGGGAGCGCGGCGAGTGCCTGTCGGCCCTTCGAGTCGGCCCGGCGGTTTGACAAGCTGGTGACGGCATGTCTCCGGGTCGCCTCCTGGCGCGCGCGCGCGCGCCCCTGTTGCTCGCCCTGCTCGCCTTGCCCACGGGCTGCGGGGCGAAGAGCCATGGGCCCGCCGCGCCGGGAGTGCTGTTGATCGCCGTCGACGGGTTGCGCGCCGATCACCTGGAGGTGTACGGCTACGACCGCGAGACGAGCCCGGCGCTCACGGCCCTGGCCGCGGAGGGGCTGCGCTTCGAGGAGGTCCTGGCCTGCGCGCCGCAGTTCATCCCGGCCCACATCGGGCTCCTGACCGGCTGCGAGCCCGTGCTCTCGCGCCGCTTCCTCCTGCCCGAGCTCGAGGGGCCGAACGAGCGTCGCTGGTCCGTGCCGGCGCGCGGCGAGCACCTCGCGGTCGAGCTGCTGGCCGCGGGCTATGCCACGGCGGCCTTCGTGGACCATCCTTCGATCGGCGAGGTCCAGGGCCTGCGCCAGGGCTTCCAGCGCTACGAGCTGCTGCAGGCCCAGGACGCGGCGGACTGGGAGGGCTCGCAGACCAGCCGCGTGATCGAGCACTTCCTGCAGTGGCTGCGGGCCCTGCCCGAGGATCGTCCGTGGTTCGCGTACCTGCACCTGAACCGCCTCGTGCAGTGCTGGTCCGAGCCGCTGTCCGGGGCGGAGGCCTACTTCCCGCCGCGCGCCTCGCTGGCCGTCGTCCCGCCGGTGGCCAGCACGGATGCGGTGTTCTTCGCGCTGCCGCGCTCGCGCTGGCGCGGCGGTCCGCGCACGCTCGGACACTACGAGGCCGTGTACGACGGCGAGATCCACGCGCTGGACGGCGAACTCGCGCACCTCTTCGCCAGCCTGCGGCGCCTGGGACGCATGGAGACGACCTCGCTGCACGTGGTGGGTGCCTTCGGCATGCAGCTGGGCGAGGCCGGCCTGTACCTCGACGCCGGACGCTACAGCCGCGCCGACCTGGGCGTGCCCTGGATCTTCCGCCCGCGGGCCGAGTTCGCCGCCGCGCGCGGGCGCAGCCTGGCGGGGCAGGTCTCGACGCTCGACGTGGCACCCACGCTGCTCGCCCTGGAGGGCTTGACGGTGCCGCCCACCATGACGGGCCTCTCGCAGGCCGCCGTGGCGCGCGAGCGCGGGGCCGCCGTGGCCGCGCGCGACTTCGTGTACGCCTCCTGCGGGCTGCAGGGCGGCTGCGCCGTGCTGGGGGAGCGCTACGTGCTCGAGTCGCTGCAGCCCGAGGGCGCGGGTGACGAGCAGCTGCGGCGCTCGTGGTTCGGAGAGTGGACCGACTACGAGCGGCGTCTCGGGCTCAGCTTCTACGCCCGCGCGCGCCTGGAGCGGCCACCGCTGGAGGGTGAGCTCCCGTCGAAGTCCGAATTCGAAGAGTTCACGCGCCTGCGCGAGGAGGTCCTGAGGTGGCGCACGGAGACCAACGAGGTGCGCCACTTCCTGCAGGCGCCGCCCGGACGCTCGGGCCTGGACGAAGAGGCCCTGGTGCGCCTGCGCGCGCGCGGCTACCGCGAGTCCTTCCCGTGATGCGCGGCGCGTCATGAGGCTCCTGGTGGTCTCGAACGGCTACCCGCCGCGCGGCAGCTTCGGCACCGAGTTCTACACGCGTGAGCTGGTGCGCGGGTTGGTGCGCCGCGCGCACGCCGTCAGCGTGCTGCACCCCGAGCGCTCCGGCGCGCGCGCGCGTTACGCCGTGGAGAGGGTGGTCGAGGACGGCGTGCCGGTGTACCTGCTGCACAACCCCGGCGACGCCCGCAAGCGCTTCGAGAGCAGCTACCGCGACGCGCGCGTCGAGCAGGCCTTCGACGAGCTGCTCGAACGCGAGCGTCCGGAGCTGGTGCACTTCACCTATCTGCTGTGGGGCCTCTCGCTCGGTCTGCCGGCGGTCGCGCGCGCACGCGGCATCCCCAGCGTGGCCACGCTGACGGACTACGGACTGCTGTGCCATCGCGGCCAGATGTTCGACGCGCACCTGGTGCGCTGCGGTGGACCGCACCCCCCCGCGACCTGCGCGGCCTGCATCCGCACGCCCTCGGCCTCGGAGCACGGCGCGCTCGCGCGCCTCGCACGCGGGGCGGCGGCCGGGACGCTGGCGGCCCTCGGCGGACTTGCACGCGTCCCGGTAACGGCCGACCTCGTCACGCGCGAGCACGAGGTGCGCCGCGCGCTCGAGGCCCTTGCGCGCCTGCTCGCGCCCACCCGGGCCCTGCTGGAGGTCTTCGCGCGCGCCGGCGTGCCGCGCCGCAAGCTCGTGTCGCTGCCCTACGCCTTCGACGAGGACGGCTACCGCGAGGCACCCTCGCTGGCCCGGCGCGCGCCGCGCCAGCGCGTGCGCTTCGGCTTCCTGGGCCAGTTCGCGCCGCACAAGGGGCTGGCCTGCCTGCTCGACGCCGCACGCGAGCTCGCCACGCTGGCGCCCGACTCGGACTGGGAGCTCGTCCTGTACGGCAAGCCCAGCACCGGTCGCCACCGGCGCTACTCCGAGCAGTGCCTGGCGCGCGTGGACGGTCGGCGCGTGCGTCTGGCGGAGCCCTTCGCTCCGCACCAGGCGCCCGCCGTCCTGGCGGGACTCTCGGCCCTGGTCGCACCCTCCGAGTGGGACGAGAACGCGCCGCTGGCCGTGTTGCAGGCGCGCGCCGCGGGCCTGCCCGTGATCGCCAGCGACGTGCCCGGCATCGCCGAGATCGTGCGCGTGCCCGGGCAGGGACGGCTCGTGCCGGTGGGGGACGCGCACGCCCTGGCGCGCGCCATGCACGCGGTCGTGGCGGGCGAGCTCGCCGGACCGCTCGAGCCGGGCTTGCCGCTGGCCCTGTCCGAACACCTCGCGCGGCTCGAGGCGCTGTACGCCGAGGTGTGCGCGCAGCCGGGAGCGCCGGTGGATGCCTGAGCCTCGCAGGGAGCGCGGCCTCGCGCTGGGTTTCGTGGGCCTGGGCTGGCACCCCGACATCGGCGGGGTCGAGAGCCACACGCGCGACCTCGCGCGCGAGCTCGGCACGCGCGCGCATCGCGTGCACGCTCTGGCGCTGGACACGCGCGCGGACCTCGAGCCCTACGGCACGGCCGAACTCGAGCTCGAGGGCGTGCGCGTCACGCGCATGGCCTACCGCTACCACGACCATCGCGCGCTGGCCGACCTGGTCGTGAGCCCGCGCGCGGAGGCGGTCGTGGTGGGCTGGGCACGCGCCGCACGCCTCGATCTGGTGCACGTGCACCACGCCTCCGGCTTCGGCCTCGGGATCCTGCCGGCCCTGCGCGCGGCCGGCGTGCCGGCGGTCATGACGCTGCACGACTTCTGGCCGCTGTGCCCGCGCGGGCAGATGCTGCGCACCGACGGCGAGGTGTGCGCGGCGGCCTCGCCCGCGCGCTGCGCGCCCTGCCTCGCGGCCACCTGGCGGCACCTCATGCCGTCGTGCGGGGCGGAGGGGCGCGGCCCGCGCGGCGAGGCCCTGGCGAGCGACGAGGATGCGGCGCGGGCGCGCGACCAGTTCGCGCTGGCGGCCTTGGCCTCGGCCGTGCGCCTGTTCACGCCCTCCGAGGCCACGCGCCGCGCCTACGTCCAGGCCGGCGTGGAGGCGCAGCGCATCGAGGTGGTCGAGAACGGCGTCGACGTGGAGGAGCTCGCGCGCACGGTCGCCGCCCTGCGCGCGCGCGCCACTGCGCGCGGCGGACTGCGCCTCGGCCTGCTGGGCACGGTCCTGCCCAGCAAGGGCGCGCTCGAACTGGCGCGCGCGCTGGTCGAGGCGCGCGTGCCGGGCCTGACGCTCGAGGTCCACGGCGCGCTGCCGAGCTACCACGGCGACACGCGCTACGTGGACGCGTTGCGCGCCCTGGCGGCCAGCGAGCCGAGCGTGCGCGTGCACGGGCCCTTCGCGCACGAGCAGCTGGCCGAGATCCTGGCCACGCTCGACGGCGTGGCCGCGCCTTCACGCTGGAACGAGGTCTACGGTCTGACCGTGCGCGAGGCGCGCGCCGCCGGCCTGCCGGTGCTCGTCAGTGACGCCGGTGCGCTGCCCGACGTGACCGAGTGGGGCGCGGCGGGTCTGGTGGTGCCGGCCGAGGACCCGGCCGCCTGGGTGGCCGCGCTGCGGCGTTTCGCCGACCCCGTCCAGCGCGCGGCCTGGGCCGCACACGACAAGCGCCCGCGCTCGGCGCGGGCCATGAGCCTGCAGCTCGAGCGCGCCTACTGCGAGGCCCTGCGTGCGGTCCGGGGAAGGCTGCCGGCGCTGGCCTTCGTGCCGGGCGAGGAGCGCCGCGCGCCGCGTGGGGCCTGGGGACTCGTGCGGCGCTGGTTCGGTCACTAGCGGGCCGTTGAAACAGTCCCGTCGCGAGGCAAAGCGCGCATCGACGGAGCTAGGAACGCGACGGAGAGACGGCGGAAGCGGCCTTCCTGGCCGCTGAGCACGGCTCGACGAGCGTGACGACGCACCGTCGATGCGCGCGAAGCCGCAGCAGGGATCTTCTTCAACGGACTGCTTGCGGCCGGGTCTCCCGCGAGCGCTCTCAGCGCAGGGGGGCCGGACGGGCGCCCCGCGCGGGCAGTGCGGCGATCCAGTCCGCCAGGGCGTCGGCCACCAGCTCGGCCTTGAACTGGTTGCCTGGCACCTCGAGGTGCACGACGTCCGTGAAATGCGGGACCATGTCCGCCCGGGCCTCGAAGGCGCGTGCGGCGTCGACCAGCACGAGATCGTGCTCGGCGCACAGCTCGCGCAGGTGCTGGTTGTTCTCGGCTATCCCGTAGCGCCAGAACTCGCCCACCTGCGCCGGACCCGTGGGCAGGGTCATGAGCACCACCGTCGCGCCGGCGGCGCGCGCCGAGAGCGCGATGCTCGCCAGGTTCCGGCGGAAGGGGAGCGAGGTTTCGTGCGGCAGCTTGCCGGCGCTCAACAGCGGCTCCACTGGCCCGCTGCGATCGGTCGAGACCGCCAGGATGTCGTTGGCCCTGCCGCCCCGTAGCCGGAGGTACACGTACAGCCGACTCCAGGCCACGAGCCAGCGCTCCACGCCCCGCGCGGGATGGATCTGGATCGGGCGGCGCCAATGCGAATAGTCGGGCTCGAAGTCGGCCAGGAAGCGCGGCTCGAGATCGTTGACGGCCTCGTGCAACACGAGCACGTCCGGAGCGAGGCTCTGCAGCGTCAGGAACCAGGAGACGAGCATCTCGGCCGTGGTCCAGCCGGAGATGCCGGCGTTGAGGACCTCGAAGTCACGTCCTGCGCGGCGTTCGAGCTCACGCTCGAGCAGGTACGGGTAGGAACCCTGCAGTCCAGCCGGGTTCCCGCCCTCCGTGGTCGAGCCCCCCAGGCAGAGAATCCGGGGGATGCCCGGCGTCGGGGTGCGTGGCCACTCGTCGCCCCGGAAGCCGAGGGAATTGCAGGAAGGCATCGAGCGCGGGCGCTGGAAGACCGTGTAGGCGCGGGCCTCGTACTCGCGCAGTTCGCCGCTCAGCAGGTGCTGCCGGAAGTTCTCGAGGGCCAGTTCCTGCTTCGCGCTCGTGCGCAGCCGGAAGACGACTTCGGCGAGCACCGGCGCCAGCACGAGCACGGCCAGCGCGAGGCCCAGGGCCGTGGCCAGGGAACGCGGACGCTTCATCGTTCGCTCGAGTCTAGCGCTGGCCGGGCTGGCGGGATCATCGGGGGAGGAAGCTAGCGCGAGGGCGAGAGCGCACCGGAGAAGGCCACTCGCTCCCAGTAGTCCACCAGCTCGCGCCCGAGCACGTCCCAGCGGAAATGCTCGTACACGTGCGCGCGGCCGCGCTCGCCCATGCGCGCGGCCTCGAGCGGGTCGGCCAGCAGCCGCAGCGTGGCGGCCGCGAACTCGGCCTCGCCGTCGGCCAGCAGCAGGTGGCGCCCGTGCTCGAGGCCCAGCCCCTGGGCGCCGATGGTCGTGCTGACCACCGGGGTTCCGAGGGCCAGCGCCTCCACGATCTTGAGGCGCGTGCCGCCGCCGATGCGCAGCGGAACGACCAGCACGCTCGCGCGTCGGAGGAAGGGCTGCACGCTCTCGACGCGGCCCGTCAGGTGCACCTTGGGGCCGGCCAGATCCCGAACCGCGGGCGCGGGCTCGGCGCCCACGATCTCGAAGCGCGTCGCCGGGCGTTCGCGCTGGATGCGCGGCAGGATCGCGTGCGCGAAGTGGCGCACCCCGTCGACGTTGGGGCCGTAGTCCATGCTGCCGAGGAACACGAGCGTCTCGCTCGCGCGCGGCGCGGCCGCCGGGTCGTAACGGAACGTCTCCGGGTCGAAGCCGCTCGGGACCACCGCGCAGTCGAGCGCGCCGTAGCGCGTGCGCAGCGTGTCGGCGTCGCCCTGGCTGCACAGCAGGTGATGGCGGTAGCGCCGCGCCGATTCGGCCTCGAGGCGCCGCAGCTTCCACAGGTCGAAGCGGCGGGCCACGGACGCATCCGAGCCGAGCGAGCCGTACAGCACCGTGTCGAGCTTGTGGTGGTGCTGCACGACCGGGATCGAACGCTCGGGCGGCAGGATGCGCGCGAGCAACAGCTCGTCCAGGTGCAAGAGGCGGAACCCGCCGCGCGCGAGGTCCGTGTGCACGGCCTCCAGCAGCGCGCGCGAGTGGAACCAGCGCTCGAGCTTGGGCAGCTTCCAGCGCTCGACCGTGCCGGGCCGGCTGCGCGGGAAGAAGCCCAGCGACTGGCACCAGGGCGCGAGCGCTTCCTCGGCGCCCGGCACGGGCTCGGGCTCCTGGATCACGCGCAGGTGCAGCTCGGCCTGCGCGGAGGCCGTGCGCAGCAGGTGATAGGTGCGGATCTTGCCGCCGTTGACCAGCGGCCAGGGCACGAACGGGCACACGAACAGCACCTTCATCGCGCGCCACCCGTGCGCCCGTCGGGCAGGGCCGTGCCCGCACTCGTCTCCGGCGCCTGCGCGTTCGAGCGCCTCAGGACCAGCCCCGCGGGCCCCGAGCGCAGCAACAGCGCCCGGCCGGGGTCGACCCGCAGCGCGCGGGCGCCCTGCGCCGAGAGTCCGAGCGCGCGCGCCGCCACCGCCTGCAGGACTTCACGCGCGAGCACGGCCAGGAGGACGGCCGGGCGGCGCTCGAGGGCCGCTCCGAGCGGGCCCCAGGCTCGTTCCGCGAGCGCGTCGAGACCCTCGTGCTCGGCCGCCCTCGCGAGCGCGGCCGAGCGCTCCAGCACGGCGGAGCAGGCGCTCGCCAGGGCCACGGCCCAGCGCTCCTCCTCGCCGCCGAGCGGACACAGCACGACCTGCGGGGCGGCCGTGCCGAAGGCCGAGCGGCACGCGTCGAACTCGCTGGTGGAGCCGGCCCGCAGCAGCCACAGCTCCGTGCTCCGCTCGACCTCGAGGGCCGGACCCGTGCGCGTTGGAGCTGTTGCGGCCATTTGGTGGGATCCCTGACGGCGGTGGTGCCGTCCACAAGGAAGCACGCTCGGACGGAGGGGGCCAAAGAAAACCCGGCGCCCGATGGTTGATCCCCGTCCGGACCCTCGCCAGACTCCCGGCCCTCCGCTCGACGTCTGCCCACCGCACCCCCCCCTCTGCGCGGGTCACCATGTCGCTCACCTCGTTGGCGCTCGTTCTGGCCGTCCATCCTGCGCGACCCCAGGCCGCGCCCGCCGCCCCGGCTCCGCTGGCCTACGACCTGCACCTGCAGCCCGGCGAGCGCTTGCTCGGCTACCGCTGGGACGGCGGGGCCCGCGTGCCGTTCCTGGCCGCCGACACCGATGTGCACATCGAGTTCGGCGAGCGCGGGCTCGCGCGCGAATCGCGCCTCTACCTGCCGGGCCAAGCGCTGTCCGAGGCGCCCGCTTCCGGCGCCAGCGAGAGCGCCAGCGTGAATCTCGCGCTCGAGGAGCGTGGCCGCTTCGGCCGCGCGCTGCGCTTCACGCCCAGCTCGTTCCTGCGCCTCGCGCTGCCCGGCGCCACGAGCACGGCCGGCTGGAGCGTCTCGTTCTGGGTGCGACCCGAGCCCACGGCCTTCGGGCGCACGCTGGTGCTGCTGCCGGGGTCCGTGGAGGTCGCGCTCCAGGGCGACGGGCGCGTTCGCGCCGGTCTCCTGCCGGGCGGCGAGCGCGTCACCAGCACGGGGGTGCTCGCGGCGGGGGCGTGGAGCTTCGTGAGCGTGGCCCACGATCCGACCCTGACCCGGCAGCTGCGGGTGTTCGTGGATGGGGATGCCCAGCGCGTGGTTCTCGCTCCCGATGCGCCGCCACGCACCGCGAGCGAGCTGTGGCTCGGCGACCTGGCGCGCGACGGGCGTGGCGCCGGCTTCACGCTGGACGAGCTGTCGCTCGAGACCTTCGCGCTCAGCACGGCCCAGGCCGAGCGCCTGTGGCGCGCCGCGCCCGAGGCCGGCGTGCACTCGCTGGACGTGTCCACCACGAACGGCCTGCGGACGGCGGCGTCCGTGGCCCAGGCGACGGCCCGTACCGTGCTCGACACCGACGCCGACTTCGCACTGGGGGCGTTGCGGGGCGCGCTGGCCGAGAGCGGCAGCCTGCGCTGGAGCGCCGGCTCGTGGCGCGACCTCGCGCCCCGGCTGGCGCCGCCGCCGCGCACCACGCACCCGCTCGTGGCGCTCGGTGGGCGGCGTCTGTTCACCTTCGGAGGTGAGACGCGCGACACGCACCTCGGCCCCATGTTCAACACGGCCGACACCTGGATCTTCGACGGCGCGAGCAACAGCTGGGAGCGCGTGTCGACGAACGTCGCGCCCTCGCCGCGCTGTCACGTGCCGGCGGCCTATAGCCCGGATCACCAGGCGGTGCTCCTGGTCGGAGGCTGGCAGAACGACACCGTGCCCGGCGCGAACTTCGCCGACACCTGGCTGTTCGACGTGCGCGCGCGCCAGTGGCAGCAGCGCTTCCCCTCCGGAGACCCGATCGGCGCCGGCTCGGACTACGGGCTGGTGTACTTGCCCGCGCTGCAGCGCTTCCTGCTGCTGCACGCGCAGAACAACGCGCTCTACGACCCGGTCGCGGACCGCTGGCAGCGCCTGCCGCTCGCGGGCGCCGTGACCGAGGCCGGGCAACCCACCTCCTTCAGCGTCGGAGCCTCGCCCATGTGCGGGGTGTACCCGCCCACCGGCGAGGTGGTGGTGTTCGGGGGGTCGTCCGGGCCCAACCAGATGACCTTCTCCGACACGACCGCGCTGTACGACGTGCGCACCAACACCTACACGGTCCTGACGACGTCGGTGCGGCCCTCGGCGCGCGTGCGCTCGGGCTTCGCCTTCGACTCGCGGCGCGGAGCGTTCGTGCTCTTCGGCGGCGTGCAGGACCAGTTCTCCGCTCGTCACGACGACCTGTGGACCTTCGATCCCGCCCGACGCCGCTGGCAGGAGCTCAGCTGCGCGAACCGACCGAGTCCGCGCGGGGGCTACTACGGCATGGCCTACGACGAGGTCGCCGACCGCTTCGTCCTGAACGGCGGGCGCAACTCACCCGAGCGCTGGCTCGACGACACGCTGGCCCTCGAGCTGGACCCCGGGCGCAACGGGCGCGCGCTCTACACCTTCGATCGCGGCGCGGGGGGCCCCAACTCCTGGTTCGCCGAGAGCACGACGCCGGGGAACTCGGAGGTGCGCTTCCTGTTCCGGGGCAGCGATGCCAACGCGAGCTGGACGCCCTGGAGCGTCACGACCGCGGGCCTCGCGGGCTACCGCTACCTGCAGGCGATCGCCTTCCTGCGCCCGGGCTCGGCCGGCGAGGCGCCCTCGATCGAGCGCATGGGGCTGCGCTAGCCCGTTCTGCGCGCCTCAGGCCGCCAGCCAGTCCGCCAGGATGCCTCCGGCCGCGAGCAGCAGCGCGACCTCGTCGGCTCCGAAGGTGCGTTCCTCGCGGTTGGCGATGCCGAGCGCGCCGCGGGGTTCGGCCGCGTGCAACAGCGGCACGACCAGCGAGCCCTGCAGTCCCGTGGCGCGCGCCCCCGGGCGCACGTCGCCGCTCGTGTCCGTCTGCAGGTTGCAGGCCGTCACCGGCGCGCGTCGCTCGACCGCGAGTCCGGCCATGCCCTTGCCGACCGGGATGAGGCGGATGCGCTCCAGCACGGGCGGCGGCATGCCGGGCGAGTGCGCGCACAGCTCGAGCTGGCCCCGGGCCAGGCGATGGATCGTCCCGGACTCGGCTCGGAAGTGCGCCAGCGTCAGCGCCAGGGCCGCGTCGAAGCGCTGCGGGTGCGCGGCGAGCGCTGCCAGACGGTCGAGGAAACTCCCATCGAGGGGGGCGAAGCGCGCGCTCATCGCGGCGGATCCTAGCATCCTGGGGCGGGACACTAGCGCGGCGGGACCAGCCCCTCGTCGTGCACGCGGATCCATGCGAGCAGCGCGCGTGCCACGGTCGAGTTCCCCAGGCGCGACAGGTGTCCACCCTGGTACAGCGCAGCCGCGCCCTCCGGTTGCGCGCGGGCGGCCGCGCTCAGCGGTTCGATCAGGTCGAGGTACGGCAGATCGCGGCGTTCGAGCTCGGCCAGCAGCGCGCCCCAGTAGGGACGCCCGGGGAGCGCGTAACGCTCGAGGTCTTCCTTGGCCGGGAAGATCAGCACCGGCGCCAGGCGCGCACCGTCGGCCAGGGCCTGGCGCTGGAATGCCGCCAGGATCGCGAGCGTCACCCGGAAGGGCTCGCCCTCGGGTTCGCGCCAGAGCCGCGCCGGGCTGCGCGCGCGGTACGCGAAGTATCCGTACGCCAGGCGCGCCAGCGCGGACCAGCGGCCGCTCGGGACGTCAGGCCGTCCGAGCCAGTACTCGTGCTCGGCCACGCGCGTCACCACCGAGCCGTCGAGGATGGCGGCGTGCAGCTGCGCGCGCGTCTCGAAGGGCTGCGCCAAGAGCGAGAGCGCTCCACCCTCGTCCAGCAGGAAGCGCGGCTTGGTCATGCACACGCCCGTGCGCGTGGACCACAGCGGACGGTAGCGGTTCACGTTGCGGCCGATGTTCTCGAGCATCAGCCCGACGCACACGACCTCGGCCCCGAGTCCGCGTCCGAGGCGCTGGTAGCGCAGCCAGGCCTGGTCGGTGCCATAGCCGCTCACGCCGAAGTTGAGCACCTCGAGGGCGGGCTCGAGCTCCTCGACCTGCTGCTGGAACGAGGCTTCGGCCGCGACCTCGTCGCAGAACACGAAGGAGTCGCCGAAGGTGAGCACGCGCCGCTTGCCCGGCGCCGGCTCGCGTGCGTACTCGCGCGGCCCGCGCGCGCCCAGCGCGTCGATCGCGAACAGGCCGTCGGCCGAGACGCTGGAAGGACGCCAGTTCCAGCCCAGCTCGCGATCGAAGCTCCAGTTGCCACGCGGCTCAGCCGCCATCTTCTCCAGCGTCGCCAGCTGCCCGGGATGGGTCAGGGCCCCGAAGGGCGGCAGGGGACGGCCGAAGAACTGGCCGTCCCGGATCAGGAACAGCGCCGTGCCGAGGTCGGCCGCGAGCAGCGCGAGCGCGAGGGCCAGGACGATGCGAAGGAGCTTCGGGGCCACGGGGCGGGAAGGAGGACAGCATACGCGGGGTGGCGCGGCAAGCGCGTGGGCGCGCAGCGCTGTGGGAGTGCTGCGACCTTGCTGCTACCCTGCGCGCCACCCATGGAGAGCGCCGCCGCGCCAACCCTCACGGTCGAGGACCTCGGCCGGACCTACGACGGGACGCGGGCCCTGGCGGGGCTCGGCTTCGACGTGCGCGCGGGCGAGATCGTCGGACTGGTGGGGCCGAACGGGGCCGGCAAGACCACCGCCCTGCGTTCGATCGCGGGCATCCTGCCGATCCAGGAGGGGCGCGTGCGGGTGTGCGGCCACGACGTCGCGCGCGAGGAGGTGGCGGCCAAGCGCGCGCTGGCCTGGGTGCCCGACGACCCGCAGCCGTTCGATTCGCTCACGGTCGAGGAGCACCTCGAGTTCACGGCCGCGCTCTACGGCCTGAAGGATTGGCGTGCGCGCGCCGCGGAGCTCCTGCTCGCCTTCGAACTCACGGAGAAGGCCAAGGCCCTGGGGGGCGAGCTCTCGCGCGGGATGCGCCAGAAGCTGGCCTGCGCCCAGGCCTGGTTGCCGGGCCCGCGCCTGATGCTGCTCGACGAACCGCTCTCGGGACTCGACCCGCGCGGCATCCGTTCGGCGCGCGAGGCCATCCGCGCGCTGGCGGCCGCGGGCACTGCCGTGCTGCTGTCCTCGCACCAGCTCGAACTGATCGAGGCCCTGGCGGATCGGATCCTGATCCTCGACCGTGGCGCGCGCGTGTTCCTCGGCACCCTGGCGGAGGCGCGCGCGACGCTCGCCGGCGCCAGCGGGACGAGCCTGGAGGAGATCTTCCTGGCGGTCACCGGGGAGGGCGCGCGCGCGTCCGCCGCGTCCGTGGCGCGCGTGCCCGAACGGCCTTGAGCGCGCTGCTCGGTTCTCCCGCGCTGGGGCTGCTGCTGCGGCTGAAGCTGCGCGGCGCCGTGCGTCGCCAGTGGCGTCGCCTGCGCACACCCAAGGGCCTGCTGCTGACGCTGCTGGGGGTGGCGGCCTTCGGGCTCTGGATCGTCAGCCTGACCGTCTCGTTCTCGCGCACGCAGGCGCCGTTCGGACCCGAGGCTGGCGCGCTGCGGGTGCGCGCCTTCGGACTGGTGCTGGTGTTCCTGTCGTTCACGAGTGCGCTCTCCAACCGCGGCCTGTACCTGCCCAAGAACGAGATCGAGCGCCTGTTCAGCGCGCCGCTGGCGCGCGCGGAGCTGGTGCGTTACCGGCTGGTGGCGGGCGGGATGCGCAGCCTGCTGGGGGGCCTGATCCTGGCACTGTTCGGGGCGCATCGCATGCCGAGCCCGTGGTCGGCCTTCCTCGGCATCGTGCTGGCGATGCAGACCCTGCCGGTCTTGAACCAGTTCGTGGCCATCACGCTGGGCGGGCTCGAGCAGCGCGCCGCGCGGTCCTTGAAGCGCCTCGGGCAGGGCCTGCTGCTCGCGTTGCTGGCGCTGCTCGCGGTGGTCGTGTTCGTGCTCGCCACCGACCGATCCCTGCTCGAGCTGCCATGGATCGGCGGCTGGTTGGCACGCACGGTGGACGTGGAAGGCGAATTGCTCGCGCACCCGGTGCTCGCGCGCGCGACGCTCGGCCTGGTGCCCTGGGCGCGCATGATCGCCGCGCCCACCGTGTCCGCCTTCGCGCCCTGGTTCCTGGTGTGTCTGGGGTTGCACCTCGCGCTGGTGGAGCTGTGCGCGCGCCTGCCGATCGACTTCCGCGAGCTCTCCCTGGCCACCTCGGTGCGCGCGGCCGCGCGCCAGGCGCGCTTTCG
>CAZWAY010000098.1:0-14219 GCA_964631945.1 uncultured Planctomycetaceae bacterium
GGCGGCGGCACCCGGCGCGGGGCTCGGCGCGCCGCCCGCGACGGCCCGCGCGGGTTCGGGTGCGGCCAGGGCGAGCTGACCGCGCGGCACGGTCGAGAGCACCACGCGCGCGCGACCCAGGACGTAGCGCTCGAGCACGGCGGCCACGTCCGCCGGGGCCACCGCGCGCCGGCGCTCGAGCTCGCGCGCGAGCCGGCCGGGATCGCCGTGGAACAGGTTGTCGAAGCCCAGCCGGCTGGTGCGCGCGGCGGTGGTCTCGAGCGCGCGGAAGAGCTCGCCCTCGCGCCGCCGTTTCAGGCGCTCCAGGCGCCCCGGCTCGACGCCGCGCCGGCCGAGTTCACCCAGCAGCTCGTCGATGCGCTGCTCGAGGTCGCCCAGCGCGACGCCGGGGTGCGGGCGCACGTTCAGCGTCAGCGTGCCGGCCCGCTCCTGGGCCGCATGTCCGATCGTGACCAGGCTGGCGAGCTCCTGCTCGATCATCAGGGCGCGGTCGAGCAGCGACGACTTGTTGGCCGAGAGCACGTCCGCCAGCAGGTCCAGGGCGGCCTCGTCGGGGTGCCCGTCGGGCACGGTCGGCCAGCACAGCGTGAGCTGTGGCTGCTGCACGCGGTCCTCGAGCACGCGCCGCACGCTCGCCCCCAGCCGCACCGGCTCGCGCGCCGGACGTTCGACCGGCGGGCCGCTCGGCAGCGGACCGAAGTAGCGCTCGACCAGCGCCAGCGCGCGCGCCGGCTCGAAGTCGCCCCCGATCGCCAGGGTGGCGTTGTTCGGGCCGTACCAGCGCCGGAAGAAGCGCGCCACGTCCTCGAGGGTGGCCGCCTGGATGTCGGCCATCGAACCGATCGTCGGCCAGGAGTACGGGTGGCCCGCGGGGTACAGCGCGGCCAGCAGCGTCTCGTGCACCAGGCCATAGGGCCGGTTCTCGTAGCTCTGCCGGCGCTCGTTCATGACCACGTCGCGCTGGTTGTCGAGCTTCGCCTGGGTCATGGCCGGCAGCAGGAAGCCCATGCGGTCCGACTCGAGCCACAGCGCGAGCTCGAGCTCCTCGGCCGGCAAGGTCTCGTAGTAGTTGGTGCGGTCCTGGCTGGTGCTGCCGTTGAGGGCACCACCGGCCTCCTGCACCAGGCGGAAGTGATCGTTGTCGGGCACGTGCGCGGAGCCCTGGAAGAGCATGTGCTCGAACAGGTGCGCGAAGCCCGAGCGCCCGGGCTCCTCGCGCGAGCTGCCCACGTGGTAGTAGAGGTACACCGCCACCACCGGCTCGGTGTGGTCCTCGTGCAGCACGAGCTCGAGCCCGTTCGCGAGCACGTGCTTCTCGAACGGGATCAGCGCCGTGGGCGGCGGACGGGCGGGCGGCGGGGAGCCGGAGGGCTCTGGCTCGGACGGGCGCGGGGTCACGCGGGCAACCTATCGTCCGTGCGCGCGCGGGACGAGAGCGGCCTCGCGCTGCCGCTCCGCTAGAACAGCCGGAGCAGCCGCTCCAGCAGCGCGCCGTCGACCTCGGCCACGAGCTCGCCCGCCAGGCACACCACGCTCCCGTCGGGGCAGCGTCCGAAGGTCAGCGCGCGCGTCTCACCCTCGCGCGGCAGGATGCGCACGGCCAGCTGGACCTCGTGCGGCGGGAGCGAGTCGAGCCAGCGCTTCGCGCCCAGGTTCAGCAGGCCGTCCAGGGACTGCAGGAAGTCCTGGGGGGCCTGGACGCCCTGGCCGCGCGGGCTCCACAGGTTGTCGCCGGTGTTGACGAAGGCGTAGGTCGTGCCGGCGTGCTCGAGCTCGATCGCGCGCACCTCGGACTCCTGGATCTGCTGCAGCTTGCGCGCGCGGAACGCATCCAGGGGCCGCTGGCACAGCTCGACCACCCGCTCGTCGATCAGGGCCACGAGCTCGTCCCCGAAGCGCAAGAACTGACGCCCCTGGGCGCCCGACTTCGGATCGCGCGTCGCGCGCCCGACCAGGCCGCCCTGCAGCGCCCCGCTGTGGGTCACGAGCGTGCACGAGAGCGGCGGATCGCTGCGCTCGAAGGCCTCGCCCACCAGGTGCTCGGCCAGCTGCAGGCTCTCGAGCAAGCCCAGCGCCTCCTCGATCGCGGCCGGATTGCCCGGGTGACGCGGCGCAGCTTCCAGCGCGGCGGCGAGGGTCGCGGCATCCGTGCCGCGCGCCTCGCGCACGCTCCAGGCCTTCTGCGCGCGTTCGAGCACGCGGCGCGCGCCCCCACCCTCGAGCTCGAGCCGCTGCACGTCCGTGCGCAGCGCACGCATCACCAGCTGGTCGAAGAACAGGTCGGCCGGACTGGCGAGCAACTGCACGTCGCGCAGCTTGGCCTCCCACACGTGCGCGAAGCCGCGCCGCTGGAAGAACCAGTGCTGCTCGGCCAGCGGCAGCGGCTCGGGGCTCGCGGGATGGCCGAAGTCGAAGCGCACCGGCGCCGTGCCGAGGGACTCGAGCTCGAGCGTGAAGGCCGGCGTCGCCAGGCCCCACGGCGCGAGGTCGCTGGGCGAGTCGTCCACGAAGCGCTCGGCGGAGAGCTCGCAGGCCCCACGCACGAACAGCGCCATCGCATTCGGGTCCAGGCTCACGCTGACGGGGGTGGCCCGCTTCCAGCCGTCGGGCGTGCTGAGCGCGTCGAAGGCCAGATCCACCTGGCCCGCACCGGCCTCCAGCTGGACCTGTCCGCTGCGCCGCAGCGCGATCACCTCGTCGGGCCGCAGCGTGGTCGCGCGCCGCTCGCGGTAGTCGTCCGGGTTGCGGTCCAGGGTGGTGGCCAGCGAGCGCGTGGTGCGGAACACGTCCGTCCCGCCGGCGACCGCGTAGGGGTGCCCCGGCACGCGCGCGTAGATGCGCGCGGGGTCGTGGTCGAAGGTCCCCAGTTCGATGCGCAGGATCCGCTCGCCACCGTCCTCCAGCTGCACGCACTCGAGCACCACCTTGGGCGGTTCGAGCCCGACCTGTGCCGGCCGCACCTCGGGCGCGGGCTCGCCGCGCGCGTTCGCCAGGCTCGCGAGCAGCATGCGCACCAGCGCGGTCTGGGCCGGATAGGCCAGGGGATCGGTCAGGAACCAGCGCCCGGCGGCGTCGCGCTCGAACTCCAGCTGGAAGCCGCGTTCCAGCTGGTCGACGCGTAGCGCGCGCACGCGCTCGAGTTCCAGCCCGGGGCACAGCGGATACTCGCCCAGCTCGGGCCCGCGGCCCGCGTCCTCGCGCTCCTTCAGCCACCACGCCGTGGCGAGCAGCGCGAACAGCAGTGCCAGGCCGAGCAGCGTGCCCTTCTGCAAGCTAGTTCCTCCGCCTCAGGAAGATCGCCAGACCGATGGCCGCGCACACGGCCGGCAGCGCCAGCCACAGCGTGTAGGTCAGGAGCGCGCGGGCTCGGCTCTCCTGGAGGTCGAGATAGCGCTCTCCGCGCGCGAGCGGCGCCACGCGCAGGCTGTACTCGCGCCGGGCCAGCCAGTTGAACGCGTTGAGCGCGAAGTCGCGGTTCACGTCGAGCGAGCCGTTGCCGAAGAAGTAGGCCGAGGCCACGGCCACCAGGCGGCCCTGGCGCAGGGAACCGTCCTCGGTCGTGAAGCTGCGCATTTCCTTGGCCGTGACCAGCGTGTAGCGGTCGCGTTTCTCGCCCTTGGCCGGGTTGAAGCGGAAATCGCCGTCGAGATCGCGCCAGGAATCCAGCGGCGACGAGACCAGCGGCAGCATCAAACCCGAGTCCGTCTGCAGGCCGCCGGAATCGAAGCTGGGCGTCAGCGTGAACTGCACGCGCCGGCCGCGCGCGCGCAACGGCTCGGTCAGCGGATGCCCGGGCTGCATGCCGCGCTCGTCCAGCAGCAGCCAGGCGCACTGCTGCGTGCCATCCACCTTCTCGCCCGAGTTGCCCACGAAGGGCTGACACACGATCCCCGCGCGGGTCACGATGCCGAAGGGATTGGAGCGCAGGAGCTCGACCAGGCCGCCGACGCGCCCCTGGTCGAGCTCGCCCAGGTCCGGGGCGGCCAGCACGCGCCCGCCCGCCTCGGCGTAGGCCAGGATCGAGGCCCGCGTGCGTTCCTGGTAGGGCTGGCGTGGGCCGATCAGGGCCAGGACCTCGCAGTCGGTCGGCACCGTGGGCGCCTGCAGCGGATCCCACTCGGCGAGCTCGAAGCCGTCGCGCTCGAGCGCGGACCGCAGCCGTCCGAGGTCGGTCGGCTCTTCGCCTTCCAGGGCCGGCTCGCCGTGGCCCTTGGCGAAGTAGACCTTGGGGGCCGCGCCCGAGGAGACCTTGAGCAGCGCGTGCGTCAGGAGCTCCTCGCCCAGGAAGGACTGCAGGCGCGCCGGGCGGAACGGGAGGCCCTGCTTCCAGTTGCGGTCGACCACGCCGGGGATGCCCTGCTCGAGCAGGTACTGCACCAGACGCTCGTCGCTGGGGTTGCCCCAGTCGATCGTGCACAGCTCGCCGAACAGCTCGAGTTCGTCGCGCCGTTCGCCGCACGAGAGCACGACCTTGTTGGAGCCCTCCGTGCGCAGCTCGCGCTGGCGCTCCTGGATCGACTCGAAGTCCTTGGGATCGTGCACGCGCACCTCGAGCCGCGCGCGGCGCGTCTGCTGCACCACCGCCAGCCACTCGAGCAGGCGCTCGCGCGCCGCGCGGAACACGCCGTCGTAGGGATACACCAGCGGGCGCAGGAAGACGTCGACCACCACCGGCTCGGGCAGCTTGTCGATCACGTCGAGCACGGCCGGATCGACCGTGTTCGTGCGCGCCTGGGTGAGGTCGATGCGCGCGTAGCGCCAGTCGGCCAGGTCCACCGCCAGCACGGCCGCGCCCAGCGCCAGCAGCACGGCCAGGCCCGCGCGCAGGCCCAGCGCATGGCGCGTCCAGCGGTTCGGCGCGCTCATCCGAGCCACCGCCGGGACTCGACCACGCGCACCGCCAGGAACAGGGCCGCGGCGGTCCAGGCCAGGAAGAACACGACGTGCGCGCTGTCCAGCGCGCCGGCCAGGAACGAGCCCTGGAAGTGTCCGAGCACGTCGATGCGCTCGAGCGCACGCGCCAGGAGGCCGCCGCCCGCGCCGTGCCAGGAGCGCGCCAGGAAGGGCAGCGCGAACAGCGCGATGTTCACCAGGATGGCCATGAAGGCGGCCAGGAGCGGGGTCGCGAAGAGCGCGCTCGAGACCAGGCCGAGCGCCGAGAACAGGGCCGAGACCAGGCTCGCGCCGAGCCATTCCACGCCCAGCTTGCCCCAGTCCGGCGCGGCGCCGAGGGCGTGCACCAGGGCCGCGAACAGGAAGGTGCTGGCCCACACCAGCGCCAGGAAGGTGCTCGACGCCATGGCCTTGCCCGTGACCACGGCCGCGTCCGAGACCGGGGCCGTCAGCAGGAACTCGAGCAGGCCGCTGCGCGACTCCTCGCTGATCATGCGCATCGTCAGGAGCGGCGGCAGGAACAGGGTCAGGAGCCAGAAGGGCGTGCCGCCGCCGAGCACGAAGCCCAGCGCGCCGTTGACCTCGCCGCCGCGCGCGTCGAGCACCAGCAGGAAGAAGTAGGCCTGGTAGAGCAGCACCAGGAAGAACAGGACCCACGCCAGCGGCGCGAGGAACAGGCCCGCCAGCTCGCGCCGGTAGATCGCGCCCAGGCCCTTCACGGCGCGCCCTGCCCGTCCGCCGCGCCCGGCGTGGGCAGCGTCTCCGGCGGCCGCACGGGCTCGAGCTCGAAGGCGATGCGCGCGAACAGCCGCTCCAGCGTCGGACGCTGCCAGGCGAGCTCGCGCACGAGCCAGCCCTGGGTCTGGGCCAGGCGCCCCAGGGCCGCGCGCGGGTCGGGGCCGCGCACCTCGAAGGCCAGGTAGCCGTCCTCCGCGCCGCGCGCCTCGAGCGCACGCACCTCGGGCAGCTCGGCGATGCGCGCCCGCACGCGCTCCGGCTCCTCGCGCGCGGCGAGCTCGAAGCGCACGAAGCCGCCACCGCCCAGGCGCTCCAGCAGCTCGGCCTGGGTGCCGTCGGCCGCGACGCGCCCGCGGTGCAGGATGATCACGCGCGGACACACGGCCTCGATCTCGGGCAGGATGTGGGACGAGACCAGCACCGTGCGCTCGCGCGCGAGTTCCTGGATCAGGCGCCGCACCTCGATGCGCTGCAGCGGGTCCAGGCCGCTGGTGGGCTCGTCGAGCACCAGCACCTCGGGATCGGGCAGGAGCGCCACCGCCAGCCCCACGCGCTGGCGCTGGCCCTTCGAGAGCCGCCCGATCAGGCTGCGCGCGCGCTCCGCCATGCCCACGCGCTCGAGCACCGCCGCGGCCCGGCGCTTGGACTCGGCGCGCGCCAGCCCGCGCAGGCGTCCCTGGAACACGAGCATCTCCTGCACGCGGTGCTCGCGATACAGCGGCACGCTCTCGGGCAGGTAGCCGATGCGCGCGCGCACCGCGAGCGAGTCGCGCAGGACGTCGAAGCCGTCGACCGAGACGGTGCCCGCGCTGGGCGGCAGGAAGCCGGTCAGGACCCGCATGGTGGTGGTCTTGCCGGCCCCGTTGGGCCCGAGGAACCCGACCACCTCGCCGCGCTCGAGCTGGAACGAGACGTCGTCCACCGCCGCGCGTGGCCCGAAGCGCCGGGTGAGGTGCTGGACCGTGATCATCTTCGAGTTCGGGCGCGCGAAGGTATCGGCGGGCGCACGCGCCCACAACCCGGCCGGGCCGAGTCGTCCTCGCCGGGAGTGGAACTCCTAGGTCGCCTCCCGGCGCGCGCCTACAGCGCGTGCGCGCAACGACGCCGCGGAGGTCGGGAGCACGCTCCCGGACCTCCGCGGCTCCATCCGTGGCACGGGGGGGAAACCGCGCCGCGGCTGTGCCTCAGGTCTTGACCTCGAAGTCCGCGTCGACGGGCTCGTCGCCGCCCTTGCCGGCCGTGGCTCCAGCGGTCTCCTGGCCCGGCGCGGGGCCGGCGCCCTTGGCCTGCTCGGTGCTCTGCTTGTAGAGCACCTCGCCCAGCTTCTGGGCCTTGCCCTGGAGCGTGGCCAGGGCCGCCTCGATCCGGGCGCGGTCCTCGCCCTTCAGGGCCTGCTCGAGCTCGGTCTTGGCCGTCTCGATCGCGGCCTTGTCGCCGGCCTCGAGCTTGTCGCCGTGCTCGGCCACTTGCTTCCCGATCTCGTACACGGCGTGGTCGGCCTGGTTCTTGATCTCGACCAGCTCGCGCCGCGTCTTGTCCTCGTCGGCGTGGGCCTCGGCGTCGCGA
Organism: uncultured Planctomycetaceae bacterium; assembly: GCA_964631945.1. Classification (GTDB taxonomy): domain Bacteria; phylum Planctomycetota; class UBA1135; order UBA1135; genus JABFRZ01. The sequence continues at coordinate 7,198 of CAZWAY010000098.1, forward strand.
CGCATCTTCTCGACCTCGTCCTTGGAGAGGCCCGAGGAGGACTCGATGCGGATCTTCTGCTCCTTGTTGGTGCCCTTGTCCTTGGCGGTCACGTTCAGGATGCCGTTCGCGTCGATGTCGAAGGTGACCTCGATCTGCGGGCGGCCGCGCGGCGCGGGCGCGATGCCGTCCAGGTGGAAGCGCCCGAGCGTGCGGTTGTCGCGCACGAAATCGCGCTCGCCTTGCAGCACGTGGATCTCGACCGAGGGCTGGTTGTCGCTGGCGGTCGAGTAGACCTGGGACTTGGAGGTCGGGATGGTGGTGTTGCGCTCGATGAGCTTGTTCATCACGCCACCCAGCGTCTCGATGCCGAGGGAGAGCGGCGTCACGTCCAGCAGCACCACGTCCGCGACCTCGCCGGCCAGGATGGCGCCCTGGATCGCGGCCCCGACCGAGACCACCTCGTCGGGGTTGACGGTCTTGTTCGGCTCCTTGCCGAAGATCTTCTTCACCATCGCCTGCGCGGCCGGGATGCGGGTCGAGCCGCCCACCAGGATGGCCTCGTCGATCTGCTCGGGCTTGAGCCCAGCGTCCGCCAGGGCGCGCAGGCAGGGCGCCTGGGTGCGCTCGATCAGGGGCGCCACGAGCTGCTCGAACTTGGCGCGCGTGATCTGCTTCTGCAGGTGCTTCGGCCCGCTGGCGTCGGCGGTGATGAAGGGCAGGTTGACGTCGGTCTGCAGCGCGCTCGAGAGCTCGCACTTGGCCTTCTCGCAGGCCTCCTTGAGGCGTTGCAGCGCCATGGCGTCCTTGCGCACGTCGATGCCGGCCTCCTTCTTGAACTCGTCCGCCACCCAATCGATCAGGACCTTGTCGAAGTCGTCGCCGCCCAGGTGCGTGTCGCCGTTGGTCGAGAGCACCTCGAACACGCCGTCGCCGATGTCCAGGATCGAGATGTCGAAGGTGCCGCCGCCCAGGTCGTAGACCGCGATCTTGCCGGTCTTCTTCTTGTCGAGGCCGAAGGCCAGGGCCGAGGCGGTGGGCTCGTTGATGATGCGCACGACCTCCAGCCCGGCGATCGTGCCCGCGTCCTTGGTGGCCTGGCGCTGCGAGTCGTTGAAGTAGGCCGGGACCGTGATCACGGCCTTCTCGACCTTCTCGCCCAGGAAGGCCTCGGCCGATTCCTTGAGGTTGGAGAGCACCATCGCGCTGATCTCCGGCGGCGTGAACTGCTTGCCGTCGACCTCGACCTTGACCAGTTCCTCGGCCCCGCCGACCAGCTTGTAGGGCACGGTCTTCTCCTCGCCCGCGACCTCCTTGTGGCGTCGGCCCATGAAGCGCTTGATCGAGAAGATCGTGCGCTTCGGATTGGTCACGGCCTGGCGCTTGGCCGGCGCGCCGACCAGCCGGTTGCCCCCCTCCTGGAAGGCCACCACCGAGGGCGTCAGGCGCGCGCCCTCGAGGTTCTGGATGACCTTCACCTCGCCGCCTTCCATCACGGAGACGACCGAGTTGGTGGTGCCGAGGTCGATGCCGACGATCTTGGTCTGCTTGCTCATGGAGGGTGTGGCCCGCACGGGGCGACGCGCGGGGGAACAAACCGCGTGCCAGCGCCCTGCAGCATGTAACCTGTTGAATGCGAATGTCTTAGGTCGATGCCGCCGCCCCTGCTCACCTGCCGAGTTGACAGCCGACGGGGCCTCGCTGCCAACCTGACAGCGCCTGGCCGAGCCCGCGCCGCGCTACAGCCCGTACTCGTTCAGCTTGCGGTACAGGGTGCGCTCGCCGATGCCCATCACCATGGCGGCCTTTTGGAGGTTGCCCTCGGTCAGCTTGAGGGTGGCCTCGATCAGGGCGCGCTCGACCTCCTCGAGCTTGCGCCCGGCCAGCTCGTAGTGGCCGCGCGCTCGACCCGGCTGGCCGGTGGCCTGCTGGATGTGCTCGGGCAGGTCCTCGACGTCGAGCACGTCGCGCCGCGCGAGCAGCACCATGGTCTCGAGCGCGTTGCGCAGCTCGCGCACGTTGCCGGGCCAGTCGTAGCGCACGAGCAGGGCGCGCGCCTCGGGCGTGATGCCGCGCACGTTGCGGCCGTGCTCCTTGGCCAGCGCCGACAGGAAGTGGTCGAGCAAGAGCGGCACGTCGCCCGGGCGCTCGCGCAGCGGCGGCAACTGCAGCGTGACCACCTGCAGGCGGAAGAGCAGGTCCTCGCGGAACTTGCCCTCGCCCACCAGGCCGCGCAGCTCGCGGTTGGTGGCGGCCACCACGCGCACGTCGACCTTGCGCGTGACGTTGCCGCCCACCGCCTGGACCTCGCGCGTCTCGAGCACGCGCAGGAGCTTGGCCTGCGTCTCGAGCGGCATGTCGCCGACCTCGTCCAGGAACAACGTCCCGCCGTCGGCATAGACCAGCATGCCCTCCTTGGCCGCCACCGCGCCCGTGAAGGCGCCCTTCACGTGCCCGAACAGCTCGGACTCGATCAGCCCCTGGGACAGCGCGGCGCAGTTGACCGCCACGAAGGGCTTGTCCTTGCGCGGCGAGTTCGTGTGGATCGCCTGGGCCACGAGCTCCTTGCCCGTGCCGCTCTCGCCCAGGATCAGCACGGTGGCATGGCTGCCCGAGACCTGCTGCAGGATGTCGAAGACGCGCTGCATCGGGGCCGAATGCCCGATGATGCCCTCGAAGCCGAAGCGCTTGTCGAGCTGCTTCCTGAGCTCGCGATTGGTGCGCCGCAGGTGTCCGGTCTCGAGCGCCCGCAACAGGCGTGTGCGCAGCTCGCTGATGCGCACGGGCTTGGTGAGGTAGTCCGCCGCGCCCAGGCGCATGGCGTCCACCGCGGTCTCGACCGAGGCGTGCCCGGTGATCAAGAGCACCACGGCCTCGGGTTGCAGCCGCCCCGCCTCGCGCACGATCTGCAGCCCGTCCACGTCGTGCATGACCAGGTCGGTCAGGATGGCGTCGAAGGTCGACTCGCTCATCAGCTCGAGGCCCGCGCGCCCCGCGTGCGCGATGCGGCACACGCAGTTCTCGGTCTCGAGCCCGTCCGAGAGCGCCTCGGCGTGGCCCTCGTCGTCGTCGATGATCAGGACCCGGATCGGCCCCGCCGCCGCGCCCGCGCGCGTGTCCGCGGCCTCGACCTCGGCGCTCATGCGCTCCCTCCTCCATCGCGCGCATCGTTTTCCTCGCCGCGCACGAGCTCGACCGCCAGCGGCAGGTAGATCGAGAACGAGGTGCCGCGCCCCTCCTCCGAGAGGGCCGTGATCGTGCCGCCGTGCTCCTCGGTGATGCGCCGCGCGGTCGAGAGCCCGAGCCCCGTGCCCCCCGGCTTGTCGGACCAGTATTCCTCGAAACAGCGCGCCAGCTTCTCGCTCGACATGCCGATGCCGGTGTCCGTGATCGAGAGTTCCACCTGGCTGCGCATGCGCCGCAGGCGCACCAGCAACTCGCCCCCCGCGGGCATCGCTTGGCGCGCGTTGACCAGCAGGTTCAGCACGGCCTGCTTGATGCGTGCCTCGTCCACGAGCACCAGCGGGAGGCCGATCGGCAAGTCGACGTGATAGCGGATGCCGGCGCGTTCGTCCTCGGGATCGACGAACTCGAGCAGCTCGCGCACGATGCGGGCCAGGTCCTCCGGGCGCCGGTTGACCACCCCGCCGCGCGCGTAGTGCAGGAAGTCGTCCAGGATGTGCTCCAGGCGGCTGACCTCGCGCTGCAGGGTCTTGATGCGCTTCAGCGAGCGCTCTTCGCGTGGCGTGCGCACGGGCGCGCCCTGGTTGCGCGCGGTCCCGGCCCGCTCCCAGTCCTCCTGCAGGAGCGCCAGGTTGATCGACATGGTCGAGAGCGGGTTCTTGATCTCGTGCGCCAGGCCGTCGGCCAGGCGTACGAGGAAAGCCATGCGGTCGGCGTGCGAGCTCTTGTCTTCCAAGGTCGTCGTCGGGCCGCCGCAACGTGGCCCCGCTCCCGTACCTGGCATCGGAGTGGAGCAGAACTCGGACCGCGGCCGGGATAGGCTACCGTCCCTCGTGGGCATGCGTGAACGCTCCCTCCTCGCGGCCGCCGCCGACCGCGCTCCCGATCCGGGCCTGTGCACGGACGTGCGCGCGCTGCTGGCGCGCGGCGGGGTGTGCGCGCTGCCGACCGAAACGGTCTACGGCCTGGCGGCGCGCGCGGACGCGCCGGCGGCACTCGAGACCCTGCGCCGCCTCAAGGGGCGCCCGCCCGAGATGGCCCTGACCTGGCACGTGGGTTCGAAGGAAGCCCTGGCGTCCTTCGGGGCCCTGCGCCCGCTGGCCCGGCGCCTGGCGGAGCGCTACTGGCCCGGTCCCCTGACGCTGGTTCTCCCCGGCGTGCCGCCCGGCCTCGAGCGCGTGGCCCTGCACGGCTGGACGGGCCTGCGCATGCCCGCCCACGCGGCCACGCTGGGTGTGCTCGCGGCCTGCGAGTTTCCGGTGGTCCTGAGCAGCGCGAACGGACATGGCGAGGCGCCGCTGACGCGGGCCGAGGACGTGCTGGCGCGCTTCGGGGACGAGCTGGAGCTGGTCGTCGACGGCGGCCCGGCGCGGCTGGGCGAGGCCTCGGGCGTGCTCGCGCTCGGCCCGGGTCGCTTCCAGCTCCTGCGCGAGGGCCTGCTGCGCCTCGAGGACCTGCGGCGCACGGCGGGGTTGCGCATCGCCTTCGTGTGCACGGGCAACACCTGTCGCTCGCCCATGGCGGAAGTCCTGGCGCGCCAGCTGCTCGCCGCGCGCCTGGAGTTCGCCCCGACGCGCCTGGGCGAGTTCGGCTTCGAGCTCGGCTCGTTCGGGGTCTTCGCGGCCAACGGCGCGCCGGCCTCGAGCGGAGCGCTCGAGGTCATGGCCGAGCGCGGCATCGACCTGCGCCCGCACCGCTCGCGCAGCGCCGTGCCCGAGGCGCTGCTGCGCTGCGATCGCATCTACGGGCTGACCACGGCCCACGTCGAGGCCCTGCGCCCCCAGCTCCCGCCGGGGCGCCACGCGCCGCTCGCGACCCTCGATCCCGCCGGCCAGGACATCCCCGATCCGGTGGGCGGTCCGCGCGCGGCCTACCAGCGCGCCCTGGCGGACATCGAGCGGGCGCTGCGCGCGCGACTCGACGAGTGGGCCTGAGTCGGGCGGGCCGGAGCCGAGCCGGCTAGCTGCGCGCCAGGGCCTTCCAGGCCTCGGCCGGCGTGCGCGCCGCGCGCAGGGTGCGGCGCACGTCCTCGTTCCCCAGGTGCCGCGCCAGGTCGGCCAGCGTGCGGATGTGCAGCAACTTCTGCGGGCGCGGGATCAAGAGCAGCACGACCAGCCAGGCCGGCGCGGCGTCGATGCTGTCGAAGTTGATGCCCTCGCCGCCCGCTCCGTGCACCACGGCCAGGCCCGCGACCACGCGCTCCAGGCCATCGACCGCCGCGTGCGGGATGGCGATGCCGCGCTCCATGCCGGTCGACATCGAGCGCTCACGCTGCACCACCGCCTCGTGGTAGTTCGCGCCCTGGGCCTTCGGCAGCGCTCCGCTCGCGGCCAGGTGCGCCAGCATCCGGTCGATCACCTCCCACTTGTCCGCCGCCTCGAGCGCGAGAAGGATGTGCTCGGGGGGGATCAGCTCCTGCAGGCGCATGGAAGGGCGCAGAGAATACCCAGCGCGGTGGCCACGGTCAGTCCTCGCGCCCGAGCGAGGGCGCTCGGGACGGGCGCAGCGGGGCCTCGGAAGATTCCGGTCGAGCGCGCGTCCGAACGCCCCGCGTGCCGCACCGAACTCCGCCTTTGACACCCGAGGGCCCCCTACCTAGCCTGCCGGAAGGCCCGCCCCGGGCCCCGAAGCGCGCGTGTAACCGCATTGCCCAAAACGAGATAACAGGACCGCTCCCGACCCCATGATGGCCCTGTTCGGCCTCCTCCCGGCCCTGGCGCTGGCGCCCCCCAGCCCGCTTCGCGCGGCGCGCCAGCAAGAGCGCGAGGCCCCCATCCGGGACGTCGGCGACGCCTACGTGCTTTCCTTCTCGGACGATCCCTCCGATCAGCTCAGCCTGCTCGCCCTGGTGCGCCTGTGCCAGGAGGTGACCGGCTTCAACTTCACCTTCGACCCGCAGACCGAGCAGCAGCTGACGCAGGCCAAGACCGTGATGCTGGGCCGGAAGACGATCCCGAAGAGCGCCTTCTACGACTTCTTCCAGGTCCAGCTCTTCATCAACGACTTCGTGTGCGTCGAGGTCGGCCCGCCGCAGATCTCGGTCGTGCTGATCCAGAGCCTGCAGCAGGGAGCGCGCGGCCAGCAGACCATCAAGCAGAAGACGACCTACGTCCTGCCCGAGAACCTGGACGCCTACCGCGATCGCCCCGCGGTCCTGATCACGACCGTCCTGACCTTCCAGAACATCGACTCGCGCCAGCTGCAGACCAATCTGCGCGCTCTGGTGGTCGACTCGAACACGCAGACGATGGTGCCCGTCGGCGAGCACGCCCTGATCCTGCAGGGCTTCGGCAGCTACATCGCCTCGCTGGCGGAACTCCTGCTGCTGGTGGACCGCTTCTCGCTCTCGTCCGAGTTCGCCCAGCCGGTCTTCGACCTGATCCCGCTGGAGTTCGCGGCCGCCGAGGACGTGGCCGACCTGCTGGAGCAATTGCTCGAGGCCCACCACACCCAGGTCCAGCAGGTGGCCCGCCGGGTCAGGCCGCAGGTCGAGGGACAGGGCGACCCGGCCCTGCTCGGAGGGCAGGCGCTGGAGCCGAAGATCCTGGTGGACGGGCGCACGAACTCGCTGCTGGTGATGGCGCTGGCCGAGGAGATGCCGCGCATCAAGGACCTGGTGGCGCGCCTGGACGTGGACGTGATCGAGCCGGAGCGCAACTTCCACGTCTACAGCCTGCAGAACGTCAAGGCCAAGGAGATCGCCGACGTGCTGGACGAGTTCCTGTCGGGCGCCGAGCGGCTCTCGGGCCAGGCCCCGGGCGGGACCGGCGGTCGCCCGCGCCCCGGCCTCGCCGGCCCCGTCGGCGGCGGCGGTGGCGGAGCCAGCGCGCGCACCTCGAACGAGGTCATCGTGGTGCCGG
>CAZWAY010000099.1:0-14186 GCA_964631945.1 uncultured Planctomycetaceae bacterium
GGCGCGCCTGGACGCGCCAGCCGCGCGCGCGCCGCGCACGCTCGCCCAGGCGCTCGCCGGCCAGCGCGACGGCCGGCGCGCCCGCGGCGCGCTCGAGCAGCGCCAGGCGCGGCGCGGCGCGCGCCAGCAGGCCGCGCGCGGCGACGCCTAGACCTTGCTGGGCTCGGCCTTGTCCTCGGACTTCTCGGCCATGGACTTCTCGGCCAGCGCGTCCTTCTCGGGCTCGATCACGCTCTGCACCGCCGCGCGCGAGAAGCGCAGGCGCACGTTGTCGGCCACCTGCACCACCGCGACCTCGCTGGTGGTCGAGACCACCGTGCCGTGGATGCCGCTCGTGGTCATCACGCGATCGCCCTTCTTCAGGGCGTCGAGCATCTTCTGGCGCTGCTTCTGCTTCTTGCGCTCGGGCAGGATCAGCATGAAGAAGAACAGGGCCGCCACGATCAGCAGCGGGACGAAGGACCCGCTCAGGAAGCTCGGGGCTCCCAGGGGCGCGCTCGTGCCGGGCGCGCCTGTCTGGGACGAAGTCAGCTCGGTCGCCGGCGTGCTCGCGCCGTCCTGGAGGAGGTACACGGTGGGGAGGGGGGAGTGCATGGGGATCGCTCTGGGCGCGGCACGATACCCGATGGTTCCCCGGGTCCCAAGCTCCCGGGGAGCGCGCTGGCCGCCCGCGTCCGGGTGCCGTAGGCTGCGCGTCCGGCGGCGAGGGCCCCTCGGGCCGCAGCTCCGCGGGCCCTGGCTGCACGCGCCCCCGATGAGCGTCTCCCGTCCCTCCGTGCCCGGCCCAGCGAACCCCCGTGCGGGGCCCGTTCGGCGCGCCGTCGTCGCCATGAGCGGTGGCGTGGACAGCTCGGTCGCGGCCTGGCTGCTGGCCCGCGAGGGCTACGACCTGGTCGGGTTGTTCATGCGCAACGGGGTCCATGTGGAAGAGTCCGAGGTCGGGAAGAAGTCCTGCTGTTCGGTGGGAGACGCGCGCGACGCGCGCATGGTTGCGGCCGGGCTCGGGATTCCGTTCCAGGCCGTGGACCTGAAGGACGAGTTCGCCGGGATCATCCGCTACTTCCTGGCGGAGTACTCGGCCGGCCGCACGCCCAATCCCTGCGCGGTGTGCAACCGCGACCTGAAGTTCGGGAAGCTGTTCGCCTTCGCCGACGAGCTCGGCGCGGACTGGGTCGCCACCGGCCACTACGCGCGCGTCGAGCACGAGAGCGGTCGGCCGCGGGTGTTGCGCGGACTCGATCGCGACAAGGACCAGTCCTACCAGCTCTTCTGCGTGCGCGAGGAGAACATGGCACGCACGCTGCTGCCGCTGGGCGGCCTGCAGAAGAGCGCCGTGCGCGCGCTGGCGGGCGAGGTCGGACTGCGCACGGCCGAGAAGCCCGACAGCCAGGAGATCTGCTTCGTGCCCGGCAACGACTACCGCAAGCTGCTCGATCAGCACGGAGTCGAGCGCCACGCGGGCGAGCTGGTGGACACCGCCGGCAAGGTGCTCGGCGCGCACGTGGGCACGGAGCACTTCACGATCGGCCAGCGGCGCGGCCTGGGGGTGGCCACCGGGGTCCCGCTGTACGTGGTCGCGATCACGCCCGCGACCGGCACGGTGGTGCTGGGCACGGCCGAGGAGTGCGGCAGCCGCGCGCTGGTCGCCGGCGAGCTCAACTGGATCGGCTTCGATCCACCGCCCACGCCCTTCCGGGCCGAGGTCCAGGTGCGCTACCGCCACCAGGCGGTTCCGGCCACGGTCGAGCTCGCGGGCGCGACGGCGCGCGTGGTCTTCGACACGCCCGAGGTGGCCGTGGCGCCGGGGCAGGGCGCGGCCCTGTACCACGGCGCGCGCCTGCTGGGCGGCGGCTGGATCGCGCACACCGAGACATGACGGTGGGCGCGCGCCAGCGCACGATCTCGCCGCAGCGAGCACGGGTGAAGCGCGCGGCGGTGCCCTGGCTGGCGGCGGCTGGCCTGCTGGCGCTCGCGGCCTGGCTCTTCCTGCCGCGCGCGCGCGCCGGAGCGCCCACGCTGGCGCGCGTGCGCGCCGTGCTGGTGGACGCCTCGGCCAGCGTCGCGCGCGCTCCGAACTGGCTGCCGTGGGCGCGGGCCGAGCTCGCGCGCGAGGCGCGCGCGGCGGCGGCGAACGGGCAGGAGCTGCGCGTGGTCTCCTTCGCCGCGGGCGTGGCCACGGGCTTTCCCGCGGGCGCGGCCGGCGAGGCCGGAGATCCGGCGCTCTTCCTGCGCGCGCTGGCCGGAGGCTCGGCTCGGCCCTTCGACCCGGGGCTGGGGCTCGCGCGCGGCGCGACGCGCCTGGCCGAGGCCCTCGAGATGGTGCTGCCGGCGTTGCTCGACGGGCGTCGGCCGCCCGGCGAACTCGTGCTCCTGGCGCCGCCGGCCTTCACCGGGCCGAGCCCGGCCGCGGCCCTGGCGCGTCTCGCCGCGGGTGGCGTGGGGCTCGGCGTGCACGCGCCCCCTGCGCCCGCGGCCGGCGACCTCGGCCTCCTGGAGCTCGAGCTGGCACCGCGCGTCGAGGCCGGCGCGCCCCTGGTGGCCCGCGCGCGCTTCGTGTGGCACGCGCCGGCGGGCGCGCGCGCGGGGCCGGCCGGGCTCGAGCTCGAGCTCGAGAACGCCACCGGCACCCACGCCTTGCGTCAGGCCGTGCCGCTCCCGCCGGCCGACGGCGAGTTCGAGCTGTTGCTCGAGTGCGGCCTGGCCGCGCCCGGGCGCAACGAGCTGCGCGCGCGTTGCCGGCTGACGGACGCTCCCGACCTCTTCCCGGAGAACGACCGCGCGCGCGCGCTGACGCGGGCCGACGGCGCGCGCGTGATCGGCGTCGCCTGCCGCGCCGAGCTCCGGCCCGCGGCCGAGGCCTGGCTCGCGCCCGCGGGCCAGTCGGCCCTGGCCGGCTTGCAGTTCGTGTTCCTCGCGCCGGACGAGCTCGCGCCCGAGCTCGCGGGCCTGTCCGCGCTGGTCAGCTTCGACCTCGGGCCGAACGAGCTGCCCGAGCCACTGGTGGCGGCCTTCGTGCGCGCCGGCGGCGGCTGGCTGGCGCTCTCGGGCTGGCACTTCCTCGACGACTGGATGCCGGGCTTCACCGACGGCGAGCTCCAGCGGCTGCTGCCGTGCGAGCCGGCGCGCGAGAGCGCGCCGCCGCGCGACGTCGTGCTGCTGGTGGACGGCTCGGGCAGCATGGAGGGGGCGCCCTTCGAGAGCGTGCGCGCGGCCAGTCTCGAGCTGGTGGAGGCGGCCCTGCCCAGCGACCGCGTCAGCCTGCGCTTCTTCACGGTGCGGCTCGAGCGCGAGCACCTCCTGAAGGAGCGCAGCGCCACGCGCGCCGAGGATGCCGAGGCCGCGCGCCGGGCCGCGCGCGAGCTCCTGGCCCTGCGCGTGCCCTCGGGCACGACCTTCCTGCTGCACTCGGTGCGCGAGCTCGGCGCCGAGCTCGGCGCGCACGAGACGCTGGTGCTGCTGCTCACCGACGGCTGGGAGCGCGACGCGCTGGCCGACGTGCTCGCGGAAGCGCGCGCCGTGGCGGCCGAGCTGGCACGCGTGAGCGCGCGCCTGGTGGTGATCGCCGTGGGCGAGCCCAACCTGCCCGTGCTCGCGGCCCTGGCGGGTGGCGAGGAGCGCGTGCGCTCGGGCCACACGCTCGCGGACCTGCGCGCGGTCTTCCGGCGCGAGCTCTCGGGCGCGCGCGTGGCCGAGGGGGAACTCGCCCTGCATCTGGCCGCGCGCGCGCGCGGCTCGCTGGCGGAGGAGGTGGCCGGCCTGGGGGCCGGCGCTCCCGCGCTGGCGCCGCTCGAGCGCTACGTGCGCAACCGCCTGAGGCCCGGGGCCGAGGCCCTGTGGGAGAGCGCCGAAGGCGAGCCCGTGCTGGCGCTCGCGCGGGCCGGGCTCGGGCGCACCGCGCTGTTCGCCTCGCGTCCGACCCAGGACTGGGCCGGGCGCTACGCGCGCGCCGGCCTCGGCCAGCCGGCCGAGTTCGAGGGGCTCCTGCGCTGGCTCGCGCGCGGGCCGGAGCGCGCCGCGGGCCCCTCGCCGCGCGCGCGCCTGCGCGCGGGGCGTCTGCTCGTGAGCGCGCTCGATCCGCGCACGCCGGCCGTGCTCGGGGCACGATTGTCCGACCTGGCGGGGACGCAGGCCGTGGAGCAGCTGAGCCTGCGCGCGCGCGGCCGACTGCCGGCCGAGGTCCTGGGCACGCGCGTGGCGAGCCCGCGCGCGAGCGACTGGGAGCAGCCCGTGCTGCTCGTGCCCGGGGCGGATCCGCGCCAGCCCGGGCTCGCGCTGCCGGTCGAACTCGGGTTGCCCGACGAATTCGCCTGGCGCGAGCAGCCCGTGCCCGCGGCCTGGCTGCAATCCGACGCCGCCGGTTCCGTCCCGCCGGTATCCGCGGTCGCGCGGGCCCATCCGGCCGCGCCCTGGGTGCTGGCGCTCGGGCTCGCGCTGCTGCTCGGGGTGGGACTGTGGGCCGGGCGTGCGGCGGAGGGCGGTCAAGGAGTCGTGCGCTCCGGCCGATAGACGGCGCGCGGCACGAAACGAAGGCCGCTCCCGGAGACCCTCCCCATGAGCCCGAACCGTTCCCTGTTCCTCGTTCTCTTCCTGGCCGCATGCTCGAGCAGCGCACGCGACGTGCGCGACGAGGGGAGCGCCCCGTATTCACCCTGGATCCAGGCCACGCCGCTCCTGGCGCAGCAGATCCAGGACGAGGCCGCACGCCTGCCCTACAGCCACGGCTTCGATCGCCTGGAGCAGATCCGCTGGTTCGCCTCGGTGGGCGAGCCGGCCTATGCGTTCCTCTTGCGCCTCGCCAACGATCCGCGCGACGACGTGGCGGCCGCGGCGCTGGCGTCCCTCGGCGCCACGCTGGACGCGCGCCTCGTCCCGCACATCCACGGACTGAACTGGAGCGCCGAGCGCGCGCAAGGCGACCTCGGGCTCGAGCGCGCACGCACGCTGGTGCGCCTGGGGGACTGGAGCTCGATTCCGGTGCTGATCGAGGGCCTGGGCGACGAGCGCCTGTTCACGCGCTCCCTGTGCATCGATGCGCTCCAGGAAGCCACGCACGAGCCGCTCGGCTTCGATCCGCGCGCCGAGCAGGGCGAGCGCACCCGCGCCATCGCGCGCTGGCACGAGTGGTGGCTGAAGCGCACGGGCGAGGGCATTCTGCCCACCAGCAAGTAGAGCGGGGCTAACGCCCGGCTGCGGCCAGCCGCGCGGCCAGAGCGCGAAAGCGCGGCTCGCCGCGCAGCCCGTCGAGGTCCACGTCCGCCGCCAGGTGTTCTGCGTCGCGGTAGCCGAGCTCGAAGGCGCGCTCGAGCGCGTCGAGGGCCGTCTCCTTGCGGTCGAGCAGGGCCAGCGAGCAGGCCAGGTTGTAGTGCGCGGTCGGATCGTCCGGAATCAGCCGCACCAGGCGCTGGTCGGCGGCCAGGCCCTCCTCCAGCCGGCCGAGCCTCGTCAGGGTCGTGGCCAGTTCGGCCAGGGTCTCGAGGCGCGCGGGGTGACGGGCCGAGGCCCGGCCCAGGAAATCGGCCAGGAATTCGAGTCCCAGATGCTCCAGCCGCTCCTGGAGTTCGGGCGGCAGGGAGAGGGCGCCGCTCGCGCTCATGCCGTCATGTTCGGCTCCCGGGGCGCGGAAGGGAAGGGACGGGCGCGGCTCCTGCGGCGAAGGGCGCAGAAAACGGAGATAGGAGCGGAGACAAGGCAGCTCCGGCGCCGCCGGCGTGCGGGAGCGCTCGCCCGCGCGACCTTTGAGGCGCGGGAGCGTAGTGGCATCGCCGCTCCGGGACTAGGAGACTGTCCGGTGCGCCTCCTCCCGCCGGCACGCGAAATGAGCGACGCGGTCATGAACCTGTACTTCTGCGATCTGTGCAACGAATCCATCCCGCAGGCGGACCTCGACCTGGGGCGCGCCGTGCGCCGCAACGAGCGCCTGATCTGCGCGGCTTGCGAGGCCGCCATGGGCAGCGCGGAGCCGCGGATCGCAGCGCCTGCGAGCCCTGGCCCGGTCCACGCACCGGTCGCGGCGCAGCGCGCGGCCCCGGCCCCGAGCTCGGCCCTGAGCGCGATCGCCCTCGCGCTCGCGTCCGTGGCGCTGGTGGTGGGCGTGGGCGGGGCCTCGTATCTCTACTGGCGGCTCGAGGAACGCTCGGGCCGCCTCGGTCAGGAGCTGGCCGACGTCGCGCGCGCCGCGCCCGAGCACGCGCGCACCGTCTCGGCCGCGCTGGTGGAGGAGACCGGGGCGCGCGAGAGCGAGCTGGCCGCGGCGCGCGCGGAGCTCGTGACGCTGGGTGCGCGCGTGGCCGAGCTCGAGCAGGCCGGCGGGAACAGCGCGGCGCTCGAGCGGCGCGTGCAGAAGCTCGACGATCGCCTGGCGCTCCTGGACGACCTCTCCAGCCGCGTCCAGCACCAGGCGGGCGCGCTCGAGCAGCTCTCGAGCACCGTGGCCAAGGTCGCGCTCGCGCGCAGCGCCGAGCCGGCGCCCGCGCCGAAGGCGCTCGAGCCCGAGCGCCAGCCCACGCCAACGCCGAGTGCACCGGCGGGCGGCGAGAGCACCTGGCGGCAGTGGGTGGCGGAGCTCTCCAGCCCGGACTCGGGCACGCGCTGGCAGGCCGTGCAGGCCCTGGGCGACACCGACGATCCGGCGGTCGTGCCGCACCTGGTGCCGATGCTCGACGACGCCGACATCTTCGTGCGCATGGCGGCCTGCCGGCACCTCGGCGACCTGGGCTCGATGGCCGCCATCCCGGGCCTGATCGACACGCTCGAGGACGAGGAGGCCTCGGTGCGCGAGGCCGCGCTGGTCTCGCTGCGCGCTCTCTCGGGTCAGTCGATCGAGTTCGACCCGCTGGCGCGCGACGGCGACCGCTCGCGGCGCGTCAAGGCCTGGCGCGAGTGGTGGGACGACGCCTCGAAGAAGCTGGCGGGCGGCAAGGCCAAGTCGAAGAGCTAGCGCCAGTGCCTCAGCGCGCGCGCGGCAGGGCCGGCTCGGGCTCGCGCGCGGCCGGTGCCGGCTCGGCGTAGGCTTCCATCGGCGGGCAGGTGCACACGAGGTTCTTGTCGCCGAAGCCGTTGTCGACGCGCTTCACGCTCGGCCAGAACTTGTGCTCGCGCGTCCAGGGCGCGGGGAAGGCGGCCTGCTCGCGCGTGTAGGGGTGCCTCCAGTCGCCGGCAACGACCTCGGCCGCGCTGTGGGGCGCGTTCTTGAGCGGGTTGTCGTGGCGGTCGAGGCGGCCCTGCTCGATGGCGCGGATCTCGCCGCGGATGGCGATGAGCGCGTCGCACAGGCGGTCGAGCTCGGACTTGGACTCGCTCTCGGTCGGCTCGATCATCAGCGTGCCGACCACCGGGAAGGAGACCGTCGGGGCGTGGAAGCCGTAGTCCATCAGGCGCTTGGCCACGTCCTCGGCCGTGACGCCGGCGGAGTGCTCGAGCGGGCGCAGGTCGAGGATGAACTCGTGCGCGACCGTGTCGCGCTCGCCCGTGAACAGCAGCGTAAACTGCTGTCCGAGGCGCTTGGCCATGTAGTTCGCGTTCAGGATCGCGAGCTCGGTCGCACGCGTCAGGCCCGCGCCGCCCATCAGCTCGATGTAGCCGTAGGAGATCGGCAGCACCAGCGGCGAGCCGTAGGGCGCGGCCGACACGGGGCCGATGGCCTTCTTGCCGCCGAGCGCGACCAGCGGGTGCCCCGGCAGGTACGGCGCGAGGTGCGCGGCCACGCAGATCGGGCCCATGCCCGGGCCGCCGCCGCCGTGCGGGATGCAGAAGGTCTTGTGCAGGTTGAGGTGGCACACGTCGGCCCCGAAGTCGCCCGGGCGGCACAGCCCGACCTGCGCGTTCATGTTGGCGCCGTCCATGTACACCTGGCCGCCGTGGCGGTGCACGATCGCGGTGATGTCCTGGATGCGCTCCTCGAACACGCCGTGCGTGCTCGGGTAGGTGACCATCAGCGCCGCCAGCTTGGCGCCGTGTGCGGCGCTCTTCTGCTCGAGGTCCGCCAGGTCGACGTTGCCGCGCTCGTCGCAGGCGACGGCCACGACCCGCATCCCGGCCATGACCGCGCTGGCCGGGTTGGTGCCGTGGGCCGAGACCGGGATCAGGCACACGTCGCGGCCGGTGTCGCCGCGGTCGCGGTGGTAGGCGCGGATCACCAGCAGGCCGGCGTACTCGCCCTGCGAACCGGCGTTGGGCTGCAGCGAGACGGCCGCGAAGCCGGTGATCTCGGCCAGGGACCTCTCCAGGCGCGTGAAGAGCTCGCGGTAGCCGGCCCACTGCTCGGGCGGGGCGAAGGGGTGCACGTCGGCGAACTCGGGCCAGGTGATCGGGCGCATCTCGACGGCCGCGTTCAGCTTCATCGTGCACGAGCCGAGCGGGATCATCGAGGTCGTGAGCGACAGGTCGCGCGCCTCGAGGCGCTTGATGTAGCGCAGGAGCTCGTGCTCGACGCGGTGGCGGTGGAAGACCGGATGCGCGAGGTAGGGGCTCGTGCGCGCGTGCGGCGCGGCGAAGCCGCTGGACAGCCCCTGGACGAGGGCCTCGAAGCTGGCCGGCTTCTTGCCCAGCACCTCGGCGAAGGCGGCCAGCAGCCCCTGCACGTCGGCCGGCGTGGCGGTCTCGTCGAGCGCGATGCCCAGCGTGCGTGCGTCGACCGCGCGCAGGTTCATGCCGCGCGCGCGCGCCGCGGCCAGCACCGACTCGGCCCGCGCGGCCGGCAGGCCGACGAAGAAGGTGTCGAAGAACGGCTCGCGCGCGAAGGCGCAGCCGAGCTCGAGCAGACCGCGCTGCAGCACGCAGGCCAGGCCGTGCACGCGCGCGGCGATGGCGCGCAGGCCCTCGGGGCCGTGGTGCACCGCGTAGAACGAGGCCGTGATCGCGAGCAGGGCCTGGGCCGTGCAGATGTTGCTGGTGGCCTTCTCGCGGCGGATGTGCTGCTCGCGCGTCTGCAGCGCCATGCGCAGCGCGGGATTGCCGGCGCTGTCCTTCGAGACGCCGATCAGTCGTCCGGGCACGTGGCGCTTGAACTCCTCGCGCGCCGCCAGGAAGGCCGCGTGCGGGCCGCCCAGGCCGAGCGGCACGCCGAAGCGCTGCGCGGAGCCGATGGCGACGTCGGCTCCGAACTCGCCCGGCGGGCGCAGCAGGGTCAGCGCCAGGAGATCCGTGGCGACCACCAGCATGGCGCCGTTCTGGTGCGCGCTGGCGGCGAAGGCGGTGTAGTCGAACACGCGCCCGTCGCTGGCGGGGTACTGCACCAGTGCGCCCGCCACCGGCGTCTTGGCGAAGTCGAAGGCCTTGTGGTCGCCGACGACGAGTTCGATGCCGAGTGCCTCGGCGCGCGTCTGCACCACCGCGATGGTCTGCGGGTGGCACAGCGCGGAGACGAAGAAGCGCTCGCGCTTGCCGCCCTGCTGGCGGTGGCACAGGGTCATGGCCTCGGCCGCGGCCGTGGCCTCGTCCAGCAGCGAGGCATTGGCCAGCGGCAGCGCGGTCAGGTCCGCGACCACGGTCTGGAAATTGAGCAACGCTTCGAGGCGCCCCTGCGCGATCTCGGCCTGGTAGGGCGTGTACTGCGTGTACCAGCCCGGGTTCTCGAGCACGTTGCGCAGGACCACGCTGGGCGTGATCGTGCCGTGGTAGCCGAGGCCGATGAACGACTTCAGCACGCGGTTCTGCTGCGCCAGCGCGCGCAGCTCGACCAGGTACTCGTGCTCGTCCAGCCCGGGACCGAGCGCGAGCGGGCGCCGCACGCGGATCGAGGCCGGCACGGTGCGCTGCACCAGCTCCGCCATCGAAGCGCAGCCGACCTGCGCGAGCATGGCCGCGATCTCGGCCTCGCTCGAGCCCAGGTGCCGGCGGACGAAGGGATCGGTCGGACGCAGGAAGTCGGGTTGCGGGCTCAAGCGGGTATCGAGCGCGGGACGGTGGGGGCGGTTCGGGACCGGCAGCACCTGTCCGGAGGGCCAGGTTCGGGCCGCGAAAGCGCGCCAGTTTCCCTTCCTCCGTCCATCGGATCCAGCCCCACGAGCTATCCTCTCGGCCCGATGAAGCCCGCCCCCTCGCCCCGAGCCTTCCTCGCCCCGCTCCTCTCGCTCCTCGCCGGCGCCTGTGGGGCCAGCGTGGCGCAGCCGCCCGCGCCCGAACCGGCGCTCCTGGCGGTCGCGCCGGTGTCCGCGGCGCCCGTGCTCCCGACGGTGCCCGCGCGGGAGGGCCCGGCGCTGGCGGCCGGCGCGCTCGAGATCGGCGACCCGTACTTCCCGGGGCTCGGCAACGGCGGCTACGACGTCGAGCACTACGCCCTGGAGCTCGCGCTCGACATGACCAGCGACGAGCTGGAGGCGCGCGCGACGCTGCGCGCCCGGGCGCTGGAGGAGCTGGCGGGCTTCTCGCTCGACCTGTACGGGCTCGAGGTCGAGGGCGTGTCGGTCGACGGCGCCGAGGCGCGCTTCGAACGCCCGCCGCCCAGCGGGGAGAAGGACCGCCAGGGTCGGCTCCCGAAGACCTCCGAGCTGGTGATCTGGCCCGCGCGCACGCTGGCCGCGGGCAGCACCTTCGAGGTCGAGGTGCGCTACTCGGGCACGCCCGAGACGCGGCCCGACCCGTCGGTGCCGTTCCTGCCGGGCGTGGGCTGGGACCGCAAGGAGTCGGGCGTGTACGTGGTCTCCGAGTGCATCGGGGCCTCGTCGTGGTTCCCGTGCAACGACCACCCGCGCGACAAGGCCACCTATTCCTTCCGCGTCACGGTCGCGAAGCCCTACACGGTCGCGGCCAACGGCCTGCTGCAGGAGGTGCTCGAGGAGGGCGACGCGCGCACCTTCGTGTTCGCGGCGCGCGATCCGATGGCGACCTACCTCGTGACCCTGAACGTGGCCGAGTTCGGCGTGTTCGAGGACGTGGGCCCGCGCGGCATCCCGCTGCGCACCTACCACCCGCTCGACGCCAGCGCCGCGGAGCTGGCCGACTTCCGGCGCCAGGGCGAGGTGCTGGAGTTCCTGGAGACCAAGTTCGGGCCCTACCCGTTCGAGTGCGCGGGCGCGGTGCTCTCCTACGAGAACATCGGCGGCGCGCTCGAGTGCCAGACGCTGCCCGTCTACGGGCGCGGCTGCAACCTCGAGGTGATCGTGCACGAGCTCGCGCACCAGTGGTTCGGCGACGCGGTCAGTCCCGACCTGTGGCGCGACATGTGGCTGAACGAGGGCTTCGCCTCGTACGCGGAGTGGTTGTGGGACGAGCACGTCGGGGGCCCGGCGGCCTACCAGGAGACGGCCCGCCGGAGCTACGCGCGGCTGCGCCAGGGCAAGACCGGCTCGCCCTTCGATCCGGGCGTCACGCGCGTCTTCAGCGGGCGCGTGTACACGCGCGGCGCGCTGGTGCTGTACGGCCTGCGCGCCGAGGTGGGCGACGAGGCCTTCTTCCGCATCCTGGAGGGCTGGGTGAGCTCGCGCGCGGGCGGCAACGGCAGCACGCACGACTTCGTGGCGCACGCCTCGGCCAGCGCCGGGCGCGACCTGGGGCCCTTCTTCGCGGCCTGGCTGTTCGCCGAGGTCACGCCCGAGATCGCGGCCTTCGAGCCGCTCGAGCCGGCCCCCGAGCGCGAGCCGCGGAAGTCCAGCTCCGGGCCGCCGCGCGAGGGCGGGTAGCGGGCCGCGCTCCGCCGCCCTACCCTCTGCCGCCCATGAGCGCGAGCCAGGCAGCCCGTCTGACGGTGGTCGGCGCCGGCCACGTGGGCATGATCACGGCCCAGAAGTGCGCCGAGAAGGAGCTCGCGCGCGAGGTCGTGCTGATCGACGTGCTCGAGGGCCGGCCGCAGGGCATCGCGCTCGACCTGAACCAGGCCGCGGCGGTGGAGGGCTACGGCACGCACGTGGTCGGCACCAACGACCCGGCGGCCACGGCCGGCTCCGAGCTCGTGATCGTGACCGCCGGCAAGCCGCGCACGCCGGGCATGAGCCGTTCGGACCTGCTGGCCGTCAACGGCAAGATCGTGGAGGGCGTGGCGAAGTACGTGCGTGAGCGTTCGCCCGAGGCGATCGTGATCGTGGTCACGAACCCGCTCGACCCGATGACGGCCCTGATGCGCGCCAAGCTCGCCTTCCCGGCGCGGCGCGTGCTCGGCATGGCCGGGGTCCTGGACGCCGCGCGCTTCTCCTGGTTCCTGGCGGAGGCGCTGGGCCTGGGCGTGCAGGACGTCGACGCGATGGTGCTCGGGGCCCACGGCGACTCGATGGTGCCGCTGCCGCGCGCCGCGACGGTGAACGGCGTGCCGGTGGTCGAGCTGCTGGACAAGGGCGTGCTCGCGCGTCTGGCCGAGCGCACCCAGAACGGCGGGGCCGAGATCCTGAACCTGCTCAAGACCGGTAGCGCCTTCTTCGCGCCCGCCTGCGGCGCGGTGGCGATGGCCAAGTCCATCCTGCGCGACGAGAAGCGTCTCTTGCCCAGCACCTGCCTCCTGAACGGCGAGTTCGGCATCGAGGGCGTCTACGTGGGCGTCCCGGCCGTGCTCGGGCGCGCCGGCGTCGAGCGCATCCTCGAGGTCCCGCTGGACGTCGAGGCGCGCAGCGCGATGCACAAGACCGTGGGCGCGATCCAGAAGGACGTCGAGGCGCTGCGGCAGCTCGGTCTGCTGTAGTTCCCTCTCGGCGCGGAGGCTCGCGGAGGGCAGAGTGAAACAGCCAGGAAAGAAGGGAAGCAAGGAGAGCATGGCCAGCCGTACCGAGACCGACACGATGGGCCCGATCGAGGTTCCGAGCGAGGCCCTGTGGGGCGCGCAGACGCAGCGCTCGCGGCAGAACTTCAGGATCGGCGGGCACCGCTTCCCGCGCGAGATGATCCGCGCCCTCGGAATCGTCAAGAAGGCCGCGGCGCGCGCGAACTTCGAGCTGGGGGAGCTCGAGGGGCTCGCACCGAAGGAGCGCGCGGCCCTCCTGCAGGCCTGTGACGAGGTCGTCGCCGGGCGCCACGACGAGCACTTCCCGCTGGTCGTGTGGCAGACCGGTTCGGGCACGCAGACCAACATGAACGCGAACGAGGTCATCTCGAATCGCGCCATCCAGCTCCTCGGCGGCCAGCTCGGCTCGAAGAAGCCGATCCACCCCAATGACCACGTCAATCGCTCGCAGTCCTCCAACGACGTCTTCCCGGCCGCCATGCACGTGGCCGCGGGCGAGACCAGCGTGCGCCGCCTGGGGCCGGCGCTGGAGGCGCTCGAGCAGGCCTTCGCGGCCAAGGCCCAGGCCTGGCGGGACGTGGTCAAGATCGGGCGCACGCACCTGCAGGACGCGACCCCGCTCACGGTCGGGCAGGAGTTCTCCGGCTACGTGCAGCAGCTCCGCGACGCGCGCCGCGCGCTCACGCGCGCGCTGGAGGGCGTGTTCGAGCTGGCGCTGGGGGGGACGGCGGTGGGCACGGGGCTCAACACGCACCCGCGCTATGCCGAGCTCGCCGCGCGCCACATCGCCGAGGAGACCCGGCTCGCCTTCGTGAGCGCGCCCAACAAGTTCGCGGGCCTGGCGGGGCACGACGCGCTGGTGTTCCTGCACGGCGCCTACAAGACCGCGGCCGTGGCGCTGATGAAGATCGCCAACGACGTCCGCTGGCTCGGCTCGGGCCCGCGCTGCGGCCTGGGCGAGCTCCGGCTCCCGGCCAACGAGCCGGGCAGCTCGATCATGCCGGGCAAGGTCAACCCCACGCAGTGCGAGGCCATGACGATGGTGTGCGTGCAGGTCATGGGCAACGACGTGACCGTCGGGCTGGCGGGCTCGCAGGGCAACTTCGAGCTCAACGTCTACAAGCCGGTGCTGATCCACGACCTCCTGGAGAGCGCGCGGCTCCTGGCGGATGCCTGCGACTCCTTGCGCGAGAAGTGCATCGAGGGCCTGGAGCTCGATCGCGAGCGCGTCGAGGCACACCTGCGGCGATCGCTGATGCTGGTCACGGCCCTGAACCCGCACATCGGCTACGACAACGCCGCCAAGGCCGCCAAGAAGGCGCACGCCGAGAACCTGACCCTGAAGGAGTCCGTGGTGGCGCTCGGACTCTTGACGGGCGAGGAATTCGAGCGCCTGGTGGATCCGCGCGCGATGCTCGGCCCGAGCGCGGACGGCGTGCGCGGCTCGTCGGGCGGGTAGCGTCCGGCCCTCCGCGGCCCGCCCGAGGCTAGGAGCCTGTCCCGGTATTGGCAAGACGAGGAAGGATCCGGCCCGACCGGT
>CAZWAY010000100.1:0-13554 GCA_964631945.1 uncultured Planctomycetaceae bacterium
TGACGGTCACGCTGGCCGCCTCGGCGGGCCAGCTGCAGCTCAACGTGATGGAGCCCGTCATCACCTTCGCGCTGTTCTTCTCGATCGCGACCCTCGAGAACGCGGTCGCGAGCCTGCGCGCGAACTGCATCGTCGGCATCACCGCCAACGATGAGCACGCGCGCAACATGGTGCTGAACTCGCTCGGCATCGTGACGCTGCTCAAGCCCTCCCTGGGCTACGCGCTGTGCGGCGAGCTCGCGCGCGAGGGTTTCGAGAGCGGCAAGTCCCTGCACCAGATCGTCGTGCTCGAGCGCAAGCTCTTGACGCAGGAAGCCTGGGACCAGGTCTTCTCCTTCGACAACCTGATCCAGCCCGAACTCGAGCCCTGACGCGGGCGCCGCGCTAGGTCGTGTTCGCGTGCAGATACGCGCGCGCCACGGTCTCCTCGCTGACCAGGCCGGTGAGGCGCAGGTGCTCGTCGACCACCGGCAGCCGGCGCAGGCCGTGGGCCAGCATCAGCTCGAGCACCGTGCGCATGTCGTCGTGCTGGCGGGCGGCGATGGGCGGGCGCATCACGTCGGCGGCGTTCACCAGCTGCCCGAGCGCGGGCTCCTTGGCCAGCAGGTCGAGCTCCTCGTCGGTGACGAGCCCGAGCAGGCGCCCCGAGCCGGGCTCGAGCACGGGATAGACCTCCTGGTTCGTGCGCGCGCCGACGAGCTCGGCCGCGCGCGCGTTCTCGCCGAACGTGACCAGCGGCACGCCGCGGCCGAGGGTCGGCGCGAGCGGGATGCTCTCGAGGACCTGCATGCCCGTCGTCGCGCGCAGGTGCACGCCGTCCTGCTCCAGCAAGGCCTCGTAGATGGGCGCCGGCCGCAGGCGTCGCGCGAGGCCGTAGGCGATCGTGTTGGCGATCATCAGCGGCAGGATGAGCGAGTAGCCGTCGGTCATCTCGACGATGATCAGGACCGAGGTGATCGGGGCACGGATGCTGCCGGCGAACACCGCGCCCATGCCCACCAGGGCGAAGCCGCCCAC
The DNA here is from genome assembly GCA_964631945.1 of uncultured Planctomycetaceae bacterium. Taxonomy (GTDB): domain Bacteria; phylum Planctomycetota; class UBA1135; order UBA1135; genus JABFRZ01. The sequence goes on from CAZWAY010000100.1 coordinate 1,018, forward strand.
CATCTCGTCGCCGTGGCCGAGCAGGTGCACGTCGAGCGCGCCGAAGGAGCCGCCCAGCATGCCGCCGATGAACAGCGCGGGCGCGAAGATGCCGCCGGAGCCGCCGCTGCCGTAGCAGAAGACCGTGGCCACCAGCTTGATGACGCACAGCGCGAGCATCGCGTGCGTCGCGAGCTCGCCGCGCAGTGCGCTCTCCAGCGTGGCGTAACCGCCACCCGTCACGCCCGCTCGTCCGAGCCAGCGCAGGGCGACGACCGCCAGCAGCCCGGTCACGGCTCCGCCGATGGCCGGCCGCGCCCAGGCCGGGACCACGCGCTGGGTCCGGAAGCGCTTGCGCAACGCGAGCAGCGAGTCGGTGAAGGCGACCGAGACGAGCGCGGCCGCCAGCCCGAGCAAGGCATAGACCAGCAAGGACGAGAGGTGCAGGAGCTCGTACTGCTGCGCCACGTCGAAGACGGGGTGCTGACCCAGCACCGCGCGCTCGACCACGGCCGCGATCGCGGCGGCCACGATCAGGCCCGACAGCACGGTCTTGTCGAGGTCGCCCACGATCTCCTCGATCGCGAAGGTGACCGCCGCCACGGGGGCATTGAAGGCGGCCGCCACTCCGGCCGCCGCCCCGACCGGCAACAGCCGGCGCCGATTCCGGTGCGTGATCCGCGCCAGGCGCCCGAAGAAGCTGGCGATGCCGGCGCAGATCTGCACCGTCGGTCCCTCGCGCCCGAGCGAGGCGCCCGAGCCGAGCTGCAGCGCGGCCACCCCGAACTTGCCCAGCGAATCCCGCAGGGGGAGCTCACGCCCGCCGTGCGCGAAGGTCGCCTTGACCTCGGGGATGCCGCTGCCGCGCGCGCGCGGGAACACGTACTGCAGCAGGATGCCGCACACCAGTCCGCCGAGCGTCGGCGTGAGCAGGGTCCAGGCGATCCACGAGCCTCCCGGAGCCTCCGTCGCGCGCTCGATCAGGTTGCGCTCGAGGAAGCGGATCAGCAGGTGGAACGCGACCGCGGCGAGCCCGCACGAGACGCCGATGAGCGCGGTGAGCAGGAAGAGGCGCTGGCTCTCGCTCGGCGCGAACCGGAGCGTGGCGCGGAGCCAGTAGAGGTGCCGCAGGCGCGCGAAGATCCGCACGCGGCGGCGGGCGCGCGCCAGCAGGCCGAGCGGCGTGCGGACCGCGGAGATCAGCCGGCGAGCATCGGCAGCGGGCTCCTCGCGCCGCTGCCGCGCCGGGTCGGCGTCGGGAGCGGGGGACTCGGGTGGCGGCACCACCCTGCTCTTCTATGCGATCCGATTCCTGCCGGCGAGCGCGAAGCAGGGGATCGTCGACGGCGTCCGTGTCGCGCTTGACAGGGGCTGGAGCCAGCGTCATGGTCTCGCGCGTGCGGCGTGCAAAGCTGTTCCTCATCGCAGCGTTGGCCGTGATCGCCGCCGTGTTCGTGCTCCAGAACTCCCAGCACGTCACGGCCCACTCCCTGACCTACACGGTTACGGCGCCCCTGGCGCTGACGCTGTTCGGCACGCTGGCGAGCGGTTGCCTGCTCGGGAGTCTGGTCACGCTGCTGGTGCTCGGGAAGTCGAAGGCCGGCCCGGGCGCGAGCTCCGAGTAGGCCGCCCGGCGCCATGCTCCTTCCCGGCCCGGTGCTCCTCGTCGGGCTGCTCGCCGCGCAGGCTCCGACCGAGCTCCAGGCCGCGGTCGCACACGAGCCGACCCTGCGCGACGGCCAGGAGGTGGACGATCTCCGGCGCCATGACCTGACTCCGGGTGAGGGTGTCGCGACCGAGCTGACGTCGTCCTGGTTCGCCGGGCTCGGCGCGCGACGCGGCGCGCTGGCGGAGTCGGGCTACCTGCTGGAGGCGTTCCTCACGGTCGATGCCTCCGCGCATCCGTCCGGCGGCGCGGACTCGGGCTCGACCTCCGTGCGGGCCCTGTTCGATGCGATCGTGACGGTGGACACCGCGCGCGCCTTCGGCCTCGAGGGCGGCCAGCTGGTGCTCGGCCTGCAGGCCCTGGGCGGAGACGACGGCTCCGCCCGGGTCGGCCTCGCGCAGAGCTACTCGAACATCGATGCCGCCGACGACCGCGTGCAGCTCGCGCGCTTCTGGTATCAGCACGAGTGGCACGAGGGCTGGACGCGCCTGCGCCTGGGCAAGATGGACGCCAACGGGTCGTTCGCCGGGGTCGCCAATGCCGCGCGCTTCATCCACTCTTCGATGGGCTTCAGCCCGACGATCCTCGGCCTCCCGACCTATCCGGACTCGGCCTTCGGCGTGACGCTGAGGCAGAGCGTCACGTCCGCGGGGAGCCTGAGCCTCGGCGTCTTCGACGGCGCGGGGCAGGAGGGCGTCAAGACCGGAGAGCGCGGGCTCGGCAGCGTGTTCGGCGCGCCCGCGGACCTCTTCGTGATCGCCCAGGCGAGCGGCAAGTGGGAGGGCGCGGCCCGCCCAGGGCGGCTCGCGCTCGGGGCCTGGCAGCACACCGGCGACTTCGCGCGTTTCGACGGCGGCAGCGAGGACGGGACCGGCGGCCTGTACGCGGTGCTCGAGCAACAAGCCAGCGTCCAGGGCCGCGCGCTCGACCTGTTCCTGCAGCTCGGAGAGGCCGACGAGGACGTGGCCGCGATCTCCAGGCACGTGGGCCTCGGTGTGACGTCGGCCGACGTCTTCCTGCCCGAACGCGAGGACGCGCTGGGCCTGGGCCTGAGCTGGGCCGGGTTCTCCGAGGCGAGCGGCGCGGGCTTCGGCGCGGACTCCGAGACGGCGCTCGAGCTGTTCTACGGCTTCCGGCTCGTTCCGGGCGTGCGGCTCAAACCCGACATCCAGTACGTTGTCGACCCGGGGGGCGATGCCGCCCTGGACGACGCCTGGATCCTGACCCTCCGCATGACGGCCTCGTTGTAGTCGGCGAGTCGAAAGCACAGTGCAGCACTACTCCTACCTGATCCTGCTGTTCGCGCTGTTCGTCGTGCCACGCGTGCTGCAGCGTTTCCGCATCCCGACCGCCATCACCAGCTTCGCGCTGGGGGCGCTGTGCACCCTGCAGCTCGGGTTCTTCCAGGTGGACTCGACGGTCAAGCTGCTGGCCACGCTCGGGATCGTGTCCTTGTTCCTGTTCGCGGGTCTCGACGTCGAGTTCAAGGAGCTGCGCCAGCACGCGATCGTGCTCGTGCAGCACCTGGCCATCCAGGTCGTGAGCCTGACGCTCCTGTCCTTCGCGATGGCCTGGCTGTTCGAGCTCGACAGCCGACCGGCGACGCTGGTCGCGCTGGCGCTGCTCACGCCCTCCACCGGCTTCATCCTGGACGCGCTCGACAGCTTCGGCCTGCCCGAGCGCGTGCGCTTCTGGATCAAGTCCAAGGCGATCGCCACGGAGCTCGTGGCGCTGGGCGTGCTGTTCGTGAGCCTGCAGTCGAGCTCGGCCCAGGCCCTGGCGGTCTCCTCGCTCGTCCTGGTGACGATGGTCGCGCTGCTGCCGCTCGTGTTCCGGGGCTTCGCGGCCGTCGTCCTGCCGCACGCCCCGAAGTCCGAGTTCGCCTTCCTGATGATGGTGGCCGTGGCGTGCGGGGTCGTGACCTACGAACTCGGCGTGTACTACCTGGTCGGCGCCTTCGTGGTCGGCATGGCGGCTCAACGCCTGCGCGAGCGCCTGCCGACCATGACCTCGGAGAAGATGATCTCCTCGGTCGAGGCCTTCGCGTCCCTGTTCGTGCCCTTCTACTTCTTCAACGCCGGCCTGGGCCTGCGGGCCGAGGACTTCACGCTGAAGGCGCTGGGGGTCGGGCTGCTCTTCGGGGTCGTCAGCATCCTGCTGCGACTCGTGCCGCTCTGGCTGCACCGCCGGATCGTGTTCGGCGAGAGCATTCGTCGCAGCCTCCTGGTCGGCGTGCCGTTGATGCCCACGCTGGTGTTCACCCTGGTGATCGCCGGGATCCTGCGCGAGCGCTTCCAGATCGGCGCCGAGCTGTTCGGCGGCCTGGTCGTCTACACGATCCTGAATTCGCTCATCCCCGGCTTCGTGTTCCACACGCTGCTGCCCGAGGTCGAGGACGAGCTCATGCAGGAGAACGCGAGCCCCTTGACGCACGGCCAGCACGGCTACCACGGCCTGCACGGCCCGAAGCAGCCCGTGACCGTGGAATCCCGCGGGAGCTAGGAACCGGAGCGGTGGGGACGGACCGCGAGCCGCAGCGGGTCGGCCGGCGAGGCCACTTCGGGCGAGCGCCCGGCGAGAGCACAATGCAGACTGCGCGCGAGGCCGAGGAGCGCGGGGCGGGGTCCGACCGCCGTGCTTGATCCCGCGCCGCTTCCACGACCCGCTCCATGGCCACCCCCGCATGAGTGACGCGACCCAGTCGACGCCCGAGCCCGCCGCGGGCGAGCGCCCTCGCGGTCAGCTGGGCACGTTCGCCGGGGTCTTCACGCCCAGCGTCCTCACGATCCTGGGCCTGATCCTCTTCCTGCGCCTGGGCTACGTCGTCGGCCAGGCGGGCCTGGCCAAGGCGCTGGTCATCATCGCCATCGCCAACGGCATCTCGATCCTGACGAGCCTTTCGCTCTCGGCCGTGGCCACGAACCTGCGCGTGGGGGCCGGTGGCGACTACTACCTGATCTCGCGCACGCTCGGGACGGGCTTCGGGGGCTCGATCGGGGTCGTGCTGTTCCTGGCCCAGGCGGTCTCGATCGCCTTCTACGCGATCGGCTTCGGCGAAGCGACTTCGGCCATGCTGAGCAGGGTCGGATACTTCGATCCGCAGTGGATCGCCGCCGGCGCCGTGGGGGCGCTGTTCGTGCTGGCCTGGCTCGGCTCGGACTGGGCCACGCGCTTCCAGTTCGTGGTCATGGGCGTGCTGGCCGCGGCCCTGGTCTCGATCGTCCTGGGGGCCTGGCCGAAGTTCGACACCTCGACCCTGGCGGACAACCTGGCGCCCGCGGGCGAGCTCCCGTTCTGGGCGATCTTCGCCATCTTCTTTCCGGCGGTCACGGGCTTCACCCAGGGCGTGAGCATGTCCGGCGACCTGGCGGACGCCGGGAAGAGCATCCCGCGCGGAACCTTCATGGCCGTCGGGCTGTCCGCGGTCGTCTACTTCGGGCTGGCGGTGCTGCTGGCGGGCGCGCTCCCGGGCACGACGCTCGCCACCGAGACCGATGCGATCTGGCGCGTGTCGAGCCTGCGCTGGCTGGCCGACGCGGGCGTCGTCGCCGCGACCCTGTCCTCGGCCCTGGCCTCCTTCCTGGGCGCGCCGCGCATCCTGCAGTCGCTGGCCTCCGACCGGATCTTCCCGTTCCTCGCGGTCTTCGCGCGCGGCCACGGCCCCAGCCGGAATCCGCGCTTCGGCGTGCTGCTCTCGGCCGCGATCGCCCTGGCCACGATCGCCATGGGCGATCTGAACCTGGTGGCGCCCGTGGTGTCGATGTTCTTCCTGATCTCCTACGGTCTGCTCAACTACGCCACCTTCGTCGAGGCGCGCGGCAACAGTCCCTACTTCCGGCCGCGCTTCCGCTGGTTCCATCCGCGCCTGAGCCTGCTCGGCGCCGCCGGGTGCCTGGTGGCGATGGTGGCGCTCGACGCGACCGCCGCCCTGTTCGCCTCGGCGATCCTGTTCGGGATCTACCAGTACATCGACCGCAAGAGCGGCGTCTCGCGCTGGGCCGACAGCCGACGCTCCGGGCGCTTCCAGAGCATCCGCCAGGAGCTGTTCGGCATCTCGAAGGAGCTCGGGCATCCCCGCGACTGGCGCCCCGTCATGCTCGTCTTCACCGACGACAAGGCGCGCCGCGCGCGCCTGCTGCGCTTCGCCTCGTGGATCGAGGGCGGCGCGGGCTTCACGACCGTGGTGAAGGTCCTGTCCGGCCAGGACGTGCGGCAGGAATCGGCAGGGCTCGAAGCGCGGGCAGCCGAGGTCGAGCGCGAGCTGCAGGCCGACGTCGAGCAGCTGGAGATCGAGGCCTTCGCGCGCGTGGTCACGACGAAGGAGCTCGGCGACGGCCTGGTGGTGCTGCTGCAGTCCATGGGCCTGGGGCCGATCCAGGCCAACACCGTGCTCATGAACTGGTTCGATCGCCGTCCCGGCGAGGACAGCCCACCGGGGCTGGACTCCTTCGGCACGTATCTCCTGCTCGCCCGCCGGCAGGGCTGCAACCTCGTGATCCTCGAGGCCAAGAGCGAGGACTTCGTCGCGCTCGAGCGGGTCCCGTCGAAGAAGCGCACGATCGACGTGTGGTCCGAGGACGACGCGAGCGGACGCCTGGCGCTGCTCTTCGCGTACCTGATGACGCGCCACGAGGGCTGGAAGCGCGCGAAGATCCGGCTGTTCGCGGGTCGGCGCGGCGCCGAGGACCGCACCGCCGCCGTGGCACGCCTGAAGGCCACGCTCGACGACGTCCGCATCGAGGCCGAGCCGGAGGTGGTCGATGCCGTGGACGAGCGCACGATCGTCAAGTGGTCGGGCCAGGCCTCGCTCGTGTTCCTGCCCTTCCGTCTGCGCGGCGACGATCTGGTCGGGCCCTTCGGGCTCCGGCTCGGCGGCCTGGTGGACACGCTCGGGATGACGGCCCTCGTGTTCGCGGCCGAGGACATCGACCTGGAGGCCGGCCCCGAGGAGGGTCCGCACGGAGAGATCGCCGAGGCCGTGGACGCCGCCGATTCCCTGGCCGAGGCCGCGGCGCGCGCGCAGGAGGCCGCGAGCGAGGCCGCGGAGGCGGCGACGAAGGCGCGCGCCGAGCTCGAGCGGGGCCGGGAGAAGGAGCTGGAGCCGGCCGAGTTGTCCGTCCTGGAGCGCGCCCACGCGCAGGCCACCCAGGCCGCCGAGCAGGCCAGGCACCGCGCCGCAACCGCCAAGGCCGAGGCCGAACACTCGGAACGCGCGGCGCGACGCGCCGAACTCGATCAGGAGACGTGAGACTCCGGACCCGGCCCGATGACCTTCGACCAGGCCTTCTTGTTCGCGCTGCTCGGCGTCCTCTTCGCCCTCCTGATCTGGGGGCGGATCCGCTACGACGTGCTCGCCTTCGGCGCCCTGGTGGTGGGCTCCCTGGCCGGCGTCGTGCCCAACGGGCAGGCCTTCTCCGGGTTCGGGCATCCGGCCACGATCATCGTCGCCATCGTGCTCGTCGTCAGCCGCGGCCTGTCGAACGCCGGCGCCATCGACCTGTTCGCGCGCCAGATCGCCAACCCCGCGCGCGCTCTGGCGGCGCACATCGCGATCATGTCGGGCGCGGCCGCGGCGCTGTCCATGGTCATGAACAACGTGGCCGCCCTGGCGCTGCTGATGCCGATCGACATCCGCTGCGCCACCAAGGCCAAGCGCACGCCCGCGCTGAGCCTGATGCCGCTCTCGTTCGCCTCGATCCTGGGCGGCATGATCACGCTGATCGGGACGCCGACGAACGTGGTCATCGCCACGTTCCGCGAGCAGGCCCTGGGCCAGCCCTACTCGATGTTCGATTTCGCCCCGGTCGGGCTGGTCGTGGCCGCGGCCGGCGTGGCCTTCGTCGCGCTGGTGGGCTGGCGCCTCATCCCCGTCGCCGATCCCGTGCACAGCACCAGCGACGAGCTGAGGGACCTGAAGGGCTACCTGGCCGAGGCCACGGTCCCGGCCCACTGCAAGGCGCTCGGTCAGCCCCTGAGCGCGCTCTATCCGCTGGCCGAGGACAGCGACGTGTGCCTCATCGGCCTGACGCGCGGGGCGGACCGTCTGCCCGGGACCGGCGCGGATTCCCTGCTGGAGCCGGGCGACGTGGTGGTCGTCGAGGGCGCGCCCGAGGCGATCGAGGAGTTCGTGGGCACGGTCGGGCTCGAGTACGGCGGCCTGTCGGACAAGGAACTCCTGCGGGGCCCGGCCCTGGCGCTGGCGGAGGTCGTCGTGCCCGCGGATGCCCTGATCGAAGGGAGCTCGACCAACGAGGTCGGCCTCCTGCACCGGCACGGCGTGATGCTGCTGGCGGTCTCGCGCCGGGGGCGCCGCTTTCGCAACCGCGTGCGCAAGCTGAGGATCCGCGCAGGCGACATCTTGCTGCTGTACGGCCCGGAAGAACGGCTCGCGGGCGCGAGCGCGTGGCTCGGCTGTCTCCCGCTCGCCGAGCGCGGCCTGAGGGTGGTCCAGCACTCCAAGGCCTGGCCCGCCATCGCGCTCTTCGCCGCGGCCATCGTGGCCGCGAGCCTGGAGTGGGTCTACCTGCCGATCGCCCTGGCGGCCGTGGTGCTCGGCTTCGTCGCCCTGCGGATCGTGTCGCTCTCGCAGCTCTACGAGGCGATCGAATGGAAGATCATCGTGCTGCTCGGGTCCCTGATCCCGCTCGGCGTGGCCCTGGAGACGAGCGGGGGCGCGGGCCTGATCGCCGACAAGATCATCGGCTGGACGCACGGGTCGTCACCCGTGACGGTGCTCACCATCTGCATGCTCGTCACCATGCTGCTCTCGGGCATCCTGAACAACGTGGCGACCGCGCTGATCGCTGCCCCGATCAGCGTGGACGTCGCCGCGCGCCTGGGGGTCGACCCGGACCCGTTCCTGATGGGCGTCGCGGTGGCCGCCTCGTGCGCCTTCCTCACGCCCATCGGGCACAAGAACAACACCATCATCATGGGGCCGGGCGGCTATCGCTTCGGCGACTACTGGCGCATGGGGCTGCCGCTCGAGATCGTGGTCCTGCTGGTGGGCGTTCCCATGATCCTCTGGGTCTGGCCGCTGTGATCGGGTGTGATCGTGCGCGCGCGCGGACGCCGACCCGTGCTTCGACCCCGCCGCACGGCCGAATCCCGCGACCTCCAGCACCCTCAACACCTGATCGGAGTTCCCCATGCCCCGTTACGTCGATGGCTTCCTGCTGCCGCTCCCCAAGAAGAACGTGACCACCTATCGCCGCATGGCCAAGCTGGGCGCCAAGGTGTGGCGCGACCACGGCGCGCTCGAGTACCGCGAGTGCATCGGCGAGGACCTCGCGCCGAAGTTCGGCGTGCCGTTCCCGCGCAGCGCCAAGGCCAAGAAGGGCGAGACCGTGGTCCTGGCCTGGATCGTGTTCCGCTCGCGCGCACACCGCGATCGCGTCAACGCCAGGGTCATGAAGGACCCGCGCATGGCGAAGATGATGGCCGCGGGCCCGATGCCCTTCGACATGAAGCGCATGGCCTACGGCGGTTTCGAGGTGCTGGTCGAGGCGTAGGGACCCGTCCGCGCGCGCGTCCGGCGTGAGAGGTGCCGCTCCTGGCCGAGGCTCGCTAGGCTCTCGGGCCGTGGACCAGTCTGCGCTCGAGGAGCTGCTCGCGCGCCTGGCGCCGCTCGGCGAGCTCGGCGCCCGGCGCATGTTCGGCGGGGTCGGCCTGTACTGCGACGGGGTCTTCTTCGGCCTGATCGATGGCGGCGTGCCGTTCTTCCGCGTGGACGAGGGCAGCCGCGAGGCCTACCGCGCCGCCGGCTCGGCGCCCTTCCAGCCCTTCGCGGACAAGCCCTCGATGGAGAACTACTACGAGGTGCCGCTCGGGGTGCTGGAGCGCGAACAGGCGCTGCTCGAGTGGGCGCGCCGGGCTCTGTCGGCCGCGCGCGCGCGCGACGCCTCGAAGACCCCGGGGCGGCGCGGGAAGCGCGCGAAGACCCGCTCGACACGCGCGGTGCCCGCTGACGTGCCGGTGGCGAAGCTCCTGAACCTCGGTCCGAAGAGCGCCGGCTGGCTGCGCGCCGTCGGGATCCGCACGCGCGCCGACCTCGAGCGCGTCGGCGCGGTCGAGGCCTACCGCCGGGTCGTCGAGGCGGGCCACGAGACGTCGCTCAACCTGCTCTACGCCCTGGAGGGCGCCCTGCTCGACCTGCGCTGGGACCGGCTGCCCGACGTCGTGAAGCGAAACCTGCGCGAGCGGGTCGGTCGCCCGAGCTGAGGGACCGTCAAGAGTGCGCGGCGGACGCGCGCGTTCGCGTCCGCCGCTGTCCTGCGGGCTCAGCGCCGTGAACGCTAGAGGCCGCGGCTCCGGAAGCGGCTGGCCTCGAAGGCGCCGATGTCGATCGTTGCGGTGATGCGCGCGAGTCCGTCCAGGTCTTCCAGCGGCAGGTCGGCGGGGAAGGCGACGCTCGCGCCGGCGTCCACGTCGAGCGAGCTGCGCAGCGGGCGGAAGTTGCCGAAGGCCGTGGGCCCGAAGGGGCCGGCGAAGGCGGGGGCCGTCAGCTTGGCGTCCACGAAGAAGGGCAGCATGCTCGGCCCGGGCAGGATCCCGGGCGGCGGCACCTTCACGTGCGAATAGTCGAGGTCGATCACGCCCAGCACCGGTGGCGAGGTGAAGTCCGAGGAGAGCAGCATGTCCATGCCCGCGGCGCCGACGTTCGAGTGGATCAGGCAGTTGCGGATCGTCACGTAGCCGCCGTCGTCGAAGAAGATCCCGCCCACGCTGCCGGTCGGGGCGGAGGCGAAGTTGCCGTAGATCGTGTTGTTGACGAGCTCGGTGGGGGCCCCGTGGGGGGGCGGCCCCATCGCGCCCGCGAGGAACAGCGCGCCGAGGCCCGAGCCGAGGTTGCCCGTGATCTGGTTGTTCACCATGCGCCCGCTGGCGCCCCACAGGATGCCGCCCGTGATCGTGCCGCTGCCGCCGTTGCCGCGGATGTGGTTGCCGATCAGGTCCACGGTGCTCGTGCCCATGGCGACGACGCCGCCGGTCGAGAGCGAGGTGTTCGCGCGGATGTCGTTGCCCGCGATGACGGCCGAGGCTCCCGCCGCGACCGCGACCCCACCGCAGGGGATGCCCACGTCGCCGGTCGGGTGGTTCTCGGCGATCACGTTGTCGAGCAGGTGCACGGTGCTCGCGCTGGTGATGCGCACGCCCCCGAAGGAGACGAAGCCGGCCGCGCCCGTGATCGTGAAGCCACGGATCGTCGCGCCGTCGCTGACCTCGAGGACCGGGCCGCTGCCGCCGCCATCGAGCACGGTGAGCGCCGGGCCGTGCACCGAGGCCAGCGTCACGGCCTTGTCCACCAGCAGCGTGCCGACGTAGGTCCCGGGCAGGACCCGCAGCACGTCTCCGTCCACGACCAGGGGCGAGGCCAGGGCCTCGGCCGGAGAGAGGAAATCGCCGACTCCCAGCGCAGGGTGGATGGTGTAGGTCTCCGACCGCGGGGCAGCCGACAGCAGGGCGAGCGTGAGCAGCAGCGTGATCATGGTCCTTCTCCGTGGGCCCTCGGGGGGGCTCGTGTGGGAGCGCACCAGCGCGCTTCCGATGGCGGGAGAAGGAGTCGCGCTCCGGGGGCGACAGGAATCCCCGGAAAAGGGCTCAGCCGCCGCGCGCCGTCCGGAGGCGCTCCAGGCCCTCCTCGAGGCGCGCGCGGCCGGCCGCGGAGAGGTCCGGACTCGCCAGCTGTTGCTGCAGGAAGCCGGCGACCGTCCCGAGCGGGTCGCCGGCGGGTGCGCGTTTGCCGAGATCGAGCGCGCTCTGGACCACGCGCCCGACGCCGGACTCGCTGCGCCCGCGGTCGAGCGCCAGGGCCAGGCGCAGGTGCTCGAGCGCCCGCGCGGGCGCGAGCATCTCGGGCGCGCTCGCGTAGGCGCTGTCGCACTCCTGGCACGCGCCCAGCTGTGCGCCCGAGTACAGGTGGGCCAGGTTGATGTGCGCGCGGTAGTGCTCGGGGTCGAGCTCCAGCGCACGCGTGTAGGCCCGCGCCGCCGCCGCGAGGGCGTGGCGCGAGTCCTCGAGGTAGCCCAGGGTGAACCACAGCGGCGCGCGCTCGTCACCCGCGGCGATGCGCGCGCGCAGGAGTCCGATGACCTCCTCGGAGGCCTGGGGCCCCGAGCCGACCAGACTCGCGATCAGCCGCGGCAGCTCGAGGGCGGGGTCTCCACCGCAGTCCGTGCCGAGGTCGGAGGCGTGGATCGAGAGCGCGAGCGCTTCCCCCAGCCGGCCCTGCGAGGCGTGGAGGCGCGCCAGGTCCACGCACAGCGGGGCCGAATCGGGCGTCCGCGCGAGCGCCTCCGTCAGCGCGCGCTCGGCCTCGCCCGCCTCGTCCTGCTCGTTCGCGAGCGCCGCGAACTCGGCCGACACCGCGCCCGACTCCGGGAAGGCGTGCCGCGCCGCGCGCCCTGCCGCCAGCGCCGCGCCGGCCTCGGCCGAGCCGCGCGCCGCCCCGCGCAGGGAGCGCAGGAAGAGCGCCGCGGCGGCGGGCGAACGTTCGGCCAGGGGCGCGAAGCCCTTCGCGGCCTCGGGCGTGCGCGCGTGCGCGAGGAGCTCGACCCCGCGCGCCAGCTCGCGGTGGTGGGCGTCCAGCGCGTCAGGCGGCGCGGGCACGCCGTCGAGGCCGGCCTCGACCACGCGCGCCAGCGGATCGTCGGGCTCCAGCCGGCGCACGCGCTCGAGGGCCCGGCGCGCGACGGTCTCGGCGCCGTGCAGCCACGCCCCGACGGCCGCGTCGCGCTGCTGCGCGAGCTCGGCACGCTGCTCGGCCGTCAGCCCGCGCCCGCCGAGCACCAGCCCCGCGGCCAGTCCGACGGCCGCGATCGCCAGGGCCCAGGCCGCGCTGCGCCGCGCGCGCGCCGCCAGCGCGTCGGCCCCGCGCTGCCACGCGCGCGGCG
>CAZWAY010000101.1:0-11370 GCA_964631945.1 uncultured Planctomycetaceae bacterium
TCCTGGACCTGACGACCATCAACATCTACTCGCAGGTCGGCCTGATCACGCTGGTCGGGCTGATCGCCAAGAACGGGATCCTGATCGTCGAGTTCGCCAACACGCTGCAGGAGCGCGGCCTGGCCAAGATGGCGGCGCTGCGCGAGGCCTCGCTGACGCGCCTGCGGCCGGTGCTGATGACCTCGGCCGCCACCGTCTTCGGGCACTTCCCGCTGGTGCTCGTGACCGGCCCGGGCGCCAAGGCGCGCAACTCGATCGGCATCGTGCTGGTCGCCGGCATGATCGTCGGCACGCTGTTCACGCTGTTCGTGGTCCCGGTCTTCTACTCGCTGATCGCCCGGCAGCACCGGCCGGCCGAGGCCCAGCCCGCGCGCGAGCGCGAGCGTCGTCCGGTGCTCGAGGCCGCGCAGGTCGTGGAGGTCGCATGAAGCTCGTGGAGATCCCGAAGCCCGGCCCCGCGGCGCTCTGGCTCGCGCTCGCCGCCACGCTCGTTCCCGGCTGCGCCGCGGTGGGCAGCGACTACGTGGCGCCCGAGGTCGCGCTGCCGGCCGCCTGGCAGGCGGCCCCGGAGTCCGGCCTCACGCCCGCCGCCGTCGAGCTCGCGGCCTGGTGGCGGCGGCTCGAGGATCCGCTGCTGGACACGCTGATCGAGCGCGCCGCGCGCCAGAACCTCGACCTGCACCAGGCCCTGGCGCGCGTGCGTGAGGCGCGCGCGCTGCGCGGCGTGGCCGCGTCCGAGCGCTTCCCGACGCTCGACGCCACGCTCGCCTACCAGCGCCGCGGCGAGAGCCTGAACACGCCCCTGGGCGCGTTCGTGCCCGACTCCAACCTCTACTCGGCCGGCTTCGACGCCGCCTGGGAGCTCGACCTGTGGGGCCGCGTGCGCCGCTCGGTCGAGGCCGCCGACGCCGAGCTGGCGGCCACGGTCGAGGACGCGCGCGACGTGGCCGTGACGGTCGCGGCCGAGACCGCGCTCAACTACGTGGAGCTGCGCGCCTTCCAGCAGCGCCTCGCGCTGGCGCGCACCAACGTCGCGCTGCAGGAGGACACGCTGGCGCTGGTGCGCGCGCGCTTCGACTCCGGGCTGGTCGGCGAGCGCGACCTGGCCCAGGCCCTGACCAACGTCGAGAGCCTGCGCGCGCGCGTGCCGCCGCTCGAGGTCGGCGCGCGCGCCGCGGAGAATCGCCTGGCCGTGCTGCTCGGCGGCGCGCCGGGCTCGCTGGCGGCCGAGCTGGGCATGCCCGCCGCCGTCGGCGCGTCGAGCGCGATCCCGGTCCCGCCGCTGGCGCTCGCCGTGGGCGTGCCCGCGGACCTGCTGCGGCGGCGCGCCGACGTGCGCCGCGCCGAGCGCGGCCTGGCGGCCGAGCACGCGCGCATCGGCGTGGCCGAGGGCGATCTCTATCCGCGCCTCACGCTGGCGGGCAACCTCGGCCTGGCCTCGGACGATGCCTCCGACCTGCTGCAGAGCCGGAGCGGCCTGTTCGGCCTCGGCCCCTCGCTGCGCTGGAACCTGTTCGACGCCGGCCGCCTGCGCCAGCGCGTCGCGGCCCAGGAGGCGCGCACCGAGCAGGCCCTCGCGCGCTGGGAGCAGACGGTGCTGGGCGCGCTGGAGGAGGCCGAGAACGCGATGACCGCCTTCGTGCGCGAGCAGGTCCGGCGGCGCTCGCTGCTCGAGGCCGCGCTGCAGGCGCGGCGCTCGGTCGAGCTCGCCAAGACGCAGTACCGCGAGGGCCTCTCCGACTTCCAGACCGTGCTCGACTCCGAGCGCGCCGTGGCCGGGCTGGAGGACGAACTCGCGCAGAGCGATGCGGCCATCGCCACCAGCTTCGTGGTGCTGACCAAGGCGCTGGGCGGAGGCTGGGCGGAGGGTGACCCCGCCACGCTCGCCGCGCGCGCGGGCGAGCCGAGCCCGGGTAGCTAGCCCGGGCCAGGGAGCCGGCGGGAATTGGCGTGAGTGCCCGCGCCAGCCGGGACGGGACACGGATTCCAGGGATTCGGGCCCTGCCGAGCGGCGCGTGGCGCGGCGCGCGGCGCGCCGGCCGACTTCCGCGATTGTGGGGAACGGGCGCGCGCGCCGGGCAAGGATTCTGTCGCGACGGACGCTTCTCTCGCGCCCGCGCATCGTCCCTCCCTCACGGAATCGCTCACGGAATCGGAGTCACCCCCATGTTCCTCTCGAAGTCTGTCCTGTCGGCCCTCGTCGGGCTCCTCCTGTGGAGCGGCGTCAGCGCGGCGCAGTGTCCGTTGCCCGACGGTTTGGACGGCGGACCGTGCTGCGCTCAGGCCAACCTCCATCTGCCCGGCTTCCCGAACTTCAACCAGCCCTCGCTCGAGATCTGCTGGCGGGACTGCAACGTCAACGGGGTCATCCCGCTCACGGCGCGCTGGAAGAACCTGAACCCGCAGGCCGGCGGACTGGCCGGCGCGGTCACGTCGTGCGGCGAGAACCAGGGGACGCTCGAGCTGGTCAATCCCGCCGGCGGCGTGGTCTGGAGCGGCAAGCTGCTCTTCCAGTACTCGCGCACGTGGCTGGAGACCGATCCCAGCGGCCAGCAGCTGCAGGTGTGGCGCTTCCTGATCAACGGCGACCTGCGCGCGGCCGCGCCCCTGGCGATGCCGTGCCCGATTCCGGTGTGCGCGCCGGCCCACGGCAACAACGTGCGCTTCACGGGCTACATGGATCAGGCGCGCCGCTGTGGGCCCGCGCCGAACATCATCCAGCGCGCGTGGATGCTCACGCACGCCTGCGACTTCATCGATCACGCCGCCGGCTTCCCGCGGGGCGGGGTGTTCCACGCCGATCGCGCCTACAGCCTGGTCGGGCCCGCGGCCGGCTTCGTGCCGGGTCCGCTGCAGCCGACCGAGGGCACGCCGGGCTCGCCGTGGGAGGCCATGCGCCGGCGCCGTCTGGCGGGCACGGTGGTGCCGCCGCTGCCGGTGCTGTGCGAGTTCGAGGAGCGCCTGAACTTCTCGCTCAACCCGCTGAACCAGTTCTGCCAGTGCGGCGCGCCGGGGACGCAGCAGTTCCTGCTCGGCAACCTCGCCATCGCCGGCGCGTGCGGCAGCACCGTGACCACGCCGGGGGGCCCGCTCCTGCCGGGCTTCCTGTCGATGGGCATCGGGTCCTGGACGATCCCGGCCGTCTTCCCCGGCGTCGAGGCGGTGCGCTGGAACGCCGGCAACTACAACTACGCCGACCCCTGCACGGGCGCGCTGCAGTCGGAGGTGTTCTTCGGCGCGACGACGCTCGGCGGCTACCCGGCGATGCAGGTCGTGTCTCCCCCCACCGTCCCGGCGCTCCTGCCGCTGACCTTCATCGACCAGTCGAACTCGCTGCGCCCGCCGGGCGCGGGCACGGTCATGAACGTGCCGTACGTCAGCGAGCACATCCTGAACCTGAACCACTGAGGCGGACGCGTCCGCGCGGAGCCCAGGCGCGGCTCCCGGCGGGCGCGCAGTGGCGGTGAGCACAGTCGAGAGCGAGCGCTCGGCCTGTCGCGCGTGGCACGCGGCGCGCCGAGCGCTTGCATCCCTGCCCTCGCCGATGGCCTCGTCCCCGGGCGCGGGCCACGCGTCGCGCGTTACTTGCCGATCGCCAGTGCGAGTCCGTTGGTCAGCGCGCGCCCAAGGGGCTGCGAGGGATCGCTCGCCGCGGCCTGGGCGTAGATCGTCGTGCCGCACAGGCTGAGCGGCACGCTCCAGGAGAGCGTGGCGGTTCCCTGGCTGAGGCGGAACGGGAGCTTGATCGGGGCGCTCGACGTCGGGACGAGCAGGGTCCCACCGAAGGCCAGGCGCTGGATGCGCTGGGGCGCGAGGAACAGGGTTCCGGTCGTACCCTTCGGGATGTCGCTGATGCGCAGCACCATGGTCGTCTCCGGGTTGGGCACGGAATCGGAAGTGAGCCGCCCGATGTTGGCCCCGCCCAGGTTCTCACCGTAGGGCGTGGTCATGCCGCCGCCGGCTCCGCCGCAACCGCACAAGTCCTCCTGGAAGGTGAACAGGTAGGCCGCGCCCACGTTGCCGCCCTCGAAGGGTGCGGTGGCGACCAGGGACTCGCCGGACATGGCCAGCGCAAAGGAGAACTCGTCGTTGGCCGAGGACGCGCTCGAGATCAGGGTCTTCTTCTCGACCCACACGTCGCCCTCGAGCTCGAAGACCGTGGCCACGCCCGAGTTCGAGCCGATCTGGTCGTGGTGGTGGCCGGAGACGACGATGCGGTTGCCCCGCAGGGCCACGGCCTCGCCGATCCAGTCGTAGGCGCGCGCGTTGCGCGGAAGGAGCTTGGCGGTCTGGATCCACGCGCCGTTCCACTTCTCGAAAACATAGGCCGCGCCAGCGGCAGCCCCCATCGTGCTCTCCAGACGCGCCCCGAGCACGACGCGGTCGCCGTCGATCGCGACCCCGCGCGAGAGCTCGCCGGCACGGTCGCTGGCCGTCAGCCGAGCGACCTCGGTCCAGCTCCCGTTCACCTTCTCGAACAGGTACGCGGAGCCGCTGTGAGGACCGGAGCCGTCGCTGCGATAACTCGACATGACGATGCGCCCGCCGCCGATCGCCAGCGTGTCGGCCGAGAGGTCGTTGCGCTTGCCTGCGCTGCCGAGGAGCTTTGCGGTCTCGACCCACTTGCCGTCGACTCGCTCGAAGACGTAGGCGGCACCGGCCTTGTTGCCGAGCGTCTCGTCGAAGCGGCAGCCGATGACGATCACTGTGCCCTCGATGGCCACGTACTCGCCGAAGTTGGCGGAGCGTCGCGCGTCGCGAGGGGTGAGCTTCTGCACCTCCGTCCAGCGTCCGCCGATCCGCTCGAAGACGTAGGCCGCGCCCGCATTGCTGCCGACCTCGCCGTTGTTGTACTCGGCGCCGGCGACCGCGAAGTCGCCCGAGATGCCGACCGAGTTGCCCAGCTCGTCGCCGCCAGCGGCGTCCTTCGCCATCAGGCGTGCGACCTGCGTCCAGCGCCCGTTCTCGAACTCGAACACGTGGGCCGAACCGGGGCGGCCGGTGGTGGCGGCGAAGGCGCCAACGATGAGGCGTGGCCCGTCGATCGAGCAGGACTTCCCGAAGAAGTCGAGGGGCTGGGTGGCGAGCCCCTTCAGCTCCTGCACTTCGCACTGGGCGGCGAGTCTCGGAGCGAGGAGCGAGCAGGCCGCGAGCATGGGAAGGAACTTCATGGTGGTCGGTCTCGCGGGCTCCCGGGACGGGTCGAATCCGTGGCGAATGGGGAAACGTATCTCGTCGCCGGGAGACCGGTCGGGCCGTGGGACTTCTGCTGGCGATCCGGAGGCCTCTGCCGCCGGTGCGTGCGGTCGCGCAGTGCGCCGCGCATGATGCGCGGCATGGGGTACGCCCGGCACCTGATCCTCGTGCTCGCCGCGGGATTGGGCGCGTGCCACGCCGTCCAGGAGCGCACGGCGCCCGAGTCCGCGCCCTCCGATCGACCTTACGTGCTCGTGCTGGGGACGGCCCAGGACGGCGGGCTGCCGCAGATCGGCTGCGCGGAGGAACGCTGCGCCGCGGCGCGCCTCGACCCCGCGCGCCGGCGCCGCGTGACCTCGCTGCTGCTGTGCGATCCCGGGAGCGGCCAGCGCTGGCTGTTCGACTGCACGCCCGACCTCGCCGAGCAGGTCGAGCGCGCGCGCGGCCATCCCGCCACGCGCCGGGCCGAGGGCCCGCGCCCGCCGCTGTTCGAGGGCGTGTTCCTGACGCACGCGCACCTCGGGCACTACGCCGGGCTGCTGCAGCTCGGGCGCGAGGCCTACGGCGCGCGCGGCCTCACGACCTGGGCGACGCCGCGCTTCGCGGCCTTCCTGCGGGAGAACGGCCCGTGGAGCCTGCTGGTGTCCGAGCAGCGCGTGGTGCTGCACGAACTGGTGGAGGGCGAGCGCGTCCAGCTCACGCCCGAGCTCGCGGTCGTGCCCTTCCGTGTCCCCCACCGCGACGAGTTCTCCGACACGCTCGGCTTCGAGCTCCACGGCCCGCGGCGCACGCTCGTCTACCTGCCCGACATCGACAAGTGGGCGGCCTGGGACGCCTTCGGCCCCGCGCCCACGCCGGGACGCATCGAGGGCCTGCTCGCGCGCTGCGACCTGGCCCTGCTCGACGGCAGCTTCTTCGCCGACGGCGAGATCCCCGGCCGCAGCCTGGCGGACATCCCGCACCCCTTCGTCAGCGAGTCGCTCGCGCGCTTCGCGCCGCTCCCGGCCAGCGAGCGCGCCAAGGTCTTCTTCACGCACCTGAACCACACCAACCCCGCGACCGACGCGGACGGCCCCGCCGCGCGCGCCGTGCGCGCGGCCGGCATGCACGTGTTGTCGGAGGGCGCGATCTTCGGGCTCTAGGTGGGCGGTGTTGGCGGCGGCGCGTACAAGCGAGTGCGCCTACCTGACCTCTCGGAGAGGGCAATCCTGCCTGAGGAGCTTTCCGGGGGCAGCCTCCCATCCGGCGCTACGCCTGTTCCGCATCGACGATCTCACTAGCCAGTTCAGCACCCAGGGCTGGTCACCGTGGGATGAAACTCGGCCAACTGAGGCCAACCCGGCGACGGCACGGAGGTCGGCCCACGCAATGGTGCCGCGAGCCCGTTAGCTAGTTTGACCGGGCACTTCGCGAGCACACCGTACTGTTGCCAAGGAGCCCTCGGGCTCCCGGAGCATGCTCTCTGAATCCGAAGACGCGAGTCCCACGCCGTCGCCGGCCTTCCCAAGGAGGCCGAATGGAAGTCGTTCATCCCCGTTGCGCATGCCTAGACGTCCACAAGGACGTGATCGTGGCTTGCGTGCGCATGGTCGGTCCAAGCAGCGTTCAGCAGGAGGTCCGCAAGTTCGGCGCGACGAGCGCGGGCTTGCTGTTGTTTTCCGAGTGGCTGTCAGAGTGCCGCTGCACTCACGTGGCCATGGAAGCGACCGGTGTGTACTGGAAGCCGGTCTGGCAGGTGCTCGAGGGTGACTTCGAGCTCGTTCTGGGGAATGCGGCGCACATCGGCAATGTTCCCGGTCGCAGGACCGACGTCAACGACGCCACCTGGATCGCCGATCTTCTGGCCCACGGTCTGATCCGCTCCAGCTTAGTGCCGCCGCAGCCCATCCAGGAGCTGCGCGACCTGACGCGCACCCGTAAGCAGTTGGTGCGCGAGGTTGCTCAACACACGCTGCACATCCAGAAGACGCTCGAGGACGCGAACGTGAAGCTCTCCAGCGTCATCAGCGACGTCCTGGGACAGAGCGGGCGTGCCATCCTCGACGCGATCGTGGCTGGAGAAGACTAGCCGAAGGCTCTCGCCGCTCGCGCCTCGTCACGCGTGAAGGCTTCCAAGGAACGCGGAGGCGCTCCAGGGTCGGGTGCGAGATCACCACCGCTTCATGATCCGCTCGCATCTGCGCCTGATCGACGCGATTCGAGAGGAGGTGGCAGGAATCGACAAGCGCATCGGCGAACACTTGAATCCGTTTCGAGGAGCCGCCGAATCTCCTGACGTGCATCCCCGGCATCCAGCGACATCGCTGCCCACGTGCTTCTCGGTGAGATTGGCGACGACATGAGCCGCTTCCCCACCGCTGGGAGCCTAGAGCGTGGGCCGAGACAAGGGCGAGGGTGCCGCATTCGAGGGCCCAGCCCAGGCCACGGCCGAGCGATGGGGCACTACGGGACAGGATGTGCTTCTGTGTCCATCCCAACCGAGGGAAGGGCCGGGCAGCGCTCTAGGACGGCCACCCATTCGTCGGCCGCGTAAGTCGCGCTTCGCTGCGATCTTGGGAGCGGGAGCCATCGCTGCAGAAGCCCGGGCCGACTTGAGCGGCAAACTCAGGACCAGGAGCTCGAGGAGCATCAGGTCCACGAGCAGCTCGTAGTTGATCAAGTCGTCCGGGCTCCGGCGGCCGACCCCTCCCGCTTCAATTGCACGTGTGATCGGGTGTCGGTATGGTGGGGTCCCGCAACAGAGCGATCTCATTCACTCTTCCTTGCTTCGAGGAACCCCATGCTGTCGAGCTTTCTCCGTTCAATCCTCCTTCTCACACCCATCGCGCTCTTGACCCCGGTCGTCGACGATCCGCCGCTTACCATCATCGAGTGTGGTGCGAGCGACACAGTGACTCCGGCACCGGGGACGACGGTCACAGGAGTGGGAGCCACCTATGCAGAAGCCCGAGCCGACTTGGGCAGCAAACTTGGGTTGGTCTGCAGCGTGTGCGCGGGGGTCGGGTGTGAACTTTCAGTGGGAACTCCTGGCAACATCAAGCACGATATCTACAGGGGCATGGGTGGAACGGTCGCTCTGGGGCGCGACCCGGGTGGTCCGTATCTCATCACCGTCCACTTCGGCACGGGCGGCCATTGCAAAGGATCTTGTTCGACCTGCGAAGATCCGCAGTAGAACGACAACTCCTCCTCGGCGCCGGCGGTAGGGTTTGACCTCGGTCGTCGACGATCCGCCGCCTACCATCATCGAGTGTGGGGGGAGCGACATAGTGACTCCGGCACCTGTGACGACGGTCACGAGAGTGGGAACCACTGCTGCAGAAACCCGGGCCGACTTGAGCAGCAAACTCGGGCTCGTCTGCAGCGTGAGCGCGGGGATCGACTGTGAACTTTTGTTAGGAACTCCTGGTAGCATCCAAGCAACATCATGCACGACCATCTACAGGGGCGTGGGTGGAACGGTCGCTCAGGGCCGCGACGCTGGCAGCCCCTAGGCCATCACCGTCGTCTTCGGCACAGGCGGCCCTTGCAAAGGCTTCTGTTCACCCTGCGAATAGTCGCGAGCATGCATGGAGAGTCGGCGTAGAAGGACACTCCTCCTCGGCGCGGCGGTAGGGCTTGTCGTTCTCGTCGTCGCGTTTCGCGTTCTCTCTTCCGGCAGAGACGCGAGGCCTTCGCGGACACTCGATTCCGAGCAGATCCGAGACGCGGCGGAAGAGAAAGAGCTGCAGGTTCCGCTACCTGCCGACCGCACGTCCTCTCCCATGGTGGACCCGGACGTCGGGACCGTCACGGGAGCAGTCCTCGTCACCGACGGGCCCTCGCCCGAAGCCGGCGTTCCCTATCTCGGAAGTGGCTCGTTGCTCGCCAGGTGCGACAAGGGCGGAGAGAATATCTTCATCCAGATCCGCGAGGGGCGCTTCTTCTTCCGTTCGGCCTGCCTGGGAACGCTGAGCGTCATCGGGCTCGAATTGAGTGCGTTGCCCACCCAACTCGAAGGCCGACAAGAGCTTGTCCCGGGAGAGGAGAACATCGTCCGCTTCTCCTGGGCCAGCCTCTCCATCCGCCTGTCCGTGCGCGAGCAAGGCTCGGCGCGCGAGCTGCCGAGGGTGTCCGTGTGGTCGGTGGCCAAATTGTTAAGCTCGGACAGCTTTGGATCGCCAGACATCGGACCGGGCGAAGGCGACACCGCCGTGCTGCGCGGAGCGCAGAGTCCCGTGGCACTGCTCGTCCCGGAGGGTCGACAGCACGCGGAGTTCTGGATCACGCACGAGGGCTTTGTTCCGTTCCTGTACCGCTTCCCCACCGGGCTCCCCGACTCCGAGGTCATCGTCACCCTCGAGCCGTCGCGAACGATCGAAGTCACCGTGGAGAGCTCGACGGTCGGGGACTACGTCGTCAACATCTACGAGGTCGCGGACGCTCCCTTGCGCCCCGTCGGGAAGCCCCTGAGATCCATTGCAGCAAAGGAGGAGATGCTCATCTCGGAGCTGCCGGCCAACCGGTTCGCGGTCACACTTGAGGGACGCACGACCGGCAGGCCAAAGCCGATCGATGAAGCCTTTGTCGACCTTACGCAGGCAACCTGCAAGAGGATCTCCCTGTCGCAGAGCGGTGCAGGCTCGGAAGCTGCAACCGGAAAGGTGACGTTCATATTCTCGGGTGAAGGTCTCGGTGACGACGTGCTCGCGCTCGGAGCGGAGATACTGCCCCTGTCCCTCTCGGTGCTAGGCCAGCAGAACAAAGATCCGTTGACCGTGGCATCTGGCCTGCGAAGCGCGACCGGGGAGTGGGGCCCGATCGAGCTACTCGCCGGAGAGTATGCACTCCGCGCTTCCGCCCTCGGGCAGGTCTTCCGGTTCTCCGTGCGTGAGGGCTCGAAGGAGACTCACGCCATCCGCTTGCTGACCTGCCGACCGCACTACTTCACGTTCATCGACGGTGAGACCGGCGCGGCCGTCCCGCTGCGCGCATTCCGGTGGTCTGCGCCCACGACCCTGTCCGGAGAAGTCGACCTGGACAATTCATTCGGCATGCTCGACGCCAAGGAGCTCGGACAACCCGTGGAGGTCGTGGCGCCGTCCACTCAGGTGTTGGTGCAGGTCTTCACGGATGGCTACGGGAACCTCCGACAGGTCGTCGACCTTGATAAGGAATCGGACCCTGTCATCACCCTACATGCCAAGACGTGCCTCGAGATCGTCCCGGGGCGAGTCGATCAGACTCTCGACGCGGCCTGGCTCGGGCGGGTGCGAGTGCTGGAAGGCGGAAAGCCGGTCACGATCGGTCCGGTGGAAGTCCGCGTCCAGGACGAGGCCGTGCTTGGACGTATATTCTTCTCGGGCAAAGGAAGCATGGAGATCCATCTACCTCCACTCTCCTCCTACGGTGACGTTCCCGCGATCTCGGTGGAGTTCGAGGCCGGGCAGATTCGTCAACTGGTCCTCGCGGACCAGATCCTCGCGCACTGGTGACCTTCCGCGGTTCCTCGGACACCGGGGGGTCTGTAGCAGGCCGCCTCGGGCGCTGCGGAGCTCACACACGCCTTCGCCCCCTTGCGAGCCCGGTGCAACGCGATAGATTCGAGCGCGTGGTCGTCGAGCGCATGCCTCGCCGATCTTCCCCTCTTCAGAGCCCTGGCAAGGAGGTGTGGATGGCAAGCATTCCACCGGACCGAGGAGAGCCCGACCTGGCCTGAGCCAGCGAGGGACTCTCGAGGACCCGGGCTCGCGCGCGCGACCCAGAGCGGACGACACCGATCGACGCTGATGCCCACAGGGCTGACCTGCTGCGCGCGGGCCCGGAACTTGACTGCTCCGCGCGAGTCGCGCGGCGTCAACCGTTCGCCTCGGCACCCTTCCGGGGACCGCGCCACGGCCCTAGGCTCATGCCCCGGCCGCCGCCGGCCGAACGAGGGTGCGGGACGACGCTCCGAACCGGCCGCGGCGCCCCCGACCACCGCAGCCGACTCCACCAGCGACATGGGCACCTGGAAACGCCTCACGAGCGCGGGCCGCGCGTTGTTCGGCCGCGCCGAGCCCGCGCGCGCGCCCTCCGCGGACGCGCCGCCCGCGGCGGCGGGTCCCGCGCGCGCGCGCGGCCACAGCGGCTGGGTCGAGGAGCGCGCCCCGCGCGTGGGCGCGCAGGCCAACGAAGCGCGCGCGGCCGACCGCG
>CAZWAY010000102.1:0-10680 GCA_964631945.1 uncultured Planctomycetaceae bacterium
CGGCACCTCGAGTTCGAACAGGCGTCGCACCAGGTCCGGGTGCGTGCGGCTCACGATGATGCGCACGCGCGGCCCGTCCTTGCGCACCTCGAGCACGATCGCGCGGATGCGGTCGCCGGGCGCGAAGGTCTCGCCGCGCACGCGCTCCTCGCGTGGCAGGTAGGCCTCGGTGCGGCCCAGGTTGATCACCAGGCTGTCCGAGTCGAAGCGCTGCACGGTGCCGTTGACCAGGCTGCCCACGCGCGTCTCGTACTCGTCGTACAGCACGTCGCGCTCGGCCTCACGCACCTTCTGGATGAAGGCCTGCTTGCAGGCCTGGGCGGCGATGCGCCCCAGGTCCGACAGGTCCATCTCGTACTCGCCTTCGGCGTCCTCGACCGAGATCTCGCCGTCCTGCCGGCTGACCTTCACCACCAGATCCTCGCCCAGGCCGAGGCGCTTGCGGATGGCGGTCGCGATGGCATCCTCCAGCCCGAGGAACAGCGTCTCCTTGGGGATGTCCTTCTCGCGGTGGAGGATGTCGATCATCCTCAGAAGGTCTTCGGGGTTCATGGGGCTGGAGAGGTGTCGGGGCCCGTACCTGGCGGTGGACAGACGGGAACGAGCGAAGCGGACCTCTGTCCGCTTCTCCCGCTCCTCTGCCGCCAGGGCCATGGCTCGGCGGTGGTTCGGCTTAAATGAGGGGGGAGTCTGCTATATCTAGGGGGTGGCCGTCAACCGAGGCGAAGTGGGCCGAGAGCCGCACCGCGAGGCTGGCCGGACCCCCGCGGGCGACCCGGATGCCGGTCCGGATCCGTTCCTCGGTTCGAGCGTCGTCCTGAGGGACTTCCTCGCGCAGCTCGCGCGCGCCGCGGCCAGCGAGAGCACCGTCCTGCTGAGCGGCGAGAGCGGTTGTGGCAAGAGTCGCGCCGCTGCACGCCTGCACCGGCTGAGTCCGCGCGCGGCCGGACCCTTCGTCGCCGCCAGCCTGGTCGCGACCTCGGGCAGCCTTATCGAGGCCACGCTCTTCGGGCACGAGCGGGGGGCCTTCACCGACGCCCACAAGGGGCGTCTGGGACTCTTCCGGCGGGCCGAGGGCGGCACGGTGCTGCTCGACGACATCGAACACCTGCCACTCGAGTCCCAGGTGAAGCTCCTGCGCGTGCTGCAGGAGCGCGTGGTCGAACCGCTGGGGGCCGAAGCCAGCGTGCCGGTCGACGTGCGCATCGTGGCCACCAGCGGGGTGCCGCTGGAGAAGGCCGTCGAGGCCGGGCGCTTCCGCGCCGACCTCTACTACCGCCTGGCCGTGCTGCCGCTCGAGGTCCCGCCCCTGCGGCTGCGACTGGACGATCTGGCGGACCTGGCCGAAGGCCTGATCGCCGCGGTCGCCGCGCGCGTCGGGGTGAGTCCGCGGCCGCTGACGCCGGAGGCCATCGAGGTCCTGCGCGCCCACGGCTGGCCCGGCAACGTGCGCGAGCTCGAGAACGCGCTCGAGCGCACGCTGGTGCTCGGCTCGGCCCCGAACGGGGCCACGAGTCCGATCCAGGCCGAGGAGTTCGATTTCCTGGGCCAGGCGCGGGCCGGCGCGGCCGACGAGCTGGCGCGCGCGGCGCTGGCGCTCGGGCTGAAGGTGGACGACGTGGCGCACGCCATGATGGAGCGCGCGCTGCGCGAACAGCGCGGCAACGTCAGCGCGGCCGCGCGTAGCGTTGGCCTGACGCGGCGCGCCTTCGACTACCGCATCGCGCGCACGGAAGACGGAGACGAGCCGGCGTGAAAGCGTGGTTCGTGCCGTTCTTGGCCGCGCTCCTGCTCGCGCGCCCCGCTCAGGACCTCGAGCGCTGGCTGGCGGCGCTGGACGCGGGGCGCGAGCCCGAATGCACGCACGCGCTCGAGTCCCTGAGCGCGCTGGGCGAACCCGCCGCTGCCCGCGCGCTCGAGGGCTTCGAGTCGGCCGGCTTCGCCGCGCGGCGCGCGCGCGCGCGGCTCCTGTCCGAGATCCCGCCGCGTGAACACGGCGCACGCCTGCTGGCGCTGCTCGCCGATCCCGATCCCGAGGTGCGACGCCTGCTGACCCAGGCCCTCGGCAATCCCGCCCTGGCCGAGAGCGCGGCGGCCGAGCGCGCGGCCGCGCTCGAGCGGCTCCTGCTGGAGGATCCGAGCGCGCGCGTGCGCGCCCAGGCCATGGGCGCGCTGGTCGAGAGCGCGCTGGCCGAGGCCGTGCCGGCCCTCGATCGCGCCATCGAGCGCCTGCCGGCGGGCGAGGCCGAATCCGCCGCGGCCGCGCTGGCGCGCCTCCCGAGCGGCCGCGAGCGCTTGATCGCGCGCGTCACGGCGATCTTCGAGGGGCCCGGGGCGGCGCGGCCCGACGGCGCGGCGCTGCCCGACGGAGTGGTCGCCGCGCTGCTGCGCGGCTACGGGCGCGCCCTGGCGGAGGTGCCGGGCGGGGGCGAGCACCTGCGCGAGCGTCTGCCCTTCGTGCGCGCGCTCGTGCATCCCGCCCCCGAGGTGCAGGCGGCCGTGCGCCTGGCGCTGGCGAACTTCCTCGCGCGCGCGGCCGAGCTGTCCGAACCCGAGCGCGCCGAACGCGTGCTGGCCGAGCTCGGGCGCGAGGGCTGGCCGACGATCGGCTGCCTGTGGCGACGGCTCGACCTCGCCTGGCGCCAGCGCGGCGACGCGGCCGGGGCGCTGGACCTCGCGCGCGAGATGGTGCGCGAGGCGCTGGCGCTGGAGCCGAACGAGTCCGAGGTCTGGGACGTGCGCGCGCGCTTCTACGAGGGCGCGGCCTTGTACGCGCTCGGCCAGAGCGCGCAGGCCGCCACGGACTTCACCGGCCTGGCGCAGCGGCTCGAGGCCGCGCGCTGGCGCCGCGACGACCTCTTCCCGAGCCCGCGCGCCAGCGAATGGAGCGAGGGCGGCGGGCTGGTGCAGATGGATCGCCAGTTCCTCGGCGCCATGGCGCACCTGTGGCTCGCCCTGCTGGCGCTCGAGCGGGGCGAGGACGACGCGCACGTGTGCGCCGAGCTGCGCGCCGCGCACGTCCTGTTCCTGGAGGCGCGCCTGGTGGCCGCGCGCACGGGTGCCAACGATCCCTCGACGCTGGACGCGCTGCTCGACCACGAGCTCTCGCCCCACAGTCTGGTGCTCTTCAACGAGAAGCTCGCGCCCGAGCGGCGCGGTCGCGCGCTGGATCTGGCCGTGGCCCTGGGCGAGGCCTTCGGGCGCGTGGCCCCGCTGGAGATGCAGGGCCTGGGCGGGAGCCCGGCGCCCACGCCGCAGCTGGGCGACGTGTTCGCCGATCCCGTGCGCCTGGCGCTGCTGGAGGGCCTGCGCGCCGCGCAGCTGCGCGAGCTCGAGCGGCGCCAGCGCCTGCTGGGCGACGTCCTGCTGGGGCCGCGCGACCCCGACGCGCGCCAGAACGAGGCGCTGTTCCTGCGCCAGTACCGCCACCATCTGGCGCAGGCCCGCGAGGACGAGCTGAAGGCCCTGCGCGACCTCGGTCAGCGCGCGCCGAGCAGCGCCGAGCTGCGCACGATCTACGGGCAGCTGCTCGACTACCTGGCGCCCAGCATGCACGCCCACACCCTGGCGGGCGAGCTGCGGGCCGAGGGGCGCGCCAGCGAGGCCCGTGCGCTGTGCGAGCGCGCGCTGGCGGTGCTGGCCACGGCGCCGCTCGGGGCGAGCCACTGGAGCGAACTCTCCAGCGCGCGCCTCGAACTGCTGCGCGGCTCGACCCTGATGGACGACGGCCAACCGCGCGAGGCCGAGCAGGCCTACGAGGCCGCCGAACGGCGTCTGCTGGCGATCGAGACGCTGTGGACCGAGCGCCGGGCCGGCGCCGACCCCGCCACGGCCGCGCAGTACGACGGCCAGCTGCGTGCGATCCGCGACCTGCGTGGCGACGCGCTGCTCTCGCTGGCCGTCAACGCCAACGTGCGCCTGGGCGATCCGGCGCGCGCGCTCGAGTACTTCGAGCGTGCCTACGCGCTCAACCAGAACGCGTTCATGCGCGTGCTGCGCGCCTGCTACCGGGCGCGCTCGAAGAAGGTCGAGGAGGCGCGCACCGTGCTGCGCAGCGTGGTGCCGGTGCCCTCGCTCTACTACAACATCGCCTGCACCCACGCCCTGATGGGCGAGAAGGACCTGGCCCTGGACTACCTCGAACGAGACCTGCGCGAGAACCATCCGACCGCGGGCGCGCGCGCCGTGAAGCTCGCGTGGATGCGCAAGGACCCCGACCTGACGGCGCTGCACGGCGAGCCGCGCTACGAACGCCTGGTGGAGACGGAGCGCTGATGGGACACGCCACGCTGACCGGTCGTGGGCGCAAGCGCCTGCTGGGCGGGCATCCCTGGATCTACGCCGACGACGTGCACTCGGTCGAGGCCGAGCCCGGCGCGCTGGTGGCGCTGGCCGCGCCGGACGGCACGCCGCTGGGCTGGGCGCTGTTCAGCTCGAAGTCGCGCATCGCCCTGCGCCTGGTGAGTCGCACCGGTGCGCAGCCCGATGCGGCCTTCTGGCGCGCGCGCGCGCGCACGGCGGTCGCGCACCGCGGCGCCCTCGGTCTGCTCGGAGCGCGCGACGCCTGCCGTCTGCTGGGCGGCGACGCCGACGGTTTCCCGGGGCTGGTGGTCGATCGCTACGCCGACGCGCTGGTGCTGCAGAGCGGCTGCCAGGGCTCGGACCGCCATCGCGACCTGTGGCTCACGTGCCTCGAGGAGGCCCTGGCCGAGGTCGGGCTGGTGAGCACCTGCGTGCTCGACCGCTCGGACTCCTCCACGCGTGCGCACGAGGAACTGCCCGAACGGGTGGAGTGGCTGCGCGGCGAGCGCCAGGAGCTGGTCGAGGTGCACGAGCCGGCGCGCGCCGACGTGCCCGCGCTCGTCTACGAGGTCTCGCTCAGCGAGGGCCACAAGACCGGGCATTACCTCGACCAGCGCGAGAACCGCGCGCACGCCGCGCGCTTCGCGGCCGGCGCGCGCGTGCTCGACGCCTTCTCCTACGACGGCCTGTTCGCCATCCGCGCCGCGCTGGCCGGGGCGGCGGACGTGCTGTGCATCGACCAGTCGCAGGAGGCGCTCGAGCGCGCGCTGCGCAACGCCGAGCGCAACGGCGTGGCCGGCAAGGTGCGCATCGCCAAGGCCAACGCCATGCACGACCTGCGCACGCGCGCCGAGGCCGGCGAGCGCTACGGGCTGGTGGTCGTCGACCCGCCCGCCTTCGCGCGCAGCCGGCGCGAGCTCGAGGGCGCGCTGCGCGGCTACCGCGAGCTCAACCGTCGCGCCATGGGGCTGGTCTCGCCGGGCGGGGTGCTGGTGAGCGCTTCGTGCTCCTACAACATCGGCCGCGGCGAGTTCCTGGACGCGCTGGCGCGCGCCAGCCTCGACGAGGGCCGCGAGGCGCGCATCTTCCACACCAGTGGAGCCGGCCCCGACCATCCCGTGCTCGCGACCCTGCCCGAGAGCGAGTACCTGAAGTGCGCCTTCGTGCGCCTGTAGGCGCGTGAGGGTGCTGGTCAACGGCGTGGAGCGCGAGCTCGAGGCGGGCGCCACGGTCGCCACGCTGGTGCGCGTGCTCGAGCTCGGCCCGGGGCGCGTGGCCGTGGAGCGCAACGGGCGCCTCGTCCCGCGGGTCGAGCACGAGCGCACCCCGCTGGCCGAGGGCGACCGCCTCGAGGTGGTGACCCTGGTCGGCGGGGGCTGACCCGGGAGCGCGTCCGGGGCCTTGGCCGCGCGCGGCGCCGGAGTATCCTCTGCGCGTGCAGTCGCCCCCGACCGACGAGCTCGCCGACGCGCCCCTCCGGCTCGGGCAGCATTCCTTCCGCTCGCGGCTCCTCGTGGGCACCGGCAAGTACGCCAGCTTCGAGCAGATGGCGCGCGCGCTCGAGCTCTCCGGGACCCGGTGCGTGACGGTGGCGGTGCGCCGCGTGAACCTGGACCAGCGCGCGGGCCCGTCGCTGCTCGACCACCTCGATCGCGAGCGCTACACGATCCTGCCCAACACCGCCGGCTGCTTCGACGCGCCCACGGCCGTGCCCACGGCCGAGCGCGCGCGCGAGCTGCTCGGGACGCGCCTGGTGAAGCTCGAGGTGCTGGGGGACCCGCGCACGCTGCTGCCGGATCCGATCGGCACGCTGGCGGCGACGCGCGAGCTCGTCGGGCAGGGCTTCGACGTGCTCGTCTACACCTCCGACGACCCGCGCCTCGCCTGCCATCTCGAGGAGGCGGGCGCGACCGCGGTCATGCCGGCCGGCTCGCCGATCGGCTCGGGGCAGGGCGTGCTCAACCCGAACGCGATCCGCATCATCCTCGAGCTGGTGCAGGTGCCCGTGATCGTCGACGCGGGCGTGGGCACGGCCAGCGACGTGGCGCTGGCGATGGAACTCGGCATCGAGGGCGTGCTGCTGAACTCGGGCATCGCGCTGGCGCAGGATCCGCTGCGCATGGCCGCGGCCATGCGCGACGCCTGCAACGCCGGGCGCCAGGCGTACCTGGCCGGGCGCATCCCGAAGCGCCTCCATGCCAACGCGTCCTCGCCCGAGAGCGGCCTGATCGCGCCGCTCGCGCGCCCGCGTTCTCCCGAGGGCGCTGTGGCGCCGGCGGGCGAATGAGCGAGCCGGAGCTGCCGGGGTTCGGGGCCGCGTTCGGCTTCATGCTGGTGGGCCTGCCGCTCCTGGGCCTGGCCCTGCGGCGCGCGACGCGCGCGTTGCCGCGCCGCGCGGCGCCGCTCTACCGTTGGCCGTTCGGCGCGGCCGTGCTCGTGTTCGCCACTCCATTCCTGCTCGTGTTCCTCGTGCACGCATCCGCGTCGGGCGGCGCGGCGGAGGCAGCGCGCGAGCCCGACGCCCTGACGGCCTTGCTCGCCTCGCAGCTCGTGCTCGGCGGCGCGGGCGCGCTCGCGCTCGTGCTGGTCCGGGGCCGGCCCCTCGGGCGCGCCAGCCTGGGTCTCGCGCCTGCGCCGGCGCGGGCGCTGCTCTGGGTGTTGCTCGTCTACGGCCCCGGGTTCCTGAGCGCCCTCGGACTCCAGGCGCTGTGGATGCACGTGTGCCGTGCCTACGGCTGGGACACGCAGCAGGACGTCGTGCGCCTGATCCTGTCGCTGGAGCACGGCGATCTCGTGCTGGCCGCGCTGGTGGCGGTCCTCCTGGGCCCGTTGATCGAGGAGCTGCTCTTCCGCGGCTTCCTGCAGGGCTTCCTCGAGCCGCACCTCGGCCTGCGCGGGGCGCTGATCTCGAGCTCGGTCGTGTTCGCGAGCCTGCACGGGCTGGCGGGCCTGCCGATCCTCTTCGCGCTGAGCCTGTTCCTGGGCTGGCTCCAGCAGCGCACGCGCTCGCTGTGGGTGCCCTGGTTCGCGCACGCATTGAACAACGCCGTGATGCTGGGGCTCGCCCTGGCCCTCGGCCACCGCTAGAAGGAGCCCGCATGACGCACTTCCCCCAGCGCGGACTGTTCGAGGCCCTCGAGGGCGGGGCCTTCAAGGCGTGCAACGCGATCGTGACCGGTGACGTGACGCTCGGGCGCGACGCCGGCGTCTGGTTCGGCTGCGTCGTGCGCGGCGACGATGCGCCGCTGGTGATCGGCGCGCGCACGAACGTGCAGGACCTGACCATGATCCACGCCGACACCGGCGCGCCCAACGTGATCGGCGAGGAGGTCACGATCGGACACCGCTGCGTGCTGCACGGCGTGCGCATCGGCGCGCGCGCGCTGATCGGCATGGGCGCCGTGCTGCTGGGCGGCTCGGTGGTGGGGGAGGAGGCCCTGGTGGCGGCCGGCGCGGTCGTGCGCGAGGGCTTCGAGGTGCCGAGCGGGATGCTGGTGGCCGGCGTGCCGGCCAAGCTGATCCGACCGCTCACGGCCGAGGAGCGGAAGCAGTTTCGCGCCAGCGCCGACGGCTACGTGCAGAAGCTGCGCCTGTATTCGCCCTGAGGGCAGCGCTTGCGGCGCACCCATCGCACGCTTCGCACCCGCGCGACGCGCGCGGGGTAGGGTTCCTCTGGCTCGCGGGCGACCGGGGGCCGTCTGCGCCCTGCCGGCGCGGTTCCGCCATGACGCTCGATCTCCTCCGACCGCTCCCCGCCCCGCCGTCCATCGCCTGGGTGGCCGGCGACCTCGTACAGGAGCGGCCCGAGAGCTGACAGGTCGTTCTTCCTCGATCGGGCCGGATGGACAGGTGGCGTCTCGTCCGGCTCTCCCCCGCGCCGGGTAGGCTTCGGAGACCTTGCGAGCATCCGATTCCTAGCCCGGCGCACCTATTTGGGGCCTGGCGGGTTCGCGCCAGGAACCAGGGCTAGCGCTGGAAGATCGGCAGGGCCGAGTCCGGCAGCGACAGCACCAGGCAATTCACGGCCGTGGCGTAGGCTGCGCCGAAGCGCGACTCGCCCCACGAACCGTCGGATTGCTGCGTGCGCAGCAGGCGCGCGCGCTCGTCCTCGAACCAGCGCTCGAAGTGCCGCTCGTCGGAGAGCTGCCAGAGGGCCTGCGCCAGGTACAGCCGCTCGTACTCGGGGAAGTCGGGCGGCTTGCCGCGTTCGGAGCGCAGCGCGAGGGCCGACCAGATCGCGTCGATGCCGCTGTGGATGACGGCATCGTCGTAGGTCCCGGTGGCGTTGAGGGTCGAGATGGCCGCGGCGGTCAGGGCCACGCTGGTGCGCGTCTCCTCGCCCAGCGTGTAGCAGAAGAGGCCGGTGCTCTTCGACTGCAGCCGACGCACGTAGTCGTCGGCGCGCGCGATGAGCGCGGCGTCCACCTGGATCCCGGCGTCGCGCGCGGCGCGCAGGGCCTGCACCATGCAGATCGTGACCGAGCCCTCGTGCAGCGGCGTGGCGTAGGCCTCGTAGCCCCAGCCGCCCTCCGAGCCCTGGCTCTTCTGGATGCGCTCGACCGCGGCCACCAGCGCGTTGCGGATGCGCTCGGAGCCCGGCGCCATGCCGTAGACCTCGGCCAGGACCAGCGTGGCGTAGCCGTGGCCGTGGGTGCGCGAGAGCGAATCGCCCTGCACCGAGACGAAGCCGCGCTGGCTCGACTCGGGCCCGAGCTCGGTGTGCAGCAGGAGGTAGTCGAGCACGCGCGCCACGACCTCGCCGTGGGGCCCGCGCCCCGGCGCATTGCCGGCCGCCAGGAAGGCCAGCGCGCACAGGGCCGAGACCCCGAGCGGTGCATAGTCGGCCTGATCGACGTCGGTGAGCGCGAAGGAACCGTCGCCCGCGCGCTCCTGCAGGCCCTCCAGGAAGCCGAGTCCGGCCTCGACCGCGCGCTCGGCCGCGGCCGAGGTCAGCGCGGCGTGCGACAGCGTCAGCGGTTCCGCCGGCGTGCCGCGGGTCTGCACGCCACCCTCGTCCACGAGGCTCAGGCAGGTGAGAGCAGCCAGGGCCAGCACGCTCAATCCTCGGGCGGCTTCGGGGCCTCGATCCCGACGCGCGCGCGCAGGTCGCGGAAGAGCTCGGTCAGGCGTTCGTGTCGGCCGGCCAGGCGCTCGAGCTCGCGCAACAGGACCGGCTCGGCCTCGGGCTCGTCGCCCGCGTGCAGGCGCCGCAGCCCGTCGAGCGAATCGCGCAGCTCGATCTCCATGCGCCGCAGCAGCTTCAGCTCGGTCGAGTCGGGTACCAGCGGGGTCGGGCCCTGCTGCTGCGGATCGCTCTGGCCGCCCTGGTTCTTGCGCTCGTCCTGGCGCCGGGCCTGCTCGGCCCGCAGCGCCTCGAGCAGCCACACCAGCGACTCCTCGACGTCCTTCTGCAGGCCCTGCACGCGCTCCCCGGTCTGGTAGTCGCCCTCCTCGCCCAGGTCGAGCGCCAGGCGCGCGAGGTCGCTGGAGGCGTTGGCGAGCAGACCGGCGGCGACCTTGGTGCCCTCTTTCCCGATCGCCTGGGAGAGTTCGTCGGCGCGCGTGCCGAGCGTGCCCTCCTCGCGCGCGATCCGGCGCAGGCGCAGCTTCTGCGCGCGGCTGGGCTCGGGCGCGCCGGCGCGCTCCTGGTCGACCTCGCGGAGTTCCTTCATCTGCGCGCGGTGCGCTTCGAGCAGCGCCGCGGTCTCCTCGGCGATGCGGAAGAGCTGTTCCTCGGCGCGCAGACGCTGGTACTGCTCCTCTTCCTTCTGGAGCTCGTTCTTGGCCTGGCGCAGCTCGCGTTCGACCTCGGCCTCCTCCTTCTCGGCCCCGGCCGGGTCGCCCTGCTGGAGCGAGTTCTGGGCCGCGCTGGCCTGTTCTCCGGCGCGCGAGAGGTCGGGCCGGCTGCGCGGGTTGTCGCGCTGCTGGAGGCGCCGCGCGAGGTCGAGGATCTCCTGGCGCACGCGCTCCTGCTCGGCCGCCAGCGCCTCGGCCTGCTCGCGCTCCGCCTGCGTCTGGAGGCGCACGCCCTCGCGCGCCGCGCGGCCGGCCTCCTGCAGCTTCTGCAGCGCGGCGCGCTGCTGTTCGGCGGCCGAGACGCTCTTGCCCTGCTCGAGCGCCGCTTGCGCCGCCTTCATCGCGCTCTCGGCCTCGCCCAGGGCCTGCTCGACGGCGCGCTCGGCCTCGTTCGAGAGCGCACCCTCCGCGGCCTTCGCGCCCAGCGCGGCGGTCTCTTGCGCGGTGCGCTGCTGCTCGGCGGCCAGGCCCTTGGCGGCCTCGGCGCTGGAGCGCGCGGCCTCGCCGCGCGCCTGGGCCAGGGCCGCGCGCGCTTGCTCGAGGGCGGCCTCGGCCGCGCGCGCCTGCTCGAGCGCGCCCGGC
>CAZWAY010000103.1:0-10082 GCA_964631945.1 uncultured Planctomycetaceae bacterium
ACCACCAGCACGTCGGCGTCGGTGCCGCGCGTCACCTGTCCGAGCAGGGTCGACATTCCCACGCCCTAGCCCGAGAAGAAGCCCAGGCGCATGCCGCGCCCGAGCAGACAGGTGGCGTCGAGCGCGCGCACGCCGGTCGTGAGCGGATGGTCGATGGCGGTGCGCTCGAGCGGCGCCGGCGCCTCGTTGCGCACGCGCGCGAGCGGCATGCTGCTGGCGAGCTTGGGCCCGCCGTCGAGCGGGGCGCCGAAGCCGTCCAGCACGCGTCCGAGCAGCGCGACCCCCGTGCGGACCGCGAAGGGACGCCCGAGCGCGAACACCGCCTGGCGCGGGGCGATGCCCTCGAGCGTGCCGTGCGGCATCAGCAGCGTGGTCGCGCCACGGAAGCCGACCACCTCGGCCTCGATCGGCCCGAGCGCGCCGCGCTCGATGCGGCACAGCTCGCCCATGGCGGCCGGCACGCCCGCGGCCTCGACGATCACGCCGCTGACCTGGTGCACCCGTCCGCGCCAGACCGGCTTGGCGCCGGCGCGGATCGCGGCGCTGACGCGTGCTGGATCCAGGGCGAAGGGCGCGCTCACGAGAGCTCCTCCTGCAGGCGTTTGGCGATCGCCTCCAGCGCGCCGTCGAGGTCGCGCACCAACAGGCCGAGCGCGGTCTCGACGTGCACGTCGCCCCGCGCCACGCCCGGGTCGGGCTCGAGCCGCGTGCCGGAGCGGAAGCTGACCTCGGCCAGGCGCGCGTGATCGGCCGGGTTGAGGTGCACCACGCACGGGCTGCGGCCGACGGCGGCCTCGCCCAGGGTCTCGCGCACGATGCGTTCGAGGTCGTAGTTGCCGTGCTTGAGCTCGCTGCGCAGCAGCGTGCGCGTGATCTCGAGCGCCAGCTCCAGCGCGCCGCGCGCCAGGTCCGCGCGCGCGGCCTCTTCGCTCGCGCCCAGGGCCGCCACGGCCCGCTCCAGCACGGCCGCGGCCCCGGCCCGGCCGGCGCGGTCGCCCTCGGCGCGCGCGCGCTCCAGCAGGACCGCGCGCGTCTGCTCCTCGCCCTGGGCCAGGAGCTCGGCGCCGGTCAGGGGTGCGGCGAGCGACAGGCGCTCACGAGACAAGCGCGTCGCCTCCGCGGCTGGGCCGGAACTCGCCCGACTCGATCAGGGCGCGGATGCTCTTGAGCAGCTCGTCGCGCGCCAGCTTGACGTCCGCGATCGCCATCGGGCCGGCCAGCTCGCGCTCCTCCAGCACCATCTCGCGCACGCGCGACGACAGGTTCCCGAGGATGTTCTGCTCCACCGCCTGCGAGCAGCCCTTGAGCGCGACCGAGAGCGTCTTGGTGTCCACCGTGCCGAGGATCTTGGTCATGGCGCGCCGGTTGAGCGCGGCGATGTCCTCCCAGGTGAAGAGCTGCTCGCGCAGCTCGCCGGCCAGCTTCTCGTCGCTCTGGGCCAGGGCCTCGATGACCTTCTTCTCCATCTCGGGCGCGGAGTTGTTGAGGATCTGCGCCACCGACTGCAGGCGCTTGGCGGGGTCGGAGCCGGGCGCGGGCAGCGGCGCGCTGGCCACTCGCTGCGCCAGATCGTTGGCGATCGAGCGCACGAGCTGCGGGCTGGGCGGCTCGAGCTGCACCATGCGGTTCACGACCTCGAGCGCGCTCTCGGGGCGGAAGAGCTTCAGCACCAGGGCGGTCTGGGCCGGCTCGAGGTGCGCCAGCACCAGCGCGGTCACGGCCGTGGATTCCTCCTGCAGCAGGCGCGCCAGCTCGCCCGGCGTGCGGCGCTCGAGCTCGAGGAACGGGCGGCTGGCCAGGCGTCGCTCCTGGATCTGGCGCATCAGCTCGTCCGCCTGC
The DNA here is from genome assembly GCA_964631945.1 of uncultured Planctomycetaceae bacterium. Classification (GTDB taxonomy): domain Bacteria; phylum Planctomycetota; class UBA1135; order UBA1135; genus JABFRZ01. The sequence continues at coordinate 1,840 of CAZWAY010000103.1, forward strand.
TTGCCGAAGGCCTCGCCCAGCAGCTTCTTGAGGTGCTCCTGGTCGACGGCGCTGACCGCGCGCGGCCCGTTCAGCCCGCGCGCGAGCTCGCGCACGAGCTCGCTGACCACGCCCTGCTGCGCCAGGCGCGGGTCGAGGTCGATCATGGCCTGCGCGACCCGCGTGACCACGTCGGGCGCCATGCCCTTCAGGATCGCCGAGGCCTGGGCCGGCTCGAGCGAGAGCAGGAACGCGGCCACGCGCTGGTAGCCTTGGATGGAGGCGAGTTCGCTCATCGCGGCGGGTTCACTTGGGGCCGGCGACCGGCTCCTCGCGCGCCCAGCGCGAGAGGATCTCGCCCACGCGGTTCGGGTCGGACTTCAGGAGCTCGTCCACCTGGGCGCGCGCGAGCAGCTCGACGTCCACCAGTCCCTCCGCCTCGCTCACCTGACCGGCGGCGGGCTTCTCCTTGCGCGAGCTGCGCAGCGTCCGGAAGAGCAACACCAGGAACACCACCGCGCTCACGATCTCGAGTCCGCGTCCGAGCAGCGTCTCGAGCAGCGGGTTGGGCTCGGCGGGAGCGTTCGCGCCGCCCTCGGGCGTGGCCGGCGGCTCGACCGGCACCGCGAACGGCAGGACCACCGAGCTGAACTCGTCGGCGCGCTCCTGGTCGAAGCCCACCGCCGCCTTGATCGTGTCCTCGAGCTTCTGCGGGTCCTTGACGCTCTGGTCCAGGAACAGCGCGACGCTCAGGCGCTTCAGCTCGGGCACCAGCCGCACCTTCTGCTCGCGCGCGATCGAGGGCGCGTACTCCTTCTTCTCCTCGCTGGTCTTCTCGAGCGGCAGCTCGACCGCGGCGGTCGAGGGCGTGGCGGGCGCCTGCGGGTCGAGCGTGTTGGACGAGACTCCGGCGGTGATGCCCGAGACCGCGCCCACCGGCTTCTCGCTGGTGGTCTTGGTCTCCTGCACGATGGTGGCCTTGTTGGCGACCGTCTCGCTGCTGCTGGTGCTCTGTGCGAAGTCCCACTCGGAGCTGACCGTCACGCGCGCCTTGTTGGGGCCGAGGATCTGCTCCAGCACCTCGTTGGCGGCCAGCGCCAGGCGCCGGTCGTAGGCCTCCTGGTGCGCGAGCATGTCCTGGACCTGACGCCCTTCGCTGGCGTGTTCCTCGCCGGCGTACAGCGCGCGCCCGGACTGGTCCGAGATCATCAGGTCGGCCTTGGCGATGCCCAGCCCGCGGCTCACGAGGTTGGCCACGGTCTCGGCCTGGGCGCGCGTGAGGTCCTTGCCGCCGGCCACGCGCAGCGTGACCGAGGCGGAGGGCGGTGCGAGCTTCTGCGCGACCAGCGGCGAGTTGCCCGCACCCGAGGTGCGCACGCGCGCGGCGGCCACGAAGTCGAGCTCCTCCAGCATCTTCTCCATCTCCTGCCACTCGCGCTTGCGCACGCCCTGCGCGCGCTCCTCGGCGCTGTTGAAGACCGAGGCCATGCCGGCGTCGGACAGGATGCCCTCGAGCGGCTTGTCCAGCGCGCCCGAGCCGTAGGCGGCGCGGTAGGCGGCGGAGCGCTCGTCCTTGTCGACGTACAGCGCGAAGGGCGCCGGCGGCTGGCTCTGCTCGAAGGCCACGCCGGCCTCCGAGAGCGCCTTGCCCACCTGCGCCAGTTCGTGGTCGTTCAGCCCGGAGAAGGCGAGCTCGAAGTGCGGGCGGTTCACCAGCACGCCGGCCAGGCCCGCCACCGCCACCAGGGCCAGGGCGAACATGGCCACGAGCGCGCGCGTGCCGGCGCTGGTGCCCTTCAGGCTCGCCAGGAGCTTCTCGAGGATCTCGTTCATGTTCTAGTCGGGCGCTACACGCCCATGCGCATGATCTCGCGATAGGCGTCCACGAGCTTGTTGCGGATCTCCATCGCGAACTTGAACGAGAGCTCGGCGCTCTTCAGCTGCACCGCGATCTGGTGGAAGTCGTCGATCTTGCCGCTCAGGATGTCGAGCGGCAGGGTCTCGGTCGACTGCACGTCGCGGTCGATGCCGCGCAGGCTGCCCTCGAGCGCGTTGGAGAAGTCCGAGCCCTGCGGGGCCGATGGAATCCCGACCTCCGGCACGGGCTGGGCCACGGACGGGAGCGAAGCGGGGGCCGACGAGATGCGCTCGGCCGCCTGCTTGATGGCGGCCTGCACGGCCTCGCGCGTCAGCGCGCTGTCCCTTCCGATTCGTTCGACCATGACTCAGGGTGCTCGGCCGGGGCTAGCGCAGGAGCTCCAGCGCGCGCTCGGCCATGCGCACGAAGTTCTCCTGGGCCGTGAGGTTGGCCTCGTAGGCGCGCATGGCCGTGATGAGGTCGGCCATCTCCATGACGGTGTTGACGTTCGGGTACATCACGATCCCGTCCGGTCCGGCGTCGGGGTGACCCGGATCGAGCACGCGCTCGAAGTCGGTGGCACGGTCGACGCTGGCGCGCAGGGCGCGCACGCCCAGCGTGCGTTCCTCGCCCTCGATCTTCTGCAGGATCGGCTCGAACTTGACGACCTTGCGGCGGTAGGGGCCGCCGTCGGGCGTGCGCGTGGTGCGCGCGTTGGCCAGGTTCTCGGCGATGACGTCCATGCGCTCGCGCTCGGCCGACAGGCCCGAGGCGCAGATGCGCATGCCGGTGAAGAATCCGTTGGTGCCTTCCATGGGGATGTCCGTCGTCAGCGACTCTGGGTGATGGCGTTCTCCAGCAGGCCGAAGTGCGAGCGCAGGATGGACGAGTAGGCCTCGTACAGCAGGCGGTTCTCGCGCATGGTGTTGAGCTCGAGTTCCAGGCTCACGTTGTTGCCGTCGGGGCGTGCGGGTGTCTCGAGGTCGGGCACGAGCTGGGGCTGGACGCGTTCCAGGTCGCCGCCCTGGTCCAGTTCCTTGCCCAGGAGGTCCTCGAAGCGCACGACCTGGCGCGTGTAGCCCGGCGTGTTGGAGTTGGCGATGTTGGCCGACACTACGCGGGCCCGGATCTCGCAGGCACCGAGCAGGCGCACCATCAGGGCCGCGGGGTCGACTTTCACGGCGCGCCCCCTAGGCCACCAGTCCGAGCTGGCGCCACAGTTTCATCTTGTTGCTGAGGGTGCGCGCGGTGACGCCCAGGCGGCGGGCCGCCTCGGTCTTGTTGCCGCGCGTGGCCTCCAGCGTGCACAGGATGGCCTCGCGTTCGAGGTCGGCCAGGGTGCGGTTGGCGAGCGGCGAGTTGGCCGCGATCGCGCCCAGGTACTGGCCCTTGTCCGTGACGAGCGTGAACTTGGGACGCGCGTTGGGACGGGGCATGAGCTGGAAGTTCAGGTGGTCGGGCTCGATCGTGGCGCCCTCGACCAGCACCACCGCGCGGTGGATGGCGTTCTCGAGCTCGCGCACGTTGCCGGGCCAGTGCCATTCCAGCAGGCGCTTCTCGGCCTCGGGGCTGAAGCTCGGCACGGCGATGCCGGCCGCGCGCGCGTGCACCTCGACGAAGTGCTTGGCCAGCGGCAGGACGTCCTCCATGCGCTCGCGCAGCGGATCGATGTGCAGCGGGAGCACGTGCAGGCGGTAGTAGAGGTCCTCGCGGAAGCGACCCGCGGCCACTTCCTCGGGCAGCTCGCGGTTGGTGGTGGCGATCACGCGCACGTCGACCTTGAGCGTGGCCGTACCGCCCACGCGCTCGAACTCCTCTTCCTCCAGCACGCGCAGCAGCTTGGCCTGCACGGCCGGGGAGATCTCGCCGATCTCGTCCAGCAGCAGCGTGCCGCCATCGGCCAGCTCGAAGCGTCCCTCGCGACGCTTGTGGGCGCCGGTGAAGGCCCCGCGCTCGTGCCCGAACAGCTCGGACTCCAGCAGCTGCTCGGACAGCGCCGCGCAGTTGACGCGGATGAAGGGCCCGTTCTTGCGCGGGCTCTTGTGGTGCAGGTGGTGCGCCACGCGTTCCTTGCCGGTGCCGCTCTCGCCCGTGATCAGGACCGTGCCCTTCGAGCTGGCCACGCGCTCGGCCGTGCGCAGCAGCTCCTGCATCGACTTCGAGTCGGCCACGATCTGGCGTGCATCCCCCAGCCCCGCTTCGGTGCGCAGGTACTCGTTCTCGCGCTCCAGCCGGCGCGTGTGCGCCAGGCGCTTGATCACGAGCTCGAGCGTCTGCGGCGAGCACGGCTTGACCACGAAGTCGGCCGCACCGAGCTGCAGGGCCTGCACCGCGGTCTCGACCGTGCCGTGGGCCGTGATCAGGACCACCGGGACTTCCGGCAGCGACTGGCTCATCGTGCGCACCAGCTCGACCCCGCTGATGCCCGGCATGCGCAGGTCGGTCAGCACCAGGTCGATGCCGCCGCGACGCAGGCGCTCGAGGGCCTGTTCGCCACTGGGCACGGCTTCGACCTCCAGGCCGAACGTGCGGCAGGCCTCGGACAGGAACTCGCGGGACAGGGAATCGTCGTCGGCGATCAGGACGCGTTGGATGGACATGACGGCTATTGGCGATGGGGTTGGGGAAATGCGGCCGGGCGGTCCGCCGGCTGGAAGGGGATGCGGAGCACGAAGAGTGCGCCGCCGAGCGCCGAGCGGCGCGGCGAGCACTGCACGGAACCGCCGTGCAGGCGCGCGATCACGGACACGAGCGCGAGGCCCAGTCCCGTGCCGTCGGCGTGGGTGGTGAAGAACGGGTCGAGGATGCGACGCTGCAGGTCGTCGGGCACGCCCGGACCGGCGTCGGCCACGCGTACGACGAGGTCCTCGCCCTCGCGCGCCAGCTCGATCTCGACCCGCGGCGCGGGCAGGCCGGCCTGCGCCTCGAGCGCGTTCTCGATCAGGTTGCGCACGGCCTGGCGCAGCTTGATGCGATCGGCGCGGAAGAGCGGGGCCTGGACGCGCACGGTGATGACGGGCGTCGGGGCGTCGGGCGGGCACGCCACCAGGCGCTTCGCGCCCTCCAGCAGCTCGTGGCCCTCGACGTCCTCGAGCCGCAGGCGCTCCGGACTGCCGAAGGACAGCAGGTTGTCGATGATCGCGTCGACCTCGCCGACGCCCGCGACGATGAGCTCGGCCCAGTGCTGGGCGCGCTCGTCCGTCCGTTCGCGCGCCGCCAGCAGCTCGGCGAAGCCGCGCACGGCGTTCAAGGGGTTGCGGATCTCGTGCGCGATCCCGGCCGCCATCGTGCCGAGGGCCGAGAGCTTGTCGGCCGCGTGCAGGCGCTCGGCCAGGTCGCCGCGTTCGCGCTTGGCCTCGGCCAGCTCGCGTTCGACGTGCGCGGCGCGTTCGGTGAGTTCGCGGTAGCTCGTGCGCAGGCCGTCGAGCACGCCCGGCAGCGCGCGCGCGACTTCCTGCAGCTCGGCATCCCAGCCGGGCGCGAGGGTCGGGGTGGGGACGGCGGTGCGCGCGTTCATCGCGGTTGCGCGCCCTTCTTGCCGCCCGGCAGGTTCTTCACGAAGTCGCGCTTCCAGCGCAGGAACTCGAGGTCGGTCTCGGCCCGGCGCTGCTCGAAGCCGGCGGGCGTACCGGCGGCTCCGCCCTTGGCGAGGGCGCGCTCCATCAGCGCCACCGCCTCGTCCAGACGCTCCAGGCGCTCGAGCGTGCGTGCCTGCCAGTACAGCGCGTCGGCGTCGGAGAGCGGCGCGAGCAGTTCGTAGGCCTCGGCGTAGCGACCGGCGCGATAGCAGGTGATCCCGTGGCGCAGTGGATCGGCCGAGTAGGCGCTGGTCGCGTCGGCGGCGCGCTCGCCGTCGGGCTTCGGCGTGGGGGTGCGCGCGGTGCCACCCTCGCTGCGTACGGTGGGGCGCGTCCCGGGCGCCTCGGAGAGCAGCGCGCGCAGGTCGTCGTCGAAGCCGGTGGTGATGCCGGCCGGATTGGTCGGGCGCGGCGCGCTCGGCATGCCGCTCGGCATGCCCGCGCCCAGAGAACTCTGTACGGCCCCCTCGGCGCCGAGCACGGGGCTCTGCATGGAGTCGAGTTCCATCTGCAGCAGGCTGACCTCGCTGCGCAGCTCCTCGAGCTGCCGATCGCGCTGGGCTTCCTCGCCGCGCGGCAGCTCGGTGGCGGCCAGGATCAGGCCGAGCGCGGCCGCTGGCTCCGACTGCAGGCGCTGCTCGAGGCCCTTCAGCACGTCCAGCGCGCGGCGCGTGCCGGAGAGCGCGTCCTGCAACGAGGCGATCTGGCCCTGGCCCAGGAAGGCCGGCACGACCAGCAGCGCGGCGAGCCCGGAGGCGATGGCGGTCTGGAAGCGCAGCATCAGTAGTCCCCCTGGTAGGCGTCGGCCGCGCGCTCGAAGAGCCCGTGCTCCTCGAACAGGCGGGCGATGCCGCGATCGAGCTGTGCGCGTGCCGCGCCCGGCTCGATGTGTCCACGTTCGAGCCGCGCGGTGCGCAGCGCGAGCTCGAGGTCCTCGGTGGCGGCCAGTGCGCGCACCTGACCGAGCGCGAGGCGTGCACGCTGGAGCGGGCTGAACGCGAGACCCTCGCGTTCCTCGAACAGCAGCGCGAACTCGCTGGCGGCGCGCTCGAGCTCGCGCTTCTCGAGCCAACGCTCGGCCTGCTCGAGGCGCGCTTCCGCGCGCGGTGTGGCCTCGGGAGTGACCTCGACCACACCCACGGCCGCGCGCGCGCGGCGCTCGACCTCGGCCACGCACGCGCCGTAGCCGGCGGTCTGGGCCTCGCGACAGGCGAACAGGACCGCGAGCGGGTCGCCGCCCTGCTCCGCCAGGCGCGCGGCGGACTGGAAGGCGGCCGTGCGCGCGGGACCGGGTTCGTTGCGCGCGACCAGCAGCCAGGCGCGCGCGGCCTCGTCGAGCAGGCCGGCGCCCTCCAGCGCGCGGGCCCGCAGCTCCGGTACCGCCCGGGCACCGAGTGGATCGAAGTCGTCCGCGTGCACCTCGAGCTCGAGCAGCGCGTCCTGGAAGCGACGCTGGCGCAGCAGGGCTTCGACACGCACCAGCGCGCGAGCGGTGAGTTCGGTGCGCTCCCAGCAGGGGTGGCTGGTGTCGAGGGCGTCGAGGATGTGCAGCGCGCTCTCGGCGTCGCCGAGTTCGAGCGTCGCGCGCGCCAGCTCCACGCGGGCCACGGCGCGGTACTCCTCGGCGCCCGGCAGGTTGGCGAGCGCGCGGAAGTGTTCCGAGGCCTCGCGCCAGTCGCCGCGCTCGGCCGCGATGCGGCCGGTGCGCAGGTAGGCCTCGCTGGTCGCGGGCGCGGCCGGCGCGTGCTCGAGCAGCTCCAGGTAGCGCTGGCGGGCCGCATCCGAGCGGCCGCGCAGCTCCTCGAGCTCGCCCTGGGCCAGACGCGCGCTGGCCGCCACGGGATGGCGCGGGTGACGCGCGGCGGCGCGCGCCCAGGCGGCGGCCGCCAGGCCGGCACGCTGGTCGGGGGTCTCGTCCGCGCCCCGGTCGGCACGCACGTGGATGGCGCCGTCGTGGACCTCGACCAGCAGGCCGGCGCTGCCCAGCGCGAACTCCAGCAGCTCGGCCAGCGGACGCCGATCGAGCGCGACCGTGACGAGCGGCGCGCGGTCCAGGGCCGAGGTCGCGTCGATCTCGCACCGGGCCAGCTCGGCCACGCGCTCGAGCAGGGCCTTCACCGAGGACTCGCGCGCGCGCACGGTCCACAGCTCGAGCCCGTCCTTGCGCTCGAGCTTCACCAGCGCGGGCTCGAGCGCGAGCTGCCCGCTCAGGGCCGGCAGCAGCAGGCTCGCGGCGGCGAACAGGACCGAGTTCATTCGGAGCCCCCCATGCGCGCGAGCGCCTCGAGGTGCAGCGACTGGGCGATCAGGAACTGGCAGTCGGCCTCCAGCGCGCTCCGGCGCGGGTCCTCCAGGCGATCGATGATCGCCAGCAGGCCGTACACGCGCTGGCGCGCGGCGCCGTACTCGCCGTGCGAGATCTGGCGCCGTGCCTCGTCGAGCGCGGGATGATCCGCGACGGTCCCGACCCTCTCGGGCTCGGGCAGACGCGCTGCGCTGGTGTTCGGCGGCGCGGCGTGCGCGTCGCGCTCGTGGGCTTCCGCCCCCAGCGCGGTGTCCGGGGCCACGGCGCGCACGTCGTGGTCGTCGGAGCGTCCGCGCAGGACGACCACCGCGACGACCGTGTTGAGCAGGGTCACGGCCGCGGCCACGGCCACCAGGCTCCTCGAGAACCGCGACGGGCGCGCGAGGGGTGTGTGTTCGACCACCGCTTCGCGCGCGGAGGGCGCGGCCGGCGGCGGCCCGGGCTCGGGCGTGCTGCGCCTCGGACTGGCAGCGGGCGCGGCGCTGGCGGGCTCCGGCTCCGCGCGGGCGACGGCGCGCGGCAC
>CAZWAY010000104.1:0-9268 GCA_964631945.1 uncultured Planctomycetaceae bacterium
GCCGCCACGCGCCAGCCGCGGCGCACGAGCTCGCGCACGATCGCGGCCCCCATGCCCGAGCTCGCGCCCACCACGAGGGCCCGCCCGGCGAGCGGGGACGCGGGCGGCGGGGCGGCGGACTCCATCGCGCCGCATTATTCGGGCGCGTGCGGGGAAAGCCAGGGGCAACGTGGCTAGCGGCGCGAGTGGAACACGCGTCCGGCCAGGCGCTGGAGCGAGCCGCTGGTTCCGGCCACGGCCGGGCCCGGCGCGCGCGGACGCGCCAGCGCCACCAGCGCGATCCCGGCCAGCAAGGCGAGCCCCGCCAGCACGACCGCGAGCGTGATGCGCTCGCCCAGCACCACCACGCCCGCCACGCCCGCCACCAGCGGCTGGAGGAAGATGAATACCGCCACGGTCGAGGCCGACACGCGCGCCAGGGCGTAGGCGTTGAGCAGGTAGGCGAGGAACGTGGCGAACACCAGCGTGTAGGCGAAGGACAGCAGGGCGCGCCGCGTGAGGTCGGCCGGCCAGGCCTCGCCCGTGGCCAGGATCACCAGTGCCGGCGGCAGCGCGAACCAGAAGATCCAGGCCATCACCACCAGGGTCGGGAAGCGCTGCAGGATCCCGCGCGCCAGCACCAGGTAGACCGCGTAGGAGAGGCAGTTCGCCACGATCAGGAGGTTGCCGAGGCGGCTGGCCGAGCCCGCCCCCGCCGGCGCGCGCTCGAGCACCAGCAGTATCGCCCCGGCGAGCGCCACGCCGATCCCGAGCATGCGCCGCGCGGCCGGACGCTCGACGCGCGCGAGGCAAGCCACGGCGTAGGTGAAGACCGGGATCTGCACCACCAGCAGCCCCGTGTGCACCACGCTGGTGCGCGTCACGCCCTCGAGGTAGAGCCCCATGTTCAGCACGACTCCGAGCAGGGAACACAACGCCAGGCGCGGAAGCTCCGCGCGCGGCGGCACGATCGCGCGCGGGTGCTTGCAGGCCGCGAGTCCGCCCAGGAACACGGCCCCGAACAGGATGCGCCAGCCGAGCAGCGCGCGCGGCTCGAAGCCGCCCGCGCGCTCCAGCGTCCACTTGGCGAACAGCGGCGAGAGCCCGAAGCAGAGCTGCACCCCGAGCAGGGCCAGCAGCCCCTGGCGACGGCGATCGGGGGTGCGCATGTGGGGCGAGAGGATAGGGAGCGCGAGCGCGGCGCGCGCCTGACGACCGCGCTCGCCGGCATGTGCCCTGTCGCTGCGCGGTCTGGCGGCTAGACTCGCGCGCCCCGTGGGCTCACCCGACCACTCCGACCCCTCGCGCCCCGCTCCGGCTCGTTCGGACCCGGCCCGTTCGGACCGGGCTCGTTCGGATGAGGGCGGCCCCGGACGCGCGGCCCCCCCGCCCCCCGCCGGCGGTCCGGCGCCGTGGCGCCGCGAGCGCAGCGAGACCGGGCCGGACCTCCTGGTGGCGCGCGCGCGCTTCGACTGGCTCGAGAACCCGCGCACCGGCCAGACCCTGCGCCGGCTGGTGCTGGACGTGGCCGACTGGGTCAACGTGGTGGCCCTGACGGCCGAGCGGCGCCTGGTGGTCGTGCGCCAGTACCGCTTCGGCTCGGGCACGGTCACGACCGAGATCCCGGGCGGGGTGATCGACCTGGGCGAGGCCCCCGAGGCGGCTGCGCGGCGCGAGCTGCGCGAGGAGACCGGCTACACCGCGGCGCGCTGGACGGCGCTCGGCCCGGTCGAGCCCAACCCCGCCTACCAGAACAACCTGTGTCACCACTTCCTGGCCGAGGGGGCCGAGCCGACCCACCCCCTGGAGCTCGATCCGGGCGAGGACATCGTGGTGGACACGCTCGACCTGGACGAGGTGCGCGCGCAGATCCAGCGCGGCGCGATCCGCCACGCGCTGGTGATCTCGGCCCTCGCGCGCGTGCTGGACCTGCGCGATCCGGGCCGAGCAGGGCGTTGAAGCGCGCACCCGCGCCCGATACCGTCGCGCGCTGATCCGGGTCGCTGCGAGATCGGACGGGAGGGCGCGCGCCGCCGCTCCTGGCTCGGTCGGACGCCGTCCGCCGGACGCGCCGCGCGCGCGACCGGGACGCAGCCGCCGCTCCCCTCTCTCCTCTCCCTGCTGCGCGCCATGTCCAAGCTCGTCTCGCTCGTTTTCCTGTCCACGACCGCGTTCGCCCTCGCCGCGTGCGAGACGATCCAGCCGCTCCTGCCGCCGCCGCCGGAGGAGCTCGACCTGTGGGCGGATGCCGCGGCCGGCGTGACCGACCCGACCCTGGCCACGTTGTGCACCGACTACTGGCAGGCCGAGCTGCGCCACGATCCGTTCCACGCCACGTACCTCGGCGACCCGCGCTGGAACGGCAAGGTCCCGGACCGCGGGGTCGAAGGGCGCCTGGCCTGGAAGGCGCGCCTGACGGGCTTCCTCGAGCGCCTGAGCAACGTCGAGCGCAAGGGGCTCCTGGGCGAGGACCGCCTGACGGCCGAGCTGCTGCGCGCGGAGCTCGAGAACGGGCTCACGCACACCGAGCTGGCCATGGAGGAGTGGGTCGTCGATCCGCTCGAGGCTCCGCACGTCACGCTCCTGAACCTGGCCGAGGTGCAACCCCACGCGAGCGCGCGCGAGCGCGAGCAGCTGGTGGACCGCTGGGAGTCGCTGGCCTCCTACGTGCGCCAGGCCGGCCGCAACCTCGAGCGCGGCAAGCGCGACGGGCGCGTGGCCTCGCGCACCGCGGTCGAGAAGGTGATCCACCAGCTCGACGCGCTCCTGGCCCAGCCCGCGGCGCTCTCGCCGCTGGTGGCGGTGGCCGCGGGCGGTGGGCGCTGGATCGAGCTCCCGCCGGGCGGCAACCTGGCCGCGATCGCGCACGACCAGCTCGGCGACGCGCGCGAGCAGAGCGTGCTCCTGGGCCTGAACCGGCACGTGCTCGAGCCCGAACGCAGCGCCAACGGCACCTGGGTGCTGCTGCCCAGCGCGGGCGATCCGCTCACGCTCGAGGAGCGCGGCGAGTTCGTGTACGACGTGCTGCTGGCCGTGGAACAGGACATCTACCCGGCCCTGACGGCGTATCGCGAGCTGCTGGCGAAGACCATCCTGCCGGCCGCGCGCGACGACGAGCGCGTGGGCATGAAGTACCTCCCGAACGGCGCGCAGGCCTACCGCACGCTGATCCACGAGTACACCTCGCTGCCGGCCGAGGAGTGCGACCCGAAGGCGATCCACGAGTACGGGCTGAGCGAAGTGGCGCGCATCCGCGCCGAGATCGGCGCGCTCGGCGCGAAGGCGCTCGGGACCTCCGATCTGGGCGCGATCCAGGAGAAGCTGCGCGGCGACCCGGCCATGCACTTCCGCACGCGCGAGGAGGTCCTGGCCAAGGCCAGCGAGGCCCTGGCACGCGCGCGCGGCAAGCTGCGCGGCTTCTTCGGGCTGGTGCCCGAGGCGCGCTGCGAGGTCGTCGCGATCCCGAGCCACGAGGAAGCGGACTCGACCATCGCCTACTACCGCGAGCCCGCCGCCGACGGCGCGCGCCCCGGACGCTACTTCGTGAACACCTCCGCGCCCGAGACGCGCCCGCGCTACGAGGCCGAGGTGCTGGCCTTCCACGAGGCCATCCCGGGCCACCACCTGCAGGTCGCGATCGCCCAGGAGCGCGAGCAGCTGCCGCGCTTCCGGCGCCACTTCGGCTCGACTGCCTTCGTCGAGGGCTGGGCGCTGTACACCGAGCGGCTGTGCGACGAGATGGGGCTCTACTCGGGCGACCTCGATCGCCTGGGCATGCTCTCCTACGACGCCTGGCGCGCCTCGCGCCTGGTGGTCGACACCGGCCTGCACTTCTTCGGCTGGAGCCGCGCGGAGGCCATCGAGTACCTGCTCGAGAACACGCTGCTGGCGCCGAACAACGTCGAGAACGAGGTCGACCGCTACATCGCCTGGCCGGGCCAGGCCCTGGCCTACAAGCTCGGCCAGCGCGAGATCCTGGCGCTGCGCGACGAGGCCCGCGCCGTCCAGGGCGCGGCCTTCCGCTACTCCGAGTTCCATGACCACGTGCTGGGGGGCGGCGCGCTGACGCTGGCCAGCCTGCGCGGCGTGATCGGCGACTGGCTCGGCGGCCGCGAGGGCCTGATCGAGGCGGGCGCGGCGCGCTAGGAACCCTCCCGCTATTCCCGTCTCTGCCTCCGCGTTCTCCGCGGCTCCGCGGTTGCTTCTCGGAGATTCACCGCGGAGGCGCGGAGAACGCGGAGGATGGAGAAGAAGTCGGAGGGATGGCAGCCCCTCACGCTGGCGACCGTTTCCGCATACGCTCTTGGGGCGGCCGGTCGACACGCGCCGCGAGCTCCGATGGGCGAGACGACCTCCTACCTGCGGGATCATCCCAGCGAAAACACCGAGTTCCTGGTCGGCAAGGCCAAGGCCGGCAGCCAGGCGGCCTGGGAGCGGATCTACGCGCAGTACCGGAAGATGCTGATCGCGCAGGTGCAGTCGCGCACCCCGGGTTTCGCGCGCCGCCGCTTCGATGCCGAGGACATCCTGCAGATCGCCTTCGAGAACGCGTGGAAGAGCATCCGCGACTTCGAGTACGAGGGCGAGGGCAGCTTCCGCCGCTGGCTGTCGACGCTGGTCGTGAACGCCTTCCAGAACGAACTGCGGCGCAAGCGCCTCGACGAAGAAGCTGCCGGGAACGGCGGGGAGCGCGATCTGGAGGCCTTGCCGGGTTCCGAGACCGCGGTCGACCTCGGCCTGGAGCGCACGGCCATGCTGGAGGCCATGGGCCTGCTCGGCGACGAGGATCGCGACATCTTGATCCAGCGTCACATCGAGGAGCTGAGCTTCGAGGACATCGGCCGCATCCTGGGCTGCGCGCGCAAGCGCGCGCAGAGCCTGTACGCGCAGGCGGTGAAGCGTCTGCAGATCAAGCTGGGGCCCTAGCCAGCACGCCGGTGGGCGGCCGACTCGAGAGCGAGGACGTGGAACGCGACGACCTGGAGAGCGTCGACCAGGAACTCGAGCGCCTGTTCGCCGAGTTCCTGGAGGCGCTGGAGGAGGGCCGTGACATCGCGGAGGAGCTCCTGGCGCGCGCCGGCGAGCGCCGCGTCGCGCTGGAGGCGCGCATCCGCCTCGAGCGCGAGCTGCGCGCGCTCTCCGCGGCCCTCGGAGCCAGCGCCAAGTCGCCCGGCGCGCCGCGCCTCCTCGGTCGCTTCGAGATCCTGGACACACTCGGCCAGGGCGGGCTGAGCCGGGTCTTCCTGGCCTTCGATCCGAAGCTCGGCCGGCGCATCGCGCTCAAGATCCTGGACGGCGCCGAGCTGCTCGAGCGCGACCAGGAGGCCTGGACCCTGAACGAGGCGCGCGCGCTGGCGCGGATCTCGCACCCAGGCGTGGTCAAGGTGTACGAGGTCGGCACGACCGACGCGCACGCCTACCTGGCCATGGAACTCGTCAGCGGGCCCTCGCTGCTGGCGTTGCTCGAGGAGTGGAAGCGCGAGCGCACGGGCGCCGGCGCGCCGGCCACGGAGGCCGTGCGCGTGCGCGCCGCGGAACTGGCCCCGCTCCCGGCCCGCATCGAGTGCCTCGCGCGCCTGGCCGAGGCCCTGGCGCACTGTCACGCGCACGGGATCCTGCACCGCGACGTCAAGCCGGCCAACGTGCTGTTCGACGCCGCGGGCCACCCGGTGCTGATCGACTTCGGGCTGGCGCACCAGCAGGACGCGGACGAGGACTCGAGCCTGGGCCTGACGCAGAAGCTGGTCGGGACGGCCGCCTACATCGCGCCCGAGCAGGTCGAGAGCGACCGCACCGGCGCGGATCCGCGCAGCGACCAGTTCTCCTTCGCCGTGCTGGCCTACGAGTGCTTCGCGCTCGAGAACCCGTTCCTGCGCAAGGGTCGCAGCGCCACGCTCGACGCGATCGCGCGCGCGGCGCCGCCCTCCTTGCGCGCGCGGGCAGCGGACGTGCCGCCCGATCTCGCGCTCGTGGTCCACCACGCGCTGGAGCGCGACCCGGCCGCGCGCTACCCGAGCCTGGCGGCCCTGGCGCTGGACCTGCGCGCGATCCTCGCCGACCGCCCGATCACGATACGCGAGCCCGCCCTGGCACACCTCGCGCGCCTGTGGCTGCGGCGGCATCGGCGTGGGGTCGCGGTCGCGAGCGTGGCGCTCGGACTGGCGCTGGCGGCCTGGATCGGCCACTGGGTCACGCAGTCGCTGCACGCGCGCGGTGCGCTGCGCGCCGCACTGGGCGCGATCCGCCCGGCCGAGTTCGAGGATCCGGACCAGCTCGACCGCGCCTTCGCGCCGCTGCTCGAACTCCAGCAACGCGCGCGGGCCTTCGACTCCGGCGCGCTGCGCGCGCTGGTCTTCGGACAGCAGCGGCCCGAGGTGGAGGCCATGGCGCTTGCCTGGTCGGAGCGCCTGAGCACGATGCTCGCGCGCGACCAGGAGCGCAGCCTGGCGAGCGGCCTGGTGCTGCAGGACATGATCTACCGCCAGCTCATGTGGGAGGACAAGAACCTGTGTCCAACCTCCACGTTCAACGCGCGGGGACGCCTGCGCGGCTGGGTCCTGTACCCGGAGGAGATGCTGGAGGGACGCCATGCCTCGTTGGCCAGGCTGAGCATCCTGGACGTGCCCGACAACGACGAGAACGGTGACCCGCTGCCGGACAAGCTGCTGTTCGAGACGTCCTCCTTGTCCGGATTCCGCCAAGTCCCCCGCCTCGCTGTCCTGGTGGCCGGGACCTACCGCCTGCACATCTGGGAGTCCGGTGACAGGCTGCTGTACGAGACGGTCTTCTACGTCCCCGAAGGCTGGCCCGAGGGACTCCGCCTCCAACCGAGACGGCACGACGAGGGGAGCCCCCCCTGGACGAGGAGCGCTTCCGTGTCTAGGAGCTCACGACAGCTCAGCGGAAAGCGTGGCACGCTCGTGGTTCCGTCCTTCCGCCTGCTGGACGCCCCGGTCACCACGGCGGAGTTCGCCCACTTCCTCGCTGAGACGGGCGAGTCGACCTCCGAGTTCCGTCGAGAGCGGACTCCAGACGATCCTGCCGCGGTGAGCTACGACCTGGCCGCCCGCTACGCCGC
The DNA here is from genome assembly GCA_964631945.1 of uncultured Planctomycetaceae bacterium. GTDB lineage: Bacteria > Planctomycetota > UBA1135 > UBA1135 > JABFRZ01. The sequence continues at coordinate 7,058 of CAZWAY010000104.1, forward strand.
GTGGCTGGGCGGTCGCCTGCCAACCTACGTGGAGCTGCTCGTCGCCTCGGAGTCGGGTGCAATCGTGCTACCGGGCAAGTCGGACCTGAGCCAGGGCGAGTTCGTCCTGGATCTGGCGGCGCCCTACGGATCCCTCGACCCAGGCTGGCTCGTCTACGAAACGCGTGTGCTCGCCCTCGCCTCGGGCCGAGAGAAGCTCGCGGGCTCCGGCGCGGGTTCGTCCATGAGACGGCTTGACCTCCCTGCGGACGCCGGCGCTCCGGTTCTGCCCTATTGCGGCTTCCGCGTGGTGTTCTCGACCGACGAGCCAGCGCTCTACGAGAGACTCGCGCGCGAACCGATCACGCGCTGATCCTCGGCGGTCGTGCGTTCGCCCGTCCTCTCCTTTGCGCTAGTCATGTGTCGAGGGAGATGAGGCACGATCGCTCGGCCTACGGGAACTCGGGTTGGCGCCCGAACTCCATCGAGCGACGGGCCTCCTCCCGCAACCAATTGGAGTAGAGCTCGTGAAGTCAAACCATCTCGTCGGACGCAAGGGCCTCCTGTGCCTGTCCTCGCTGATCCTGGTGTCGAGCCTGGGTGTGCAGGCCGATTCCTCGCCCGAACGCGAGCCCGTGCCCACCGGGTCGTTCGAAGTCCGGATGCGTGAGGCCGGCTGTTCCACGGAGACGCACCTGTCGCCGATCCTCGCGGAAGTGCGCGCGGTGCTGCCCGAGCTCAATGCGCAGGCGAACATCGAGGCGGCGCGTGAGGCCCTCGAGCGGGCCTACGGAGAGCGCGTGAACCAGGTGTCGGCGCCGGTCTACTACACCTGGATCAAGATCAACGGCCAGTGGGTCTGGGAATGCCACGAGGGCGCCGTGTTCGAGGTCGATTTCGGCACGGGTGGAACGGTGCTCGTCGCCGCTCGGAACGAGATGCCGACCCCGCTGCCGTAGGCGCAAACGCTCGGTTTCGGCGGGCCCGGAGTGAGGCTCCGGGCTCGCCGAGCCCCGCTCTCGAGGCCTCAGCGATACAGCTCGCCGCCCGAACGCGCGAACTCGTCGCGCTTCTCGGCCAGGCCCGCCGCCAGGGCCGCGGCTTCGTCCAGGCCCTTCTGCTTGGCGTAGGCGCGCACGTCCTCGCTGATCTTCATCGAGCAGAACTGCGGCCCGCACATCGAGCAGAAGTGCGCCGTCTTCGCGCCCTCGGCCGGCAGGGTCTCGTCGTGGAAGGCGCGCGCGGTGGGCGGATCCAGCGCGAGATCGAACTGGTCCTCCCAGCGGAACTCGAAGCGCGCGCGCGAGAGCGCGTCGTCCCAGGCGCGCGCACCGGGGTGCTCCTTGGCCAGGTCCGCCGCGTGCGCGGCGATCTTGTAGGCGATCACGCCGGCCTTGACGTCGTCCCTGTCGGGCAGCCCGAGGTGCTCCTTGGGCGTCACGTAGCACAGCAGCGCCGTACCGTGCCAGCCGATCATGGCCGCGCCGATGGCCGAGGTGATGTGGTCGTAGCCGGGCGCGATGTCGGTCGTGAGCGGACCCAGGGTGTAGAAGGGCGCCTCGTGGCAGGCCGCGAGCTGGAGCTCCATGTTCTCGCGGATCTTGTGCATGGGCACGTGGCCCGGGCCCTCGATCATGACCTGCACGTCGTGCTCCCAGGCGACCTTCGTGAGTTCGCCCAGGGTGGTGAGCTCGGACAGCTGGGCTTCGTCGTTGGCGTCGGCGATCGAGCCCGGGCGCAGCCCGTCCCCCAGGCTGAAGCTGACGTCGTACTTCTTCATGAGCTGGCACAGGCGCTCGAAGTGCGTGTAGAGGAAGTTCTCCTGGTGGTGCGCCAGACACCACTTGGCCAGGATCGAGCCGCCGCGCGAGACGATGCCGGTCACGCGCCGCGCGGTGAGCGGGACGTAGCGCAAGAGCACCCCGGCGTGGATCGTGAAGTAGTCGACGCCCTGCTCGCACTGCTCCTCGAGCGTCTCCAGGAACACGTCGATCGAGAGCTCCTCGATCTTGCCCTTGACCTTCTCGAGCGCCTGGTAGATCGGGACCGTGCCGATCGGCACGGGCGAGTTGCGCAGGACCCACTCGCGCGTCTCGTGGATGTCGCGCCCGGTCGAGAGGTCCATGACCGTGTCCGCGCCCCAGCGCGTGGCCCAGCGCAGCTTCTCGACCTCGTCGTCGATCGAGGAGCGCACGGCCGAGTTGCCGATGTTGGCGTTGATCTTCACCAGGA
>CAZWAY010000105.1:0-9206 GCA_964631945.1 uncultured Planctomycetaceae bacterium
TCCCAGGCGCGGTAGGTCTTCGACATCGCCCAAGGGTCGCTTCCCCTGGACTCGGATTCCACGGGCCTGGTGATTACCGGGACAGGCTCCTAGCTCGGCGGCGGGCGGCGGGCGGGGACGGGTTCGATGCGCGGGCGCAGGACCACCGAATCGCTGGCGAAGCGCGCGCTGCAGCGCAGGACGCTGGTCTCGAAGGTGAGCTCCTGGCGCGAGAAGGCGAGCTCGAGCGCGCGCAGGTGCGCCTCGAAGCGCTCCAGCTCGCGCGCGATCTCGGGTCGGGCCGCGGCGAAGGTGGCCAGGATCTCGGCGCGCCGCTCGCCCAGCGCCCGGGCCAGGCGCGAGAGCGTCGGCGCGGTGCGGTTGGTCGCGTCGCGCACCTCGAGCAGATCGAAGCCGGCTCCGTCGGCCGCGGCGCGCATGGCCCCGCGCCGGTGGAACGAGTCCGGGCCCAGCGGCACGCCCGAGTTGCGCACCACGTCGTGCACCAGCACCAGCCCGCCCGGGCGCAACAGCGCGCGGCAGTGCGCGAAGACCGCCGCGAGGTCCGTGAAGTGCGGCAGGGTCTCGGTCAGGAACAGCGCGTCGAAGCGCGCCCCGCGGGCGCGCGCCGCGAAGGCCGCCAGGTCGACCTCCAGGAAGCGCGCGCGCGGCGAGTTGGCGCGCGAACGGGCGTACTCGATCGAGCGCGCGCACGGATCGAGGCCGAACACCGTGTGGCCCTGGGCGGCCAGCAGGTTCACCGCTCCGCCCAGTCCGCAGCCGACGTCCGCCACCAGCGAGCTGCGCGGCAAGAGCCGCGCGGAGCGCAGGATCAGGCGGTCCTGGGCCTGGGCCAGGGAGTCGTCCAGGCCCTCGAAGTACCCGAAGTGCCCGTGCTGCGAGCGCGTGAGGAACTCGTACAGGTGGCGCGGGGTCGGCAGGGCCAGCAGACCGGCGGTGGGCGAGCGCGGCGTGGCGCGCGCGACCTCGGGCTGGGCCGCGTCCGGAGCAGGGTTGGAGGCTGTTGGACGCGCGGGAGTCATGCCGGCTGCTCCGGATGGACCTCGGGGGTGAGGTCAGGCCGATCTTACTCCCGATTCGAGACCCGGGGGGTCGTCAAGTCGGGCCTCTCTTGCTCCGACGCACGCAGGCGGGGCGCCCATTTCTTCCGAGACGTGCGCGGCCTCGGCCCGGGCGGCGCGGCTTTCGCGCCTCCCGCCCCAGGGCTACCCTGTCGCGCTCGATTCCGGCATGGACCTGCAGCCGCTCCAGATCGATCGCTCCAAGCAGCGCTCCCCGGCGCGGCGCGGGCGCTGGCTCGTGCCCACCCTGGTGGGGGGCGCGCTGGTGTTCCTGCTGGTGCTCTTCCGGCGCCCGCTGCTCGAGCGCGTGGACCGGCTGCGCCTGCCGGAGGTGCGCGTGATCCAGGTCTCGCTCTCCAGTCCGCTCGCCTCCAGCGCGCTCCAGGGCACCGCGGCCAACGGCTACATCGTGGCGCGCACCCGGGCGGCGCTCTCGGCCGACACGCCCGGGCGCATCGTCGAGATGAACGTCAGCGAGGGCCAGGTGGTGAAGCGCGGCTTCGTGGTGGCGCGCCTGTTCGCGGACGAGTACCGGGCGCTGTTCGAGCGCGCCGAGGCGGACCTGGCCCTGGCGCGCCAGGCCGTCGTCAGCGCCCAGGCCGCGCGCGAGGTGGCCGGAGGGGGCCGCGCCCAGGCCGAGGCCCGCCTGCACGCGGCCGAGGCCGACGTGCGCGACGCCCAGGCGGCGCTGGCCTGGGCCGAGCTCGAACTCCAGCGTGCGCGGGACCTGCTGGCGGACGGCATCGCCAGCCAGGCCCGCGTGGACGAGATGGGGGCCCAGCGCGAGCGCGCGCAGGCGCGCCAGCAATCGCTCGAGGCCACGCTCGCGGCGGCGCAAGCGGACCGGCGCTCGGCCGAGCTCGAGCTCGCACTGGCCGCCTCGCGCGTGGGCGAGGCCGAGGCGCTGGTGGCGGTCAAGAACGCCGAGCGCGACCAGGCCCGCGCCACGCTCGACAAGACCGAGGTGCGCGCGCCCTTCGACGGCGTGGTGGTGCTGAAGGACGCCGAGGTCGGCGAGGTGGTCTCGCCCAACGCCGTCGGCAGCCAGAGCCGCGGCTCGGTCGTGACCATGGTCGACTTCGCGACGCTCGAGGTGCAGGTCGAGGTGCCCGAGACGAACCTGGCCGCGGTCGTGCTGGGCGCGCCGGCGCGCATCTTCCTGGACGCCTACCCCGAGCACGCCTACGCGGGCGAGGTGCTGCGCATCTGGCCCACCGCCAACCGCCAGAAGGCCACGGTCGAGGTGCGCGTGGGCTTCGCCGAGCCGGACGAGCGCCTGCGGCCCGAGATGGGCGCGCGCGTCGTGTTCACGGCCGGGGCGGCGGCCGAGGCCGTGCCCGCCGCGGAGATCGCCGCGGCGCTGCTGCTGCCGCGCAGCGCGGTGGTCTCGATCGAGGGCCAGGCGCACGTCTTCGTGCTGGAGCGCGACGTGGCGCGCCAGCGCGCGGTGGTGCTGGGCGGCGAGCGCTCCGGACGCGTCATCGTGGAGCGCGGCCTGACCAGCGGCGAGCGCGTCGTGGACGCGCCGCCCGATTCCCTGCGCGACGGCGAGCGCGTGCGTGTGTCGAGTTGAACGGAAACAAGCGAGAGGAACCCATGTCCGCAGCGATGATCCTGGCGAGCCGTCTGACCAAGCGTTACCAGCGCGGCGGCGAAACGCTGGTGGTGCTCGACGGCCTCGACCTCGAGATGCAGGAGGGCCGCTTCTACGCCCTGATGGGGCCCTCGGGCTCGGGCAAGACGACCCTGCTCAACCTGATCGGCGGCCTGGACCAGCCCGACGAGGGCGCGCTGGTCGTGGCGGGCGAGGACCTGGCCCAGCTGAACGGGGCCGAGCTGGCCCACTGGCGCGCGGCCAACGTCGGCTTCGTGTTCCAGGGCTTCAACCTGATCCCGGTGCTGTCGGCCTACGAGAACGTCGAGCTGCCGCTCAAGCTCACCCCGCTCTCGCGCGCCGAGCGCAGGAAGCACGCCGAGTTCGCGCTCGAGCTGGTGGGCCTGGCGGACCGCATGCACCACCGGCCCAAGCAGCTCTCCGGCGGCCAGGAGCAGCGCGTGGCCATCGCGCGCGCCATCGCCACGGACCCCAAGCTGATCCTGGCCGACGAGCCCACCGGCGACCTCGACCGCAAGTCGGCCGACCAGGTGCTCGAGCTGCTCGGGCGCCTGAACCGCGAGTTCAAGAAGACCATCCTGATGGTCACGCACGACCCGCACGCGGCCGAGCACGCGCAGTCGATCGTCAACCTCGACAAGGGGCAGCTGGGCAGCCTCCAGGACAACCCGACCGCCGCGCTGGCGCGCTAGGAACCCCCATGGCCTCGTTCCTGCTGGTGTGGCGCAACCTCCTGCGGCGCCCGATGCGCTCGGTGCTGACGATCCTGTCGCTGGTGGTGGCGGTCTTCCTGATCTGCGGGCTGCGCACGCTGATCACGACCATCAACGCGGGCGTCGAGAACGCCGACAGCCGGCGCCTGGCGGTGATGTCCGCCGTGGGCCTGTTCGTCGAGCTGCCCATGAAATACCAGGCCGAGATCGAGAAGGTCCCCGGCGTGGAGATGACCACCAAGTTCCAGTGGTTCGGCGGCTACTACCGCAGCCAGAAGAACTTCTTCGCGCAGTTCGCGATCGATCCCGAGACGATGTTCGCGATGTACCCGGAGTGCCAGGTGCCCAGCGAACAGATCGAGGCCTTCCGGCGCAACCGCACGAGCTGCATCATCGGCGAGCAGCTGGCCAAGGAGTTCGGCTGGAAGGTGGGCGACAGCGTGCCCATCATCGGCGCGCTGCACCCGCATCCGGACGACACCGCCTGGGAGTTCCAGGTCGCGGGCATCTACCACTCGCCCGTGCCCAACTTCGACAACCGCACGATGTTCTTCCACTGGAGCTACTTCGAGGAGACCCTCAAGCAAGGCGACGTGGTGCCGGGCGTGGGCGTGTTCTCGATCCGGGTCGAGAAGGGCGCCGACGTGCCGAGCGTGATCTCCCAGGTGGAGCGGGCCTTCCACGACAGCGAGCAACGCGTGGACTGCCAGACCGAGGCCGAGTTCCAGCGTCAGTTCGTGACCATGTTCGGCAACATCCCGCTGTTCGTGGGCTGGATCGGCAGCGGCGTGGTGCTGGCCATCCTGCTGGCCTGCATCAACACGATGCTCATGTCGATGCGCGAGCAGACCACCGACATCGGCATCCTCAAGGCCCTGGGCTTCACCGACGGTTCGATGTTCACGCTGCTGATCGCGCAGGCCCTGTTCCTGTGCGTCCTCGGCGGCGGTCTGGGGTTGCTGGTGGCCTGGGCCACGCAGGGGATGGTGGCCGACTGGCTGGGGGCGATGTTCCCGGGCTACGTGATCACGCCGGGCACCTTCGCGCTCGCGGCCATCGTCACGGTGTTGCTCGGGTTGGTCGCGGGCGTGATGCCCGCCTGGAGCGCGCGGCGGCTGCGCTGCGTGCAGGCCCTGCGCGGAACGGACTAGGCCATGCTGGTACCCCTCAGCTACAACGTGCGCAGCCTGTTCGTGCGCAAGAGCGCGACGCTCCTGACCGTGCTCGGCATCGGCGCCACGGTGGCGATCGTGTCCGGAGTGCTGGCCCTGCAGCAGGGCTTCCAGAGCATGTTCACCGGCGGCGGCCGCGAGGACGTGGCCGTGTTCCTGCGGCCCGGGGCGAACAGCGAGGGCGACAGCCAGTTCAGCCGCGAGCGCGGGCTGAAGCTGATCAAGTCGGTGCCGGAGATCGAGGACGGTCCGTCCGGGCCGCTGGCCTCGATGGAGGCCTACCTGGCGGTGTTGCTGGCCCCGTCCCGCGGTGGCCTGACCAACGTGCCCCTGCGCGGCGTCCAACCGGCGACCTTCGCGATCCGCAAGGACGAACTGGCCGTCGTGGAGGGCCGGAACTTCACGCCGGGCAGCGACGAGCTGATCGTCGGGAAGCGCCTCGTGGACCGCATCCAGAACTGCCACATCGGTGACGTGATCGTGCTCAACAAGACGCCCTTCCGCGTGGTCGGCGTCTTCGATCACCCGGGCCAGTTCGCGGGCGAGATCTGGGGCGACCTGGATCGCCTGCTCTCGGCCATGGGGCGCTACGGTCCGAACCGCGTGATCGCGCAGCTCCGGCCGGGGGTCGAGATCGGGGCGCCGGACCCGACCCAGGTGATGTTCAGCGACGAGCCGCCCGAGCCGCGGGAGGGCTCGCTCGCCGCACGGTTGCTGAAGGACACCGAGGTCCCGGCCAAGGTCTATTCGGAGCGGCAGTTCCTGGCCTCACAGACGGTGATGCTGTCGTTCATGCTGGTCGGTCTGGGCCTGGCGCTCGCCGTGATCATGGGCCTGGCGGCGATCTTCACGGCCACCAACACCATGCTCTCGGCCCTGGCGGCGCGGACCCACGAGATCGGGATCCTGCTGGCGATGGGCTACCGCCCCGTCCCGATCTTCATCTCGTTCCTGTTCGAGGCGCTGGTGCTGGGCGTGATCGGGGGCCTGGCCGGCTGCGTGCTCGCGCTGCCCTTCAACGGGGTGCGCGCGGGCACGATGAACTTCCAGACCTTCACCGAGATGGCCTTCGCCTTCCGCGTGACCCCGCTGGTGCTCGGCATCGCGATCTCGTTCGCGCTGACCCTGGGCCTGCTGGGCGGCGCCTGGCCGGCCTGGCGCGCCGCGCGCCTCAAACCCACCGCGGCCCTGCGACAGGGCTAGAAACAAGGATCGATCCCATGCCCTCCCTCCGGCGTTCCCTCGTTCCGTCCTTCGTGCTCGTGTTCGCCCTCGGCCTGGCCTTCGCGCGGCCGCAGGAGGAGCCCAGCGTGCGCAGCGAGAAGGTCGCCGGCGCGGTCTCGGTCCTGTACGGGCAGGGCGGCAACATCGGCGTCTCGAGCGGGCCCGACGGGCTCCTGATCATCGACGACCAGTTCGAGCGCCTGGCGCCGAAGATCGAGGCCGAGCTCGCCAAGCTCGCGCCGAGCGCGGACAAGGCCGCGCCGCGCTTCCTGATCAACACCCACCACCACGGCGACCACACCGGCGGTAACGCGCACTTCGGGAAGAGCGCCCTGGTGCTGGCGCACGAGAACGTGCGCGCGCGCCTGCTGGACGAGAAGGCGGCCGCGGCGGCACTGCCGGTCGTGACCTACGCCGACGGACTCGCGCTGCACCTGAACGGCGAGCAGATCCGCGTCGTGCACGTGCCCAACGCGCACACCGACGGCGACAGCGTGGTGTGGTTCGAGGGCTCGAACGTGGTGCACATGGGCGACCTCTACTTCCAGCTCGGCTACCCGTTCGTGGACGTGGCCGGGGGCGGCAACGTGCTCGGGCTGATCGAGGGCGTGCGCGGCCTGCTGGCGCGGATGCCCGACGACGTGCGCATCGTGCCCGGGCACGGCGTGGTCACGGGCAAGGCCGAGCTGGCCGAGTACCTGGCCATGCTGGAGACCGTCACCGCGCGCGTGCGCACGCACCTCGCCCAAGGGCACGACGCCCAGGCCATGCTGGCGGCCGGGGTGACGAAGGACCTCGACGCGCGCTGGGGGCACTTCGACTTCGTGCCGCCCGAGAAGTTCGTGCAGAGCGTGATCGCGAGCCTGCACTAGCAGGCGCCTGCCCGCTCTCACCGCCGCGGCCTGCGCGCCCCTGGGTTCGGGCGGAAACGAAGCACCCCCGCGGCACATGGCGCTCGCAGGGGTGCGGGGTGGACGAACCAGGCGGGCGGAGCGGGTCCTAGAGACCCCAGCGGAAGGTGGCCTCGATCGAGTGCTGGGCCACGTCCAGTTCGTCCGACTCGCTGGTGATCAGGTCGTCGATGGTCACCTTCTCGGTCTTGAAGAAGCGGTACCCGACGCGCATGTCGTACGACCCGCCGAAGTTGTAGCCGAGCCCGAGGCGACCCTGGAAGGCGACTCCGCTGTTGTCGGAGATCGAGAGGCTGCCGCTGTCCCACGAGGAGTAGTCGATCTCCTTGGCCCAGCCCACGCCCAGGCCGCCGTAGATCGAGTACTGCTGCGTGAAGTGCCAGTCGAGCATGCCGTTGAGCATGATGGCGAAGGTCTTGGCGTCGTCCTCCACGGCCGAGGCGATCGCGGGCAGGTCCCCTTCCTTCACGCGGAAGGCCTGGTAGAAGGCCTCGAGCTCGGCGTCGAACCCCAGGCGCTCGGAGAGCTCGAAGCTGCGCCCGAGCGCCAGACCGGTCGAGAAGCCCGGATCGAACGCGACCGTGCCGCCCGGCACGTTGGTGGCGTCCTCCGAGAACACGCCGCCCAGGCCGAACTGGAAGTAGTAGGGAGACTCCTCGTCGTGCGCCCAGGCGCTCGATCCGACGAAGGCGGTGGCGATCAGCAGGAACGGGATCCTCATGGGGCTCTCGGGATGCAGGGGGCCAGAGTCCGACGCCCGTTCGCCGGGGACGGAAGGCCGCAGATTGTAGGGTGGGGCGAGAGGCGGGCAAGGCCGATCGGGTGGGCCTCGCGGGCCTACTAGCCGGTGAGCGGCGGCGGACTACGCTCGGAGCTCGGCCTCGGGGATGCCGTCGAGGGCGCGATCCGCTAGACTCCGCGGCCCGAAACTCCGCCCCCGATGAAGACCAACATCCGCAAGAGCAAGGCCAAGCACGCCAAGAAGACCGGCTACCGCACGCGCCAGCGCACGGCGGGGGGGCGCAAGGTGAATCGGCGCCAGCGCGCCCGGCACGGGTCCTTCTAGAGCCCCCGGAGCCGAGCCCGAGCGGGCTGGGCTCCACCCCATGACGCCGCGCGAACCCCAGGGCCGAAGCGAGCTGGCCCCGTTCCTGCCGCGCACGCGGGCGGAGATGCGCGCGCGCGGCTGGGACGAGCTGGACGTGCTGCTCGTGACCGGGGACGGTTACGTCGACCACCCGTCCTTCGGAGTGGCGGCCATCGCGCGCCTGCTCGAGGCGCACGGCTATCGCGTCGGGATCCTCGACGTGCCCGAGCTCGAGCCCGACGGCTCGGGCTGGCGGCGCCTGCCGACGCCGCGTCTCTACGTGGGCGTGAGCGCGGGCACCATCGACTCGATGGTCACGAACTACACCGCCGCCAAGAAGCCGCGTCGCAACGACGTGTACCGGCCGAAGGGCACGGGGCTGCGCCCCAACCGCGCCACCATCGCCTACACGGCCCTGGCGCGGCACCACTTCCCGGGCGTGCCGGTGATCGTCGGCGGGCTCGAGGCCGGGCCGCGACGCCTGGCGCACTACGACTACTGGCAGGACCAGCTGCGGCGCTCGATCCTGATCGACAGCAAGGCCGACCTGCTGGTGTGGGGCATGGCCGAGCGGCAGGTGCTGGAGTGCGCGCGGCGTCTCGAGCGCGGCGAGGGGCTGGCGGGCCTCGGCAGCACCTGCGAAGTCGTGCGCGCGGACGCGCTCCCGAGCGACGTCCGGCGCGTGCCCTCCTACGAGGAGTTGCTGGCGGATCCAGAGCTGCAGATCGAGCTCTTCAACGCCGTGCGCGAGGAGAACCACCCCGGCGCGCGCGTGCTCGCCCAGGGACACGGCGGGCGCTTCGTGCTGCAGCACCCGCCACTGCCGCCCTCGAGCCAGGCCGAGGTCGATTCCTACTACGACCTGCCCTTCCGCCGCGAGTGGCACCCCGACCACAGCGCCGCGGGCGGCATCGCCGCGCTGGAGCCCGTGCGCTGGAGCGTGAACACGCATCGCGGCTGCATGGCCGACTGCACCTTCTGCTCGATCACCTTCCACCAGGGCCGCACGATCCAGGGCCGCAGCGAGGAATCGATCCTGCGCGAGGCGGCCGGGCTGGCGCACCACCACGACTTCCGCGGCACGATCACCGACGTGGGCGGACCGACCGCCAACATGTGGGGCCTGGGCTGCAAGCTGCTCGAGAAGGGCGACCCGTGCCTGGGGCGCGACTGCCTCACGCCCGACCCCTGTCCCGCGCTGCGCATCGACAAGACCTCCGAGGGCTACCGGCGACTGCTGTCGCTGGTGCGTGTCACGCCCGGCGTGAAGCACGCCTTCGTCAGCTCGGGCATCCGCCACGACCTCTTGCGCGGCAAGGACGGCGAGCTCCTGCCGCTGCACCACGACCTCGTGAAGCACCACGTCAGCGGGCGCATGAAGCTCGCGCCCGAGCACGCCTCGCCGGCCACGCTGCGGGCCATG
>CAZWAY010000106.1:0-8969 GCA_964631945.1 uncultured Planctomycetaceae bacterium
CATCGGGACGTCACCCGCGAGCGTCGCGCGCACGCCGTACCACAGGAAGCCCTCGTCCGAGACGTTCAGGTTGCGGCCGCCCAGCCACAGGTGTGCGGCGAGCGGCAGGAGCACCGCCAGCGCCAGCGCCGCGGCGCGCGCGCGCGTGCAGCCGGGCCCGGACGCGTCCCTGGCCTCGACCCGTGCGGGTGCTCGTTCGTCGGGCGCCATGGAGCGTGGGTGAGCGTATCACCTGCGTCGCTGGAGACGACACCGGGCTCAGCGAGGTTCGAGATGCGTTCCCGCCGGCTGCGCGTGCGAACCGCGCTCGCGAGCGCCCCTAGAGTGGCGTGCCCTCGTACGGAGCCCCCTGCATGTTCCTCGCCCTCGTGCCCTGGTTCGTTCTCGTCGTCCCACAGCAGACTGCCTCGGCCAGCGCAGCGGAGAAGGCGCGGCCGCTGTTCGAACCCGAGCTGCGCGTGCTGCACGAGTTCGTGGGCGAGGCGGCCGGCGACCAGTTCGGCTGGATCGGACGCAACGCGGGCGACTGCGACGGCGACGGGGTCAACGACGTGTTGCTCTCGGCCCCGACCAAGGCCATCGGCGGTGGCGGGGCCGGACGCGTGTACGTCCATTCGGGCAAGGGCGGCGCGCTGCTCTTCACGCGCGACGGCAAGCCGGGCGATCTCCTGGGCTGGGGCATCGAAGCCGCGGGCGACGTGGATGGCGACGGCCGCGCGGACGTGATCGCGGGTGCGCCGGGTGCGAACCAGGGTCGTGGCGAGGCGCTGGTGCTGTCCGGCAAGGACGGCACCCTGCTGCGCCGCTTCGCGGGCGAGGCCGTGGGCGATGCGTTCGGGCGCAAGGTCTCGGGCTGCGGCGATGCCGACGGCGACGGGCACGCCGATCTGCTGATCGGCGCGGACAACTGCGACTCCTTCGGCGCCGATGCGGGCCGCGCGTACCTCTACTCGGGCAAGGACGGCAGCCTGCTCGTCGCGCTCGACGGCGAGGAAGCCGGCGACAAGTTCGGCGTCTCGCTGTGCGGCGCGACCGTGACGGGCAAGGACGGGAAGCGCCAGACGCTGATCGCCGTAGGCGCGGCGGGCGCGGGCCCGCGCAAGGCCGGACGGGTGTACGTGTTCTCCTGGAAGGACGGCGAGGTCGAGCTCCTCTACCGGATCGAGCCGGACGAGACCGGCGCGGCGCTGGGCGCCATGTTCGTGTCGATCGTCGGCGACGTCGATGGCGACGGAACGCCCGACGTCTACGCCTCGGACTGGAGCAACAGCGCCAAGGGCGCGAGCACCGGGCGCATCTACGTCTACTCGGGCCGCGCGGAGAAGCGCCTGCTGACGCTGACCGGCGAGCGAGCCGGCGACGGCTTCGGCATCGGCACGGCGGAAGTCGGCGACGTGGACGGCGACGGCCACGCCGACCTCTTGATCGGGGCGTGGCAGAGCCCCGAGGGCGCGCCCTCGGGCGGCAAGTGCTACCTCTACTCGGGCAAGGACGGTGCCCTGTTCGAGTCGTGGATCTGCACGGTCGCCAGCGAGACCTTCGGCTTCGACACGACCGGCATGGGCGACGTGGACGGCGACGGCGCCACCGACTACCTGATCACCAACGCCTGGAGCGGAATCGCGGGCGCCCGGTCCGGGCGCGCCTTCGTGCTGGCAGGCACGCCTCGTTCCGGCGCACCGGGCAAGTAGGGGCGCACGCGGGGACCCGAGCAGAACCGCGGAGGCGCGGAGGACGCGGAGCCTCGCGGAGAAAGAGGGGGTTGGCGGAATCCACCTCTAGCTCCATCTCTGTCTCCGCGAGGCTCAGCGTCCTCCGCGACTCCGCGGTTCCTCCGAAACACGGTCCCTCCGAAGGTGCCGCGCAGCGCCGATCAATGCTCGGCGTGGCTCGGCGCCGGCCCTTCCGCGGCCGGCAGCGCGTCGTCGAGCCACTCGATCGCGCCCGTGTCGAGGTCGTAGCGCGCCGCGCGGATCTCGAGCTTCCGCTCGTGCACGAGCTCGCCCAGGATCGGTGGGCACGCGCGCAGGTCGGCCGCGATGCGCGCGGCGTTCAGGCGCACCGCCCCGTCCAGCACGTCGCCGCCACGCGCCTTGGCCTCGGGGACCACGCGCGCGATGAAGGGCGCAAAGGCCGCCAGGTGTCCGGGCAGCGGGCCGCCCCGCAGCACGGCCTCCACGGCGCCACAGCGTTCGTGTCCGACCACGACCACGAGCGTGCAGCCCAGGTGCTCGACGGCGTACTCGATCGAGCCCAGCGCGGCATCGCCCAGCACGTTGCCGGCGCAACGCACCACGAACAGGTCACCCAGCCCCTGGTCGAAGACCAGCTCGGGCGGCACGCGCGAGTCGGCGCAGCCGACGATCACGGCGAAGGGCGCCTGACCGCGCGCGACCTCGCTGCGGCGCTCGACGCTCTGGTGCAGGCGCGTGGGTTCGCCACTCGCGAAGCGCTCGTTGCCGTCCATCAGACGCGCGAGCGGCGTCAGGTCGTCGTTGGCGGCGACCTCCGGCGCCCGGGAAGCGAGCAGAGCCGCGGCCGAGGCGAGCAGGAACGGGACGGCGAGCAGGAGCACGCGGCGGAGCATGGCTGCGGGCCCTAGCGTTGCTCGAGGACGTAGCGGAAGTCCGCCCCGGAGTTGCCGGACTCGTCGGCCACCTCCAGGTAGAACGTGCCCGTCGAGGGCGGCAGGAAGGCCAGGCCGAGCGAGGGCAGGCCGTCGTTCGTGCCGAGCGCGGTCCCGAGCGACGAGACCACCGAGGCCAGTTCCGTCCCGGCCGCGTCGCGCACGCGCAGCACGGGAGCGAGCGCGGAGCCGAAGCCGTTCAACTCGAAGAAGCCGTTGGGGAGCACGTCGTCCGCGTAGCACACGAACACGATCGGCACGCGCTTCGTGGCCTGGAAGGCGAACAGATCGACGTCACCGACGGTCTCGATCGCGCCCGCGCGCCGGCCGTCGAGGTCGAAGGCCTGTGCCTGGGCCACGCTGTCGTTGGGCTCGACCTCGCTCCCGGCCGCGAGCTGGCGGATGCGCAGCGCGTAGTCGCCGGTGTCGTTCGAGGACACGCGCACGTCGAAGTCGCCGCTGGCCGGCAGGATCGTGCGCAGCGTGCGCAGCTCGGCGCCCGTGTCGCTCGGCAGCACCGCGCCGAGCGCATCGCGGACCACGACGTCCAGCGTGGCGCTCGTACCCTGGTGCGTGTCCAGGTCGTAGATCTCGATCCAGATGCGGTCGCCCGCGTTGCACGCGACCGTGAAGGAGTCCGGGTTGCCGGGGGCGATGCTGCCCTGCACGAGCTCGTCGAAGGCCACCCGCTGTCCGGTCCCGAGCGCGTCGTTGGGCTCGAGCTCGATCACCTGCGCGAGGCTCGCCAGGGTCTCGAGCTCGTACTCGAGCACGTACTCGGTGTCGCCCGTGCCGCAGCACTCGGCCACCTGCAGGAAGTACGCGCCCGGGGTGACCACCAGGTAGCGCAGGGCGCTGTCGAGGTAGAAGGCGTCGTCGTTGGTGTCGAGCGGCGTGAGGGCCCCGTCGAACAGCGTGAGGGTCGGATCGAAGACGTCGTCGTCGCCGTCGAAGATCCCGTTGCGGTGCGCGCGGATGGTGAAGCGCACCAGGCTCGGCTCGGCGATCGTGAGCGCGTACCAGTCCTGCTCGTCGTCCACGTACCGTCCGAGCAGCGTGCCCGGCACGAGCGTCTCGGCCGTGAGCTCGTCGTCGTTCAGGCCCGAGAAGCCGGCGGGCTCGAGCTCGAGCTGCAGCGGGGCCACCAGGCTCGTGGCGCGCACCGCCAGCAGGTACGCCCCGCCGTTCATGAGCGCGTTGTCGATCGAGACGCGCGCGAAGTAGGTCCCGCTGGCGGGGGCGCGGAAGCTGGCGATGTCCGTGTCCTGGGCCGTGCCCCAGCCGAACGAGTTCGCGCCCTGCGCGCGCAGCTCGGTGACGCCGTCCACGTCGAACAGCGTCAGGCGCGGCGCGGTCGGACCGAGGCCCCAGGCGGCCTGGTCCAGGCGCGTGCCGAAGACCTCGATCGAGATCAGCTCGTCCGCGAGCAGCTCGAGCGCCCAGTAGTCCACGTCGGCGGGGTTCGTCACCTGGCCGCTCCCGATCTGGCCGACGGCGAGCGTCCTGGACGTCGCGGCGCTGCCGTTGGGCTCACGCTCGGCCAGCGCGGCGTTGGCGGCCGCACCGCCGCCGCCCGCGGAGCCGCAGCCGGCCGGGAGCAGCGAGGCGATCAGGAGGAACGAGGAGCGGACGAGGGGCGAGTCCGAGCAGGGGAGTGTCATGCAGGGCGGGCGAGGGCAGGGGACTGGCACCCCTTTCGACCGGCGCCTCGCATGGCATGAGCACTCGGCTGGCGCGGCTCTCGGCGAAGCTCGAGCCAACCGCGGGGGCGCGGAGGACGCGGAGCCTCGCGGAGGGGGCCGGGGAAAGGCGCACCGCGGCTGGTGGCCGTCCTTGCCGAAGGCGACGAGACTCGGAGGTCGTCGCTCAGCGGCAGGCCGCGCATGCGGCCGTGTTCGCCTGGGCCGGCAGGCCGGCCTGCATGTCGGTCCAGAAGAAGCGCGGGGCCGTGCCGGCGCGGCCGTCGGCGGGCGCGAGGGTCGCGGCGTCGTACAGGCGTCCGTTGAGCATCGTGTAGCGCACGTCGCGCGTGCGCGCGACGTCGGCCAGGGCGTCGCCCTCGCACACGAAGAAGTCGGCCAGCTTGCCGGGTTCCAGCGAGCCGAGGTCGCGGTCGAGCCCGACGTAGTGCGCGCCGCGCAGCGTGCCGCAGCGCAGGGCCTCGTGCGCGCTCATGCCGCCCTGCACGAACATCTCGAGCTCCCAGTGCGCGGCCAGGCCGGCGAGCTGGCCGTGGGCGCCGAGCTGCACCGAACCGCCGGCGTCGACCAGCGCCTTGCAGATGCCCGAGCTGCGCAGGGTGTTGAACTCCTCGTCGGGGTACTTGGTGCGCCGGCGCGAGCGCGGGTCGAGCACGAAGCGCGGCACGAAGCGCTGCAGACGCTCGTCAGCCCACACGTCCTCGTGCTGGTACCAGTACTCCTCACCCCACGGGCCGCCGTAGCCGACCACCAGCGTGGGCGTGTAGCCGACGCCGCTCGGACCCCACAGCTGCAGCACGTCCTCGTACACGTGCTCGACCGGCAGCGAGTGCTCGATGCCGGTGTGGCCGTCCACGACCATCGTCATGTTGTGCTGGAACAGGGAGCCGCCCTCCGGCACCACGTTGATCCCGATCTCGCGCGCGGCCGCGAGCACCTGCTGGCGCTGCTCGCGGCGCGGCTGGTTGTAGCTCTTGACCGAGATCGCGCCCACCGCCTTCAGGCGCCGCAGGTGCGCGCGCGCGTCGTCGAGCGAGTCGATCGGCGCGGCGAAGGCGCCCATCGCGCCGTACAGGATCGTGCCGGTCGAGAAGGTGCGCGGCGAGAGCACCGTGCCGGCCCTGGCGAGCTCGGCCACGGCGTGGATCTCGTTGGTGTCGTTGGAGGGGTCGTGGATGGTGGTCACGCCGAAGGCCAGGTTCGCGGCGTGGATCCAGTTCGACTGCGGCGTGATGCCGTCGGAGCCCTGGGCGCCGTGCGCGTGCACGTCGATCAGGCCGGGCACGAGGGTCGTGCCGGAGACGTCGATGATCCTGGCGCCGGCCGGGATCGCGACCGCGCTGCGCGCGCCGACGGCCGCGATGCGGTTCGAGTCGACCACGATCACGCCGTCCTCGATGACCTGGTCGCCCTTCATGGTGACGAGCTTCGCGCCGACCAGCGCGAGCACGCCCTCGGGCTGCGCGTAGGGCGCGCGGAAGGCGATGTTCGTGCCGCTGGCGGGCGGCTCGGGCAGCTTCACCTCCGCGCCCGGCGCGGTCCCGCCCAGGAAGGCGAAGGCCTCGCTCAGCTCGCGCGTGAAGAGCTCGGGCCCGAGCGACCAGTGCAGGCGCTTCGAGTCGCCCGAGAACTGCAGGTTCTCGCCGGCATCGCGCGAGACCTTCGCCACCGGGAAGGCCGTGCTCTTGGGCCCGATCGCGACCTCGCGCCCGGTCGCCACGAAGGGCGCGACGTAGGCGTTCCAGCGCTCGACGAAGGCCACCCAGCGGCCGTCGGGCGAGAGCGCGAACTCGGTCGCCCACTGGCTGACGAGGTGTGTGCGGCGGTCGGAGCCGTCGAGCTCCAGGCTGAACAGCTCGCGCCGGTCGGCCTCCTTCTCCTCGCCGACCTTCAGCAGGTACACGCGCTTGCCGTCGGCCGCGAACTGCGGGTGCGTGCCCTCCCTGGAGACGAGCTCGGGCTCGTCGCCCGCGCGCGGCTGGCTCGGCAGGCGGTAGATGCCGGGGTCGTGCGACCACAGCGGCGAGGTGACGTAGCCGCCCGCGCGCTTCTCGTACACGACCTGCCTGCCGTCGGGCGTGAAGGCCGGATCGGCGTAGTGGCCGGGCTCCTTCGTCAGCGTGCGCACCGCGCCGCTGGCGAGCTCGAGCACGCGCAGGGCACCGAGGCGCTCGTCGTTCCAGGCCGTGTAGACCAGCGACTTCCCGTCGCGCGAGAGCGCCGGGAAGAACTCGAACTCGTCCGCGACCTCGACCAACCGCCGCGGCGTCCCGTCCGGGAGCGCCCGCGCCCACAGGTGCCCGAGCGCCTGGTAGACGACCTGGTCGCCCTGCGGCGTGACGCGCACCCAGCGCAGGAGCTTGACGTCGAAGGTCCCCGCTCCGTCCTTGGGCGCGACCTCGACCGGGAAGCGCACGGCCTCGAAGGTCGTGCGGGTGTCCGCGACGTGGAAGGGAATCTCGCGCTGCGCCCCGCTGCTCGCGTCCACGCGCCACAGCTTGCCGCGCGCCCACAGGACGAGCTCCTTGCCGTCCGGCGTCCAGGCGATGCGCGGATAGACGCCGTGGATGGCCCAGGTCTCCTGCATGTCGCGCTCGAGCCCGTCCCACACGGGGCGCGCCGCGCCGCTGGCGAGGTCGAGCACGAACAGCGTGCTGCGGTAGCGCACGCGCCGCACGAAGGCCAGCGACTTGCCGTCCGGCGACGGCGTCGGCCGGCACGCGCCGCCCGGGCCGGTCACGAGCGCCACGACCTCGCCCGTCTCGCGCTCGAGCCGCTCGATCACGTAGATCTGCTCGTTCGGGTCCTTGTTGTAGGCGAAGGTGTCGCCGGCGCTGCTGTCGCGGCTCCAGTAGACGTAGCGTCCGTCGGGCGAGAAGGCCGGCTCGCCCGCGTCCTTCTGGTCGTTCGGGCGCGTCGTGAGCTGCAGCCCGTCGCCGCCCGTGGCCGCGTGGTACAGCCAGATCTCGCCCGCGCCGAGCGAGCGCCGCGCCGTGAAGTGCTTGCGACCGGCCAGGTACTCGCCGTCCGGACTCCAGGCCGGGCTGTTCAGCAGCCGGAAGCTCTCCTTCGTGACCGCGCGCGCGCTGGCGCCGTCGCGCTCCATCACCCACAGGTTGTCGCCGCCGCCCGCGTCGCTGGTGAAGGCGATGTGCTTGCCGTCGGGGCTGTAGCACGGCTGCATCTGCCAGGCCACGCCGCTCGCGAGCGCGCGCGCCTCGCCGCCCGCCATCGGCAGCGCATAGATGTCGCCGAGCAAGTCGAAGACGAGCTCCTTGCCGTCGGGACTCACGTCGACGCTCATCCACGTGCCCGCGCGCACGTCGAGCGCCAACTCACGGCTCGGGCCGCCCGGCGCGTTGACGTCCCACTTGGGCGCTTCCGGCTTGGCCTCGTCCGACTTCTTGTCGTCCGCCGACTGGGGAGCGAGGAGGAGCAGGAACGAGAGCGCGAGAGTCTGCATGGCAGGGAAGCGGGGGCCAGGCGGTCGAAAGGGCGCGGATTCTACTGCCGCTCGGTGCGAGGGGCTCGCCCCGCGCGAGATCGGCCGCGTTCGCTTGCGGCCAGCCGGCGAGCCCCGCATGCTCGTTCCGCGCGTCCTTGCCGACGCAGCCCTTTCGGAGCGTGACCCCGAACCCGGAGCAAGCAGCCCGCCAAGAGATCGACGCCCAGCTCCAGGCGGCCGGCTGGGCCGTGCAGGATCTCGCGCGCGTCGACTTCAGCGCCGCGCGTGGCGTCGCGCTGCGCGAGGTGCCGCTCGCATCCGGCCGCTGCGATTACCTCCTGCTCGTCGATCGCAAGCCCGTCGCCGTGGTCGAGGCCAAGAAGGTCGGCACGAAACTCTCCGCCGTCGCGGATCAGTCGGGCCACTACGGGGTAAACCTGCCCGACTTCCTCGAGGGTACCGGTCCTCTCTCCTGCTACTACGAGTCGACCGGCGTCGAGACCTTCTTCCGCGACGAGCGTGACCCGGAGCCCCGTTCCCGCCCGGTCTTCTGCTTCCATCGGCCTGCGACCCTGGCCGACTGGCTGGTCCGGCCCGAGAGCCTGCGCGCGCGCCTCATGAGCATGTCGATCGCCCATCCGCTGGCGACGGCGGGCATGCGCGCCTGCCAGGTCGAGGCCATCCACCGGCTCGAGCAGTCCTTCGCCAAGGATCGTCCACGCGCGCTGATCCAGATGGCGACCGGCGCGGGCAAGACCTACACCGCCTGCGCCTTCGTCTACCGCCTCATCAAGCACGCCGGCGCGCGCCGCGTGCTGTTCCTGGTGGACCGCGGCAACCTCGGGCGCCAGGCCAAGGCCGAGTTCGACCAGTTCGTCGTGCCCGACGGCGGGCGCAAGTTCACCGAGCTCTACAACGTGCAGCATCTGAGCTCGAACCGGCTCGACCCGGTCGCGCGCGTCACGATCTGCACGATCCAGCGCCTCTACTCGATGCTGCGCGGCGAGGAGCTCGCTCCCGACGAGGACGCCGACCTGGACGAGCACTCGGGCTTCGAGCTCGCCGCTGCCGACTCGCGTCCGAAGGACGTGGCCTACAACCCCGCGCTCCCGATCGAGACCTTCGACTTCATCGTCACCGACGAGTGCCACCGCTCGATCTACAACCTCTGGCGCCAGGTGCTCGAGTACTTCGACGC
>CAZWAY010000107.1:0-8379 GCA_964631945.1 uncultured Planctomycetaceae bacterium
GCGCCATGTAGCGCGGCGTACCGAGCAGCGAGCCGGTGTCCGTGAGGGTGTCCTCGTCCGCGCTCGCGACCAGCCCGAAGTCGAGCAGCACCGCGCGCTCGCCGCACAGGATCACGTTCTGCGGCTTGAGATCGCGGTGCAGCACGCCGGCTTCGTGCGCCGCGTGCACGGCGCCAGCCAGCTGCAGCACGATGCCGGCCGCGCGTTCGGGCGCCAGCGGCGTCGCGAGCCGCGCGAGCTCGACGCCCTCGAGCAGCTCCATCACCAGGTAGGGCGCGCCCTGGAAGACCCCCGAGTCGTCCACGCGCACGACGTTGGGGTGCTCGAGCCGCGCCAGCGCGCGCGCCTCGCGCCGGAAACGCTCGAGCGCGCGCGGCGCGCCGGCCAGGGCGAAGGGCAGGAGCTTCAACGCGTGCCGGCGACCCTCGCGTTCGGCGACGTAGACCACGCCCATGCCCCCGCGCCCGAGCTCACCCAGGATGCGGTAGGGCCCGATCTCGGTCGGCGCCGCGGACGAGCCCCGCGCGAGCAGCTCGGCCACCTGCAGCGTGCGCCGGATGGCCGCCAGGAGCTCCGCACCGTGCTCGGGATGCGCGTGCGCGAAGGCTTCGGGCTCGAGCGCGGGCTCCTGTTCGCGGCGGTCGAGGAAGCGCGCGACCAGCTCCTCGAGCTCTTCCGCGTCGGCCATGCTCACTCCGGCGCGGGCCGCGCCAGCCCGCCGAGCCGGGCCAGGGCGCGGTTGTACAGCTTGCTGGTCGCGGCCGGGGTCTTGCCGAGCAGCTCGGCCACGCGCTCGTTCGGCAGCCGCTCGAGCGCGCGCAGCAGCACCGCCTCGCGCTGCTCCTCAGGCAGCGCGGCCAGGCCCCGCTCGAGGCGCTCGAACGTCGGCGCGTCGTGGTAGCCGGGCTCGTCCTTGGCCCCGGCGAGCTCGTCGAGCTCGCTGGTCGAGACGCGCCGTTCGCCCGCGCGCTTGGCCGCGCCGTAGAAGCTGGCCTTCGAGCGGATCTTGTTGAGCACGCACACGTGCAGGTAGTGCTCGAGCGTGCCCGTGCCGCGGTGCTCGAAGTTCGCCAGGTCGCCGAAGGCGTCCTTGATGACGCTGTGCA
This sequence comes from uncultured Planctomycetaceae bacterium, assembly GCA_964631945.1. Lineage (GTDB taxonomy): Bacteria > Planctomycetota > UBA1135 > UBA1135 > JABFRZ01. The sequence goes on from CAZWAY010000107.1 coordinate 1,107, forward strand.
GGATGTCCTCCGACTGCAGCCAGACGCGCAACCGGGCCCCGAGGCGCGCGCGGATCGCCAGCAGCAGCGGGTCGTGGTAGTCGCGGTACAGCCGCTCCCAGGCCTCGCGATCACCGGCCTGGATGCGGCGCACGAGTTCCTGCGAGAGGCTCGGTTCCGGGGTCGCCTGCGGCATCGCTGCGGCCTCTGCCTCAGGGACGGATCATCGGCCGGTGCCTCCTGGTCCTGCGCGCACCTTCCATGAACTCGATGCTAGCACGAGCGCCACGACCCGACCCCAGCGGCGAGACAGGCCCGCTCGCGGGAGGTAGTCTCGCACCATGAAGCGTGCCCCCCGCCCGAAGTCGCCGCGCCTGCGGTCCCTCTTCCCCGAGCTCGAGCCCTACGCGGGTGGACGCCTGCACGTCTCGCGTCTGCACACGCTGCACTACGAGGAGTGCGGCAATCCGCGCGGTCAGCCGCTGGTGTTCCTGCACGGCGGTCCGGGCGGCGGCATCGACCCGGTGTACCGGCGCTACTTCGATCCGAAGAAGTGGCGCATCGTGCTCTTCGACCAGCGCGGCTGCGGCAAGAGCACGCCGCACGCCGAGCTGCGCGAGAACACGACCTGGGACCTGGTGGCGGACATCGAGCACCTGCGCGAGACGCTCGCCATCGAGCGCTGGGTCGTGTTCGGCGGCAGCTGGGGCAGCACGCTCGCCCTGGCCTACGCCGAGACGCATCCGCAGCGCTGCAAGGCGCTCGCGCTGCGCGGGATCTTCCTGCTGCGCCGGAGCGAGCTCGAGTGGTTCTACCAGGAGGGTGCGAGCCACCTCTTCCCCGACGCCTGGGAGACCTACCTCGCGCCGATCCCGCCGCGCGAGCGCGGCGACATGATGAAGGCCTACTACAAGCGCCTCACCAGCCGCGACCGCAAGGTGCGCATGAGCGCCGCGCGCGCCTGGTCGGTGTGGGAGGGCACGACCAGCAAGCTCTTCACCGACCCCGAGCTCGTCAAGAAGTTCGCCGGCGGCAAGTTCGCCGACGCCTTCGCGCGCATCGAGGCGCACTACTTCGTGAACAAGGGCTTCCTGCGGCGCGACGATCAGCTCCTGCGCGACGTGAAGCGCATCCGCCACATCCCGGCCGTGATCGTGCAGGGCCGCTACGACGTGGTCTGCCCGATGCGCTCGGCCTGGGACCTGCACCGCGCCTGGCCCGAGGCCAAGCTGGTGGTCGTGCCCGACGCCGGCCACTCCATGACCGAACCCGGCATCCGCAGCGCGCTGATCGCGGAGACCGAGCGCTTCGCGAAGCTGCGCTAGCCGCTAACCCGTCGGGGCGCCTCCGAGCGTGTTCTGCTCGAGCCGCGCGAGCTCGTCGCGCGCGCGCGGGTAGGCCGGGTCTTCCTCCAGCGCCAGCCGCAGCTCCGCGCGCGCCGGCTCGGGGCCGGCGCTGGCGAGCAGCCACTCCGCCAGGCGCGTGCGCATGCGTCCACGGCGATGGGGCGGCGCGCTGGCGATGGCCGCGCGCATGTGCTCGCAGGCCGCGGACCGATCACCGTCGTTCCAGGCCCACTCGCCGAGCAGCGAGAGCGGGCCCTCCGGATGGAGCGTGTCCGGGACGAGCTCGGCCAGCAGGCGATAGGCCTCGGCCTGGCGTCCCGCCTGGCGCAGGGCGTGGGGCAGCAGGCGCCGGGCCTGGTAGTACGGCTCGGGCACCGCGCACGCGTTCGTGAGCGCGCGCACGGCCGCGGACGCCTCGCCGCGCGCGAGCAGGACCTTGCCGCGCAGGAGCTCGGCCAGGCCCTTCTCCAGCTTCGGCCCGGTCGTGCGCAGGAACTCCTGGGCGGAATCCAGCGCGCGCACGCGCAGCAGCGCGGCCACGATCGGCACCGCGATCGCGCCGGCGTCGGCGCTGTGCGCGAGCGCCGCGCGCGCGGCCGCCAGAGCCTGGGCGCCATTGCGCGCGGCGAGGGCGCGCTCGAAGCGCTCCATCGGTTCGTTGGGGTACGACGTGCGCGCGCGCGTGGGCGTGCTCGAGCCGGTGCGCCGCGTCAGCGCGGCGAACAGGGCTTCCGCCTCGTCGAGGCCCGGCTCCCGCGGTGCGTCGCGCGTGTCGTGGTGCACGAGCCGCTCCTCGTAGGCTCCCGCCAGCGCCGCGGCGTCCAGCTCGACGCCGTGCACACCGCAGGCCTCGACGAGCGCGCTCACGAACTCCTCCTTCGTGCGCTCGAAGTCGAGCAGCGGATACCCGTGCGCCTCCTGATCGGCCAGCAGCAAGCGCGCGTGCGCGCTCCACAACGCCAGACCCTCGGCCAGCGGGATCGCACGCCAGGCGGCCAGCGAGCGCGCGACGGCCAGCGGGTGGCGCACGATGGCGAGCACGCGGAACGGGGTGGGCGAGGCGCGCCAGAAGGGGAGGCACAGGAGGCTGCGCGGGTCCTTCAGGAGCGCGGCGCGACCCTCGATCGGCTGGCCCAGCAGGCGCTCGCGCTCCGCGGCCTGCTCCGGCGTCCATTTCACCTCGGCCGGCGGCGCGAGCCAGTGTCCACCGGACGTCGCCAGCACCGCCTCGTTCAGGCGCACGAGCGCGAGCGCCTCGAAGTGCCCGCGCGCGTTGTCCCAGTTGCGCACCGCCGGCCCCGCGGCGGCCACGCCGGCCGCGCCCAGCATGCCCGCCAGGCAACTGGTGCCGCTGCGGTGCATGCCGAGCACCAGGAACGCGCGTCGAGGAGTTCCGTCGTCCAAGCGGCGAGCATCCTACGGGAAGGATCGTGTCCAGGCGCGCGAAGCGACCCCGAACGACGTGAATGCCAGCCCGCGAGCCGGGTGCGCATGCTGATGGAGAACGCGCGGCGAGCGGGCGCGCGCGTCGCTAGATCTGCGCCACGAGCACGATGCGCTTCTGGTCGGAGACCACCACGCCGCCGGGCTTCTCGCGCGTGACGGCGAAGAGCGTGGGCTTCTCGACGCGCAGCTTGGCGTCGATCGGGATCAGGATCTCGCCATCCGCGGCGTCGAACACGCCGCCGTCGATCGGGTGCTGCTGGGTCTCGTCGAAGATCCACAGCTGGTACTGCTCGCGCGTGGGGTCGTTCGCGGCCAGACCCTGGATGCGCAGCACGCCCTGCTGCAGCGCCTGCGACCAGGCGACGTCGCCGCTCGCGCCCGTGCCTTGCTCGGTCGCGCTCCAATCGCGGCGCAGCGTGTCGGACCGCGCCAGCAGTTCGGCGCGTCGTTCGGCGGGCGCCGGCACCCTCGGCGCGCGCTCGCGCCAGGCCAGGAAGGCCAGCACCAGCGCGGCGGCGGCCAGCAGCCAGCCGGTCAGCGCCCAGTGGCGCCGCGCGACCGGGCGCAGCACGGGTTCCGCGGGGGGCGCGCCCGCCCCGGCCGCGAAGGCGCGCGCGCTCGCGCTCAGCCGCACGCGCAGGGGCTCGGGCAGCGCGGCCGGTCGTCCGGCCGGAGCGAGCGCCTCGTCGAGCGCGGCCGCGGCCAGCTCGATCTCCAGGCTCGCGGCGGCGGCCGCGTCCGCCCCCAGCTCGCCGGTGAGGCGCGCCAGCTCGGCCTGGTCGGCCAGCGACAGCCCGGTCAGGGCGCGCTCGACCAGCAGCTCCTCCAGACGCTCGCGGCGGAGATCGGCGCTCATGAGGTCGCTCCTCCCTTGCTCAGGGACGCGGGCAGCCCGAGCAGTTCGCGCACGCGCATCAGGCCGCGCCGCGCGTGCGTCTTCACCGTGCCGAGCGGAATGGCGAGCCTGGCCGCCACCTGCTCGTAGGTCAGACCGTGCACCACGGCGAGCTCGAGCACGCGGCGCTGCTCGACGCGCAGCTCGCCCAGGGCGCGGCTGGCGCGCGCGGCCTCGTCGGAGCGCTCGGCCAGCTCGGCTTGACCCGGCGCACTCGAGGCCAGCTCCGGGCCGATCTCGTCGGCGACTCCACGGCGCGCGGAGCGACGGCGCTGGTCGATGAGCTTGCGGCGCGCCACGGTCGTGACCCAGGTCGACTCGCTCGCCAGCGCCGGGTCGTATTGCGCGGCGCTCTTCCAGAGCGTGATGAAGATCTCCTGGACCACGTCGTCGGCGTCGGCGGTGCTCGGGCACAGGCGGCGCGCGAGCGACCACACCAGCGGGCCGTAGGACTCGATGCACAGCTGCAGCGCGTCGGCCTCCCCGCGCGCGACGCGCTGCAACAGGGTCGGGGTGCGTTGGGAGGTGGAGGACACGGAGGGGGCGTGCGCGCCTGCGGACGCACCCGCCGGACCGCGCGCATCCGCCACGATGCTAGCAAGCGGGCTCTCCGGGTACGCTGGGCGGCGCGGCGCGGATTCGCGGCGCTCGTTTTTCGATGTCAGCGGGCAGGGCGTGGGCGCGGCGCGCGCGCGCTCTCTATCCTCGCGCGCCGTGCCGACCCCCCCGACCTCCGCGCGGACCTCCGCCGCCACGGCCGCGGCCCTGCTCGGCTTCGCGGCCAACTCGCTGCTGTGTCGCAAGGCGCTGGACGCGGGGGCCATCGACGCGTGGTCGTTCACGGCGGTGCGCCTGGTCTCGGGTGCGCTGGCCCTGGCGTTGCTCGCGCGTTCGACCGGCGCGCGCTCGGGTGCGCGCGGCGGCGGGAGCCTGGCCTCGGCCTTCGCACTGTGGGCCTACGCCGCGGCCTTCTCGCTGGCCTACCTGCGCCTGGGGGCCGCGCTCGGCGCGCTGGTGCTGTTCACGGCCGTGCAGGCCACCATGATCGGCTGGAGCGTGCTGCGCGGCACGCGTCCGAGCGCGCGCGAGCTGGCCGGCTTCGCGCTCGCCTTCGCGGGCCTGATCGTGCTCACGCGGCCCGGCGCCAGCCGACCCGATGCGCTGGGACTGGTGCTGATGGGCACGGCCGGCGTGGCCTGGGGCGCCTACTCGCTGCGCGGGCGCGCGAGCCACGCGCCGTTGCTGGCGACGGCCGACAACTTCGCGCGCAGCGTGCCGCTCGCGCTGGGCGCGCTGCTGGTCGCGTTCGTGCTCGTGCCGCTCCACGCGAGCGCGCGCGGCGTGCTCCTGGCGACGGCCTCGGGCGCGCTCGCCTCCGGCCTCGGCTACAGCCTCTGGTACCTGGCGCTGCCCGGGCTCGGCGCGGTGCGCGCGGCGCTCCTGCAGCTGCTGGTGCCGGTGCTCACGGCGCTGGCCGCGATCCTGGTGCTGGGCGAGGCGCCGGCTGCGCGACTCTTCGTGGCGGGCCCGCTGATCCTGGGCGGCGTGGGCCTGGCCATCTCGTGGCGCAGCCGAGGCCCGGCCGCCGCACTCGGGACGGCGCCGCGCGGATCCTAGGCCCGCCGCGCAGGGCGGCTACAGTGCCGGCGTGACGGATCCCGACTCGTGCCCGCACGTGGTCGTTCTCGGCGGCGGCTTCGGCGGCCTGCAGGTCGCGCGCGGGCTCGCGCGCGCGCCGGTGCGCGTGACCCTGGTCGACCGCAACAACCACCATCTCTTCCAGCCGCTCCTGTACCAGGTCGCGACCGCCGGACTGGCGCTGACGGACATCGCCGTGCCGCTGCGCCAGATCGTGCGCGCGCAGGCCAACACGACCGTGTTGCTGGCCGAGGTGCAGCGCATCGAGGTCGAACGCCGCGTGGTCGTGCTGACGGACGGCGAGCTGGCCTACGACCACCTGGTGGTCGCGACCGGCGCGGAGAGCAGCTGGTTCGGGCACGAAGAGTGGGCACGGCACGCGCTGACGCTCAAGGACAGCCGCGATGCGCTCGAGATCCGCAGCCGGATCCTGCTGGCCTTCGAGGCGGCCGAGCGCTGCGAGGACGAGCGCGCGCGCGCGCGGCTCCTGACCTTCGTGGTGATCGGCGCCGGGCCGACCGGGGTCGAGCTGGCCGGCGCGCTGGCCGAGATCGCGCGGCAGACGCTGGCGCGCGACTTCCGGCGCTTCGAGCCGCGCTCCGCGCGCATCGTGCTGGTCGAGGGCGGCGCGCGCGTGCTGCCGGCCTTCCCGGAGGAGCTGTCGCGCGCGGCGCAGGCCACGCTCGAGCACATGGGCGTGCGCGTGCACCTCGGGGCTCCGGTGACGGGCATCGATGCCGAGGGCGTCGAGACCGGCGCGCAGCGGATCCCCTCGGCGACGGTGCTGTGGGCCGCGGGCGTGCGCGCGACCGGGCTGGCACGCTCACTGGGTGCGCCGCTCGATCGCGCCGGACGCGTGCAGGTCGAGCCCGACCTGTCCGTGCCCGGCCGGCCCGAGATCCTCGTGATCGGCGACGCCGCGGCCGTGCCGTGGCGCGGCGGAACCGTGCCGGGCATGTCCCCCGGCGCGATGCAGATGGGCCGGCACGTCGCGCGCAACCTCGTGCGCACGCTGGCCGGCAGGGCGCCGCTCCCGTTCGTCTACCGCGACAAGGGTTCGCTGGCCACGATCGGGCGCTCGAAGGCCGTGGCCGTCCTCGGCCGCCTGCACTTGCGCGGCTTCGCGGCCTGGGCCCTGTGGGTCTTCGTGCACGTCTTTTACCTGATCGGTTTCCGCAACCGCTTCGTGGTGCTGTTCGAGTGGGCCTGGCTGTACTGCACCCGCCAGCGCGGCGCGCGCGTGATCCTCGAGCGGCGCGGCTGAGTCCGCGGCCGGAGGAGACCGACCCCTAGGCGCGATGGCGGCGGCGCAGGTGCGGGCGCTCGACCAGCCGGGCCAATAGCAGGATCGCCACCTGGGCGAAGGCCGCGCCGGCGAGGCCCGGACCCGAGCCCAGCAGCAGCGCGAAGCCGTAGGCGTGCGCGTAGCCGACGGTGTACATCGGGTCCGCCAGCCAGCGGTAGGGGCCCGAGGCGGACACGGCGCGGTGCTCGCGCGGCACGAAGAAGTCGCGCCAGTAGAAGGTGCCCTCGTCCAGGCTGGCGGCCGCCCAGGACTTGATGCCCAGGCCCAGCCCGACCAGCGCCAGTCCGAGCACGAGCGCGAGCCAGGTCGGTCCGGGCGGGTCCAGCGTGCCGCGCGTGACCAGACACAGGACCCCGAGCGCCACCGCGTCGGCGAACATCAGGCGCTCGGCCACGCGCCGGAAGCGGCGCCAGGCCTCCTCGGCCCCGTGGCGGCGCGAGAACGTCGCGCGCCGCGACTCGGCGCGCAGCGCGAAGGCGACGAAGCCGACGTAGGCCAGGCGGCACAGCGTGAACCAGGCCAGGGCGAGCGACCCCGAGCCCCACGCGAGCACGGCCAGGCTCGCCAGGACCAGCGGGGCGTGGGCTCGCGCCCGCAGCAGGCCGCGCCCGGCGCGGCTGCGCGGCGCGCAGCCGGCGCTCGCGAGCGCGGCCTCCGCGCTCG
>CAZWAY010000108.1:0-8059 GCA_964631945.1 uncultured Planctomycetaceae bacterium
TGTTGCGCCACGTCGCGGCCGGCAGCGGCGAGCTCGAGGTGCTCGCGCGCAACGAACTCGACGACCGCTTCAGCGCCTCGGCCGCGCTCGTCGGGCACGAGCTGTTCCTGCGCGGGGAAGAGTTCCTGTACTGCCTGGCGGAGCGCTGACGACCGGCCCCTCCGCACGGCTCTCGCTCCTCCGCTTGTACTGGAACGTGGCGCCGGTGGCCAACGTGGCGGCCGGTCCGCCGGCGCTCGGCACGCTCTCGGCGGGGAGTGCTGATCGAAGTGAGACCAAGATCGATACGGACTCAGTCTGGATCCGGCAACGCTGGGTGGCAGTGCCTTCTTCGCGACAAGGAAGCGGGCCCCTCGTGAACTGGCCGACGAATCGGTGCGCGGCCAGTTCGAGCTGTTCGGGTCTCCGATCCGGGGCGCTCGCTTCGAACCCGCCGTGCGGCGATAGCCGCCTTCGCCGGAGCGCCTGGACCCGGATCGTCGAGCGCGAGGCCTCGAAGCGATCGAGGTCGGGCTCGGAGCGAGGCGCGCGCTCCTGACCCCGGACGGCGCGGCTACCCACTTCGGCCCCTGCCGGTGGCGGCGGGCACTGCCGAGACTGGAGTGGGTCCTCGGGATCCAAAGGAGTCGGTGCCATGAAGGCGATGACCCGGGACGAAGCGATCCAGGCGCTGCGCACGCGCTTGATGCGGTTCGTGGACGAAAACGTGTCGATCTGCGAGGCGGCTGCGCGCGAGGGGATCTTCTGCCACGGATTCGCGCAGTGGACCTTCACCGAGTTGCGCAAGCGCCATCCCATGATCGTGCGCTCGCGCAAGCGCATCACTCCCACGGAGCTGCGCGAGCTCGCCAATCGCTGGCAGCTCGCGCGCCAGACCGCCCTGGGCACGGAGCTCGCCTGCGACTCGCAGATGCGCGAGGGCGCCCTGCGCACCTGCAAGGGCTGGGACGAGTTCGGCGACGAGGAGCTGGCGCGCTTCCTGCACGAGCTCGGAGGCGAAGAGGTCGAGGTGCGGCCCGCCCCGGCCGCCGGGCGCAAGCCCTGAGGGCGCAGCGGAAGCGCCTCGACCGCGAGGAGGGCACGTTGATGCGCAGCATGGCCGAGCAGTGGTTCGAGTGGAGCTAGAGCGGGCGAACGCGCCCGCGCCCAAGGCACCTCGTTCGACGCCGCCCCAGCGCGACTCGGCCGGCCACCTTGCGATCCACACTCGCTCGGCATCCCCGCGAACGGCGCGGCGTACAATCCACACATGGGAGCCGAAAGCTGGGTGACGCGCCCTGCGTCATTCGCGTGCCTCGTGGTGCTGGCGGTCGTCGGCGCGGCGAGGAGCACGGACGCGCTCCAGGAGCAGGCGCCGGCGGATGACGGAGGCGCCGTGCGCGCCGGCACGGGCGCGCCCTCGTCCGAGCCGAGGCAGTCGTCCGAGGACGAGGAGGCCCTGGCCCTGCTGCGCGAGGTGGCGGACAAGGACCTGGACGGCGCGCGCGAGCTCCTTCGAGACATCGTGGCCGGCCTCGTGCCACCCCCGGTCGGGACCGAGAAGGTGCGCATCGGGTTCCTGCACGAGCTGAACCGCATGGCGATCACGCTCGGGAGCCTGCAGGACTCCCTGACGCTGTGCAGCTCGATCCTCGAGCTCGGCCGCCAAGCCCTCCCGAAGGACCATCCCACGCTGCTCGACTTCGTGATGAACCTCGGCGCGGCCCGTTACGAGCTGCGCGACTTCGCAGGAGCCCAGGAGCTCTTCGAGGAGCTGCTCGCGGGGCGGCGGCGCAGCTTGCCGGAGGGCCACCCCGAGGTCCTCGCCGCGAAGCAGAACCTGGCGTTGACGAGGAAGGAGCTCGGCGACCTCCGAGGAGCGCGCGAGCTGGAGGAAGCGGTGCTCGCGGCGCGCGCGCTCGTGCTTTCCGCGGAGGACCCCTTGCGCATCGAGGCGCAGCAGAACCTTGCGCAGACGCTGCGCATGCAAGGCGACCTCGAGGGCTCGCACGAGCTCTTCGAGCAGGTGCTCGAGGTCCGCACGCGCCTCTTGCCGGCCGAGCACCTCGATCTCCTCAAGGCCAAGCTGAATGCGGCCGTGTCGCGCGGCAACCTCGGTGACCTCGCTGGAAAGCGTGCGCTCGAGGAGGAGGTACTCGCGATCTGGTCGCGGCAGTTTCCCGGCGACCACCCCTACGTGCTCGTGGCCAAGCAAAACCTCGCCCTCTCGAGGCATCTGCTCGGCGACCTCGCAGGCGCGCGCGAACTCGACCAGGAACTGCTCGCGGCCCGCACTCGACTCCTCCCGAAGGACCACCGCGACCTGCTCTCGACGAAGAACAACCTGGCCGCTGTGCTCCGGGACCTCGGCCAGGTGGCCGAGGCCCGCGTGCTCTTCGAGGAGGTGCTCGAGACCCGCGTGCGCGTGTTGCCGAAAGACCACCTCGACATCCTGAAAGCGAAGCAAAACGTCGCGACGACCCTGTACGACGCCGACGACCTCGCGGGCGCGCTGCCGCTCGTCGAGGAGGTGCTCGCCGCGCGCGAACGCCTGCTGCCGAAGGATCACCCCGACATTCTGGCGGCCAAGGTGAACCTCGGCGGTGTGCTGGAGCTGCTCGGCGAGGGTGCCAAGGCGTGCCAGCTCGCGGAGGAGGTGCTCGCGGCCCGCTCGCGCTTGTTCCCCGCGGACTACTGGGAGGTGCTCGAGGCCGAGGTAGGGCTCGCCAACGCCCGTGCGTCGATGGACGACCTTGCGGGTACGCGGGAGACGTGCGGCCGCCTGCTGGCGGGCATGCGCGCCCGCGCGCGCGAGCTGCGCGCCGAGGCCCGTCGCCCCGCGCGCGAGGGCGTACGGGTCGAGCTCAGGCGCTTCAGCTACGCGCTCCACTTCGGCGCGGCCGCGGACCCCGAGCACACGCTCACGCCGGCGCTGTTTGCGACCCTCCAGAACTTGCGGCTCGTGTCGGCCGCAAGCGCGGAGACGGGCCACGCCCTGGCCCTGCATCCCGAGCTGGCGACGCTCGCGGCACGCGCGGCCGAAGCGCGCGCCGGCCTGAACGACCTCGCCGCCGGTGGGCCCGCGCGCATGGCGGACGGAGGCGAGAGCGCGGATGCGCTCGAGTCATGGCGCGGTGCACTGCTCGCGCGAGCCGAGGAGCGCGACCGCTCCGAGCGCGAGCTGCGCGCCAAGCTCGCCGAGGCGGGAGCCTTCGTGGGAGAGATCGAGGCGGCGGATCTTGGAGCGCGACTCGCGCGGGCGACCGCGGCGGTGTCGTTCCTGAGGTACGTGCAGCGCAGCACGCCCGTTCAGGATTGCCTGCTGGCCTTCGTGGTGCGCCCGGGCGGAGCGGTGCAACGCATCGAGCTGGGGCCCGCGGCCGAGCTCGAGGAGTTCGTCCAGGAGTGGCGCGCGGCGCTCGGCCGGCCGCTGCAGGGGCGCGGGCTCGACGCCGGCGCGGACTCGAGCGGGGAAGATCGCCTCGCCGCCGCGGGCGCGAAGTTGCGCGAGCGCGTGCTGGATCCCGTGCTCGCAGCCGCGGGAGACGTGCACGCGCTGCACCTCGATCTGGACGACTTCCTGTACCTCGTCCCTTTCGACGCGCTGCCGCTCGGCACGGGGCTGGTCGGCGAGCGCATCTCCATCCGGAACGAGAGCACGCTCGCGCGTCTCCTGCGCGCGGAGTCGGCGCGCGCGGCCGCGGGAGGCCTGACGCTCGCCGGGGCGCTGGACTACGACGCCGAGCCCGGCACGGTTGCCCGCACAGGCCACGAGGCGAGCACCCCACCGCTCGAGCGCTCCGGACGCGTGGACGGCGCGCCCGGCGGCTTCGCCTTCCTGCCCGGAACGGGCGCGGAGGCGGAAGCCATCGCGGCCCTCTACGAGCAGGCTTTCCAGCGCAAGCCCGGGCTGCTCACGCGCGCCGCCGGCACCAAGGCCGCGCTGCACGCGGCCGCGCCCGGCACGCGCTATCTGCACCTCGCCACACACGGCTGGTTCGCGAGCGAGAGCAGCAAGTCCCAGCTCGATGCGTCGCGAGAGCCGGGCGCCCGCGATCTCGGGCAGCGTGCCGAGGAGACGCTCACCGGCTTCGCGCCGGAGACGCTGTGCGGGCTCGCGCTCGCCGGCGCCAACCGCGGGCGGGACGCGCTCGGACGCGTTCCGGGCATCCTCACGGCCGAGGAGCTGGCGAGCTTCGATCTACGCAGCTGCGAGCTGGCGGTGCTCTCGGCCTGCGAGACCAACGTGGGCGTGCGCCGCGCCGGGCAGGGCATCCAGTCGCTGCAGAGCGCGTTGCACGCGGCCGGCGCGCGCACGGCCATCACGAGCTTGTGGAAGGTCGACGACGACGCCACGCGCCGCCTGTTCGAGCGCTTCTATTCCGGACTCTGGCAGGAGAACCTCGGCAAGGCCGGCGCGCTGTGGCGGGCGAAGATGGAGCTGCGCGCCGAGGGGCGCCCGGCACGCGACTGGGCCGGCTGGGTCCTGAGCGGCGATCCGGACTGAGCGCCGCAGGAGCCCGCGACTCCCGCGCACGTTGGCTGGGGCGGCAGGCCTCGAACCTGCGACCTGGCGGTTAACAGCCGCCCGCTCTCCCGGCTGAGCTACACCCCAGTGCGAGAAGAGTGCTTCGGACTCGCGCCTGTCCGGACCTGAGTCAACCTGGGGAGGCGCGAGCGCGTCGGGACTCCCCCTGCGAACTCGGCCCGCCCCGGCCGCCGGGCGGTAGGGGACGCGCCTTCATGCAGGAGCCGCTGCGCCCGGAAGGCACGCGCGCTAGGCTCGTCCGGACCATTCCCGGCATGTCCACGCTGCTCGCCTCGCTCGCGGCCCTCGTCCTGGCGGTCCAGCGCACCGACCTGTCTCCTCCGCTCGCATTGGTCCAGGCGGACGAGGCGAGCTACCCGATCGAGGTCTGGTTGCACGCGCAGTACGGGCTCGAGAAGGACGTGCGTCCGGCGCCGGGCATCCACGTCGTGCTGGGCGTGATGCCCTCGGACGGCGGTGACGAGCCCGACGCCCTGCCGCGCGAGCTGCACCGGCCCGTGCTGGCGGAGGCCACGAGCGACGCGAATGGCGAGATCCACGTGCGCGTCCCGGTGCCCGTGGAGTGGCGCGGGCGCTCGTCCTTCCTGTGGGCGCGCGTCGAGACGCCCGGACACACGCGCCGCGTGCTGCGCTTGCAAGCGCGGGATGCGACCCGGGCCGAGCGGCTGGTCGTGTACCGCGGCGGCACGCTGCTCGGGCGCGCGCGCACGGAGTCGGGCGAACCGCTGGCGGACGCACGCGTGTGGCTGGTGGACGCGGAGGGACGCGAGCTCGCCGGCCGCACGCAGGCGAACGGAGGCTTCGCGCTCGACTTCGTCGCCGCCGGGCCGCACGCGGCCCACGCGCGCCACGCACGGCTCGGCTCGAGCGGGCGCACGGTGGTCACGCTCGATCCCGGCTCGTCCCCGCCCGAGCTCGAGCTCGTCGCGCGCGGCGGCGCCGCGCAACGCGTGCGCGTGCTCGACCCGCGTGGCGAGCCCGTGCCCGGAGCCTGGATCACCTGCCTTCCGGCGGGGCATGCGGTCCCCCCGAGCCTGAGGGAATGCGCCGAACTCGAGGCCGGCGGCGGACTGTGCGGCGGGCGTGCGCGCGCCGACCGCGCCGGGCGCCTCGCGTTCCCCGCCCTGCTGCCCGGCGTCTACGAGGCGCGCGCCAGCTGGTACGTCCGCGACGGGGACGATCTCTCGCTCCGCGAGCGCGAGCCGGGCGTCTCGATCGGACGCCTCGAGGTGGGCTCCGCGCCGGACGAGGAGCGCGTCCTCGTTTTCCCCGCGCACCGCGTCGAGGTCGAGCTGCGCGACGAGACCGACGCACCGCTCGCTGCGCGGCCGGACGAGAAGGACGAGCAGGGCGTGCCGTCCTTCCCCGCGCTCTCGCTGACGTCCGCCCCCGAGGGATCCAGGCTCCTGAGCGGCTTGGCCAATGGCACGCACCCCGCCTTCGTGGCCGGGAACCTCGCGGTCTTCCCCGTGGCCCCGGGGAGCGAGGTGCTGCTCGCCTGGCAGGAGAACGAGCGCCCCTACCTCGAGCAGCGCTCGTCGATGGCCGAGCAACCCTGGCGCGTGTCGGTCACGCTGCGCCTACCGGAGCGTTCCGGCGGCGCGAACCTGGAGCTCACCGTGCAGGATCCGGAGGGTGGGCCCTTCGAGAGTCCCAGGGTGACGATCCGCGCGGCCGAGAGCGGGCGCGAGATCGTGTATTCGACCCGGGACATCCTGCCTTCGATGTTCCTGTCGGGGGCGCGCTCGCTCGCGCCCGGACGCTACACGGTGCTCGTCTCCTCCGAACCGTGGTACGGCTGCATGGTCCCCGATCCCCTGCCGCGCGCGCCGCACCTGCCGGTGCGGATCGAGGTCGAGCTGCGCGCGGGCGAGACCCGCGTCGAGACGATACGCCTCGGCGCGGCCGGACACCTCGACCTCGAGGCACGCGAGCCAACACGGCTGCCGGACCCCTCCGCATTCATGAGCATCGCCGCCCTGGTGGACACGGATGCCACGCGCGAGCGGCTGGGGGGCCTGCGGCTCGTTCTCGTCGCCGGCGCCGAGCGCCGGCCGATCGAGCGCCTGGACGTCCGCGGCCTGCGCCCGAGGGAGCTCGACTGGATCCTCCCGGGCTGGTCGGCGCGCGGCCTGGATCCGCTGCCCCCCGGGGAATGGACGCTGCAGGCCGAGGACCGCGGCCGCGTCGTGTTCTCCGCGCCGGTGCGCATCGAACCCGGCCGCGTCACGTCCGTGCTCTGGTGACGACCAGGGTCGCGACCAGCCCTGCGGGACCGGCGGTCCGCTACGCGCCTTCGCCCGCGGGCGTCGCGGCCGGCCGAGGCTCGACGCGCCAGGCTCCGTCCTGGAAGACGCGCTCGCCGTCCAGGGTCACGGAAGGCTCGGCGACGAAGACGTCGACGTGGTGCCGCGCCGTGCGCTTCGGGATGTCGGGCTTGTCGAAGGTTGCGTGCTTTGCGCCGAGCGAGAGGTGCACGCCGCACATGCGCTCGAGGGTGCCCACGTCGCGGACCGTGCGCGCGAGCGAGAACGCGCGGTTCAGGCCCAGGCCGAGCTCGCGCAGGCGCACCTCGCCCTCGTCGGCGCGGATCGCGGCCAGCACGCGCTCGAACTCGGGCGTCGTGTCGATCGTCGCGGTGACGCGCCCGCGCTCGATCACCAGGGTGAGCGGGGATGCGGGGCGCGCGACCGTGTAGTCGGTGGCCGCGAAGAGGGCGATCCGGACTCGGCCGCTCACGACCTCGAGCTCGCGCGATTCGGTGAAGACCTCCCCGATCGGGTACTGACCGCCGACGTTCTTCATGGCGGAATAGTCGCCCACGTTGAGCTTGGCGGGCTCCAGCCCGGCGGCGAACACCAGGCGCTCACCGCCGCTCTCGATCACGGCCGTCCGCACGCGGTCGAGGCGCGCCTTCAGCGCGTGCCCGACGCCGCGGTAGTAGTCGCGATCGTAGGCCAGCGAGTCGACGTAGATGCCCCCGTCTGCGCCGCTCATGCGCTCGAGGTGCGGGTGCTCGATCACCTTGAGCGAGCGTCGGAAGAGCTCCAGGCGGATGCGGAAGGCGTCCAGACGGAAGCTCGTGGACTGGATCAGCACCACCAGGTCCCCCGCCGCGAGCCGCTCCAGGGCCGCGAGCACGGGCGGCGCGCAGCCGTCGAACTCGAGCAAGGTCGCCCCCGGCAGGAGGCGCCGGTAGGCCTCCGTCAGCACGAGGGCCAGCTCGGAGCGCGCATCCCAGATGACCAGGGCCTGCGCTCCGCTCCGGTGCTCGAGCGCGAAGCTCAGCACGTCGCGCAGGTTGCGCTCCGCGCGCGCGAGCACATCCGCAGGCAGGCCGGAGGTCGTGGATGGCGTGGACACGGTGCGGAAGCGCGCCGGTGAAGGCGCGCCGAGGATGATGCCAGATCCTCGGTCCTCCAGGACGAGGACCTCGCCACTCGGCTCCTCGCCCGCGGGTCAGTCCCCGCCGTTGTCGGCCTACTTCGCCGCGAGCGGACCGCCGGCTTGGGTCAGGTGTGCGGCGATCGC
>CAZWAY010000109.1:0-6992 GCA_964631945.1 uncultured Planctomycetaceae bacterium
CGCCCGCGCCGCAAGCACGGCAACATCCCGCTGTAGGCGTCCCGCGATGTTCAAGCGCATCCTGATCGCGAATCGTGGCGAGATCGCGCTGCGCGTGCTGCGCACGGCGCGCGAGATGGGCATCGAGGTGGCCGCGGTGTACTCGGACTTCGACAAGCGCGCGCTGCACGCGCGCCTGGCGAACGTGGCGCTGCCGCTGGGCGGCTCGACGCCGGCCGAGAGCTACCTCTCGATGGAGAAGATCCTGCGTGCCGCCAAGGAGTCGGGCAGCGAGGCCATCCACCCGGGCTACGGCTTCCTCTCGGAGAACGAGGAGTTCGCGCAGGCGGTGATGGACGCGGGCCTGGTGTGGATCGGGCCGCCGCCCGCGGCGATCCTCGCCATGGGCGACAAGATCGAGAGCCGCAAACGGATGCAGGCGGCCAGGGTCCCGGTCGTGCCCGGCATCGTCGAGGCGCTGGCCGATCCGAAGCAGGCCGTGAAGGAGGCCGCCAAGGTCGGCTATCCGATCGCGCTCAAGGCCTCGGCCGGAGGCGGCGGCAAGGGCATCCGCGTGGTGCGCGATGCGGCGCACATGGAGAGCGCCTTCCGCGCGGCCTCGGGCGAGGCCGAGAAGGCCTTCGGCGACGGGCGCGTGTACCTCGAGCGCTACCTCGACAAGCCGCGCCACGTCGAGATCCAGGTGCTGTTCGACGCGCACGGGAACGGCGTGCACCTCGGCGAACGCGAGTGCAGCGTGCAGCGCCGGCACCAGAAGCTGATCGAGGAGTCGCCCTCGCCCGTGGTCGACGAGAAGCTGCGCGCGCAGATGGGCGCGGTCGCGCTGGCCGCCGCGCGCGCGGTCGGCTACGTCAACGCCGGCACGGTCGAGTTCCTCTACACCGACGCCAGCGGCAAGCCGGAGTTCTTCTTCCTGGAGATGAACACGCGCCTGCAGGTCGAGCACCCCGTCACCGAGATGGTCACGGGCCTCGACCTCGTGCGCGAGCAGCTGCGCATCGCCGCCGGCGAGCCGCTGGGCTACGCCCAGGCCGACGTGCAGTTCCGCGGGCATGCGCTCGAGGTGCGCCTGAACGCCGAGGACCCGGCCGCCGGCTTCCTGCCCTCGACCGGCACCATCCACAACCTGCGCTTCCCCGCGGGGCCGTGGGTGCGCACCGACTCGGGCCTGTACCGCGGCATGGAGGTCGGCCTGAACTACGACCCGATGCTGGCGAAGCTCATCGTGTGGGCCCCGACGCGCCTGGAGGCGATCGAGCGCATGCGCCGCGCGCTGGCCGAGCTCAACGTGGGCGGCGTCAAGACCAGCGCTCCCGCCGCCATGGCGGTGCTCGAGGACGAGCGCTTCCGCGCGGGGAACTTCGACACGCACCTGCTCGAGACGATCGACTTCAAGGGACGCGTGGGGGGCGAGGTCGAGGCCGCCGCGATCGCGGCCGCGCTGTACCGCTGGAACGACGCGCGCCGGCGCGCCCTGGCCGGACGGGCGAACGACCGCACCGGCTGGCTCGCGCGCCGGGCCGAGGCGCTGGCCGGCTGGAGCGAGCGCGTGCCGCCGGGCGGCGCGGGGGGCACGCCGTGAAGTACTTCGTCTCGGTGAACGGCAGCGAGCACGTGGTCGAGCTGGCCGAGGTCCTGGGGGAGCTCTGCGTGGCCTACGACGGACGAGCGCTCGCGGTGCGCTACGAGGAGGTCGATCGCCTGGGCCAGGTGGCGCTGTACCTGGAGCACCCGGAGGAGGCGGACGCGGGTGGCGCCAAGGCCTACGCCGTGTCGATCGAGGGCAACGCCGCGCAGGCCCAGGTCACCGTGGCCGGGCACCTCTACCAGGTCGTGCTCGAGGACGAGCGCGAGCGCGCCGCGCACGACGCCGAGCGCACGCGCAGCAAGGGCGGCGGCGAGCTGAAGAGCGTCATGCCCGGGGTCGTGATCAAGCTGCTGGTGCGCGAGGGCGACACGGTCGCGCAGGGGCAGCCGCTCTTGATCCTCGAGGCCATGAAGATGCAGAACGAGATCGCGGCGCCGGCCGACGGGCGGGTGCGGGCGCTGCACGTGCGCGAGGGCCAGGCCGTCGCCAGCGGGGCCAAGCTCGTGACCCTGGGCGTGGACGGGTAGCGCACGGGCGTCCATCCCCGGCGGGTGCGGCGCGATCGGGGCGCGTCGGTTACCCTGGCTCGCATGCTGCGCCGCAACCTGCTGCTCCTGCTGGGTCTCCTGCTCCTGGCCCCGCGCTCCGAGGCCACCTGGTCGATCGTGTGCGCCAACCGCAAGACGCGCGAGGTCGGCGTGGCCACGGCCACCTGTCTGGCGAACTTCAACCTCCGTAGCGGCGTGCCCGTGATCTACGTGGGCGAGGGCGCGGCCGCGGCGCAGTCGTTCATCGACATCTCCGGCAACAACCGGCGCCGCATCTTCAACGCCTTCCGCGACACCGAGCTGACGCCGACCCAGATCCTGGCCGACCTCGCGAACCGCGACAACCGCCACCAGACGCGCCAGTACGGCATCGTCAACTTCACCGGCGTTCCGGTGACCTTCACCGGCACGGGCGCCGGACTGGCCGCGAACGGCGTGACCGGCATCGTGGGTGACGTCGGGTACGCGATCCAGGGCAACGTCCTGACCGGGAACGAGGTCGTGCTGGCGGCCGAGCGAGCCTTCCTCGACACCAAGGGCGACCTGAGTCAGCGCATGATGGCGGCCATGCAGGCCGCGCGCGCGCTGGGGGGCGATGGCCGTTGCTCGTGCAGCGAGGCCAATCCCACCGGGTGCGGCGTGCCGCCGCCCGACTTCACCAAGTCGGCCCACGCCGGCACGTTCCTGGTCGCGCGCGTGGGCGACACGAATGGGACCTGCGAGCAGATCGCCGGCTGTGCCACGGGCGCGTACTACCTGACGTTCAACGTGCGCGGCAATGCGAGCAACCCCGACCCCGTCAAGATCCTGCAGGTGCTCTACGACTCCTGGCGCGGGCGCCTGGAGGGACGGCCGGACGGCGTGTACTCGCGCATGGGGCCGAAGAAGGGCCTGCCGATCGACGGCGTGACCGAACGGCGGGTCGTGCTCGAGCTCTTCGACATCGACGAACGGCCGCTGCAGCACGGCGGCGCCACGATCGAGATCCAGACGCTCGACGGCCTGCCCTCGCGCTGCACGCTCGGGCCGGTCGAGGACCACGGCGACGGGCGCTACACCTTCATGGTGCGCGCCGGGACCCGGGCCGGGCTCGACCGCTTCACCGTGCGCGCCATCGACGTGAACCCCGCCGATCCGAGCGACGTCGTGCGCGCGACGCTGTACCCGCACCTCGAGATCGAGAACGTGGACGTGGCGCTCCTGGCGCGCGAGGACGGGATCTCGGGCCGGGCCGGGGGCGCGCTGTCCCTCGTGCTGAACCGGCCCGATCGGCCCTACGCGCCCTACCTCCTGGTCGCGTGCCTCGACGCGGGCCGCCCGCGCTCCAGCCCGCTCGCCCGCGCGACCCTGCTCGCGTCGGCCCTGCGCCCCGCCTTCCCGGCCGGCGCGCTGGCGCTGGACGAGCACGGGCGCGCCGAGCCCGTGCTCGAGATCCCGCCGGGGCTGTTCGAGTCCTCGGTCGGCGCTCGGCTCGAGGTCACGGGCTACGTGCTGGGCGGCGCGCGCGAGGCCACCAACACGGTCGGCGTGCCGATCGAGCCGTAGACCCCGCGCGGGTCGAGCACTCGCGCTAGAAGTCCCCCGCCTTCACGTACGGGTGGCTCCACAGGGTCACCTGCAGCAGCACCGACTTGACCCAGGCCGCATGCATCTTCTCGACCTCGGTCGGGGAGTGGCCCTTCTTGCCGAGGAAGGGCTTCAGCGTGGTCGTGATCGGCACCAGCAGGGCGTGCAAGTAGCGGAAGGAGACGAGCTCCGCGGCCTTGGCGCCGTCGGTGCGGTTCTTCTTCGTGCGGTGATGGCGCAGGCCGATCTCGTGCTGGTAGTCGAGCCAGGCCTGATCGTAGTTGGCCGCGGCCGTGTCCAGGATCCAGCGCGCGAAGCGCTTGCGCACGGCCGCGAGGTATTCCCCCTGGGGCTCGCCGCTGGTCGGGTTCTGGAAGAACTGCAGGAGCTGCGGGGTCCCGCCCACGAAGCCGTACCACACGTCGAGGATGGCCTCGGTCTGGTCCGCGAGGATCGTGTGCGACTGGCGCAGGGCGCGCACGTCGTCGGGGCCGAACAGCGCGCTCTGTTGCATGAGCGCGAAGTCCGCCAGCGAGACGGGCGAGCGCGCGACGGCGGAGGTTCCGTGGGTGTAGCCGGGGATCGAGGGTTGGGTCATGGCTCGAGATGGACTCAGGGGGTGGTGGGGTCGTGTCGGGTGAAACTTTGCCAGGCGAGGCGCGCGGCGTCGGCGCCGGCGGCCTCGTACTCGTCGCACTCCAGGCGCAGCTCGGCATCGCCGAAGGCCGCGTCCACGAAGTCGCAGTGGTGCGGCTGGGCCGCGCCGGCGTGCGCGTTCGGGCGGAAGAAGCGGCAGTTCGCGCACATGCGCGCGAGCGGGATGCGGCCCTCGAGCTGCAGGCGCCGGATCATCTTCGTGAGGGCGCGCAGCAGCACGGTCTGCTCGGCGAGCGAGAGCTCGGCCGCGGCCGCCAGGAAGGCGTCGGGCCACTGGCTCGCGCGCTGCGCCTCGCGCCGGCCGGCGGCCGTCAGCTCGAGCGCGAGGGCGCGCGCGTCGGCCGCGGCGCGCGTCTTGCGCACCAGGCCCTTGGCCACCAGCGTGGCCACCACCTCGCTGGTGGTGGCGGGCGTGACGCCCAGCTCCGTGGCCAGCTGGCCGAGCCGCGGGGCGTGTCCGCGCGCCAGGCACGCCAGCGTCTGCGACTGCGTCGGGGTCAGGCCGCGCGGGCCGCCGCGCTGCCAGGCCTCGTTGCGCAGGGCGAGGCCGAGCTTGGTCAGGCCGACCAGGAGGTGTGCGGAGGGCGCGGGGCTCATTGATTAGGAGTCCTAAGTGTAGGGACGCGCGCGCGGCCGTCAAGCCCGGGCGCGCGGAGCCGCCTTCGAGAGCGCGCTCCCAGCCGCTAGGCTCACGGGATGACCGACGTGCTCGACCGGCTGTGCGACTGGATCGCGATCGACTCGGTGACCGGCCACGAGGGCGACTACGGCGACGCCCTGGCGCGGCACCTCGTCGCGCTGGGCTTCGAGGTCGAGCGCCAGGAGCTGGAACCCGGCCGATTCAACGTGCTGGCGCGGGCCGGCGAGCCCGAGCTGGTCTTCTGCACGCACCTCGACACCGTGCCGCCCTACTTCGGGCCGAGCCGCAAGGGCGCCACGATCCACGGGCGCGGCGCGTGCGACGCCAAGGGCCCGGCCCTGGCGATGATCGAGGCCGCGCGCCGGCTGGTCGAGTCGGGCGAGCGCCGGCTCGGCTTCCTGTTCACGGTGGGGGAAGAGACCGACGGTGGCGGCGCGCAGCACGCCAACCGCCAGACGAGCGCGCGCTGGAAGCCGCGCTGGACGCTGATCGGTGAGCCCACCGACAACCGCTTCGTCCGCGGCGGCAAGGGCGTCTTCAAGGGCACGCTGAAGGCCCACGGCACGGCCTCCCACAGCTCGCGCCCGCTCGGTCCGTCGGCCGTGCACGAGCTCGTGCACGTGGTGCACGAGCTGCTTCGGGACGGCTGGGGCACGCACCCCGTGTTCGGCCAGGGCACGCTCAACGTGGGCCTGATCCAGGGCGGCCTGGCCGCCAACGTGGTCGCGCCCGCGGCCAGCGCGGCCGTGATGGTGCGCGTGGTCGAGGAGCCGCGCGCGGTCGAGGCGCGCATCCGCGCGCACCTGTCGAGATCGGTCGAGTTCGAGGCCGAGAAGAGCTACGGCCCGGTCGAGTTCTTCGTGCCCGGCGCGCACTCCGCCGACGCGCCGGTGGTGGCCTTCGGCACCGATGCGCCCTGGCTCACGCGCTTCGGCACGCGCCTCCTGTACGGCCCGGGCTCGATCGACGACGCCCACACCGATCACGAGCAGCTGGCGGCCGCCTCGTTCGAGCGCGCGGTGGGCGACTACGAGCGCACCGCGCGCGAGCTCCTGGCGCGGCCCTGATCCGCGGCCGCGCTCGCGACCCTCAGCCCTTCGGGCCGTCGACCAGGGCCTCGAAGCGCGCGCGCTCGCGCGCGAACTCCGCGCGCGTGACGATCGATTCCGCGTCCAGCGCGCGGTCCACGGCCAGGACTCCGTCCAGGTGGTCGAGCTCGTGCTGGAACAGCTCGGCCTCGGCCGGCGCGAGGTCGCGCCAGGTCTGCGCGTGGCCGCGCTCGTCGTCGAACTCGATCGTGATCGAGCGCGCGCGCCGCACGCGCACCAGCACGTCGGGGAAGCACAGGCAGTCGTCCCACAGCGTGAAGCTGGCCTCGCTGCGGGCGATGATGCGCGGGTTGATCAGCGCGCGCGGGCCGCGTCCGAGGTCGAAGGCCACCAGGCGCAGGCGCTGTCCGAGCTGCGGCGCGGCCATGGCCCGCCCGAAGCCGTGCTGGGCGCGGAAGGCCCCCAGCGTCAGGTGCAGGCGCTCCAGCACGACCCGCACGCCCGCGGCGCGCGCATCGGGCACGGCCTTCGAGGGCCAGCGCAGGCGCGCGTCGCCGAGCTGCAGGATCTCGCCTGGGGAGCGGACCGTCGTCCTGGATTCCATTGCCCGGTACAGTACCGAGCGCATGACCGAATTGCGCCAGTCCGAAGTGAGCGGCGACGAGCTGCTCGCGGCGCTGGAGAGCGGCGAGGTGCGCGCGGCCGAGCCGCTCGCCGACGGCTCGTGGCGCGTCCACGCCTGGGTCAAGGCGGGGATCCTCGAGCTGTTCCGCAGCCGGCCGGCCGCGGAGATCGGGCACGAGCGCGAGCTGTGGCCCTTCGTGGACAAGTTCGGGGTGCGCGGCATCGCGCCCGGCTCGGGCGTGCGGCTGGTGCCGGGCGGCTCGTCCGTGCGGCGCGGCGCCTTCCTGGGCGAGCGCTGCGTGCTCATGCCGCCCTGCTAC
>CAZWAY010000110.1:0-6447 GCA_964631945.1 uncultured Planctomycetaceae bacterium
CGGCCGCGGCGTGGCGCTCGAGCTCCAGCAGGTGCGCGTAGAAGGCCGCCGGGCGGCGCACGGTCTGGCAGGCATTGTTGACCAGGACGTCGAGGCGCTCGAGCGAGCCGAGCAGGTGCGCGCACAGGCGCTCGACGCTGGGCGTGTGGCGCAGGTCGAGACCGTGGATCTCCAGGCGCCCGGCGAACTCGGCGAACTCCGGCAGCGCCGCGTAGCGCGCGGCCGCGTCGGCCGCGAAGCGGGTGGTCACGATCACGCGCGCGCCACAGCGCAGGAGCTTCAGCACGATCGCCTGGCCGATCTTGATGCGCCCGCCGGTCACCAGCGCGACCCGCCCGCGCAGGTCGCACAGCTCGCCGCGCTTCTGGTAGTTCAGCTCCGCGCAGCTCGCGCACATCGAGTCGTAGAAGGCGTGCACGCGCGTGTAGGGCACCTTGCAAACGTAGCAGTAGCGCGCGGTGCCGAGCTCGACCGGCACGCGCTCGGGCGCAGGAACCGGGGGCGCGCTCGGGGCGACGAGCCCGAGTTCCGACCGCGCCGGCAGGGCGTGCTTGGGCAGGAGCTCGCTCTCGACCTTGTCGCGCGAGCGTCCGCGCCGCAGGGCCGCCTGCATCAGCGCCTGGAGGTCGCGCTCGCGCTGCTCGCGGTTGTCCTTGCGACGCAGGGCGCGGCGCATCTGGCGCCGCTCGCCCATGCCCGGATCGGCGATCCGCCCGCAGGCCGCCAGCAGGCGCTTGCGCAGACCGTAGGGGATCTCGGCCAGCGTCGCGTGGTCGGCGGCGTAGCCCTCGAGCCGGGCGATGAACTCCGCGCTTCCCGCCGGGCTCGAAGCCGGCCCGGCCGGCGCTTGCTCGTCTTTCGTGTCCACTCCTGCGGCTCTCGGGGGCCGGAGCTTGTACCAGATCGCGCGCGAAACGTGCGAGTTCGGGCGCGCTCCGCCGCCGCTCGGACTCAGCGCCCGATGCGCCAGCGCGGACGCGCCTCGCCCAGGAGCTCGCGCAGGCCGGCGGCCGAGGCGCGCAGGGCGGCTGCATCCGCGCCCGGCTCGGGCGGCGCGAGCCCGAGCAGGGTCGCCGCCTCGCCCAGCGCCTCGGCCACGCCCGCCAGCCGGTCGCGCTCGAGCTGACGCTCGGCCCAGATCGTGTCGGCCTGCGCGATGACCTTCCGGTCCTCCGCACCGCTCGCGCTCGACAGCGCGCGGCGCGCGACCGCGATCGAGGCGCGCAGGTACGCGTCGCCCTCGTCGTTCGGCAGGCCGAGCAGCATGCGGATCGGCTTGCCCTCGGCGTCGACCGTGTCGCGCATGGCGCGCACCGGGTTGCGTCCGTCGGCCCGCAGCGCCTCGCGCAACTCGCTGTCGGAGATCGCCAGCACCCAGAACGGATCAGGGCGCGTGCGCTCCTCCAGTTCCGCCGCGAGCTCCAGCGCATCGACCGGACTCGGGCCGAGTTCGGTCCACTCGAGCGTCTTGTCGACCAGATCGAGGGCCTCGTAGCCGAGTCCGTCGGCGCCGCGCGCGAGTCCCGCGTCCGCCTCCAGGGCGTTCACCAGGCAGCGCGCCGCGCCCGCGCGGCGCCCCGCGCGCGCCTCGGCGAAGCCGCGCCCCAGCCAGGTGGCGGCGATCTGGTTCTGGCACGTGGCGGCGTAGTCGGCGCGCCGCTCGCTGCAGCGCTCGAAGCGCCGCTGGGCCTCGGCGTAGGCGTGCAGGGCGCGCTCGGGCAGCTCCTCGCGGCGCGCCTGCTCGCCCGCCAGCAGCCAGGCCCGACCCGCGAACCACCAGCCATCGGCGAGCTCCGCGCGCGCTTCGGCCAGCGCATCCGCCAGGAACGGCGCCTGCTCGAAGCGCCCGCCGTTCCACAGCGCGTTGTTCAGGTACGTGCGCAGCTCGGGCGCCTCCGGCAGGCGCTCGACCCCGGCCCGCACGATCGCGAACTCCTCGCGCCACAGCCCGAGCGCGCCGGCGAAGGAGGCGAAGCCCAGCCAGTCCTGGGCGTTCCCGTACGGACTCGCCGCCACGAGGCCCAGCGCGCGCAAGCCCTCGAGCATGCCCGCGGCCTCCAGCACGGGGTCCTTGCCGGAGCGCTCGGCGAGCAGGCGCGCGTCCCCGTCTCCGATCCAGCGCAGGGCCTCGACCGCCGGTTCGTTGCCGAGCCACCGCTCGCGCGCGCGCGCGTCCCCCGCCAGGACGCCTTCGCCGGACCACGTGCCGAGCAGCGTGCCCGTCGCCAGCGCCAGCGCCCGGCGGCCGAACTCGGCCTCGTCGGCGTAGCGCGCCAGGAAGTACGCCGCGCGCGCGCGCTCGAGCCACCATTCGGTCTCGTCCGGACGCGCCTCCAGCGCGCGGCGCAGGTTCGATTCGGCGTCGTCGAAGAGCACCTGCACGTCGCGCTGCTGGGACTCCAGCCGGCGCCGGCCGAGCTCGAGCGCGGCCTTGCCGAAGCGCGCGAGCAGCTCGGGATCCGGCTCGCTGCGCAGGCGCAGCTCGAGCGCGGCCAGCTCGTCCTCGAGCTCGCCGACCTCGCGCAGGGCATCGCGCGCCGGCGCCGCGCGCGGCAGCGCCTGCCCCTCGGCGCGCGTCACGCCGCGCGCCATTGCGAGCAGCTCGGACAAGGCCAGCGGGCCGCCGAGCCGGCCGAGCGGGCCGTCGAGCGCGCGCGCCGCCGCGGGACCCAGCGCGGAGCGGGCCTCGTCCCGGTAGCCCTCCAGGACGGAGCACGCCAGCAGCATGGAGTGCAAGCCGGGGTCGGCGGGCCCCGACGAGCCCCCCGGAACGGCGTTCAGCGGGCCGAGCGTCGAGAGCAGCGTCGCCTCGGCCGGATCCGCCGCGCCCGGCAAGGGATCGAGCTCGCGCAGGCGATCGCGCAGCTGCACGGCCACGACGTGCTCGAGGCCGAGCGCGTGCACGCACGCGACGAAGCGCTCGCGCAGCGCGGGCGAGAGTTCGGCCAGGCGCGCCACCACCAGACGCAGCGCCGCTGCCGCACCGGCGTCGCCGTGGGCCGCGATGGCCTCCAGCGCGTGCGCCAGCGGGGTCTCGCCCCGCGCGTACGCCAACCGCTCCTCCAGCGCCCGGCGCCCGCGTGCGTCGCGGCGCGCCGCCAGGGCCGCCCAGTCGAGCTCCGGAACCGCGCACGGGAGCTCCGCCGCCTGCGCTCCGCGCCGCTCGCGCTCGCCCTGCGCCGATGCCTGCAGCGCGCGATCGATGTCGTGCAGGTCGAAGCTCAGCGAGAGGTCCCAGGCCTTGCCGCCGTCCGGGAGGACCAGCGCGTGGCGCGGCGCGACGCGCTCGCCGTCGGAGAGGAAGCGCTCGAACAGCTGCGGCTCGAGCGCCAGGTGCTCGCCGCAGGTGCACTCGCCCAGGCGCGGACAGGGGATGCGCCGGCCGTGCTCGTCGTAGTCGCGCGGGTTGTGACGGAAGACGCTCGCCACCAGGCACACGAAGGGACGCGTGGCGGCGACGAAGGCCGGGTCGCGGTAGTTCTCCAGCACGATCCGATCGCTGGCGCTCTCGCCGTCCATGTTGACCGCCAGCAACAGCGGACGGTTCTCGGCGCGGGCCAGGGCGAGGGCTGGCTCGAGCTCGCGCTGCCAGAGGATCTGGCGCGTGTCGGGCGCCTCGGCTGGGGCGCCTACGCGCGCGCCCGGTACGGACGCGCCGGGCGTCGCGGCGCCGCGGCAAGCCTGCGCGACCAGCGCCAGGGCGGAGGGCACGACGAGCACGGAAACGGAACGGAGCTGTCGGAGCATCGGAGTCCTGGTCGGTTCGCGAGTCGCGACAGGCTACCCAAAGGCGCGCGAGCACGGCCCAGGTCCGGGTGCCCATGTCGAGATGGCGGCGCGCAGCGTCGAGGGCGCCCTTCCGGCGCTGCGCCACGACGACCCCGGCGATCGGCCCCCCTTGACGGGAACGGCACGACCCGGCCTGCTCTCGCGCCCCCGATGTCCCGCCGCCGCGCCGTGCTCGCCATGCTCGTGGTGACGCTCCTGTGGAGCCTCGCGGGCGTGGTCACGCGCCAGCTCCGGAGCACGGGCGGCTTCGAGGCCACCTTCTGGCGCAGCCTGTTCCTCGTGCTGGGGCTGTCGCTCGCGACCGGCGTCGCGCGCGAGCCCGCGCGCCTCGTGCGCTCCGTGTTCCCGGGCAATCGCACGTCGTGGCTCTCGGGCCTCGCCTGGGGCGTGATGTTCACGGCCTTCATGCTGGCGCTCACGCTGACCACCGTCGCCAACGTGCTCGTGACCATGGCGCTGGCCCCGTTCCTGAGCGCCCTGCTGGCGCGAGTGACGCTCGGCCAGCGCACGCCGCGGCGCACGGTGGCCGCCGCGCTGGTGGCCGGGTCCGGGATCCTGTGGATGTACCGGAGCGGCCTCGGCGGCGGCGAGCCGGGCCACCTGCTGGGCACGCTGCTGGCGCTGGCGGTACCGCTGGCCGCGGCCGTGAACTGGACCGTGATCCAGCACAGCACGCGCGTCCGCGCCGCCGCCGCGCCCGACATGCGCGCCGCGGTCTGGATCGGCGGCCTGCTCTCGGCCGCGGCGATGCTGCCCTTCGCGTTGCCCTTCCAGGTGTCGCCACACGACCTCGGGCTGCTGGCGCTGCTCGGCGTGGTGCAGCTCGGGCTGCCGTGCCTGCTGGCCGTGGCGGCGGCCGAGGTCCTGAGCGCGCCCGAGGTCGCGCTGCTCGGGCTGCTCGAGATCGTCCTGGGCGTCGCCTGGGCCTGGCTCGGAGCCGGCGAGCAACCCTCGCCAGCGGTGCTCCTCGGCGGAGCGCTGGTGCTGGGAGCGCTGGTCGCCAACGAGGCGCTGGCGCTGCGCGTGGCCTGAACTCGCTGCGTGAGCGACGCACCGGCGCTCGCGCGCGGGTCGACAAGCCTCGCACGGACGCAGTATCCTGCGCCTCGTCACGTCGCGCTGCGGAGTCGGAGAACGTCTCGGCCCCGGAGCTCCCCCCGAACCGCTTTGGAGGATCTCCCGATGCACACGTCCTCGCCCCCCTGGCTCTTCCTCGCGCTGTGCGCCGCGGCCGCGCCGGCCTGCCACGACTCCTCCTCCTCGGGCGCCCCCGGCGCGCCGGCGCCGATCAACGTGGGGATCTCGGCGCAGTCGGTGCAGGGCGAGGGCCGGCTGCTCCTGCTGCGCGTGCGCGAGCTCGACGAGGGCGCGCGCGACCTGAACGGCGATGGCGACGCCTCGGACTCCGGCGTGGCGCACGTCTACGACCTCGAGACCGGGCGCCTCACGAACCTCGGGCTCGCGCTCGGGGACCTGATCACGCGCGACGTGGTGGCGGACGAGCTCGCCGTGCTGGCCGTGTCGGAGGCCGCGCAGGGCGACACCGACCTGAACGGCGACGGC
The DNA here is from genome assembly GCA_964631945.1 of uncultured Planctomycetaceae bacterium. GTDB lineage: Bacteria > Planctomycetota > UBA1135 > UBA1135 > JABFRZ01. The sequence continues at coordinate 5,353 of CAZWAY010000110.1, forward strand.
GACGCGCTGGATCAGGTGGCCCACGTGTACGACCGCCGCACCGGGCTCAGCACCAATCTCGGGCTGGCCGTGGGCGACTTCCTGGCGCCGGTGGTGGCCGACGACTTCGTCGCGCTGGTCGTGTTCGAGGCCAGCCAGGGCGCCGACCTGGACGGCGACGGGGCGACCGATGGCCGGGTGCTGCACGTCTACGACGCGCGCACCGGGCAGACGCACAACGTCGGCCTGCAGGTGACGCAGCCCGTGCTCTACCGGGACGGCCAGTTCGCCTTCACGACCGGCGAGCTTCCGCGCCACGATCTCAACGGCGACGGGGACGCGCTGGACGGCTTCGTGCCGCGCTTCTACGAGCCCGTGCAGCAGACCGTCACGGGCCTGCCGTTGGCGCTCATGCCGAACTCCCTGTTCGGCACGGAGGCCTGGATCGCGCTCGTGGACGAAGAAGGGCAAGGTCAGGACCTCGACGGCGACGGCGACCAGGACGCGGGCGTGTACCACCGCCTCGAACCCGCGAGCGGGCAGTGGACCACGCTGCGGCTCACGGGCCGCAGTCCGACGCTCGCGGCCTCCTCGACCGTGACGGGCACGCAGCGCGCGGTGCTGCTCGGGAGCGAGCTGGACGGCCGCGATCGGGACGGCGACGGATCGTTCGCGAGCATGCGCCTCGTGCTGCACCAGCTGGACACGGGCCTCAACCTCGAGACCGGGCTCCCGGTGAGCCCCGCGGTCGGCGCGACCCGGCTCGCGCTCGCGGGACAGATCCTGGCGGTCCCCGTGAGCGAGCTCCTGGCCGGCGACCTCGACGGAGACGGAGTGGACGCGCTCGACTTCGTGCTGCACCTCGTGGACCTCGGGAGCGGCGCGGTGAAGAACCTGGGCGTGGACCTGGAGAGCCTGTACGGCTCGACGGCCGGCCTGGTGTTCGCTCGCTCGGAGCGCGACGGCGACCTGAACGGCGATGGCGACCAGGACGATGGCACCCTGCACGTGTGGCTCGCGAGCACGAACGAGGTGCGCAACACCGGGATCGTGGGCGACGTGCTGGACGTCCAGGACGAGGACGCGCTCCTGTGGGGCTTCGAGTTCGCGAGCCAT
>CAZWAY010000111.1:0-6000 GCA_964631945.1 uncultured Planctomycetaceae bacterium
CAGCAGGCCCGCGAGCAGGGCGGCACCGCCCACGGCCGGCACCGGCCGGCGCTGGGTCTTGCGCGCCGCGTCGGCGGCGCGCGGCGCATCCGTCCAGCCGAGGCGCGGCGCCAGGCGCGCGCAGACCAGCGTCGCCAGCGCGCTCAGCGCGCCGCTCGCGAGCCACGCGGCCAGCCCGGGGTTCATGGGCGGCCGTAGGGCGCGTGCGCGCGCAACCACGCGCGCAGCGCGGGCGGCAGCAGCTCCTCGCTCATGCCGCCGCGCGCCAGCTCGGCGCGCAGCGCGGTCGAGCTCGAATCGAGCGCCCCGCACGCCAGGCGCCCGAGCCGCAGGCGCGTGCGCGCGAAGTCCGAGAGCTCCGCCTCCGAGACGGCCTCGGCCTGGCTGCGGTGCACCACGATCGGCTGCGCGAGACGGGCGAGCTCCTCCGGTTCGCGCCAGCGCGGGAGACCCGCCAGGTTGTCCTCGCCCACGATCAGGAACAGGCGCGTCTCGGCCGGCACGCGCGCGCGCAGCTCGCGCAGGGTGTCGATCGTGTAGGAGGGACCGCTGCGCGCGAGCTCGACGCCCCACACCGAGACGTCCGGCTCGCCCGCCAGCAACAGCGCCAGCATCTCGAGCCGCTCGGCCGCCCCGGCCAGGATGCGCTCGGGCTTGTGCGGCGGGCGCGCGGCGGGCACGAACACGACGTGCTCGAGCGCGAAGGCCGCGGCCGCGCTGCGCGCGGCGTGCAGGTGCCCGAGGTGCGGTGGATCGAAGGATCCGCCCAGTACGCCCAGGCGGCGCGCGCGCAGGGCGGCCGCGGACAACGGGGCCCTTTCAGACGGGGGAGCCAAGCCCTCGATCCTTGCTCGCGCGCAGGTGCGCGACGAGCTCGGTGCGTGCGAGCTCGCGCTGCTCACCGCTCGCCAGGTCCTTGAGCTGCACCGAGCCGCGCGCGAGCTCCTCGCCCCCGAGCAGCACCGCGAAGCGGTGTCCGCCCTTGCCGGCGAGCTTCATCTGCGCCTTGAGCGAGCGCTGCTCGACGTCGTAGACGGCCGAGACCCTGGCCGCGCGCAGCTCCTCGGCGACCCGGAACACCTCGCCGTCCAGGCCGTCGCCCGCGGCCACGACGAAGACCTGCGCAGCGACCTGCTCGAGTTCCGGCAAGAGACCGAGTTCGCGCATGGCGACCAGGGTGGGCGTGAAGCCGACGGCGAAGCCGACGGCGCCGAGATCGGGCCCGCCCAGATCGCGCAAGAGGTGGTCGTAGCGTCCGCCCCCGCACACCGCACTGCGGGCGCCGAGCTCCCGCACGTGGATCTCGAACACCGTGCGCGTGTAGTAGTCGAGCCCGCGCACGATGCGCGGATCCTGGTGGATGTTTCCGCCGGACATGCTGGAGAGACTGAGAACCTCTTCGAAGTGCTTCCTTGTTTCCTCGGACAGGTACTTGTTGATCGTCGGAGCGTCCCCATGCAGCTCCTGGCACCGTGGATTCTTGCAGTCGAGCACGCGCAGCACGTTGCGCTCGAAGCGCTCCTGGCACAGCTCGCAATGCTCCTTGATTTTCGGCTCCAGGTACTTGCGAAGGGCATCGCGCCAAAGGTCGCGGTCCGGCCCATCGCCCATCGTGTTGACGTGCGCCCACACGTCCTGGAAGCCGAGCTCGAGGAAGAACCTGCGCGCCAGCTGGATCACCTCGGCGTCGAGGCGCGGGTCGAGGCTGCCCAGCACCTCCACGTCGAACTGCGTGAACATGCGCTCGCGCCCCTTCTGCGGGCGCTCGTAGCGGAACATCGGTCCGACGTGGAACAGGCGCTGGACCGGCGCCGAGTTCGCGTACCCGGCCTCGAGGTAGGCGCGCACGATGCCGGCCGTGCCCTCCGGACGCAGCGCCAGGGCGCTGTCGCCCTTCTGCAGCGTGAACATCTCCTTCTGGACGATGTCGGTTACCTCGCCCACCGAGCGGGTAAAGAGCTCGACCTCCTCCAGCAGGGCCGGGCGGATCTCCCGGTAGCCCCGCAGGTGAGCCAGGCCACGCGCGGTGTCCTCCAGGAGGCGCCAGGCCGGGATCTCCTCGGGGAGCACGTCCCGGATGCCGCGGGGAGCGCGAAACTGCCGTCTTTCCATGTGCCTCTCCGCGTCGATCCCGTGCTCGGAGCCCGGGCCGGGCACCCACGCCGCGCCCGCGGTCCGTGGCCCGACGCGCGTTGACCCCCTAGGTACCCGGATCTAGACTCCTCCGCAATCTCCATCCGCGCGCACCCTGCCCGTCCCTCCCCTGCCGCCATGAAGCTGCGCTCCGCGCTCCTCCTCGTCCTGCCCCTGTTCGGGTCCCTGGTCGCTGCCTGCAAGAGCAGCCCGCCCTCGGTCCAGGCCTCGCACTGGACCGTCGACTCCGTGCCCGAGCGCATGTTCCGGCACTTCACCGGCTACCGCGCCGATCGCGACGGCCGCTTCGTCGATTACCAGTACCAGAAGAAGAAGAGCATCAGCAACACGCTGCGACGCCACTTCGCCAACAACTCGCCCGACAGCCCCTTCTCGGCCGAGGACGCCTCGCAGACGCATCGCCGTCCGCCCCACAGCATCGCCCCCGATCCGCTGTACTACATGGGCGCCGAATCGATCCTGCTCGGCTTCGTCGCCTTGGGTGCGAGCGGCGGCTTCGTGCCGATCCCGGTCGATTCGCTGCTGGCCACCTTCGACGGCGGCTGGGGCGAGTTCTTTCGCGGCTTCACCGAGGGCGCCAACGCCGAGGCCGAGAGCCCGCCGGGCGTCAGCAAGTTCAAGGTCAAGAATCGCTAGCCCCACCTGGCTCGTCGCGAGCACGCAGCCACTCGGAGCGGGCCTCGGCGCGCGCCGAGGCCTCACGCGGATCGAGCCAGCGGATGCCGGGGAAGGAGCGCAGCCAGGTGCGCTGGCGCCGCACGAAGCGGCGCGTGAGTTCGGCCACACGCACCGCGCAGTCCGCGCGCGTGCGCCGGCCGTCGGCCAGTTCGAGCACCTCGCGGTAGCCGAGGGCCTGGATCGCACTCGGACCGAAGCCGCACCCCGCGCGGATGGCGCGGGCCTCCTCCACCCAGCCCTGCTCCAGCATGGCGTCGATGCGCGGCCCGATGCGCGCGGCGTGCTCCGCGGCCGGCAGTGCCAGCCCCACCAGCCGGCGCGCGCGCGCGCGCGCGGGTTGGCCGTGCCAGCCCCACTCGCGCTGCCAATCCGAGAGCGTCCGCCCGGTCTGGGCCAGGACCTCGAGCGCGCGCACGACGCGCTTCCTGTCGTTGGGATGGATGCGCGCGGCCGCGGGCGGGTCGACGCGCGTGAGCTCGGCGTGCAGGGCCGGGCTGCCCTCGCTGGCCGCGCGCGCATCCAGGCCCGCGCGCAGGGCGGGGTCGACCGGCGGCCCCTCGAACAGGCCCTGCACCAGCGCCTTCAGGTACAGGCTCGTGCCGCCCACGAACAGCGCGCGGCGTCCGGCGGCACGCGCGCGCGCGCGCGCGGCTTCGGCCGCGCCCAGGTACTGCGCCAGGTCGAAGCGCTCGCTCGGATCCACCAGATCGAGGCAGGCGTGCGGCACGCGCGCGCGCTCCGCCGGGCTCGGCTTGGCCGTGCCGATGTCCATCCCGCGGTAGACCTGCATCGAGTCCATCGCCACGATCTCGGCCCCGAGTTCGAGCGCCAGTTCCAGCGCGAAGGCCGACTTGCCCACGGCCGTGGGGCCGACCAGGAACAGGAGCGGCTCGCCGGGGGCGCTGGGTCGGTCCGACATTCGTTCGAGCAGGTGCCGCGGGCAGTGTAGCTCGGGCGTCAGGCGCTAGCCGGTCCCGCGGCCGCGCCGTAGGCTCGCGGGCATGCTCCCGCTGCTGCTCGCCTCGCTCGTCTGGCTTCCCCTCCAGGCCACTCCCGCGCCCCAGGGGGACGCCGCGTCCGCGTCCGAAGCCCTGCGCAGCGCGAGCCCCGAGGCGCGTGCGCTGTGGGCGCGGGTGTGCGAGGCCTCCGGCCCCGCCAGCCGCGCGCCGCTCTCCGCCTTCCAGCTCGAGGCCGAGGTGCTCACGCGGACCGGCGCGCAGACCAACGAGGCCAAGATCGACTACCGCTTCCTCGCGCCCGACTGCATCCGCTTCATGCTGCCGAGCAAGAGCACCACCGGCCGCTTCGGTCCGGCCCCGGAGCAGTACTGGCTGCAGTCGCGCGAGGGCGTGGTGGTACTGGCCGGGCGCGAGTACAAGGAGGACCGCGCCGCGGTGGACCAGATGCTGGTGCTCGCGCGCAACTACGTCGCGCTCTCGAACCCGGCCCAGCTCGACCTGCGGGCCCTCGCGCTCATCGCGCTGCCGGACGACCTGCCGCGCGAGCTCGCACGGCGCGCCGGCAAGCTCGGCTGGCTCGTGCTGGAGAGTCCCGACTTCGCGCTGGTGCGCAGCGAGACCCAGCGCGAGCGCCCGACGCTGTATCGGGTCGAGCTGGGCATTCGCGGCGAGGATCAGCTGCCGGCCTTCGCGATCGTACGCGAGGTGGCCAAGAACGGCGCCGATCCGCTGCTGGTCGAGTTCTCCGACTATCGGCCCCAGGACGACTTCGTGCTGCCCCGGCAGCTCAAGGTGCACGTGCTCGACCGCGCGGTGACGCCCACGCTCTTCGCCGCGAAGCCCGCCCAGGAGGTCTACGTCACGGGCGCCGCGCTGCGCCCGCAGTTCACGCCCGCGGACTTCCAGCCGCAGAAGCCGAAGTAGCGCCGCGCTCCTAGCGGCGGTGGAAGGCGCGCTCGAGATCGGCCAGCGTGAAGCGCACGCGCGTCGGGCGGCCGTGCGGGCAGGTCTGGTCGTGATCGAGGCGCGCGGCGGCCTCCAGCAGGGCCTCGATCTCCTCGGGCGCCAGCACGTCGCCGGCCATGACCGAGCGGCGGCAGGCCATGCTGTGCACGACGTGGTCGAGCAGCTGCTCGGGCCCCGGCAGCTTCTCGCCGGCCGCCAGGGCGGCCACGACCTCGCGCACCAGCCGTGGCCCGACGCGACGCTTGAGCAGCGCCGGCAAGCCGTGCACGGCCACGGTGGTCGGGCCGAACACGGCCAGCTCGATGCCGATCGCCTCGAGCGCCTGCAGGTGCTCCTCCAGCACGTGCACCTCGCTGCGCGCGAGCTCGATCAGCTCGGGCACCAGCTCGCGCTGCACCTCGAGCTTCCCGGCCCGCAGCGCGGCCTTGAGGCGCTCGTAGGTGACGCGCTCGTGCAGCGCGTGCTGGTCGACGATCTCGAGCCCGTCGGCGAGCTCGCGCACGAGGTAGGTGGCCGCCACCTGCAGCACGGGTCCGGCGCGCGCACCCTCCGGCGCGGGCACGCCCGGCAGGGCCGGGGACGCGGGCGCGCGGGCGGGCGCCTCGTGCACCTCCAGCTCCTCGATGCGCGGGCGCTCGCCCGTGCGCGCCACCGGCCAGGCCCCGCCCGCGCCGCGCGGGAACGGCACCAGCAGGCGCCCGCCCGGCGTGGCCATGTCGGTGCGCGCCACGGCCGTGCGCAGGGCCGTGAGCAGGAACGGGAACAGGCGCCGCTCGTCGCGGAAGCGCACCTCGGACTTGGTCGGATGCACGTTCACGTCCACCGCGGCGGGCGGAACGGAGAGCGACAGGAACGCGACCGGCTGGCGTTTCTCGTCGTTGAAGCCGCGGTAGGCCTCCTGCAAGCAGCGCGACAGCACCCGGTCCTTCAGCGGACGCCCGTTCAGGAACCACATCTGGCGCGTGCTGTCCGAGCGGCTGAAGCGCGGCGGCGCCACCAGACCGCTCAGGCGCACCTCGCCGTCCTCGGCCGCGACCGGCACGAGCGCCTCGGCCAGCTCGTTGCCGAACAGGCGCCGCACGCGCGCCGCGAGGTCCATCTCGCGCTCCACGTCGAACACGCGCCCGCGCTCGTGGGTCACGACGAAGCCGGTGCCGACGTGCGCCAGCGCCAGGCGCTGCAGCACGTCGAGGCAGCGCCCGAGCTCGGTCGCGGTGCGCTTCAGGAACGCCCGGCGCGCCGG
>CAZWAY010000112.1:0-5916 GCA_964631945.1 uncultured Planctomycetaceae bacterium
TCACGCGAGCTCCTGGCGCAGGAGCTCGCGCGCGTGCACCGCGGGCGAGTGGTGCTCGCCAACGGCTGCTTCGACCTGCTGCACGTCGGGCACGTGCGCTACCTGGAGGCGGCGCGCGCGCGCGGCGACGTGCTGGTGGTGGCGCTGAACACGGACGAGTCGGTGCGCGCGGTCAAGGGGCCGGGCCGGCCGCGCGTGCCGCTGGCCGAGCGCGCCGAGCTGCTGGGGGCCCTGGCCTGCGTGGACTGGGTCACGGCGTTCCCCGAGCCCACGCTCGAGCGCACGCTGCGCCTGCTGCGGCCCGACGTGCACGCCAAGGGCACGGACTACACGGCCGAGAGCGTGCCCGAGCGCGAGGTCGACCGCGAGCTCGGGATCGAGATCGCGATCTGCGGCGACCCGAAGACGCACTCCTCGAGCGCGCTCGGCGCGTGGGCGGGGCGCGAAGGCGAGGCGTGAGCGCGCCCGGACCGAACGAGCGTCCGCCCGCGTGGTTCCCGCTGGCCGGGCTGGGGATCGGCCTGGCCGGGGCCCTGTGCGGGATCGGCGGCGGGATCTTCGCCGGGCCGCTGCTGCACGCCGTGCGCGGGCTGCCGCTCAAGCGCGCCGCGGCCAGCGCGATCCTGGTGGTGCTCGCGACCACGCTGGCCGCGACCGCGGCCGAGCTCCTGCGCGCCGACTCCGCGCTCGACTGGGCCATCGTGCTGCCGCTGGCGCTGGGCGCGCTGGCGGGCGCGCAGCTCGGCTTCGCGCTCGCCAAGCGTTGCGACGAGCGCGGCCTGAAGCGGCTCTTCGTCGTGTTCCTCGCGCTGGCCGGGCTGCGCGTGCTGTTCTTCACGGAAGCGCTGGCGGCCCCGGGCGCGCTCGGGCGCTCGGCCGCCAGCGCGCTCGCGCTCGGGATCGGCCTGGCCGGCGGGACGCTCACGCCCCTGCTCGGGGTCGCGGGCGGGGTCGTGATGGTGCCGGCGCTGTTCCTGTTCCTCGCCCAGCCCTTCGGCGCGGCGCGGGCCGCGGCCCTGGCGGCGGGCGCGGTCTCGGCCCTGCGCGCGCTCGTGCTGCACGCGCGCGCGCGCAACATCAGCTTCGCGCTCGGCCTGCCGCTGGCCGTGGGCGCGCTGTTCGGGGCGCTGCTGGGCGTGCTCGCGGCCCACGACTCGCGGCTGGTGCACGGCGGACGGATCCTGCTCGGGGGCGTCATGCTCGTCCAGGCCGGGCGTTTCGCGCTCGAGCTGTGGCGCGCGCGCGCCGCGCCGAGGTGCCCCGATCAGGCGTAGACGCCGCGCACCTGGTCGGCCTTGGCCACGCGCTGCACGGCCAGCATGTGGGCGACCATGCGCAGGCGGCCGGCGTGCTGGCTCTCCATCTCGAGCACCTCGTGCCAGGCCTCGGTCATGAAGCGCGCCAGGCGCTTCACGAGCACGTCGCGCTGCCAGGCCAGCCCCTGGCGGTTCTGGACCCACTCGAAGTAGTCGGCCAGCACGCCGCCGGCGTTGGCCAGGATGTCGGGCACGATGGGGATGCCCCTCTCGTGCAGCGCGCGGTCGGCCTTGGCCGAGATCGGGCCGTGCGCGCCCTCCAGGATCAGCTTGGCGTGGATGCCGCGCGCGTTCTTCGAGTCGATCGTGTTCACGACCGCGCACGGGATCAGCACGTCGCAGGGACGCTTCAAGAGCTCGTCGTTGGTGATGGTCTCGAAGTTCCCGCTGGCGCCTTCGAGGCGCGCGTGCTGCGCGCGCCAGGCCAGCAGGGCGGGCACGTCCAGGCCGTGTTCCGAGTACAGCGCGGTCTTCTTGCCCGACAACCCGATGACCCTGTGCCCGGCCGCGTGCAGCAGGCGCGCCAGCGTGCCGCCCACGATGCCGGCGCCCTGGATGATCACGCTCGCGCCCGTCTCGGGCAGCGCATAGCGCTGCAGCGCGAGGCGCAGGATCGTGTGCAGTCCCAGCGCGACGGCTTCCTGGCCCAGGGCCGAACCACCCATGGCGGCGGGCTTGCCGGTCACGATCGCATTCTCGGTGTGGCGCTCGTGCGACGAGACCGTGTCCATCACCCAGGCCATGACGCCCTGGTCGGTGCCCGCGTCGGGCGTGAGGATGTCGCGCTCGGGCCCGATCACGTCCAGCAGGTTGGCGGTGTAGCGCCGCACGATGCGCTCCAGGATCGCTCGCTTGTGCAGGTGCGGATCCACGCGGATGCCGCCGGCCGAGCCGCCGAAGGGCACGTTGACCACGGCGCACTTCCAGGTCATCCAGCCCGCCAGCGCGCGCACGTGGTCGAGCTCCAGCGTGCTGGCGATGCGCAGCGGTCCCATGAACGGGCCGAGACCCTGGTTGTGCTGCACGCGGTAGCCGTCGAAGACGGTCCAGCTGCGGTCCTCGAGCTGCACCGGGACCGAGACCGTGATCTCGCGGTCGGGCTTGCGCAGGATGGCGTAGTTGGCCGGATCGACGCCGAGCTTGTTGGCGGCCTCGTCGAACAGGCTCATCATCGAGGCGAAGGGCGACTCCTCGGAGAGCACCGGCGCCGGCGGGCGCACGTCGTGGATCGCGGGCGTGTCGTGGGTCATGGGCGGCGGCGGGCAGGGGGCGTGGCTAGGCGAAGATGCCGCGCTGGCGGTAGACGGTGGCGACCCGGTCGAGCGCCAGGATGTAGGCCGCCTTGCGCAGCGACACGCCGTGCTTGCGGGCCGTGGCATGCACCTCGCCACAGGCCTGCACCATGGTCTGTTCGAGGCGCGCGTTGACGACTTCTTCGGTCCAGAAGTAGCCCATGCGGTCCTGGACCCACTCGAAGTACGAGACCGTCACGCCGCCCGCATTGGCGAGGATGTCGGGCACGACCACGATGCCGCGCTGGTCGAGCACCTCGTCCGCCAGGGCCGTGGTCGGGCCGTTCGCGCCCTCGACGATCAGGCGCGCCTTGACGCGGTCCACGTTGCGGCTGGTGATCTGGTTCTCGACCGCGGCCGGGACCAGCACGTCGCAGTCGACCTCGAGCAGCTTCTCCTTGGGGATCAGGTGCTCGGCCGGGTAGCTGTCCAGGAACTTGCGCTTCTCCTTGGGCTGGCGCGCCTGCTCGTCGAGCCAGGTCATGACGGCCGGCATGTCGAGGCCCTTCGGGTCGTGGATCCCGCCGCGCTCGTCCGACAGCGCCACGATGCGGTGCCCCTCGCGGTGCAGCAGCAGTGCGCCGATGCCGCCCACGTTGCCGGCGCCCTGCACGGCGATGCGCGCCTGGGCCGGCATGCCCTGCATGTTCTTGAGCGCCTCGCGCATGGCGAACATGAGGCCGCGCCCGGTGGCCTCGCGCCGACCCTTGCTGCCGCCCAGGTTGAGCGGCTTGCCCGTCACGACCGCGGTCGAGGTGCGGCGCACGTGCATCGAGTAGGTGTCCATGATCCAGGCCATGGTCTGCTCGTTGGTGCCCACGTCGGGCGCGGGCACGTCGCGGTCGGGGCCGAGGATGTCCATGATGCTGGCCGTGTAGCGGCGCGTGATGCGCTCGAGCTCGCCCTGCGAGAGCTGCTTGGGATCGCAGATCACGCCGCCCTTGCCGCCGCCGAAGGGGATGCCCACGATCGAGCACTTCCAGGTCATCCACGCCGCCAGCGCGCGCACCTCGTCCAGGTTCACGTCGGGCGCGAAGCGGATCCCGCCCTTGCACGGGCCGCGCAGGAAGTTGTGCTGCACGCGGTAGCCCGTGAACACGCGCAGCTCGCCCGAGTCCATGTGGATCGGGATCGCCACCGTGAGCTCGCGGTCGGGCGTGCGCAGCACGTCGCGTACGCCCTTGTCGAGCTTGAGGTGATCGGCGGCCGCCTCGAAGCGGTCGGCCATGGCCTGGAAGGGGCTGAACTCGTCCTTGGCTTGCGGCGCGGGGGCTACGGCAGCGTGCGACATGGAGGCTCGGGAGGGCTCGGGCGCCGTCCGGGGGGTAAGGGGGCCGGGGCGCTGAGCCCGTTATTCGAACCGCGATCCGTCCACGGGGGAACCCCCGCCCCCGTGGCTCCCGGGAGGGAGCGACTCCAGGCTCACAAGTTCTTTTCCAGCAGACACTTGGGGACGGGCGTTGACCTGGGCGGCGGGCCCGGGGTGTGATCCGCGCGCGTGAGCGGTGCGCTCGTCTCCGCGCGGCACGTGGTGCTGCGCGCGCCCAACTGGGTGGGGGACCTCGTGATGGCGACTCCGCTGTTCGAGGCCGCGCTCGAGCACGCGCCCTTCGAGCGCCTGAGCCTGGTCGTGCGCGCGCACCTCGCGCCGTTGCTGGCGGGCGGCCCCTGCCAGGCGCACGTCGTCCCGCTCGCGCGCGGGCAGGACGAGGTCGAGCTCTACCGCGAACTCGCGCCCGATGCGATCGCGCTGTTCACCAACTCCTTCGCCGCGGCCTGGCGCGCCTTCCGCGCGGGCATCCCGCTGCGCGCCGGAGCGGCGTTGAGCGGACGGGGCGCGTGGCTCACGCACCGCGTCGTTCCGCCCCGGCGCGGCGGGCGGCGCGTGCCGATCCCGACCGCGCACCTGCTGGCCGACGTGGCCGGCCTGCTCGGGATCCAGCCCGGCAGTCTGCATCCGCGCCTGTACGTCGGCACCGCGGCGCGCGCGGCGGCGCGCGCCGAGCTCACGGCCCTGGGCCTCGGCCTTGGCGCGCGCTACGTCCTGTGCACGCCCTCGGCCGCCTTCGGCGCCGCCAAGATGTGGCCGGCGCGGCACCACACGCACGCGCTGGAGCGCCTGCACGAGCGCTTCGGTCTGGCCGCCGTGGTGACCGGCGCGCCGGGCGAGGAGCCGGTGGTGCAGGCCGTCGCGCGCGACTGCCGCACGCCGGTGGTGGACTTCTCGCGTGCCACACGCGACCTCGAGAAGCTCAAGGCCCTGGTGGCCGGGGCGGAGTTGCTGCTGACCAGCGACTCCGGTCCGCGCTGGCTGGCGGCCGCCTTCGACGTGCCCTGCGTCACGGTCATGGGCCCGAACTTCCCCGAGCTGACGGCCAGCTCGCTCGAGCGTTGCGAGGTCGTGCGCGTGGCCGGGCTCGAGTGCGCGCCGTGTCTCGAGCGTGTCTGCCCGCTGGGCCACCACCGCTGCATGGAGGCGCTGGAGCCGGAGCGGGTGGTCGAGGCCGCGGCCCGCCTGCTGGGCCCGCGATGAGCCTCGGACCGCGTCTGGCCGGCGACGAGCGCGTGCTCGTGCGCCTGCCCTCGTGGCTCGGGGACTTCGTGATGAGCGAGCCGGCGCTGCGCGCGCTGGCGGCGTGCCTGCCACGCGGGGAGCTCACGCTGGTCGCGCACGCCGCGCACCTGGCGCTGCTCGAGGGCCGCTTCCCGCTGGCGCGCCGGCTCGCGCTCGGACCCTCGGGCGCGGCGCGCGCGCGCGACTGGCGCGGACACGACGTGGCCTTCCTGTGCACCGGCTCGTTCCGCAGTGCCTGGCTCGCCTGGCGGGCCGGGATCCCGCGCCGCGTCGGCTTCGCGCGCGGCGGGCGCGGCGGGCTGCTGAGCGATGCGTTCGAGCCGGCGCGCGAGCGCGGCGCGATCCCGCTGGGCCTCGGACGTCCCGGGCGCGCGCCGCGCCACTTGCCGCGCCCGCTGGAGCGCAGCCTGGCCGAGCTGCTCGGCCTGCTGGGCGTCGCCGCCGGCGCGCTGCGGCCGCGCCTCGAGCTGCGCGAGGCCTGGCTCGCGGACGCGCGCGCGCGCCGTCGCGCGCTGGGGCTCGCCGCGCAGGAGCCCTTCCTGCTCGCCAGCGTCGGGGCGCGGGCGGACTCGGCCAAGGCCTTTCCGCCCGAGCGCTGGAGCGTGGTGCTGGCCGCGCTGGTGCGCGAGACGCGCCTGCCGCTCGTGCTCGCCTGCGGTCCGGGCGAGGAGCCCGCGCTGGCCGCGGTGCAGGCCGCGCTCGGCCGCGACGCGCGCGCACTGCTCGCGCCGCC
>CAZWAY010000113.1:0-5868 GCA_964631945.1 uncultured Planctomycetaceae bacterium
GTTCAGGCCCTTGTTCTCCATCGCGCCCATGTTGAAGTCGCTGACGGCGACGATCTGGTAGACGTCGAGGTCGTACTCGAGTCCGAACACGTCCTCGTCCCACTTCATCGCGCGCTGCAGCGAGCGCAGGGCGTGCTCGCACTTGGCGAGGTTCTGCGGCTCGACGTAGAGCTCGAGCTCCACGTCGCGGCCCGAACGCGTGCGGTAGCGCCCGCGATGGCAGGCCAGGTCGCCGGCCACCAGCGCGAACAGGTAGCTGGGCTTCTTGAACGGGTCCTCGTAGCGCACGAAGTGCCGCCCGCCCGGCAGCGCGCCGCTCTCGACGCGGTTGCCGTTCGAGAGCAGCACCGGACAGCGCGCGCGCTCGGCCTCGATGCGCACCGAATAGCGCGCCATCACGTCCGGCCGGTCGAGCGCATAGGTGATGCGCCGGAAGCCCTCGGCCTCGCACTGCGTGCAGAAGACGCCGTTCGAGAGGTACAGGCCCGAGAGGCGCGTGTTCGCGCGCGGGTCCAGCTCGACCTCGGTCTCCAGCTCGAAGCGGTCGGGCACCTCGGGCACGCTCAGGCCGTGCTCGTCGACCTCGAACTCGCCGATCACCAGGTCGCTGCCGTTCAGGCGCAGGCCGAGGAGCTGCAGTTCCTCGCCGTGCAGCACGAGCGGCCGGCGCCCCGGATCGACGGCCTCGTTGCGCCGCCCGGCCATGCGCGCGCGCACGCGCGTGCGTTCGCGCTCGAGCACGAACACGAGTTCGACGCGCTCGATCCAGAAGTCGGGCGGCCGATAATCACTGCGGCGCACGACCGCGGGTTGCGCGCTCAGACTCTGCCCCATGGGGTGGACAGGATAGGGTCGGAGGGGCGCCGGATCAGGCCGGAGCCCGCGAAAGGCCCTTCCGAGCGGGCCGAAGAACGGGCGGAGCCGGCCCCGGCGCGTGGCGGCGTCGCGAGCACTGCGGGATGGCCCGCCGCCGCGCGGTTGTCGCCGGCGCCTCGAAGGCTCATCCTCTGCAGCTTCCGTCCCCCGGACTCGCTTCCATGCGCTCACGCAACGCCCTGACCGTGCTCGCCCTGTTCCTGGCCGCCTGCGGAGCCCCGGCCGCGCCGCAGCCGCGGCCCGCCGGCACGCGTCCGGCGGAGTCGCCGGCGGCGCCCGCCGCGCTCGAGATCCTGGCCCCGGCCCACGCGCCGGCGCTGCAGGCGCTCTGCACCCGGCTCGAGGCGCAGCTCGACGAGCTGCACCTGCCGGGTCTGGCGCTCGCGATCGTGCAGGGCGACGAGCTCATCTTCGCGCGCGGTTTCGGCCTGGCGGACCTGGAAGGTGAGAAGCCGGTGACGCCCGAGACGCTGTTCGCGATCGGGTCGACGACCAAGGCCTTCACCGCGACGCTGGTCGGCATGCTGGTGGACGAGCACCGACTCGCCTTCGACGACCCGATCACGAAGGCGCTGCCCTGGTTCGGCCTGCCGGTCGCGGGCGGCGCAACGGTCACGCTGCGCGACCTGCTCTCGCACCGCACGGGCTTCGCGCGCATGGACGTGCTGTGGTACGGCACCGGCGTGGGCGCCGAGGAGATCCTGCGCACGGCGCTGCGCGCCGAACCGCTCGTGCCGTTCCGCAAGGAGTTCCAGTACAACAACATCATGTACCTGGCCGCGGGCCGGGCCTGCGCCGAGGTCACCGGCCGGAGCTGGCAGGAGCTGATCCAGACCCGCTTCTTCGGACCGCTCGGGATGACGAGCTCCGACACGAGCACGGCCGAAGCCGCGATGGACCCGCGCCTCGCCCTCGGCTATGCCTGGAACGCCGGCGAGAAGCGCTTCGTACGCGTGCCCATGCTGGCGCTCGAGTCGATCGCTCCGGCCGGAGCGATCAATTCCAACGTGCTCGACCTGTCCCGCTGGCTGCGCTTCCTGCTCGCGCGCGGCGAATTCGAGGGTCAGCGCCTCGTCTCGGCCGAAGCCCTGGCCGAGACCTGGAAGACGCACAATCAAGTGGCCCCGGACGTGCGCTACGGCCTGGGCTGGTTCCTGCGCACCTGGCGCGGTCAGCGCTATGTCGAGCACGGCGGCAACATCGACGGCTTCGCGGCCGAGATCGCGCTGCTGCCGGAGGCCGGCATCGGCGTGGCGTTCCTGTGCAACGTGGGCGCGACGCCGCTGCAGGGCACGATCGGCCCGCAGGTCTTCGAGGCCCTGCTGGGCCCTTCGGAGGAGGCCGGGACAGCGGCGACGGCCGCGCCCGAGGAGGACCTCGCGCGCTACACCGGCACCTACCTGGCCAACTACTTCCAGTTCAAGGACGCGAAGTTCGAGGTGCTGCTGCGCAACGGCCGCCTGGCGCTCGACATCCCCGGGCAAGCGGTGTTCGAGCTCCTGCCGCCGGACGCCGCGGGCAAGCGCGCCTTCGCGCTGATCCCCGAGCAGATCCAGGCCGACTTCCTGGAGGAGGACGGGCGCGTGGTCGCGCTCCGCCTGTACCAGAACGGTCTGCAGTTCGAGATCCCGCGGCCGGACTGGGAGCCGAAGGCCGAGTTCGACCCGGCCGAGCTCGAGCCCTACCTCGGTAGCTACGTCGACCCGCTCACGAAGAAGACCTTCGCCGTGGTGGTCTCGCGCAATCGTCTGGCGCTCGACTACCCCGCGCAGATGGTGTACGAGCTCTTCCCGCCGCGTGACGACGAGCGCTGGGTCTTCCGCGCGACCGAGCAGATGGCGCTCGAGTTCCACCTGGATGCCGACGGCCGCGCCGAGGGGCTCACCTTCCACGAGCGCGGCACGAAGCGCGAGTGCGAGCGGGTCGGCGACGGCAACCTCGCGCTGCCGACGCGCGAGGAACTCTTGACCCTGCGCAAGGGCGCGGCCTTCGAGGCGCGCCTGGCCGAGCTCGGCCGCTGCCGCCTGGACGGCTCGATGCGCTTCGTGCACTGCGGCATCCAGGGCCCGATGAGCACGGCCTTCGACGCGAGCGGCGCCTACGTCGAGGTCGTCGACCTGCGGCCGTTCCTGTGGACCCAGACGGCCTTCGACGGCGAGCACGGGCGCTACCGCGCCGCGCGCACCGGCGAGAGCGAGCTCCGGGGCCCCAGCCTGGACCAGACCCGCGCCAACGGTCCGGCCGCGCTCTTCGGCGACTGGGGCCGGCACTTCGAGCGGATCGAGATCGTGCGCGTGGACGAGGAACGCGAGCGGCGCACGCTGCGCGTGAAGCTGGGGACCGGCGCGGCGCCCGCGCTCGTGGCCCACGTCGACCTCGCGAACGGCGACCTCGTGCGCCTCGAGATCGACGAACTCGTGGACGGCAGCACCCCGATCACCCGCACGGTCACCCTCGAGGGTTGGCGCGACTGGGAGGGCCTGCGCCTGCCCACCCGAATGACCAGCGAGAACCCGAGCGTCGGCCGGATCGTGGTCGAGTACGCCACGCTGACCACGAAGCTCGCCCCCGAGCCCTTCGCGCTGCCGCCCGCGCCGGGGGAGTAGGGCCAATCGCCCGGGAATGTCTCGTCCCTGCGCTCCCGCCGAACGTCCGAACCACGCCGTGCATTCGCCGCGCTCGATCCTCGCCCTGACCCTCGGGACCGGAGCGCTGGGCCTCGCACAGGCACGCGCGGCCATCGATCCCGAGCGCGCCGCACTCGTGTTCGGGGAGACCGAAGAGGCGGCGCTCGCGGACGACGGCAAGCTGTGGGGCCTCTCGCTGGTCGGGCCGATCCTGCTCGCCGACCCGCGCACGCGGCAGGTCGCGGCCAACCAGCCCGACGAGGAAGGGCGCTTGCGCGAGCAGCAAGGTGTCTTCGCGGGCGTGTTACCGGAGTCGGTCACGATCGCCAACACGGGCACGGACTGGGCCGGGGTGCGCTGGACGATGGTGATGTGGCCGCTCCCGGAGGAGCGCTCCGCGCGCACGCAGCTGCTCCTGCACGAGAGCTTCCACCGCATCCAGCCGCGCCTCGCGCACGGTGGGACCGGGGCCCTGGCGCAACACCTCGGCACGGAGCCGGGTCGCACCTGGCTCAGACTCGAGTTCCGCGCGCTGGCCGAGGCGCTGGCGCAGCTCGGTGAGCGCCGGCGCGAGGCCCTCGGGGACGCGCTGCTCTTCCGGGCCCGACGGCGGGCGCTCTTCGCGGAGGCCCTGGCGAGTGAATCGGCGCTCGAGCGCAACGAGGGCCTGGCGGAGTACACCGGCTTGCGCCTGTGCGGACTGACGGAATCGGCCCGGGCCGAGCGCGCCGCGGCCCGGCTTCGACGCGAGGAATCGGCGCCGAGCCTGGTGCGCAGCTTCGCCTACGCCACGGGACCGGCCTATGGCCTCGCGCTCGACGAGCTCGACGCCGGCTGGCGCGCCAAGATCGCGCCCGGCGTGGACCTCGCGGCCTTGCTGGCGCAGGCCCTCGGCTGGCGCGCGCCCGCCGAACTCGAGCGCTCGGCCGACGAACGCGCCGCGCAACACGGGGGCGCGGAGGTCGCGGCGGACGAACGCCGGCGCGCCGAACAGCGCACGCGCCTCGAAACCGAGCTGCGCGCGCGCTTCGTCGACGGTCCCGTGCTCACGCTCGCCTTCGGCACGAGCATGAACTACTCCTTCGACCCGAACGACGTCACGCCGCTCGCCGACGTGGGCAGCGTGTACGGCGGCGCGCGGGTGGTGGACGACTGGGGCGTGCTCGACGCGGGCGCCAGCCGCGCGCTCTTCCTGCTGGCACCGGGGGGCGCTCTGCGCGCGGCGCAGGTGCCCGCGCCGCGGGATCCGACCGCGCGACCGCTGACCGGCGACGGCTGGAGCCTGAGCCTCGCGCCGGGCTGGAGCCTGGCCGCGGATGCGCGCGCGGGCGACTGGAAGGTCGTGCGCTCGCCCTGAGCCAGGGGTATCCTCGCCGCGCATGCGGCCGCGCGATCCGCTCGTGAGGACGGCTCCCTTCGTCGCCTCGGCCGCGCACGCGCTGGCGCTCTTCGCGACCCTCGCTCTGCTCGCCTCGCACGCCTTCGCGCAGCGACACGAGCCCGACGCCCAGGATCCGGCCCACCCGGACGCGCGCATGGCGGCGCCGGACGAAGAGCCCGGACACGCCTTCGAGCTCGCGCTCGGCGCAGATGGGCTGGCCTTCGGCTATCGCAACGCGTTCCACCGCGGGCGCGGCCACGGCGCGCTCGGACTCTTCGTCGGCGAGGACAACGACGTCGCGCTGCACGCCCGGATCCTGCGCTACGGCGAGCCGGCCGAGGACACTCCGCTCGCCCTCGGAATCGGCCTGGGGGCCTTCGCGGCCTTCGTGGACGAGAGCAACGACGAGCTCGCCGCCATCACGCTCACCGGATCCGTCGAGTACACCGTCGCGCTCGAGTACCCGATCCGCCTCGGCCTCGAAGCCAGCTATTCTCCGAGCATCGCCACCTTCTTCGACGGTGATCGGGTGCTCGACCTCTTGGCGCGGGCCGAGGCCGACCTCTCCAGCTGGGCCACGGCCTTCGTCGGCTATCGACACCTGGCGGTCGATCTGGAGGAGGGCGACGCCGAGCTCGACGGGGCGTTGCAGGTCGGGATCCGACTCGGTTTCTGATCTTCGGACCGCGCCGAAGAATCCCATCGAATCCGCCCATTTCGGGGGGGCGCCGGGGTCTGCAGGCCCTTGTTCCGCGGATTCCTTTCTTCCTCGGCCAGCGAGAATCCAGGAACGAGCGGCACACGAATGGGCGGGATGGTGATTAAATACACGCCTCGGCCTCCCCCAGGGGGGGCCAGGGGCCATTCTGGCCTCCCCCCATCCGTCCCTGCCCCCTCAGGACGGGTTCTTCCCTTCGAAGCTGCAATTACCCATGAGAACGATTCCCCGCCTCTGGTGTCCGGCGCTCCTGCTCGGCGCCCTCG
>CAZWAY010000114.1:0-5779 GCA_964631945.1 uncultured Planctomycetaceae bacterium
GGAGCTCGGTCCCGGTGATGTCGCCCGGCATCAGGTCGGGCGTGAACTGGATGCGGTTGAAGGACAGGTCGAGGGTCTTGGCCAGGCTCGAGATCAGCAGCGTCTTGGCCAGTCCGGGCACGCCCACCAGCAGGCAGTGGCCACGCGAGAGCACCGCCAGCAGCAGGAGGTCGATGGCCTCGTCCTGCCCCACGATCACGCGGTGCAGTTCGGTCTTCATGCGCCGGTGCGCCTCCTTGATCCGAGCGATGACCGGAGCGGGGGCGTCGGGGTTCAGCATGGGTTCGTCACCGGACGGAGGGGCGGAGGGCCGGGGGATCGCGCCGACCGGGGGTGGGGGACTGGCGCGCAGGGATTAAATACGGCCGGAGGGGCCACGCTACAGGACCAAGTATCGGAATCGCCGGCCGGCCCGAAAGTTTATCGCACCCGGAACGACCACAGGGCGTCCGAGCCGAGCACGAGCACGTGCATGCCGCGCGCCAGCACGTCGCCGCCGAGCGCCGCGGTCCCCACCGGGGGCAGTGCGTCGTTGTCGAGCAGGTAGAGCTCGCGCGTGCGGTCGAAGAGGTACAGGCTGCGGTCCGAAGCGACCCACACCCGCCGTGGGCTCACGAGCCCGGTGCCGACGAAGCGCTCGTCGCGGGGCAGGTCCAGCGCGTCGATCCGATCGAGCCCGGGCCGGCGCGCGGAAATCGTGCGCTCGCGGCCGGCCCGACCCAGCACCAGGTGCTCCTCGGCGTCGCCGCCGAGCAGGGTCTGGGCCTCGAGCAGGGCCTCGGGCGCGCTCGCCAGCACGGCCGACGACCCACCGCCCGAGGCGGAGAGCGGGCGCGCCACCAGCGCATAGAGGCGGTCGGAATCCATCGGTCCCCACAGGACCAGCGGCGTCCCGCCCGGACCCGGCGCGAGCGGGGGCCGATCCCCGCTCCAGCCGGCCTCGCGCTCGCCCCGCCGGCGGTTCTTGAAGCTCCACAGCGGCTCTCCGAGCAGGCTGTCGACCAGCACTCCCAGGCCGAGATGCGTACCCGCGAAGACGCGCGCCTCCTCCTCGACCTCGAACGCCAGCAGCGGTTGGCCGGCGATGCGCTTGGAACTCTGGGCGAAGCGCTGGGAGGCCACGAGGTCGGCCCCCGCGGCGAGCAGGCGCTTCCAGGCCAGGCGTCCGTCGCGCCGGTCGAAGGCCAAGAGGTGGCTCTGCACCTGGCCGCCGAAGCGCCGCGCCTGGACCACGACCAGGTCGCCGCTCGCGACCGGCCCCGGCTGGAACTCGAAGTCGCCGAGCTCCACGAGCTCGGGCACGGCTTCGACCCCGGCGGGGGTCAGGCGCTCGGCGCCGACCACGGCCCAGGCCAGGCGCGCGGCACTGGCGGAGGAATCGAGCTTCAGGCCCAGCTCGGCGTGGGCGGGCAGCGTGAGCTCCAGCGCGAGCAGCGCGTTCGGCTCGCCCGCTTCGGTGCGGCCGACCACGAGCACCAGTCCTTGCTCGTCGGCCAGCGGCAGGAGCGGCCAGCCCGGCGGCGCGCGTGGCGCCTCGAACTCGCCGGGCGCAAGTCCGCCGAGGAAATCGGCCGGGCGCAGGCGCGCGGCCGGTTGCAGGGCGCCACCGGGCGCCAGCGCCAGCACGTGGAGTTCGCTGGCCGTCTGCACCACGAAGCCCTCCTGCGCGAGGAAGGCTCCGCCCGGTCGCAGCCAGCGCTCGGACTCCGCGCCGAAGCGCGCGCGCCGCGTGGGCTCGCTCCAGCCGAAGGAGTCGGCGAAGTCGCAGGCGCTGGCGTCCCGCCAGGGCTCGTCGCCGGTGGGTCGCGCGGCTCCGGCGGCCCCGCGCCGCGCCTGCAGGGCGGTCGGCAGCGCGCGCTCTCCGGCCAGGTCACCCTCGAGCTCGGCGCGCGCGTACCAGGCTCGCGCGCGCGCCGTGCGGCCGGACTCCAGCGCCAGGTCGCCGAGCTCGAGCGCGGCGCGCGCTGCCGCCGGGCTGAGCGGGAACAGCCGCACGAGCTCGCCCAGGCGCTGCGCGCGCGCCTCGGGCGAGAGGTCCGGCTGGGCATGCAGCGCCTCCAGGGTGGCCGCGGCGGCGGGCGCCTGGCGCCCGCTCCAGCGCGCGCGCTGCTCGCTGGCGAGCGCGACCAGGCGGCGCACGACCCCGGCGTGGACGCCCTCCGACAGGCGCGGCTCGCGCGTCTCCGCGGCCTCGAACCAGGTGCTGGCTCCCGCGCCACCGCTGGCGAGCGCCGCCCGCCACTGGTCGAAGGCCACGTCGAGCTGGCGCTCGGCCTCGGGCAGGTTGCCCGCGCTGGACGCCGCGCGCGCCCTGGCCAGGGCCTGGTCGCCGTTCGCGAGGGCCAGGGTCGCCTCGGCCGAGATGGGCACGAAGACGTCGTTGTTCAGGGCCCCCTCCGCGGCCGGAGCCTCGTGCGCGGGCTCGTCCTCCTGGGGCGCTCCGAGCAGGCTCCCGGGCGCTGCCAGCAGCAGCGCGGCGAGGGCGGCCCCGGTCACGGTCGGGCGGCGCGCGCGCGCTCGAGCGTGAGCGGCGCCCCGGCGGGATCGACCAGGCTGCGGCGCACGCGCTCGCGGTAGACCTCGTCCTCCAGCATGCGCGCCTCCTCGGCCAGCACGCCCTCTTCCGCGCGCAGGGCCGCGGCGCGCGCGCGCACCTCGTCCTCGGCCCGCCGCAGGCGCACGCTCTCGGCCAGGGTCGGACGCAGGCCGAGCACGAGCAGCTGGCCCAGGAACACGAGCAGCACCCACACCGGGAGCCACGGCAGCATCGCGCGCCCCAGCGCCGTCGCGCGCGCGCGCAGGCCGGCGAGGTTCGGCGCACGGCGCCGGGCGAGGTCCAGCTCGAGCGGTGTGCCCATCGCGCGCCTAGGCGAACAACCGCGCGCCGTAGCGCGCGCCCGCGCCGAGTTCCTCCTCGATGCGCAGCAGGCGGTTGTACTTGGCCACGCGGTCCGAGCGGCAGGGCGCGCCGGTCTTGATCTGCCCGGCGTTGGTGGCCACGGCCAGGTCGGCGATGGTGGTGTCCTCGGTCTCGCCGGAGCGGTGACTGATGACCGCGCGGTACCCGTGGCGATGCGCGAGCGCGATCGAGTCGAGCGTCTCGGTCAGGGTCCCGATCTGGTTCACCTTGATCAGGATCGCGTTGCCGACGCCGCGCTCGATGCCGAGCTTGAGGCGCTCGACGTTGGTGACGAACAGGTCGTCGCCCACCAGCTGCAGCTCGTGGCCGAGGCGCTGGGTGAGCTTCTTCCAGCCTTCCCAGTCGTCCTGGTCCAGGCCGTCCTCGAGGCTGAAGATCGGGTAGCGCTCGCTCCAGCTCGCGTACAGCTCGACCAGCTCGCCGGCGGCGAGCTTCTTGCCGTCCACGTGGTACGCGCCGCCGTGCAGGAACTCGGCCGAGGCCGCGTCGATCGCGATCTTCACGTCGCGCCCGGGCGCGAGCCCGGTCTTCTCGATGGCCGAGAGCAGGAGCTCGATGGCCTCGTGGTTCGAGCCCAGGTTGGGCGCGAAGCCGCCCTCGTCGCCGACCGCGGTCGACAGGTTGCGCGCCTTGCACACCGACTTCAGCGCATGGAACACCTCGGTGCCCATGCGCAGCCCTTCCGAGAAGCGCGTGGCCCCGAAGGGCATGACCATGAACTCCTGGATGTCGACGTTGTTGTCGGCGTGCTTGCCGCCGTTCAGGATGTTCATCATCGGCACCGGCAGCACGTTGGCCACGGCGCCGCCGAGGTAGCGATAGAGCGGCAGGCCGCATTCCTCGGCCGCGGCCTTGGCCGCGGCCAGCGACACGCCCAGGATCGCGTTCGCGCCCAGGCGCGCCTTGTTGGGAGTGCCATCCAGCTCGATCATGCGGTGGTCGAGGGCCGCCTGGTCGAGCGCGTCGAACCCCGCCAGGTGGCGAGCGAGCTCGGTGTTGACGCTCTCGACCGCCTTGAGCACGCCCTTGCCGCCGTAGCGACCCTCGCCGTCGCGCAACTCGTGGGCCTCGTGGTGTCCCGTCGAGGCGCCCGAGGGCACCGCCGCGCGCCCGAAGGCGCCGCTGTCGAGCAGCACGTCCGCTTCGATCGTGGGATTGCCGCGCGAGTCCAGGATCTCGCGCGCGCGGATGGAGGCGATCTGGCTCATGGCGTGGAGCGTATCGGGCGTCCGCGGGCGAATCGAGGGGGCCCTTTCCCCGCCTTCGGGCGCGAGAGTAGCGTAGCGCCCCGCCCTGCCCATGACCTCGCGCCGCGCCCAGCTCCTGCCCAACCTGATCACCCTGGGCAACGCCTTCTGCGGCCTGCTGGCGCTCTCGAAGGCCATCGATGCCCTGACGCTCTCGGCCGAGCGCCCGCTGGTCTTCTACGAGAAGATGGAGGCCGCCTGCTTCCTGGTCCTGATCGGGATGATCCTGGACGCGCTGGACGGCCTGGTGGCGCGCATGACCGGCGGCGGCAGCGAGTTCGGGGCCCAGCTCGATTCCTTCTCGGACGCGCTGACCTTCGGCGTCGTGCCGGCCATGCTGGCCAAGGTGCTGATCGAGCACGAGACCACGGACACCAGCGCGCGCCTGCACTTCCTGGCCGCGGCTTCCTTCGCGCTCATGGCCATCCTGCGGCTGGTGCGCTACAACCTCGAGCCGAGCCCGAAGGCGCGCGAGGACGACGACGACGAGGTCAAGACCTTCCAGGGCCTGCCCTCGCCGGCCGCGGCCGGGGCGGTGTGCGCGACGATCTGGCTGTACCTGATCCTGCGCCGGCCGGAACTCGAGGTGGAGGAGGGCACGCCCACCTGGATGCACCGGCTGCTGTTCATGCGCGAGGTGGACTGGACGCCCCTGCGCGACTGGATCCCCACCTTCCTGGTGGGCCTGTTGCCCCTGCTCGGGCTGCTGATGGTCAGCAACATCCGCTACGTGCACGGCATCTCGTACCTGGCCAGCCGCGGCGGCCAGTTCCTGACGCTGGTGGTGATCGTCTTCGCGCTGATCCTCTTCTACCTGGCGCCCGTTCCGATCCTGTTCCTCGCGGCCATGGCGTTCCTCCTGTCCGGGCTGGTCTCCGGACCGCGTGCCTGGCTGCGCGCCCGCGCCCGCGCGCGCGCGGGCTCCCGCGGATGAACGCGGAGCTGGTCTGGGTGGCCCTGGGCAGCAACCTGGGCGAGCGTCGGGCCAACCTGGAGGGCGCGGTCGCGGCCCTGGCGAGCGCCGACGAGGTCGAGGTGCTGCGCGTCTCGCCGTGGTTCGAGACGCGCGCGGAGGGCGGACCGCCCGGGCAGCCCGACTTCCTGAACGGCTGCCTCCAGGCGCGCACGACGCTCGCGCCCGAGGACCTCCTGTGGCTCCTGCTGCGGATCGAGACGCAGTTCGGCCGCGAACGCGCGCGCGAGGTCCCGAACGGGCCGCGCACGCTGGACCTGGACCTCCTGCTGTACGGCGAGCGGGAGCTCGCGCGACCCGAGCTGGTCGTGCCGCACCCACGGCTCGAGCAGCGCCTGTTCGTGCTCGAACCGCTGTGCGCGCTGGCGCCCGACTTGCGCCTGCCGGGCTGCCGGAAGAGCGTGCGCGAGCGCGTGGCCGAGCTGCGCGGCGCGAGCGGAGGGCGGACGTGAGCCTGGTGCGCTGCCCCGACCCGGCCGCGGCCGCGGACTGGTGTGCCTCCGCGCGCGCGGGCGGCGCGCCCCTCGGCTTCGTGCCCACCATGGGGGCGCTGCACGCGGGCCACCTCGGGCTCGTGCGCCGGGCCCTGGCCGAGAACGGACGCGCGTGCGTGAGCGTGTTCGTGAACCCGCTGCAGTT
>CAZWAY010000115.1:0-5739 GCA_964631945.1 uncultured Planctomycetaceae bacterium
CCGACCTGGTACGCGCTCACGCGACGCTCGAAGAAGTTCGAGAGCTCCTGCACGTCCTGCAGGTCCATGAAGCCGAACGGGTTCTTCGAGCCGTAGCGCGGCGCCAGCCCGAGGTTGGAGAGGCGCTGGTCGGCGACGAATTCGAGATACTGACGCATGTCGCCGGTCGAGAGCCCCGGGACTCCCTGGCCGAGCAGGTCCTGGGCGAAGAGCGTCTCGCACTCGACGGCGTCGTCGAGCATGCGGTGGACATCGGCGACCAGGGCCTCGTCGAAGAGCTCGGGCTCCTCGCGCCGCACGGCATCCACGACCTCGAGCGCGAACTGCATGTGCATGGACTCGTCGCGGAAGACCCAGTTCGTGCCGGAGGCCAGACCGTTCAACAGGCCCTTCGAGCGCATGAAGTAGACGTAGGCGAAGGCGGCGAAGAAGAAGAGGCCTTCGACGGCGCAGGCGAAGGCGATCAGGTTGAGCAGGAAGCGCTTGCGATCCGCATGCGTCTCGAGACGATCGAGCTCCTGGACCGAATCGGTCCACTTGAAGCAGAAGTCGGCCTTGGCCTTGATCGAGGGGATGTTCTTGATCGCGGAGAAGGCCCGCTCCCGGTCCCTGATGTCGGGGATGTAGCTGTCGAGGAGCGTCAGGTAGAACTGGACGTGCAGCGCTTCCTCGTAGAGCTGGCGCGAGAGGTACATGCGCGCTTCCGGCGCGTTGATGTGCTTGTAGAGGTTCAGCACCAGGTTGTTCGAGACGATCGAGTCGCCGGTGGCGAAGAACGCGACCAGGCGCTGCACGAGGTGCTTCTCGGCGGGCAGCAGGCGCCGCTGCAGGTCGACGAGGTCGGTCGAGAAGTCGACCTCCTCGACCGTCCAGGTGTTCCGGATCGCCGCCTTGTACATGTCGTAGAAGAGCGGGTAGCGCATCGGCCGCAGGGTCAGGTCCATCCCCGGATCGAGGAGCCGGGCTGCGACGGGTTTGGAGCTGGCGCGCGTCGGAAGGAGGTCCACGGTCATGGGCGGGTCGCAGGCACGAGGGGGAGCGCGGGGCGGTGAGTGCGGGAGTCTAGTGCCGATATGTAGCGGTGCAAGCTCGAGAGGGACACTACTCGTTGTGGTTCGGGGCTCGACACGAGCGGGTCTGCGCTCCCCAAAGCAACAGCCCCCTCCGTCCAGCCCGTTCTGGACGAAGGGGGCCGGGTCGCGGACCGAGATCCCCGTCCGCGACCCCAGGTTCGACCCGTTGCTCTAGAAGACGTCCGTGACCACGCTGCTCGTGCGGCAGGACAGCGGCTCGACGGCCTGGAAGTGGAACGTCCTCCCGGCCGTGCCCGGCGGAGCCGGAGCGAGGATCACCGCCACGCCCGCCCCGTTCGCGCGGATCCGGCCGAGGAGCCGGTGTGGCCGGTTCAGCTCGAGCGGGATCCCGCCGCAGTTCCCCAGGGTGAGGACGGACGATCCGAGGACCTGCCCGATGTAGACCCCAACCATCGCATTCGGGGTCGCCCCCGTGACGGTGAAGGAGTTGATCGCCCCCGCGGTCCCCGGCACGGGGTTCCCCAGGCGGAGCTGGTTGCCCGTCGGCGGGGTGACCGAGATGAGGTTGAGCTTCGTCTCGGAGTCCGAGCCGCCCGGTCCGTTGACGGTCAGGCTGACCGTGTAGAGCCCGGGTTGGGTGTAGACGTGGGTCGGGTTCTTGGCGCTGGACGAGCCTCCGTCGCCGAAGTCCCAGCTCCACTCCGTGGCACAGCTGGAGGAGTCCGTGAAGTTCACGGCCAGCGGCGCCGTGCCGCTCAGCGGCGCCGCGCCGAAGTTGGCCACGGGTGCCACTCCATCGCACGGGCCGGGTTGCTGGATCTTGCCCGCCACCGAGAAGAGATCCGTGCTCACGTCGAAGACGACGTTGGCGAAGTTCGACGTCCTGGAGAACTGGACGCGGAAGTGGTTCTGGTTCGCGCCGACCGCTCCGACGACTCGGTGCGGGACGCGCGGATCGCCGACGTAGCCCGGGGGAGCGAGCGGCGCGATCGTCGGGTCCCAGATCAGGAAGTTCGGGCCGTTCGGCGCATACTGCGGCGCGATCGTGCCGTCGTCGAGCACGCCGAGGGGCGTCGTGAAGTAGTTGGCCGAGGGCCCGAAGGGCGCGGTGCCACAGATGACCGTCGGCGGCGGCGTCGGCAGGAAGACGTGCAGACAGTCGATCGTCTCGTTGACGATGCGTCCTCCCGCACCCACGGCGGGCGCATCGAACACGAACGTCCCGTAGGGCGTCTCGATCCGGTAGAAGCCCGCCTCGAATCCGTCTCCGCGCAGGCGGATGCGGAGCCGGCTGAAGACCGTCTGGTCGCCGTTCCTGACGAGTTCGTCCGCGTTCCCGAAGACGGACTCGAGCGCCAGGATGAGCTCGGCATCCCCGCGGTTGGGCACGGTCAGGAGCGAGGTGGCCAGCCAGTAGAAGCTCTCCTCGAAGAAGTTGCTCTGAGCCGGGTCATCGGCGACGACCAGCGGACCGACCAGCAGCACGTCCACCGGGACTCCGAGGGGATCGTTCTGATCGACGCCGTGGGTGAGTTGCAGGCCGGAGTGATCCTCGTAGTAGGAAGGAAATCCGAACTCGTTGGGGGGTCCGAAGAGCTTGAAGCCGCCCTGGGCCTGGGCCAGCGAGGCCGTGGCCAACAGGGCGGTGAGAGCGAAGGGAAATCGGATCGATCTGGACATTGCGACAGGCCTCCTACAGCCTCAGGGTTCTCTGGGACCGCGGAAATTCCACGATCCAGAGGCGAGGCTAGTGGCAAGGTCCAATAAGCGGAATCCTAGATCCACGAATTGCGTCGTTGTAACCCCACGGGCCGGGGGAAACCCTCCCCTGGAGCCGCCCTGTCGAGCCCCGGGGGCGATCCAGCCGCCCCGGACGGTCCAACGGCCGGGGCGGACCCGGGAGCCTACTGGCAGGCTTCGCAGATCTCGGGCGTGTCCTCGGAACTCGAGGCGGCCGCGGCGGGCGTGAAGCTGGTCTCGCTCGAGACCGTCGCCTGGCGGATGCGCGTGGCGGGGCGCGAGCGCAGGTAGTAGGTCGTCTTCAGGCCCTTCTCCCACGCGTACAGGTACATCGAGGACAGTTTCCCGATCGTCGGCGTCTCGATGAACAGGTTGAGCGACTGGCTCTGGTCGAGGAACGGCCCGCGCGCGGCGGCCATGTCGACCAGGGCGCGCATGGGGAGCTCCCAGACGGTGCGATAGAGCAGGCGCAGGTCCTCGGGGATCTCCTCTTTGTCCTGGATCGAGCCCTCGGCGCTCTTGATCAGCTCGCTGTTGCGCTCGGTCCAGAGTCACCGCTGCTCGAGGTCGGCCTCCAGTTAGCGGTTGATGACCAGGAAGTCGCCCGAGAGCGTCTCGCGCTTGAAGAGGTTCGAGAGCTGGGGCTCGATGCACTCGTAGCAACCCGCGATCGAGGAGATCGTGGCCGTGGGCGCGATCGCGAGCAGGAGCGAGTTGCGCACGCCGTGCTCGGCCACGCGTCGCTTCAACTCGTCCCAGCGCGCCGGATCGGTGGGCTGCACGCCCCACAGGTCGAACTGCAGGCTGCCCCGGGCGGCGCGCGTCATCAGGAAATTCGGGTGCGGTCCCTTGGCCTCGGCCAGCTCGCAGGAGGTCGCCAGCGCGTGGTAGTAGATCTCCTCCTGGATGCGCGTCGAGAGCGCGCGGGCCTCGTTCGAGTCGAACGGCAGACCCAGCTGGAAGAACAGGTCCTGTAGCCCCATCTGGCCCAGGCCCACCGGTCGCCAGGCCCGGTTCGAGGCTCCGGCCGTGGAGGTCGGGTAGTAGTTGATGTCGATCACGCGGTCGAGGAACTTCACCGCGGTGCGCACGATCTCGCCCAGGCGCGCGAAATCGAAGGCCTTCTTGCTCGTGGCGTCGTCACCCTCGGCCGTGCGCACGAGCCGTCCGAGGTTGATCGAGCCGAGGTTGCAGACCGCGGTCTCGTCCTTCGACGTGACCTCGAGGATCTCCGTGCACAGGTTGGAGAGGTGCACGGTCTGGCCCGGCGCGCCGGTCTGGTTGCACTTCAGGTTGGAGGCATCCTTGAAGGTCATCCAGCCATTCCCGGTCTGCGCCAGGGTGCGCATCATCTTGGCGTACAGGTCGCGCGCCGGGATCTGGCGCACGAAGCCCTTCTCGGCCTCCTTGGCGAGGTAGGCCTGCTCGAACTCCTCGCCATACAGGTCGGTCAGCTCGGGGTGCGCCTTGGGGTCGAACAGCGACCACAGCTCGCCGGTCTTGACGCGCCGCATGAACAGGTCCGGGACCCAGTTGGCGAGGTTGATGTTGTGGGTGCGGCGGGCCTCGTCGCCCGTGTTGTCGCGCAGCTCGAGGAAGTCCTCGATGTCGGCGTGCCAGGTCTCCAGGTAGACGCAGCACGCGCCCTTGCGCCGTCCGCCCTGGTTCACGGCCGCCACCGAGGAATCGAGCGTCTTCAGCCACGGCACGATGCCGTTCGAGTGCCCGTTCGTGCCCTTGATGAGCGAGCCCTTCGAACGCACGCGCGTGTAGGCGAGGCCGATCCCGCCCGCGTACTTCGAGAGCTTGGCGACGTCGGCGTATTTCTCGTAGATCGCCACCAGATCGTCCTGGGGCGAGTCGAGCAGGTAGCACGACGAGAGCTGCTGGCGCGACGAGCCCGAGTTGAACAGGGTCGGCGAGCTCGGCAGGTACTCGAGCGAGGAGATCAGGCGGTACAGCTCGAGCGCCTCGGGCGCGTCCTCCGAGAGTCCGCAGGCCACGCGCAGGAAGAAATATTGCGGCGTCTCGAGCTTCAGGCGCGAGTGCGAGTCGACCAGCAGGTAGCGGTCGTACACCGTGCGCACGCCCAGGTACTCGAACAGGTCGTTGCGCTCGGGCAGCACCGCGGCGTTGAGCTTGCGGCTGTGGGCCTGCACGAAGGCCAGGAGTTCGTCCGACACGAGCCCGTTCTTGTGCGCCGCGCGCACGGACTGCGAGAACGAGTGGATGTCCTGGTTCTGCACCTCCTTGTCGATGTAGGTGCACAGGAGGCGCGCGGCCAGACGCGAGTACTGCGGTTCCTCGGCGATCAGCGAGGAAGCCGTCTGGATCGAGAGCCGGTCGAGCTCGGCCGTGGTGGCGCCGTCGTACAGGCCCGAGATCGTGCGCGTGGCGATGCGCATCGGATCCACGCGCTCCAGGCCGGCGCAGCAGCGCTCGACCGCCTTGACGATCTTCTGCACGTCGACCGGTTCGAGCCGTTCGTCGCGCTTCTTCACCCGCATGCGGCTGGCCCCGACTGCCGCGCCCGGGGCTCCGGCGACCGGCGCCCCGGGCGTGGCCCGGGGCTGCGGCGGCCGGGGGAGGAGCTGGAACTCTGCCGTGTCCGTGAGATCGCTGGGAAGGGCCGCGGAGTGCGGAAACGCGGAGGCGGGGGACGCGGAGTCCATGGGGCGGGTCGGGGGCCGGGTTTGGGGTGGCAGGGCTCGCTCGGGGCAGGCCGCAGGCGCATCTCGCGACCTATCCCCCGGGCAGGGCGGCACAGGATAGGGACGCGATTAGTAGTGGCTCAAGGCTGGTGTGGCACAAATTGTTGTGGGTAGGGCTCTACCCCCCAAGGGGGGCCCAACCGCCCGGCATGGGCGGTTCCGACCCCGGCTCACCGCCCTCGTCTGCCGCCCTCGGGCTAGCGGATCAGCTCCACCCCGCTGGCCACGAGGGTGTAGGTCTTCACCGGCGCCAT
>CAZWAY010000116.1:0-5437 GCA_964631945.1 uncultured Planctomycetaceae bacterium
CTGGGCGAGGATCCCGATCGTGAAGGGCTGCAGCGCACGCCCGAGCGCGTGGGCCGCAGCCTGGCCGAGCTGACCGCGGGCTACGCCCAGACGGTCGAGCAGGTCGTCGGACAAGGCGTGTTCCACGAGGACTGCTCGGAGATGGTCATGGTGAAGGACATCGAGTTCTTCAGCTTGTGCGAGCACCACTTGCTGCCGTTCTACGGGCGCGTGCACGTGGCCTACATCCCCGACGGGCGCATCATCGGGCTCTCGAAGATCCCGCGCATCGTGGACGTATTCGCGCGCCGGCTGCAGGTCCAGGAGCGCATGACGCAGCAGATCGCCCAGGCGATCCAGAGCGTGCTCTCGCCCAAGGGCGTCGGTGTGGTGGCCCACGCCTCGCACCTGTGCATGATGATGCGCGGGGTACAGAAGCAGAACTCGGCCGCCATGACCTCGTGCCTGCTCGGCGTCTTCCGCAGTGACCCGAAGACGCGCAACGAGTTCCTCGGCCTGGTGCGCTCCTTCACCCGTCAGTAGGCGCCCGAGCCGAGCTCAAGCCCTGGGCGGGAGCTCCAGGTCGGCCACGTCCGCGTCGAGCGGCGCCGCGTAGGCCTGCCACACGAGCTCGGCCACTTCCTCCGGCCGATGCATGCGCGCGCGATCCCAGTCCCCGGGGACGCCATCGAAGATCGAGGTGTCCGTGGCGCTCGGATAGACGGTCGAGACGCGGATGTGGCGTTCGGCGAAGTCCAGCCGCAGGGCGTCGCTGAAGCCGCGCAATCCGTACTTGGTCGTGCAGTAGGCGACGTTGCCGGGGAAGGCCTGCTTGCCGGCGATGGAGGAGACGTTGAAGACGTGCGCGCGCGGGCTGCGTTCGAGTCCGCGCAGGGCGAGCAGGGTGGCGTGGAATGGGCCCGTCAGGTTGGTGGCCAGCGTGCGGTACCAGGTGGCCGGCGAGAGCTCGGGAAAGGAGTGGATCGAGAACACGCCCGCGTTGTTGACCAGCACGTCCAACCCGCCGCCCGTGCTCTCGAGCGCCTGCGCCAGGGCACGTTCGACCGAGGACAGGTCGGTCACGTCCATCTCCAGCGCCAACCCGGCACCTCCGGCGCGCTCGACCTCCTCGGCCACGGCTTCGACCTCACGGCGGGTCCGGGCCGCCACGGCCACGAACGCGCCCGCCCGGGCGAAGCGCAGGGCGATGGCGCGGCCGATGCCGCGTCCGCCGCCGGTGACGAGGACCGTGGGCTCGAACTGCACGCCCGCCCAGGATAGCGGCACCGAGTCCCGCCCTGGCGTGCCGCTACAATCCCGCGATGCCCTGGACCCTGCTCGCGCAGCAGTTCTGCCTCGAGCTCGGCTTCGGGGTGCTCCTCGCGCTGGTCTTCGTGCCGCGCGCGCCGGTGGGCACGCTGTTCTATCGCCTCATGGGCACCGTCGCTGCGTTGCCCTTGGCGCTGGCGCTCTTCGCGCGCCACCGTTCGGGGGCGGACTGGAATGATCCCGCCGTGGTGGCCATGGGGCTCGCGCTGCTGGCGTACCCGGCGTACGCGGGGGCGGCGCGGGGCCCTCGTTGGGGAGTCGGAGCCGCAGTCGCCCTCGTCGCCAGCGCCTTCTCGACGGTGTGGGTCGTGCGCGAGGGCCTGCCCGGCCTCGCATTCGCCGGCCAGCTGGTGGCGGCCCTCTCGTGCCTGGCCACGGGCGCCGTCGCGGGCAGCGTCGGGCTCGCCATGGTGCTCGGGCACTGGTACCTGACGGTTCCCAAGCTCGACATCGCGTACCTGGTGCGACTCAACCGGGTCACGGTGGCGGCCATGCTGACCTCGCTGGCGACCCTCGCGCTGGCGTGCCTGGTGTTCTCGGACGAGCTGCGCGTCGCCGACCCACCGCTGTTCGGGCCCTGGGGGCTGTTCTACCTGGGGACGCGACTCGCCGTCGGCCTGGCCCTGCCGCTCTTGTTCGCGGCCATGGCGGCCAGCTCGCTGCGCTACCGCAACACGCGCTCGGCGACGGGCATCCTGTATGCCTCCACCGTACTGGTCCTGATCGGCACCGCGGTGTCGGTGTTCCTCCAGGACTCCTACCGCGTGCCGCTCTGATGGCCGTGTCGTTGGCCTTCGAGTCCCCGGGCCCCGCGCCGACCGGTGGTCAGAGGTTGCTGGTGGCGGAACGCCCGTCGGATGTGCGCCTGGCCTGGGGCGCGGAGCCGCTGCGTTTCGAGCGCCTGGGGTCGGAGGGAGGGCTGGAGGGCTGCCTCGCCTGCGGCCACCCGGAGCTCTACACCCAGCGCGACTTCCCGCGTCGGATCGGGATCGGTCTGGTCGTCCTGGCGGCGCTCCTCGCCCCGGCGACCCACTACCTCAGTCTGGCCGTCGCCGCCGGTCTGGACGCACTCCTGTACCGCTTCGCGCCCGAGCTCGTGGTGTGCTACGTCTGCCAGGCGCGCCATCGCGGGTTCGCGTCCGTGCCGCGCCATCCCCGCTACGATCTCGGCATCGCCGAGCGCCTGCGCTACGGGAGGAAGGCCGTGATGGGCACGCCCATGCGCCCCGGCGGAACGGCCGGCGCGCCCGAACCCGAGCACTGAGCCGGCCGGGCGGATCGACACGGTGCCAGGCTGCTGCCCCAGAAACGAAGAAGCCCCGCGACGCGCGCGGGGCTCCCTGTTTTTCCGTCGCTCTCACGGCGCGCGTGAGGCAACCGGTCCTGCCTCTCTCGCGGCGCGCGCGAGGGGGGACCGTGCTCCGGTCAGCGGGTCGCGCCGATCGAGAACCCGACCTCGAGGACGCTGCCGTCCGGGAAGGCCGAATCCGCATTGAACTTCGAATACTGGGCCTGCCACTTGGCGTTGGTGCCGCGGTAGTAGTTGGCCGCGACGCTGAGGACGGTGTTGTCCTCGGCGTTCGCGCCGGCAGCCGTCTTGGCGTTGTCGAGGTCGTCGTACCGCACGGCGACTTCCCACTCGGCGTTGATCGCGAAGCTGCCGTAGGCACTCCAGGGAGTGGAATCGCCGTAGATGTTCAGCGGCGTCGCCAGGTTGCTGAAGTCCTCGTCGGTCTGGGCCACGAGGTCGTCGTTGAACTTGGCGATTTCCACGCCAAATCCGAACTGGCTGACCTTGCCGGCGAAGTCGAGCAACCACATGTTCATGTCCGAGTTGTTGCCAACCGTGGGGGTGGCATCGTCGTTCGCGAACGTGAGGCCGACCGTGGCATTCAGCGTGTCGCTGCTGCCCATGGCTCCCTCGTATTCGCCCGCGCCCGAGCCCAGGTCGAACTCGCCACGCAGGACGGACAGGTGGTCACTTTCGTGGCCGTTGCTGCCATTGAGGATCCACGCGCCCCAGAAGAATTGCTCCTGGCGACCCGTGGCGGCAATGCCGTTGTCCCAGCCGTCGAAGGCCGAGCCGAGCGGGGAACGGTCGATGAAGATCAGCTTCTCGGGATCCGTGGAGTTGGAACGCGAGACGCGCGGCTTCATGTTCCCGAAGTGGGCGTCGAAGTAGTCCGCGCAGGTCCAGCGGACCCAGGCGTCTTCGAGCTCGAATCGGGCGCCGATCTGGCCGGCTTCGTTGTCATCGATGTCGGCGCTGACACGCCAGGCGTAGGGCCCTTGGGCACCCCAGATGGCGATGTCGACGTCATTGAAGTTGAAACCACTCGTGTCTTTGTTGGCACCGCCACCCGTGGCGATGTCGTCCTTCGAGTAGGTGTAGACAGCGCGCAGCAACGCACTCCACCCCGAGCTGTCTTGCGACGGCTTCAGGGAAGAAGCGAGACCACTGATCTCGCTGTCTAGCGCTGCCCATTCGTTGTCACCCGTGCCGGCTTGGGCAGCCGACCCGGCGACCGCGATGGCCAGCGCCGTCTTGACGAATCGGTTCATGAGTACTTGCACTCCGGAAGTGAGAGAGTTCCTAGGAATGGGGATCCTGGTGTGCGGTGGAGGACACCCCCCCCGCAGCGCGTGAGAGTTCAACCTCTCCACGGAGCGTTTCCAAGGCGCTGGCCTCGGGCCGAGCCCGGCGGGCACCCGAAAATGCGCCCAAATCAAGGAATGCTCACTTACATATCAAGCTTATGGATCAGCTACTTACGTCTGCGTTTGCGGGAAGGGCGCGGTTGCGGGGCCGAGCCTCTTTCCGGCCCGGGGATGGGCGGCTTCTCAGGCGGGCGTGCGTCCCTCCGTCGCTCCTCCAGGGTGGCCCAGACTCGATCGGCGAGCTCGAGCACTTCGGCTTCGCGGGGGCTCGGCGCCACCCCGAGGAGCTGGGCCGCCTTTAGCCGGTCCCCCAGCCGAAGGCGCGCGGCGGACGTGTATTCGAAGTCGTAGCCGGGGAGGTTCAGGAAGCGCGGATCGAGGCACTGGGCGAACTCACCGCAGGCGAGGGTCAGCTCGTCCTGGAGCGCCTCGCCCCAGGCCGCGCCGGCCTCACGCCCCGCCGCCCGGATGCGCTCCAGCCAGGGAGCACAGGCCTCCGCAGGCTCCGTCCGCAGGGCCTGTCCCAGCGTCAGGAGCACGTGGCGCCCGACGTAGTGGCTCGGCTTGCGTCCTGCCCGCGCCAGCTGCTCCAGGCTGACCACCGCCTCCTCGAGGTCGCGGGTGGTCATTCCTCGTCCGGCCGGGCGCGTCCCCGCTTGATGGCCGAGCGCGTGCGCTTGCTGCGCAGGCGCTTCTCGCCGGCGGAACGCTTCGGGCGGGTCTCCTTGCGGCGCGTGCGGGGCGTCGTGGCCTCGAGCAGGATCGCCAGCAGCCGATCGCGCACGGCCGTGGCGTTGCGCAGCTGTTCGCGGTGTTGCGAGCTGTGCAGGACGAGCTCGCCCTCGCGCGTCAGCCGCCC
The DNA here is from genome assembly GCA_964631945.1 of uncultured Planctomycetaceae bacterium. Lineage (GTDB taxonomy): Bacteria > Planctomycetota > UBA1135 > UBA1135 > JABFRZ01. The sequence continues at coordinate 4,826 of CAZWAY010000116.1, forward strand.
CGCCAGGCGCTCGAGGAGCAGTTGGCGCTGCTCCTCGGTCAGGATGCGGCTGCGGCGCACGTCGTAGCGCAGGATCACCTTGCTCTCGACCTTGTTGACGTTCTGGCCCCCGGGCCCGCCCGAACGGGCGGTCTGGAAGACCAGCTCCTCGGGCGGGATCACCAGGTCCGGTCCCACGCGTAGGCTCGCCCGGGGTCGTCTCACACTCGGCGGCCGTGCTCGAAGAGCATCGGGAAGGGGTAGATGCCGGTGCTGTGCCCGTCGGAGAAGAGCAGCGTGATGGCGTAGTTCCCCACCAGGCGTACGTCGCGGTGGGTCAGGTCGAGCGGGACGCTCTCGGGGTCGTGACGGCGTACCCCGGAGAGTTCGTCCACGCAGGCGGCACAAGGGCAGATCGAGCGCAGCTCGGCAGCGCTCAGGACCGTCCGCTCCCCGCTGTCCCACTCGAACTCGACCCGGCTGGGGTCGCTGCGCGTGATCTTGCGCGGTTGGGGGGCCATGGAGCCTCGGTTCGTCGGCCTTGGTCGATCCGGGGACGCGTGGTGGGCAGAGCCGGAGTTGAACCGGCGACCCCTTGATTTTCAGTCAAGTGCTCTACCAACTGAGCTACCT
>CAZWAY010000117.1:0-5242 GCA_964631945.1 uncultured Planctomycetaceae bacterium
CCTAGCGGCCGGCCGGCTCGACCCGGAAGAACTCGCGCTCGCCGGCGCCCACGCGCTGCAGGCGAAAGCCGGCCGCGAGCAGGGTCGCTTCGAGCTGGGCCCGGTCGGCAGCCTCTTCCGGGCGCGGCACCGAGGCGCGCGCCAGGGCGGAGCTCGTGGCCTGGCTGAAGGTGAAGCTCGGCCGCCCGGAATCCGGGTCCGTCTGCTGGATCCGCTCCAGCAACGCGCGCGCGGAGATCTCCCGGGCGGGCTCGGGCCGGCGCGGGGCCAGGCACGCGAGCAACGCCACCACCGCCAGGGTGAGGGGCAGGGCGTAGCGCGTGATCCACATGGCGGGGGAGCCGGGGCGATCCTTCGGCCGACCATGGACGCGGGCCGGGCGGGCTTCTTCCCGCGATCTCCCCGTGCGGACCCGGCCTTGCGCGTCCGCGGAGGGAGGGCAAGACTCCTCGCGTGAGTCGGGCCAAGGAAGCGGCGGGGCGCGCGGCGGCCGAGCACGTGCGCGACGGCATGACGGTCGGCCTCGGGACGGGCTCGACCGTCCATTTCGTCCTGGAACGGCTGGCCGAGCGCGTGCGCGCCGAGGGGTTGGCCCTGCGCGGCGTGCCGACCTCGCTCGACACCGAGCGCAAGGCGCGCGCGCTGGGCATCCCGCTGGTCGGGCTGGACGAGCTCGATTCGATCGACCTCACCATCGACGGCGCCGACGAGATCGACGCGCGCTTCGACATGATCAAGGGCGGCGGCGGCGCGCTGCTGCGCGAGAAGGTCGTGGCCGCGCTCTCGCGCCGCGAGCTGATCGTGGTCGACCGCTCGAAGGTGGTCGAGCGGCTGGGCGTGCGCTTCGCGTTGCCGGTCGAGGTCGTGCCCTTCGCACAGGCCTTCGTGGCGCGCCGGATCGCGGCCCTGGGCGCGGCCTGGACCCTGCGCCTGCGCGACGGCCTCGCGCCGGCCCTGACCGACAACGGGAACGAGATCCTCGATTGCAGGTTCGCCGGCGGGATCGCCAGCCCCGCCGCGCTCGAGCGCGAGCTCGACCAGATCCCGGGCGTGGTCGAGAGCGGCCTGTTCATCGGCCTGGCGCACGCGCGCCTCGTCGGCCACGACGACGGGCAGGTCGAGCTCGTGGAACGCGATGCGGGTCGCTGAGCACTTGCATACACTCTCTCCGCACCGGTAAGGGCGCGGCAAAGGGGTGGCGCAGTCGATCGGCCCCAGCGCGCGAAGTTACGATCCTGCGCCCGAAGCCCCGTCCCCGAGGACCCCGAGGAGTCGTCAATGCCCGAGATCAAGCAGCACACCCCCGGCGCCTTCTGCTGGGCGGAGGTCGGAACCGTCGACGCCAAGAAGACCAAGGCCTTCTACACCGAGCTGTTCGGCTGGAAGTACGAGGACAAGCCGGCCGGCAAGTTCGGCGTCTACTCGATGTGCAGGCTGGGCGGCAAGGATCTCGCCGGCCTGTACGAGCTCGCGCCCGAGCTCCTGAAGATGGGCGTGACGCCGCACTGGATGTCGTACGTCGCCGTGGCCGACGCCGACGCCGCGGCCGCCAAGATCAAGAAGCACGGCGGTCAGGTCCAGCAGGGGCCCTTCGACGTGATGGACGTCGGACGCATGGCGATCTGCAAGGACCCGACCGGCGCGACCTTCTCGATCTGGCAGGCGCGCGCAAGCACCGGGGCCTCGCTGATGGGTGACAAGGGCACGCCGTGCTGGTTCGAGCTCGCCACGCACGGCGTCGAGCGCGCCGTCCAGTTCTACCGCGACGTGTTCGGCTGGAGCGTGAAGGCGGGCGAGGATGGAGGCGTGGCCTACCACGAGCTGACGCCGCCCGGCGCGCAGCACCCGCAGGGCGGCATGATGGAGCTCTCGCCCGAGCACGGCCCCGCTCGGCCGCCGCACTGGAAGATCTACTTCACGGTCGAGGACTGCGACCGCGACACGCAGCGCGCGAAGGCCCTCGGCGGCCGGGTGCTGGTCCCGCCCATGGACATCCCGCACGTCGGCCGCTTCTCGCTCGTGAGCGACCCGGCCGGAGCGACCCTCGCGCTCATCAAGCTCAGCTACGAGCCCGAGGCGCACGAACACGCACACGAGAAGGCCGCCCTCCCCGCGGCCAAACCCAAGCCGCAGAAGACGCAGAAGAAGAAATGATCATGCGCACCCTGTTCCTCCTCGCCCCGCTCGCGCTGTGCGCGGGCGCGGCCACCCGCGAGGGCCCGGCCGCCTCCTCCCAGGAGGCGAGCGCGAAGCCCGAGAAGAAACTGGCCGAGCTCATCGCGCGCTACGACAAGCAGCGCAGTGACGTCTCTGCGGCCTACCAGAAGGCCACCACCGACGCGGAGAAGAGCGCGGCCCTCGGCAAGCTGCCGGGCAAGGAGTACGTGGCCGAGTTCCGCGCCATCGCGGAGGAGGCCAAGGGCACCGACACGGCGGTGAAGGCCTGGCTGTGGGTGCTGCGCTTGATCGATGGCGACGCGAAGGAGACCAAGCGCGTCGTGGACCTCTTGCTCAGCGAGCACATGCGCTCCGAGGCGCTGGGCGAGCTCACGAACTACGTGCGCGAGCGCGACGCGCTGCGCGCGATGGTGGCCGAGTCGCCGCACGAGCGCGTGCGCGCGGCCGCGCTGACCGCGCTGGGTCAGGTCCTGCTCGAGTCCAAGAGCGCGTCCGACAAGGCCGAGGGCCGCGATTGCCTCGAGGCGGTCATGGCCGAGTACGGCGAGCTCACCAGCGGTAACTCGACCTTCGGCAAGCTGGCCGAGCGCAGCCTGTACGAGCTCGACCACCTGCAGATCGGCATGACCGCGCCCGACTTCGAGGCCACCGACGAGAACGGCGTGAAGTGGAAGCTCTCCGACTACCGCGGCAAGGTCGTGGTGGTCGACTTCTGGGGCTATTGGTGAGGCCCGTGTGTGGCGATGCTGCCACACGAAAAGGCGCTCGTGAAGCGTCTCGCAGACCAGCCCTTCGCCCTGCTCGGCATCAACAGCGACGGCGACGCCGAGGACGTCAAGAAGATCCTCGCCGACCAGGCCATCACCTGGCGCCAGGCCGTCGACGGCGACACGACCGGACCGCTGGCCACGAAGTGGAACGTCAACGGCTGGCCGACCATCTTCGTGCTCGACGCCAAGGGCGTGGTCCGCTATCGCGACGTGCGCGACGCCGCCATGGAGAAGGCCGTGCTGGCGCTGCTCGAAGAGGCCAAGGCCGGGAAGTAGCGTGAGCACGGCGATCCGGGAAGCGCTCCTGCCGGAGTTCGACCAGGAGCTGGCCACCACGCGGCGCGTGCTCGCCGTGGTGCCCGAGTCCCGGACCGGCTTCCGTCCGCATCCGAAGTCGTGGACGCTGGGTGAGCTCGCCCTGCACGTCGCGAACGTGCTCACCTGGCTGCCCTCGACGCTGCGCACGACCGAGCTCGACCTCGATCCGCCCGGCGGACCGAGCTTCGTGCCCCCGAAGTTCGAGTCCGCCGCGGCGACGCTGCGCGTGTTCGAGCAGGCCGCGCTCGCGGCCCGTGCCGCGCTGGCGTCGGCCAGCGATGCCGAGCTCGCCGTGCCGTGGACCCTGAAGAAGCGCGGCCAAGCCCTGTTCACCGTGCCGCGCGCCGCCTGCGTGCGCAGCTTCGTGCTGAATCACCTGATCCATCACCGCGGTCAGCTCACCGTGTACCTGCGCCAGTGCGACGTGCCCCTGCCGCCGATCTACGGCCCCACGGCGGACGTCACGGGGGACCAGCTGGCCGCCCAGGCGCGGGGCTGACGCGGCTACTGCTTCCGCCAGGTCCACTCCAACGTCAGTTCCTCGCCGCCCGGGTCGCCCGAAACGCGCGCGTGCAGGGCGCCGTCCGGCGTGAGTTCGTAGCGGATCCGCTTGGGGAAGTCGTGGGCGGGGTTCTCGAACACCACGAAGTTCGCGCCCAGGTCGGCCAGCGGGAAGTCGGTCGCGCCCTTGCCGCCGGGACTGGCCACGTAGACGAGCTCGTCCTTGCGCTGTTCGATGCGCAGGTACTCGAACTCCGCGCGGCCCGTCGCGCGCACGCTGCGGTTCAGGGCGAGCATGAGCCCGCCGGCGGGCGCCAGCCAGAGCTCCTCGACGCGCGTGCCGTCGGTCTCGGAGCCCCAGTGCCCGCTCATCCAGGCGAGTTCGGCGAGCGCCGGTCGCTGGCGTGCGGCGGGAGCCGTGGCCCCCCGCGCGCACAGGAGCAGGACTGCGATCACGGCGCACGCGGCGAGACGAGCAGGGTTGGTCTTCATGCCCGAGAGCCTACGGCCCCGCCCGAGCGGCGTCTTGGAAGGACGCGACAGTCGCGCTCGGCCCTAGGATCCGTCCACGAAGTGGTCGGTGAGCTCGTGGCCGGCCGCGAGGAAGCGGCTCGGGCTGGCCGCGGCGAACCGACGGAAGTCGCGCACCAGGTGGGCCTGGTCGTAGTAGCCCGTTCGCGCCGCCACCCGCGCCAGACTCGCGCGCGGACCGCGCAGCAGGCCCAGGGCGCGCTGGAAGCGCACCAGCCGTGCGAAGGTCTTCGGGCCGAGCCCGACGTGCTCCTGGAAGTGCCGTTCGAGCTGGCGCGGGGACAGGCTCGCGGCGCGCGCGAGCTCGGCCACGCTCTCGCGTCCGCCCGTGGCTCGCACGCGCGCCACGGCGGCGGCGATCGTGCGGCGCGCCGGCCGCGTGCTCGCCCCGAACGCCGCGCCGAGGCGCCGGTCGAGCACCGCCCTCCAGTCCTCCCCCGCGCGCGGCTCGGCGAGCTCCTCGCCCAGCCCGCGCGCCAGTCGGGGCGCGACCTCGTCCAGGGCCGGCAGCCGATCGACGAGCTCCCGCGGCGGGACCTCGAGCCACTCCGCCGCGGCCCCGGCCTCGATGTGCACGCCGATCACGTCGATGCGGCCGCCGGGCACGAGCCGCACGGGGCCCGTGCCCGGTCCGGCGCACAGCGCCCGCGGCTGACGCTCGCGGCGCCCGTCGCGCTCCAGCAGGAAGGCCTCGCCGAGGTGCACGATCAACTCGATGCAGCCGTCCGGCAGCACCGGCTCGGCCCCCGCTCCCGCGCCGCGCCCGGTGAGGCGCCAGTAGCGCACGCGACCGCCGAGACCCGGCCCCGGCTCGAACTCCTGGTAGTCCACGCGCCTCCAGAATGAGCGCAACGGCCCGGGTGCGCTACCCGTTCCCGCGCGACTCCTCCTAGGAGTCTGCGCCACGGATCGGGAAAAGCGGGCTGGATCTCGGGTCCTTAACC
>CAZWAY010000118.1:0-5095 GCA_964631945.1 uncultured Planctomycetaceae bacterium
GTTCCTAGCTCCGTCGATGCGCGCTTTGCCTCGCGACGGGACTGTTTCAACGGCCTGCTAGATTCGGAGCGGCGGCTGCTCGGCGTGCGGGCGGTGCGCCCCCACGCGCGTTAGGCTGCCGGGGCATGTCCACGCGCGAGTCCGGCGGACGCGAGAGCGGGCTCCCGGCGCGCGTCTGGCCGGCGTTGCTGCTGTTCGGGTTCTCCTCGGGGCTGCCGCAGCCGCTGGTGGACGGGACGCTCTCGACCTGGCTGTCGAAGGCGGGCTACACGACGGCCGAGCTGCTGCAGATCGGCTACGTGACGCTGCCGTTCTCGCTGAAGGTGCTGTGGGCGCCGCTGGTCGATCGCTACGTGCCGCCGCTGCTCGGGCGGCGGCGCGGCTGGATCCTGGCGTGCCAGCTGGCGCTCATCGCCGGACTCTTCGCGCTGGCGCGCCTCGATCCGCGCGCGGACTTCGGCCTGCTCGCGCTGGTGGCGACGATCGTGGCGTTCGCGAGCGCGACGCAGGACCTCGTGGTGCAGGGCTACACCTGCGACGCGCTGCCGGACGAGCGTCTGGCGGCCGGCGCGGGGCTCACGGTGTGGGGGTACCGCTGCGCGTGGCTCGTCAGCGGCGGGCTCGTGCTGGCGGTGGCCGGAGACGAGCGCTTCGGCTGGAGCGGCGCCTACACCGCGATGGCAGCGCTGCTCGGACTCGGGGTGCTCGGCACCCTGCTGGCGCCCGAGCCGGCGCGCGTGGCGCCGCCGGCCACGCTGCGCGCGACGCTGCTCGAGCCGCTCGCGGAGTGGCGGCGCACGCTCGGGGCGCGCGGCGCCGTGCTCCTGATCCTGTTCGCGCTGCTCTATCGCCTGCCCGACATGGTCGCGAACCTGCTGGCGCCGCCGTTCCTGGCCTCGCTCTACGATCTGTCCTCGCTGGGGCTCTATCGGGGCGTGATCGGGCTCGCGGGCGCGGGCGTGGGCATCGCCGTGGCGGGCTGGACCATGCCGCGCCTCGGCACGCTGCGCACGCTGTTCCTGTTCGGGCTGGCGCAGGCCTTCAGCAATCTCGGCTACGTCGGACTGGTCGACGGACGCTGGTGGAGCGGGACGAGCGGCCTGGTCGGCGTGCTGTTCGTCGAGAACGTGTGCGGCGCGCTGGCCGCCACCGCCTTCGTCGCCTACCTGATGAGCTTCTGCCGCTCGGGCAGCGCCGCGACCCAGTACGCGCTCCTGACGACGGTCACCCTGCTCGGCCCGCACCTCCTGCGCGGCCCGATCGCCGAGGTCAGCGAGCGCCTCGGCTGGAGCGGGTTCTTCGTGCTCACCACGGCGCTCGTGCTGCCGGCTCTGGCGCTCTTGTGGTGGATGCGGCCGGCCGAGGCTTCACCCGCGGGCGCGTCGCTCCCGAAGTAGGGAAGCATGATCCGACGCATCCTGGTGATCGGCGGCCTGGCCCTGGCGGTGGCCGGCGGCGCGCGCTTCGTCCTGGCGGAGTTGACCGAGCACCGCTGGGAGCGACGCAAGGCCGAGCTGCTCGAGCTGGCGGTGTTCCAGCCGAAGGAACGGCGGCCGTGGGAGGTGCGCTTCGAGTCGCTGGCGCAGCGACTCGGGAGCTCGGAACGGATGGACGAGATCCGCGCTTCGAAGTACCGCCCGCTCGTGTGCCTGGGCGACGAGCCGGCGCGCCCGCTCGACGACTTCGAGCGCGTGTGGGTCACGAGCCTGTGGAACGAGCTCGCGGGGCTGGAGCCCATCCTGGCGGAGCTGCGCAGGCTGCCGATCGGTTCCCTCGCCTGGCACGGTCCAACGGCGAAGCTCGCGACGATGCGCGAGCTGGTGCTCGCCCTGTGCGCGCGTGCCTGGACGGCGGCCGAGGCGGGCGACTCCGAGGGCGCTGCGCAGGACTACGCGGACGCGCTGCGGCTCGCGCGCGCGACGAACGACGGGAGCACGCTCGGGACGATGATCCGGTCCGCCTGCGATGGGATCACCCTGGACTCGCTGCGCGCGGTCCTGGCCCTCGGTCCGTCGCCCAGCGCCCTCGCCGCCACGCTCGCGCCGCTCCTGATGGACTGGGCCTACGACGCGGACGAGGCCGAGCGCGCGATCCGTCGCGACCTCGCCTGGGTGGCGGACTCCGAGGAAGGTGGCGAGGACGGGCTCGAGCCTGCCGAGGGTCTGCAGCGGCTCGCTCCGCTCGAGAGCGCGCTCGAGCTCGCGCACGGGCCGATCGAGGCCGTGGCGCGCCTGCGCGAGGAACTCGTCGCCGGACGCGTCGCGGGCGCGCCGCGCGATGGCCTGCGGCTCCTCGCCACGCCGGTCTCCTACCTGCATGCGCGCCACGCGCAGCGCAACGTGGCCCTGACCGCGCTGGCGGTGGCGGCCTTCCGCGAACGGCACGGGGAATTCCCCGCGACCCTGGCCGAGCTCGAAGCGCTCGAACCCGCGCTGGCGCTGGATCCACTCACCGGCGCCACGCTGCCCTACTCGCGCTCCGACTCCGGGGCGCAGATCGGCCCCGTCAGCTGGGGCACGCGCGTCGACGTGTGGCAGGACGCCGACGCCTCGCCCTACGTCTGGACCCTGCGCTGAGGCGCTACTTGCCGAAGTCCGGGTGGCGCGCCCCGAGCAGCAGGCCGTCGTGGTCGTTGCAGAACAGACCGGCGTTGCACTGGCGCGCCACGTCCAGCGAGGGATCGACGACCGAGCTCATGATCTGGTTGACGATCGCGCCCACCAGCATGTCGGTTATGCTGCTCGAGCCCGCGCTCGAGCTGTACACGGCGGTGTGCTTGCCGTGCCAGATCTCGGTCCCCGTCTTCACGTCCACCAGGCTGCCCTCGGCCGTGACCTCGGTGCTGGAGTCGAGCACGCGGTAGGCCGTGCCCCAGTCGTGCAGTGTGATGTAGAGCACCGCGTCCGCACCGAAGACCTCGCCCAGGCGCGCCAGCGGCGTCTGGTGCATCTCGCCCGGGCCGGGCAGGCCGTTGTCGCGCAGCAGGCGATCGACCACGGCCACCGGGAACACGTAGTAGCCGCGCTCGGCCAGCGGCTGGGTGACGGTCGAGAGGTAGGCGTAGGTCGCGTCGACCTCCATCGAGTTGTCGAGCGGCGGCAACACCAGCACCGAGCGCGGCTGGTGCGCGCGGAACAGGGTGTAGTCGTAGGGCTCGACCGTGGTGCAGGCGAGCGAGGCGCCCGCGATACCGGCGAACAGGAGCACGCGCAGGGCGGTACGCATGACTCAGGCCTTGGGCGCGAGCTGCGCCAGCAGGTAGTCGACGAAGCGCGCGCTCTCGGGATACAGCGCCTTCTCGCGCTCGAAGTGCTCGCGCGACGCGGGCGCGTTGCCGGCCACCGAGTGCAGGTAGCCGAGGTGCGCGTGCAGACCGGGCGGGATCGGCCGCTCGGCGGCCATGCTCTTCTGGATCTGCTTCTCCAGCCCGTCGATCTCGGCCGCCAGGTCGAAGCCGTCGGGCTTCAGCGTGACGGCGTAGACCGAGTCCTCGTAGCGGCCCCAGTCGTAGTAGGTCGAGGTGCAGCCCGCGCCGACCAGCGCCAGCGCGAGCGGAGTCAGGGCGAACCAGCGCGCGGCTCTCATTGCAGCTTGGCGCGCCCGCTCTCGAGGTCGCGCACCAGCTTGTTGACCGCGTCGGTGATCGACAGGTTCAGCACCTTGCCGTTCAGGGTCGAGTCGTAGCCCTGCGTCCCACCGGTGCCGAGCACCTCGCGGCTGCCGAGCTCGTACTCGCCCGCGCCCTGCACGGCGTACACGATGCGCGAGGTGGTCACGTCGACCACGTTGAGCGAGACCTTCGAGTACGCGATCTGCTGCTTGCCGCGCCCGAGGATCCCGAACAGCTGGTGGTCGCCGGTCTCCTTGCGCCCGAACTCGGTCACCTCGCCGGTGACGACGTAGCGCGCGCCCACCAGGCTCTGGGAGACGCCCGAGGTCTGGCTCTCGAAGGCGATCTCGTCCAGGTTGTCGCGGTCGACCACGTCGAAGCGCCCGGTCTGGGCCAGGTGCGTCTTCAGGATGGTCTTGGCCTGGCCGCCGAGCTGGTCGCCGTTGGTGAAGATGCCGCGCATGTAGGGCGAGGCGTTGGCCACCTTGCCGACGGCGAGCGACGTGACGGGGCCGGAGTAGCTCGTGCCATAGCTCGCGACCGGCTCGGTCGCGACGACGCGACTCTTCTCGGTGGCGCAGGCGGAGGACAGACAGAGCACGGAGACGAGGACAGACGGATGGGTGCGCATGATCTCCTCGGATCGCAGGGTGGGCGGCCCCCGAGGCCGGAACGGTGCCCGGCGTGGGCTCGGGGGCTCAGGATACGATCCGGGGGCGCAAATGCCGAGCCGAGGCAGGCTCGACCGCGCTCGACCGTGGCGGCTCGGGGAGAGGAGCCTAGATCGAGCGTCGCCGGCGCAGCGCCTCGCGCAGGCGCTCGACGCGCTCGGCACGCCGCCGCGGGTCGCCACCGAGGCGCTCGCCATGCCCGCGGCGCGGCTCCAATCGTTCGTGGATGCGGTCCTTCAGGGCTTGTGCGCGCTGCCCGTGCGGACGCTCGTGCCCCGGGGCCCCGGAACGCTCGCGCCGCTCCTGGCGGCGTTCGAAGCGCGCGTGGATGCGCGCCCGGATCCGCGCGCGCAGGCGCTCACGGACGGGCCCGCGCGCGCGCGCTTGCTCGCGTTCGACGCGCGGCCCCTCGCTCGGCGCCCGCTGGGCGGCGGCGGAGGACCCGAACAGGGTTCCGAGCACGAGGACGGTGGACAGGAAGCGGCGCGTGGACATGGGTGTCTCCGGTTGGAAGCCTGTGGACCGCGCCTGGAACCGTCCAGCGGGCCCGAGGTTCCGCCGGACCGCCTTCCCCCTGCCCGTCCCCGGCGCTATTCTCTGCGCCCTTTCCCGGGGACGTAGCTCAGCTGGTAGAGCGCTGCGTTCGCAACGCAGAGGTCGAGGGTTCGACTCCCTTCGTCTCCACCACGCCCCGGGCCGCGCCGCGCGAGCGGCGGCGCCTCCTAGCGGCGGCGGCGGCGGAACTCGATCTTGCCGGCGGCCAGGTCGCGCTCGAAGCCCTGGATGACGCGCAGGAGCTCGTCGCCGAAGAGCT
>CAZWAY010000119.1:0-4172 GCA_964631945.1 uncultured Planctomycetaceae bacterium
CCGGTCGGGCCCTCGCCCACCGGGATCGTCGGCGCGAGGCCGGCGCGCGCGCCGTTCTGGTCGAGCACGATCACGTTGTTCGAGCCCATGCCCGTGACGTAGGCGCGGGTCCCGTCCTCGTTCCACACGATGCCGCGCGGGTCGCCCAGGGACTTCACTCGCTCCGTCGCGGGCACGGTGCCCGTGGAGTAATCGAGGTGCGTGTTCAGGTCGATGCGCACCACGCTCTGCGGGTCCAGCGGATGGAAGGAGGCCAGCTTCGTGCGCACGAAGGTGCCGGTCAGGTTGGGCTCGAAACGGACCTCGTTCGTGGCCTCGGTCCCGACCACCGTGACCGCGCCGGTCGAGGGCTGCACCGCCAGCGCCATGTTGAGGTTCATCAACCCGTCGGCGTAGGAGAGCGCGAGCGAGTTCGCCGCGATCACGGCCACGTCGTGGTCGAGCAACGTCCAGCCCACCGGTCGGCCCGAGAGCGCCGCCTGCGGGCCCGAGACCAGCGCCGTCCAGTCGCCGCCGTTGTCGTCGCGCCATTCCCCGGCCGCGTTGCGGCGCACGATCAAGCTCCCCTTCGGCGGCGGCGGCAGGAGCGGCGCGATCGGCGGGTCGAAGGCCGCACCGGAGTTCGGCGGCGGATTCACGCCCGCGTACGGCCCGGCCGCGTCGCTCGTCACGTTGGGAGGGAAGAAGTTCTCCGGACCCCCGCCGGCCAGGATCGTGGTGCCGTTGCCCGATTCGAAGATCGCCACGTAGACCTGCGTTCCGTCCTGGCTCACGGCCATCGCGCGCGGCTCCTCGCCCTGGATCGCGAGACGCGCGGGCGGCGCACCCAGCGCCAGCGGATCGAACGCGAGCACCGTGCTCGGCTGGGAGCACGACACGAAGGCGCGCTGCGGCGAACCGGCGAAGGCCACGTCGCAGGGCTCGTCCTCCGTCGCCAGGGTCGCGCGCACGTTCAGGCGCGTGAGGTCCACCACGCTGACCGAGTCCGAGACGTGGTTCACGACCCAGGCCTCGTCCGAGCTCCGCGCGCGCACCGAGACCGGATCCAGTCCGACCGGGATCGAGGCCACGTGCACCGGCAGCCCCGAGGCCAGCGCGAAGACCTCCAGGCGATTGTCGGCGGTGTTCACCGCCAGGAGCCGCGCACCATCCGGCGTCAGCGCCAGCGGCGAGACGTGCGGCGTCTCCCAGTTCACCAGACCGTTCTGGGGCGGCAGCGTGGCAGCCGCGCGCGTGAGCGCGCACAACGACAGGATCGCAGCCAAGAACGAAGCAGCGTGTCTGGACATGGCACGACCCCTCAAGAACGAGCGACTACGAAGCGGAACCGGTCTGGTGTTGCCCTCTGGCCGCGATTGTGACCCTCCGTCGTCCATCTCCGCAAGCCACGGTCACACCCGGCGATACTTGGCTCGAGTTGCCGCTCGAGCGGGCTTCGATCGATCCTCCGACGAAGCGCCGCTCCTGGAGCCCTCCCCGACGCATCGAGCGCCAGGCTGGCTCAGCCAGCCGGACGGCAGGCGCTCAGCGCGCGCGCGGACGCGTCCGATTGGGCACGGTCGGATCGCTGCCGTAGTCGAGCTCGTCGCGGTCGTACCAGCCGTCGCTGTCGCGATCCACGCCGATGCGCCGCTCGGAGACGCGCGGCACGACCGTGAAGGTGAGCTCGGTGCCCGGACCGGCCAGGGCCACCAGCGCGGCGCGCGTGTGCGTCTCCGTGGCGCGGTCGGACTGGAACAGCCCGCCGGCGAGGTAGACCCAGCCGCGCTCGAGGCCCGCGCTCATGCCCTTCGCCACCAGCCCGACCTGGTCGGCCTCGGCCAGCGCCAGCATGGAGTCCAGGCGCGCGTCCTGGGCCGCGTCCGCCGGGCCCGCCAGCGTCAGCTGCGCGCCCACCGCCGCGTGCGTGCCCAAGGCGGCGACCCCGGGCGGCTCGAGCTCGGCTCCGTTGGTCGAGCCCTGGCTGGCCGAGTTGCCACCGAAGGACAGCAGGTAGGCCACCATGTCGGCCGTCATCTGGTCGTCGGTGACGCTGAAGAAGGGCTCGTCCACGAACTGCTCGAGCGAGTCGATGCTGCCATCGTGGATGAAGCCGAAGCCGGCCCTGCTCTCGAGCTGCGTCAGGCTGAAACCGGTGCGCTCGTAGAGGTTGCGGAGCTGCGGGACCTTCATGGTCTGACCTCGGCGGCCACGCACCAGCGCGAGGTGGCGCTCGCCCTGCGGACCGACCGGGAAGGGCTGGAAGGCGCCATTCGCGCGGAACGTGTCGCTACCCGCGCCGGTCGGACGCGTGTGGCAGGTGGCACACGCGATCAGGTCGTTGCCGAGGCGACTCGGCGGCCGGAAGGCGGCCTGGCCCGCTTGCGCGTTGCCGTTCGGCAACGGTTGGCCCGCCGGACCGTGACGTCCGGTGGTGAGGAAGCCGGGCAGGGGTAGGTCGGTGGGCAGCGAGTTGTCGAAGTTGCGGAACGGGTTCGGCGGAAAGGCGATGGTGGCCAGGAAGTCCTCGAACTCCTGCATCTCGGCCGCGCTCAGCACCTCGTCGTCCCCCAGCAGACCCACGAAGGCCGGGTTGAACTCCTCCAGGCCATCCTTGTCGCCGCGCCAGTGGTGCGGCTCCTTGCCGATGATGTCCTGCAGCGTCTGCGTCAGCATCGGCCCCTTCATCGGGTGCCAGTCCTGGAAGCCGGTGCTGAGGGCGGGCAGGTTCATGCCCAGGTTCTGGGAGCTGTCGACCACCTTCATCTCGCCCGCCGGGTTGCCGAGGTCCCAGGCCAGGCGATCCATGCGCGCGTCGACGTGGCACGAGCCGCACGAGACCACGCCGGTGCCCGAGGTCGCGTGCGTGTCGTACAGGTGCCGGCGTCCGCGCCGGATCGCGGCCGGCGAGGGATCGAAGAAGCGCACGCGCGCGAGCTCGCTCTCGCTGGCCGTGCCCACGACCGAGATCGAGGCCGCGAACTTGTTCAGGACGTAGAGCTGCGCGCGCGCAGCGTCGAGCACGATGCCGGTCGGGCCCTCGCCCACCGGGATCGTCGGCGCGAGGCCGGCGCGCGCGCCGTTCTGGTCGAGCACGATCACGTTGTTCGAGCCCATGCCCGTGACGTAGGCGCGGGTCCCGTCCTCGTTCCACACGATGCCGCGCGGGTCCCCCAGCGACTTCAGGCGCTCGGCCTCGGGCACCGTGCCGCTCGAGTAGTCGAGGTGCGGGTTCAGGTCGAGACGCACCACGTTCTGTGGCACGAGCGGGTGGACCCCGGCCAGCCGCGTGCGCACGAAGGTCCCGGTCAGGTTGGGCTCGAAGCGGATCTCGTTGGTGGCCTCGGTGCCCACCACCGTGACCGCGCCACTGGAGGGCTGCACCGCCAGGGCCATGTTCAGGTTCATCAGCCCGTCGAGGTAGGAGACCGCCAGCGAATTCGTGTCGATCACGGCCACGTCGTGGTCGAGCAGCGTCCAGCCCACGGGTCGTCCCGACAGCGCCGCCTGCGCTCCCGAGACCAGCGGCGTCCAGTCACCGCCGCTGTCGTCGCGCCAGGAGCCGGCGCCGTCGCGGCGCACGATCATGCCCACTTCCGGCGGCGTCGTCAGCAGCGGTGCGAGCGGTGGATCGAAGACCGCGCCCGCGTTCGGCGGCGGGTTCTCGCCCGCGTACGGCCCGGCCGCGTCGCTGGTCACGTTGGGCGGGAAGAAGTTCGCCGGAGCGCCGCCGCCCAGCACGGTGGTGCCATTGCCCGACTCGAAGATCGCCACGTAGACCTGCAGCTTGTTCTGGCTGACGGCCAGGGCGCGCGGCTCCTCGCCCTGGATGGCGAGACGCGTGGGCGGCGTTCCGAGCGCCAGCGGATCGAACACGAGCACCGTGCTCGGCTGCGAGCACGACACGAAGGCGCGCCGCGGGAAGCCCGCGAAGACCACGTCGCAGGGCTCGTCGTCGGTCGCCAGCGTGGCGCGCACGTGCAGGCGCGTGAGGTCGACCACGCTGACCGAGTCCGAGACGTGGTTCACGACCCAGGCCTCGTCCGAGGTGCGCGCGCGCACCGAGACCGGATCGAGCCCGACCGGGATCGAGGCCACGTGCACGGGCAGACCCGAGGCCAGCGCGAAGACCTCCAGTCGATTGTCGGCGGTGTTCACCGCCAGGAGCCGCGCACCATCCGGCGTCAGCGCCA
>CAZWAY010000120.1:0-3391 GCA_964631945.1 uncultured Planctomycetaceae bacterium
CTTCCCCTGGACTCGGTTTCCACGGGCCTGGTGATTACCGGGACAGGCTCCTAGCAGTCCGTTGAAAAAGATCCCTGCTGCGGCTTCGCGCGCATCGACGGTGCGTCGTCACGCTCGTCGAGCCGTGCTCAGCGGCCAGGAAGGCCGCTTCCGCCGTCTCTCCGTCGCGTTCCTAGCTCCGTCGATGCGCGCTTTGCCTCGCGACGGGACTTTTTCAACGGCCTGCTAGGCGCACGCCCAGGCCGCAGGAGTTGCCGGGCCGCGCCCCGCGCGGCGAGAATCGGGGCATGAAGTCCGTCTGGCTGGCGCTCGCGTTCCTCCTTCCCGCCGCCGCCCCGCGCGCGCAGGAAGCCCTGACCGGCATCTGGCAAGGGCGCGGCAAGGGCAGCGCGCCGACGATCCCGCCCGAGGGCGTGCTGTTCTCGCTGCGCCTCGAGGCGCGCGGCGCGGACGAGGCGCTCGCCACGCTGACGATGGAGGGCGTCCCGCCGGCCGCGCCGGTGGCGGCGAGCTTCGATCCCGACAGCGGCGAGCTCGAGTTCCGCTGCGACCTGCTCGGCATCCAGGTGGATTTCGAGGCCGTGATCGCGGGCGAGGAGCTGACCGGCACGGCCTCCGGCCTGGGCCTCAGCGTCGAGCTCACGGGCAAGCGCACCACGCGCGAGCTGCCCGCGCTCGCCCCGCCGCCGCCGACGACGCCGCGCGCGCGCGTGGACCTCGCCACGCTCGACGCCGCCGCCTGGCGCGCGGACCTGGCCTTCCTCGCGACCGAGCTGCCGCTGCGCCACAAGAACGCGTTCCACGCGCTCACCCGGGCGGACTGGGAGCGGCGCGTGCGCGAGGTCGATGCGCGCCTCGATGCGCTCGCGCCGGCCGCCTCGGCCGTGGCGCTGGCGCAGCTCGTGGCCGCGGTGGGGGACGCGCACACCGGGCTCGGGCTCGTGGGCGCGCCCTTCGACCGCTTCTACCCGCTGCAGCTCACCTGGTTCGACGACGGCCTGTTCGTCACGGCCGTGGACGAGCTCTTCGAGCCGCTGCTCGCGACGCGCGTGCGGCGCATCGGTCGGCGCAGCATCGAGGAAGCCGTGGCGGCCGTGTGCACGACCTTCGCGGCCGAGAACGAGTCCTGGCCGCGCGTGCAGGCGCCGCAGAGGCTGGCCCAGCCGGGTCTCCTCGCGGCCCTCGGCGTCACCGCCGATGCCGCCGCGATCCCGCTCGTGGTCGAGGGTCCGGACGGCGCCGACCTGGCCGTGACGATCGACGGCCTGGGCAACGGCAAGTGGCTCGTGGCGCCGGATCCGGCGCTCGTGCCCGTGCCGCTGTGGCAGCGGCGCACGCGCGAGGCCTACTGGTTCGAGCCCACCGGCGAGGGGCGCGCGCTCTACTGCGCCTACAACCGCTGCGCCGAGGATCCCGCGCGCCCGATGCAGGCCTTCATGGCCGAGCTGCTGGCGGCGCTCGCGCGTCCGGGCGTCGAGCGCCTCGTGCTCGACCTGCGCCACAACTCGGGCGGCAACTCGGCCGTCCTGAGCGCCTTCCTGCCCCAGCTCGCCGCGCACCCGCGCCTGGCCGCGCCCGGCACGCTGCGCGTGCTGATCGGCGCCAGCACCTACTCCTCGGGCATGATGAACGCCTACCAGCTGCGCGCCGAGGTGCACGCGCGCCTCTACGGCGAACCCACCGGCGGCAAGCCCAACTCCTACGGCGAGCTGCGCTCCTTCACGCTGCCGCGCTCGGGCCTCGAGGTCTACCACTCGACCAAGTACTTCCGCCCCTTCGAGACCGACGCGCCCGCGGTCGAACCCGACGTGCGCGTGCCGCTGACCTCGGCCGACCACTTCGCGGGCGTGGATCCGGTGCTCGAGCGGGCGCTGGCGGGGGACTGAGACTCCTCTCCACGATCCTGCCTCCACATGCCTGACGGTTTCATCTGGGCCGAGCAGGGTCTTGTTGACCCATTTCCCACCTGTCGTGCTTGACACTGCCCCCCCCCCAGCGGTCACGCTGCCACTTGTCTGTGTCATTTGTTCGGCGCCAAGTAGGAGGCTTGCATGCGCATTCTCGCAACGCTGGCGTTTACCATCGGGGTACTCGTAGGCATCGCAAACGGATCTCTTCGTGTTCTCGGGGACTCAAATGGGTGCTCAGGAACAGCTCAGTTGGACCCGGCTACGGGTACTTGGTACCTCGTTTGCTCAGGGTCTTCGTGTGGGGAGAACAACAACCAACCTTGTGCCGTCTTGTCTGGAGGAGTCCCGGGGGCGAACTTCACCTTCTGTGGTTGTTCAGATGGTAAGCCGCAAACACCCGTCTGCTGCTATGTGGCGGTACCGACGACTGGCCTACCCTTCGGCAATGGTTTGTGTCGAGACATGGGCGCCCCTGCTGGAGCTGGATGTCCGCCTGGAACGAATTGCAATGCGGGAGGACTGGGTAGTAAGAAGGGCAAATGCTTGGGAGTGCCGCCGCCACCCCCACCTCCCGAGTGAGTAGGCGATACATTCACCTTGTAGGGCTTGCGTTGGCTTGCGGCGGCGTGGGCTTCCTTGCCTGGTTCTCACGCTCCAGGACTTCTATGAGCGAGGCAGCGCCAGTTGCTGCCTCCGAGGAGGACCGCGCCGGGCCCAAGAGCGCTACTCTCGCAACCCCAACGGAGCGAGAACCCCTTGAGGCATTGCGGGACAGGCTGGCGGAGGCGAAGTCCATCCTCTGTCGATTTGAAGATGCGACCGGCCGCACTGTCGCTGGTGTCGCCGTCCAGCTCCATGGAGCACACGATTTCGGGCCGAGTGCTCGAAATCTCGACAGGAGCGACGAAGCCGGAGAGCTTAGGCTGCTTATCTCCGCTTCGAGCGCCCCGATCTCTTTCCTAACCGAGCACCCCGACTACTTTCCACTCGAAGTACGACTGGCTCCGCCGCTTCCGCCGGAGCGGACTTTCGTCCTTCGTGCGCGAGCAAGAATCCGCGGGCTGGTCGTGGACCTTCAGGGCAATCCCGTGCCGAATCACCCGGCGATTCTGGCGCATCGAGAGGGACACCCCCCGAGCAAGCAGGAGGTCTTCGAGGGCTTGAACGGGAAGAGCGATTCCGTGCTCCTGTCATGGGCGGATGAGCAGGGTGAGTTCACCGTGGCCGACCTAAGGCCAGAGGAGAGCTACGAACTGCTCGTGGGAGGTGGAGGGGTTGCGACCGCAAGGCCCCTCACGACTCTGTCCGACTCCGATGTCGTCCTGCGCGCCTCGCCGGTCTTCGGGGCCAGGGTAGGCATCCACGGGTGGCCTGGGTCGCGCTCGGCCCTGTGGCAATCACCCGGGCCGATGTGGACATGGGATCCTGACCTGCCCCCGGTTTCTGGTCCAGGCGTTATGAGAGTCAGACAGGTTGTGAGG
>CAZWAY010000121.1:0-3147 GCA_964631945.1 uncultured Planctomycetaceae bacterium
CACCCCCGAACGGGCCCCCGACGAGCCGACCACCCTCCCACCTCCCCCCTCCCCCCTCACCCCCATCCCCCACCCCTCCTCCTCGGATCCCCACTCAACCCGCTCGCGAGCAACCTCCGCGTCGCCGCATGCCGCGGCCGCTCCAGCACCTCCTCCGTCCTCCCCACCTCCACGATCCTCCCGTCCGCCATGACCGCCACGCGCTCCGCCAGGACCCCCGCCAGCGCCAGGTCGTGCGTGATGAACAGATACGACAACCCCGACTCGCGCTGCAGCTCGAGCAGCAGGTTCAGGATCTGCGCCCGGATCGACACGTCCAGGGCGCTGACCGCTTCGTCCAGCACGATCATGCGCGGCGCGAGCGCCAGCGCGCGCGCGAGGGCGATGCGCTGGCGCTGGCCGCCCGAGAACTCGTGCGGGAACCGCCCGAGCGCGCCCGTCTCGAGCCCGACCCGCTCGAACAGCTCGGCCGCCCGCCGAGTCGCCGCGCGTCCGCGCGCGAGCCCGTGCACCCGCAGCGGCTCGGCCACGGCCTCGCCCACCGGCAAGCGCGGATTGAGACTCTGGTACGGGTCCTGGAACACCAGTGCGAGCTCGCAGCGCACGCGCCGCAACTCGCGGCGCGAGAGCCCCGACAGCTCGATCGGCGCGGCAGTGCCCGTGCGCCGATAGACGACGCGCCCCGCGCTCGGCTCGACCAGCCGCAAGAGCGCGCGCGCCACGCTGCTCTTGCCCGAGCCCGACTCGCCCACCAGCGCCAGGGTCTCCCCGTGCGCGAGCGTGAAGGACACGTCCTCCACCGCGCGCACCGAGCCCTGCTGGCGCGCGAAGAGCCCCGCGCGCAGCGCATAGGAGAGCGTGAGCCCGCTCACCTCGAGCAGCGGGGCGCTCACGCTGGCTCCTCTCCGGCGTGGTGACAGGCCACGCGCTGCTGCACGACGTCCACGCCCGGATCCGGCGTCCGCAGACGCAGCGGCTCCCGCCCCGGCTCGGCCCCGTCGCCGGGCCGCAGCACCGCCAGCAGGCGCGGATCCTCGTGCGTGCAGAGCTCGTCGGCGCGCGCGCAGCGCGGATGGAAGCGGCAGCCCGCCGGCCACGCGCCGAGCGCGGGCACGTTGCCCGGGATGGCCGCGAAGGGCTGGCCGCGGCGCAGCGCGCCCGGCCGCGAGCGTAGCAGGCCCTGCGTGTAGGGATGCTGCGCGTGCTCGAACAGCTCCAGCACCCCGCCCTGCTCCACGATGCGCCCGGCGTACATCACGGCCACGCGCGCGGCCAGCTCGGCCACCACCGCCAGGTCGTGCGTGATCAGCAGCAAGGCCATCTCGCGCCGGGCGCGCAGCGCCGAGAGCAGCGCCAGGATCTCGGCCTGCAGCGGGGCGTCGAGCGCGCTGGTGGGCTCGTCGGCGATCAGCAGCGAGGGCCCCGCGGCGAGCGCCATGGCCAGCATCACGCGCTGGCGCTGGCCGCCCGAGAGCTCGTGCGGGTAGCGCTGCGCACGCTCGGACGCAGCGCCCAGCCCGAGCTCGGCCAGCAGCTCGCAGGCCCGCTTCCAG
Source organism: uncultured Planctomycetaceae bacterium (assembly GCA_964631945.1). GTDB lineage: Bacteria > Planctomycetota > UBA1135 > UBA1135 > JABFRZ01. The sequence goes on from CAZWAY010000121.1 coordinate 1,554, forward strand.
GCCGCGCCGCGCGAGAGCCCGCCGTGCTGCACCAGCCCCTCGGCCACCTGCGCGCCGACCGTGAGCACCGGATTGAGGGCCGTGCCCGGCTCCTGGAACGACATCGCCAGCTCGCGCCCGCACAGCGCCCGCCGCGCGCGCGCCTCCAGGCGCAAGAGGTCGCGCCCGCGGAACAGCACCTCGCCCGCCGTGACGCGCACGAGCGGGGGCAAGAGGCCGAGCACGGCCAGGGCCGTGAGCGTCTTGCCACAACCCGACTCGCCCACCAGCGCCAGGGTCTCGCCCGCGCGCAGCGTCAGGTCGAGCCCCGCGACCACGGGCACGCGACCGCGCGGCGTCTCGAGCGCGAGCGCCAGGCCACGGACCTCGAGCAGGGCCGTCATCCCGCCCCTCCGGCGCGCGTGCCGGGCACTCCGTGGCGCGGGTCGAGCGCGTCGCGCAGGGCGTCGCCCACCAGCTGCACGCACAGCACGGTCGCGAACAGGAACAGGCCCGGGAAGAGCTGCAGCCACCAGTTCGAGAGCTCGCGCGACTCGCTCGAGAGCGCGCCCCAGCTCGGGATCGGCACGCGCACGCCGTAGCCCAGGAAGCTGAGCGCGGCCTCGACCAGGATCGCGCCCGCCACCGCGAAGGTGGCCGCCACCAAGAGCGGCGCGAAGGCGTTGGGCAACACGTGCCTGAGCACGATGCGCGGCCAGGAGAAGCCGAGCGCGCGCGCCGCGGCCACGTAGTCGAGCCCGCGCTGGCGCTGGAACTCGCTGCGCGCCAGGCGCGCCACGCCGGTCCAGCCCACGCAGCCCAGCACCAGGATCACGTTCCACAGCGAGGGCCCGACGAAGGCCACCGCCACCAGCACCAGGAACAGCAGCGGGAACGAGACCACCACCTCGATCAGGCGCGAGAGCAGGAGGTCCAGCCAGCCGCCGAAGTAGCCCGCCAGCGCGCCCACGGCCACGCCGATGGCCATCAAGAGCGCGGTCGCGAGGCAGCCCACCGCCAGGCTCACGCGCGCCCCGTGGATCGCGCGCGCCAGCACGTCGCGCCCGGTGGTGTCGGTGCCGAGCACGTGGCGCCAGGGAGAATTGAGGGCCGGCTCGCCGGCGCGCACCTCGACCGGGCGCGAGCCGGGCACGAAGCCCGTGATCGGGTCGGGCCGCGGCACGCGCGCGCCGCGCACGTAGGCCCCGGCCGGGTCGAGCTCGCTGGCGGCCAGCCAGGTCGGCGGGCGCAGGCTCTCCTCGGGGTGCTGCTCGGCGAAGCCGTACGGGATCGGCGCGAACACGACGTGCACGAGCTCCAGCTCGCCCGCATCGATCTGGGCCTTGAAGGCCGCGCTCGGGAAGGCGCGCCCGCCGCCCGCCAGCGCGCTCCAGGCCACGCCCGCCAGCAGGCCGGCCGCCGCGCCCAGCCCGAAGAGGCGCGCCAGGCCGAAGCGCGCCGCCAGGAGCGGCAGCGCCAGGACGAACAGCCAGGCCACCGCCAGGCCGACCTCGAGCGGCGTCAGGCCCGCGAGCAGCGGGAACGTCCGCACCGCGACCAGCGTCACGCGCGCCGGCTCGCGCTCGGCGCGCAGCGCGCGGGCGTGCGCGGCCAG
>CAZWAY010000122.1:0-2238 GCA_964631945.1 uncultured Planctomycetaceae bacterium
GCGCCAGGCCGCGCGCGCGGCCGCGAGCGAGTCCTTCTCGGCTGCGCGCGCCCTGGCCGGCCCGGGCCAGCTGCGGCTCGACGCGACCTACGACCTCGGCGCGCTCGAGCTGTTCCACGCCGAGGAGGTGCGCGCGCGCATCCCCGAGGTCTCGGGCCAGCCGGCGGGCGGGGCCATGGCGATCCCGGGCGGGCCGGGAGCGCCGCTCCCCGGCGCGGCACCGGAACCGCCCGCGCCGCCGGACCCGCTGCCGGAGGCCCGCACCCTGTACCGGAGTGCGCGCACCTGGCTGAGCGAACGCCTGCGGCTCGAGTGGAACGACGAGGACACGCGCGCCGACCTCGAGCTCGTCCAGCGGCGCCTGCGCGAGCTCGACGAGATCGAGAAGAAGCGCGAGGAAGAGAAGCAGCAGCAGCAGGACCAGAAGAACGACAAGAACGACAAGAACGACAAAGGCGACCAGAGCGACAAGAACGACAAGGGCGACCAGAAGCCCGAGGACCAGAAGGACCCCGAGAAGAGCGACCCGAAGGACGGCGATCCGAAGGACCAGGAGAAGTCCGAGCAGAAGCAGGAGCCGGCGCCCGATCCGCAGGACCCCGGCGACGAGCCGCCGCAGGACGAGCCGGAGCCGAAGCCCGCGCCGGAACCACCGCCCGAGGAAGGCGAGTCCAAGGAAGCGCCGCCGCCGGCCTCCGACGCGCAACCCTCCGAGCGCGTGCTGACGCGCGAGGAGGTCATGCAGCTGCTCGACAAGCTCTCGCAGCTCGAGAAGCAGCAGAAGGCCCTCGAAGCCGCGCTGCGCGCGCGCAAGCGCGCGGCCACGAAACGCGATTGGTGACGACGAGCATGGCCACGATTGCATTCATCCGGCGGGTTTTCCTGGGCGCGCTCGCCGGCCTGGGGCTGGCCCTCGCGCTGGCGGCGGCGCCGCAGGGCGAGGTGAAGGTCAGCGCGCGGCTCTCGGCCGGCGTGCTGCGCCTGGGCGACGCGGGCTCGGTGAACGTGACGGTCGAGAACGCGGACGACGCGCGCGTGCTGGCGACGCCCGAGGTGGCCGGGCTCAAGTTCGGCCGGCCCGGCCAGGCCAGCCTGCGGCAGTCCTCCGGCTTCGTGAACGGGCGCGTGTACTCCGAGAGCACGCTCACCATCCCGATCCCGTTCCGGCCGGAGGCCGAGGGCGACTACGAGATCCCGCCCATCACGGTGGAAGCCGGCGGGCGCCGCTTCGAGACCAAGCCGCTGCGCGTCACGGTCGTGAAGGACATCCAGGGCGCCGACTTCGGCTACCTGGAGGTGCACGCCTCGGCGCCGCGCGTGGTCGAGGGCCAGCCTTTCACGGTCGAGCTCCTGTTCGGCTGGGAGGAGAACGAGCAGATCTCCTTCGCGGAGCTCAACCTGCCGTGGTGGGACTCGCTGCCCGGCGCGCTGGAGGTCGGCGAGAGCACGCCGCCCCAGCAGAGTCGCGTGGACGGCATCGTGGTCAACGGGCGCCTGCAGCTCTCGGCCGAGCAGCTCCAGCCGCGCCCGCGCAAGGGCCGCAGCTTCGTGACGCTGAGGCTCACCAAGACCTACCTGCCCACGCGCTCGGGCACGCTCGAGTTCCCGACCAGCTTCTTCGAGTTCGGCCGGCGCCGGCAGGTGTCGCTGTTCGACACGCGTCGCGAGAGCCACTTCGTGCAGGCCGAGCCCTTCGCGCTCGAGGTCGTGGCCCTGCCGAGCGCGGGTCAGCCGCTGGACTTCTCGGGCGCGGTCGGGTCGCTGGCCGTGCGCGCCAGCGCCGACACGCGCGACGTGCAGGTCGGCGACTCGATCAAGCTGGCGGTGGAATGGAGCGGTCAGGGCAACCTGGAGTTCTTCCGGCCCCCGGATCTGGCGGCCCTGGACGCCTTCCGTGGCTTCCGCGTGTACGGCAGCACCGAGGAGAAGAGCTTCGAGCGCCGCAAGGTGATCTACGACCTCGCGCCGCTCTCGGCCGACGTACGCGAGGTTCCGGGCGTTCCGCTGTCGGTCTTCGAGCCCGCCAGCGGGCGCTACACGACCCTGGTGAGCGAGGCGATCCCGGTGCGCGTGCGCCCGCTCGAGAAGGGGGCGCGCCTCGACGACGAGGGGCCGCGCTTCGAGCGCGAGCTGTGCGACATCGACGCGCGCCCACCGCAGCCGGCCACGGCCTCGGCGCGCTCGCGCGCCCAGGACGGCTTGCTGCTGGCGGCGCTGGGCGGCGTGCCGTTGCTCGGG
>CAZWAY010000123.1:0-2041 GCA_964631945.1 uncultured Planctomycetaceae bacterium
GGGGGTCCCCTTTCGGCGTGCCGCGAAGGTCCCTTTTCTGCTTGCCGCGGACACTTCGCGCACTACAACCACTTCCGGCCGCACCAGGGGATCGATGGGCTCGTGCCGGCGGACCGCTTCTTCGGCGCCGAGGTCGCGGCGAGGAAGTCGCTCGAGGCGCGTCTCGAGAAGAGCGAGCTCGAGGCGGCCCTCGCGAGCGCGCCGCGGCAGGGCGTGTACGTCTTCGGGCAGGTGGGCGACGAGCTCGTGTCGCTGCACGGTGAGCGCGGCCGTCTCGTCGTGGTGACGAGCGGCGGAGTCACGAAGGAACTGGCCCTGGACGAGCTGGGGCTACCACAGAAAGAAGGACCCCATGAGCGAAGCGATGACGATCGAGTCGAACAGGCTGACGGCGGCGCCGCGCACGCGGCGGGGCAAGAAGCGGCTGGTCTTCCAGCCTCCGCGCAACGGCCCGCGGCCGGTGCGGGCGCTGTGGGAGGCGGCGGGGCCAGAGGAGCGGACGCGCGCGCACACGACGTGCGTCTCGATCCTGGCCCTGTGGCTGGGGAGGAAGACCCGCGCTCAGGTGGCCCAGGAGCTGTCCTTGCCGCCGCTGCGGGTGTGGCAGCTCAGCCAGGCGGCGCTGTCCGGTATGCTCGCGGGCCTCTTGAAGCAGCCGCGGGAGCGGGGAGGGAGTCCGATGGAGTCGAGCGAGGCGGACGATGCACGGGCCCTGAAGGAGCGGATCCGGGAGCTGGAGGAGGAGAACGATTCGCTGCGGAGGCTGCTCGAGGTGATCAAGAGCCTGCCCTCGGTGCGCGGGGAGCTCGAGGAGCGGGCACGGAAGGAGAAGGCGAAGCCGACGGCGTCGGGGAAGCCGAAGCCAAACCCCAAGGAGATCCCTCGTGGCAGGAAGAAGGCGGTGCAGCGCGGAGATGAGGCAGGCAGTGGGTCTCGCCCTGAAGGCGAGGGAACGCCCCCGGCGCGGTGAGCTCGGGCGCTGGGCGGCGCTCTTGGAGGTGAGCCCGCGCACGCTGCGCCTGTGGCGTGCGCGGGCGGGCGCCCCGCCGGTCGTGGGCCGGCCACGCCGGGATCGCTCGGTGTGGTCGGCGGCCGTGGTGCCGGTGGCACGCGCGTGGAAGAGTCTCGGGCGCTCGGCGGGGCGGCCGATGGTGCAAGCGCGGCTGTGCGCGCAGGGCTACCGGATCCCCGACGCGGTCGTGCGCGCGCTCCTCTCGGAGCTGAAGGCGCGCTGGGGCCGCACGCTCGAGCGCAAGCTCGCGGCCGAGCGCGTACACGTGCGCGTCGAGGCGCGCGACGCGGTGTGGTCGGGCGACGGGACGCAGCTCGGCCGGGACCGGGGCCGGAAGGTCATGGCGCTGGGCCTCAAGGACGTCGCCACGACGCGCTCGCTGGCGCTCTCGATCGGCGGCCCGCCGTGCGCGCTGGACACGCTGGCGCTCTTCGAGGAGGCCGAGCGTGAGCGCGGCACGCTGCCGCACGTCGCCGTGCTCGACAACGGCCCGGAGAACAGGAACCGCCTCGTGATGGAGTGGCTCGCGGCGCGGCACGTGACCGTGCTGTGGAACCTGCCGCACACGCCCGAGCACAACGCCTGGGCCGAGGCCTTCAACGGCGAGCTGAAGCAGGAGCTGAGGGCCCGTGGCGAGCTCCTGGAGCGGGGTGCCGATCCCTCGGAGGGCCCTGGATCGCTCGCGGAGGCCGGGGTCCGCTCGACGCGCGAGCACTTCGAGCGCTGCGCGCCGCGCGCCGTGGCGCTCCTGAACGCGCGCACGCGGCCCTCGCGCGGCGGTCTCACGGCGGACCAGCTTGACAGGATCCGCCCCCGCGCCGAGGATCGGGTCCATCGTGCTCGCTTCCACGCGACAGCGTGCGCGGCCATCGAGGCGGCCCTGCACGGCATCGAAGACGCTCGCGCTCGTCGGCGTGCCGAACGCGAAGCGGTCCTCTGCACGCTCGAACAATTCGGTCTGGTCACACGTACCCGAGGTCGAGGGCCCGCGACATGCTCCAAAGCGGAACGACTTTCGTGACACCCACA